>CBDUXT010000011.1:0-87719 GCA_965371245.1 uncultured bacterium | reverse complement strand
GTTGTTCCCGCGCCTCCCGGGGGGGGCGGTGGGGGCGGCGGTGGTGGCGGGGGTGGGGGCGGTGGTGGTGGCATGCCGGCGGCGAGGATGACTGATTCGTGCGCTCACGGCGGGATGATTCTCCCGCCTTGTTGTCCGACGGTCTTGATCGGTGGCTTGCCGGCCGCCCGTGTGACTGATCTGCACGTCTGCCCGATGGTGACGGCTATCGTTCCCCACGTGGGCGCTGCGATCCTGCCACCGGGAAGTACGACGGTCTTGATCGGCGGCATGCCCGCGGCGCGCATGACCGATCAGCTCGTATGCACCGGCCCGCCGGACATCATTGCCCTGGGCGAGTTTACCGTGCTCATCGGTTGAGCCGGTGGTGGCCGCGACTTGCCTGCGTACCGGGTGACCGCTTGCCCAGGTGCGAACGGTTTCGATAAGCTGCTTGAACAAGGACGGACGCCGTTGCGTGCGTCTGACAGACGAATGGTTTGACGACAGGAGAACCGAGATGGATACTCACGTGGAACAGAAGGTCTGGCATTACCTGCGGGATCGGCTTGGTTTTTCCCCGCTGGACTGCGACACCGTCCAGCACCACATCAAGAAGGTTGCGCGGGCCGGCGGATACGCCGTCGATCATCGCTTTGCGGATGCCGGGCTCGGCTCGGGTCCGGAGGGGCGCGTGGCGTCCGGCATCGTGAAATACGCCATGGGAGGCGGAGGGATATCTCTTTGCGATCACGAGCTGAAGCGAACGGTGGAGTACTGGCTGCGAACGACGGTCGCGGGCACCAGATAGGCGCGGTCTCGTTCCGCCTGTCGCCAAGGCGGAACGAACGTAGGGTTGTATGAGCTCGATGGGGGCACCAGTGGCGCTTCATCGATGGCCGGCTCGATCCGTATACGCGATCGAGCCGGTGAGAACGTTTTTCTTGTTGCTTATGGCACCGGCTACCATTTGAGATATCCTTCGGAGACCGTTCCATGTCTGACCCACCCACGCCGCCGGATGTCGAAGTGAGCTTTTCCCATCCCACGGGGCTTCATGTTACGACGGAGAACCGACCGTATCACATTCTGTACGTGGCGGATTTCGCCGGATCGAAGGGGGGCTCGATTTCGGGGCCGCTAGGCGACGGCGTCGTGCCGGTGACGGCATCGTCCCGCGACGAGGTCATGCGCGCGGCACGCCCGACGGTGCGTCTTTCGACGAGCGATCCGCTGGCTGCGGGAAACGTGTTGGCGGAGGTTGACCTGTCGTTCGACTCGCTGAAGTGCTTCGACCCGACGAGCGTGGTCAAACAGATTCCCGCAGCCGGGCGACTCCACTCGATACGCGAGAGCATCGTGGATCGCATGCACGGCAAGCTTCCGGCGGCCGGACTCGACAAGGCCGTTGCGGACGCCGTTTCGGCCGATGCGTCCCTCGCATGGCTCGCGGGATCGCTGAAATGGACCGCCAAGGAGCGAGCGGCCGACGCGACCGTGGTGGATGATTTGCTGGGACAGATCGATCTGGGCGACGGATCAGGCGATGAGCCTTCCGAAGCACCCAAATCGCCCATCGGTCGCATCGTCTCGGCCGCTGCGGGAAGCGGCGGCACCATCCCCGCGGAAGAGGCGTCGGCGCTGCGCCGGACCCTGGCGGAGACGGATCGGCGGATCTCCATGTGGCTCACGACGGTTCTGCATTCGCCGGAGATCCAGGGTCTCGAATCCGTGTGGCGATCGCTGGCGTTTCTGGTCTCCCATCTCGATTTCCGCAAGGGTGTGCGTCTCTCTGTGTTGCACGCCTCCGACAGTGATCTGCTTGAACGGTTCCGCACGAAGCTGGTCGATCCGGTCTTCGATGAAGGGGCGGAGGCGCCGGACCTGATTGTTGTCGATCACCAGTTCGGAAACTCGGCGCCCGACATGGAGGCGTTGGACGAGTTGGCCCAGCATGGCGCGAGCCTACCGGCCGTCGTCGTTGCGGGCGCATCGCCGGGGTTCTTCGGCGCCAAACATTCCTGGCAGATTGCCACACTCCCACCGGTTACGAGCATGATGGATCAGTGGCAGTTCGCCAAGTGGAAGGGCCTGCGCGGCGCGCCCTACGCAAGGCTCCTGGGCGTCGTCTTCGGTCGATGCTTGCTGCGGACACCGCATGGGCGACGTGAAGCGGGGGACCTGGAGTTTGCGTATAAGGAAGAGTGCGTGACCGATCGGGACCTGGTTTGGGCCAGTGGGGCTGTGGCCGTCGCGTGCACGGCCGCACGCAGCGTCGCCGATTCGGGTTGGCCGACGGCACTGTCGGGGCCTGTTCACGGTCGCCTCGAGGGGTTCAAGACCTGTGAGGGCGGCAAGAAGGGTGACAAGACGTTCGGCCCGGCCGACACACAACTTTCGGAAGCGAAGATCGAGGAACTCGGCATGGCCGGCATCAACGCGGTCGTGGGTGCCCGAGATCACGACGATGTGCTGGTGTGGAACGGGATGACAGCCGCCCGGGCACCGCGAAACGACATGACCGCGGTTTTGGAGGTGAGCCTGCCCTATCAGCTCTTCGTCGCGCGACTTTCGGGGTTGTTGTTCGCCTTGAGGCCAAAGCTGCTCGGTTTCTCAGGCGAGAAGGTCTGCGCGACAGTGACTCAGCACATCCGCGACTGGGTCGCGTTCGAGGGTGACCCCACGCCGGAACAACTTTCGGTGTTGACGCGTCCGGTCGAGGACAACCCGGCGACGCTTGAACTCGCGGTCACGGTCACACCGCCGGCGCAGCTCGTGCCGGGCGACGTTCCGGTGGTGATGGGGTATCGGCTCGCGTAGCGGATCACGGATCGGGAGCGGCACCGATGGACGGCGCGTTCAGGCCCGGCTGGAGCCGTGTCGGGTGCTGGTGGGTCAGGGCGCGAACCCGTCGCCGTCGGTGTTCCTCGCGATGCCATATTTCTTCATGCGATGCCGCACGTGGTACCGCGTGACACCGAGCGACCGAGCGGCCTCACACTGGTTCCAGCCATGCTCGTTGAGCGCGTTGACGATCAGGGCGCGTTCCTGCCCACGAAGGGTTGTGTCATTGCGGCCCACCTCCGTCTCGGTTGGGGCGGAGATGTCTGACGGCAGGTGCGACGGGCGCAGCACCGCTCCATCGGACATGAGTACACTCCGCTCGACGACGTTCTGGAGCTCCCGCACATTGCCCGGCCAAGTGTATCGAGCAAGGATGTCCATGGTTTCGGGTGCGATACGCATTTCCTCGATGCCGCACTCTCGGCGGGCGCGATCGACGACGCGTTCGACAAAGAGCGGGATGTCCGGCTTGCGTTCTCGAAGCGGAGGCAACTCAATGGGGAAGACGTTTAACCGATAGTACAAGTCTTCGCGAAACAGACCGTCGATGACCATGTTCTTGAGGTTGCGGTTGGTCGCGGCAATGATCCGTACGTCACACTCGATCGGCGTCACCCCCCCCACCCGGACGATGCATCCGTCCTGCAAGACGCGTAGCAGCTTCACCTGCATGGATCTGGGAACGTCGCCGATCTCATCGAGGAAGAGCGTTCCCTTGTGAGCGACCTCGAACCAACCGCGGCGACGGGCATGCGCGCCGGTGAACGCGCCTTTCTCGTGCCCGAACAAGTCGCTCTCAAGAAGTGTCTCGGTCACGGCACCACAGTTCACGGCCACGAAGGTTTCGCCCCGCCGTTTGGATTTGGTGTGGATGTGTCGGGCGATGAGTTCTTTGCCTGTCCCGGTCTCACCGAGAATCAGCACCGACGCGTTGCTGCGACCCACTCGATCCACCAAACGGAGCACGTGTTGCCAAGCGTCGGATTGCCCGATGAGGGAGGTGCGTCCGACAACGGACTCCCGGAGGTCGGCGAGTTGATCCTGTAAGTCCCGGTGCTCGCTCGCGTTGCGCGTCGCGCTGGCGGCGAGGGTGGAGAACACTTGCAGCACGTTCACGTGGCGGTCGGTGAACTCGCCCTCGTCCCGGCGATTGACGACCTCGATGACGCCGATCACCTCGCCACGGTGAATCATCGGGACGGCGATGAGCGACCTGGTTCGCATGCTGCTCAGGTCATCGATCTCTCGGCGGTAGCTTCGGCAACCCATCACGTCGAGGACGAGCATGGCCTGGCCGGTGCGTACGACTTCCCCGGGAACGCCACCGCGCGCGTCGAACTTCCGGCCCACCAAGGCATCTCGCCGATCGCCGGTGGCTGCCACGGCCTTGAGGACCGTCCGGCGAGCATCCAAGAGGAAGACGCTGGCGACCTCAGCCTGTGTGACGTCACAGGCCAAGCGGGCGATGGTGGACAGCACCGAATCGAGATCCAAGGTTGAATTGATGGCAGACGCGGCTTCGGTCAGCGCGCTGAGCGATGAAAGCGGAATCGAGGCAGGAAGCGCACTCATCGAAGCAGGTCCTGAAGGAAACCCCTCTTCTGGCGAGGGCTGATCCATGTTTCCACGGAACCTGTGATTTGTCAAGGGAAGCCTTGCGCTTGGCGGGGACACCACGCAGGAGGTGTGGACTGGGTAAGTTCAGCCACCCGGCATGGGCGGGAACCTGCTTACCTTACCCGTTTCCGCTGGAGAATTGCCCGAACACGGCTAGGCCGGGGGCTCAGAGGCCCCCGACCGATTGCCGCATGTCACTCGGCACGGGGACCGTCCGACGCAGCGCCTGTGAGAAGGAATACATCTCCGAGACCGTCCAGGTCAGCGAGCGACTTGAGGGCCTGTGGGTCCATCACGCCCGCTTGCGTGCCGCATCCAGTCACACCGCCCGTCGCCAATACGGCTAGAACCGCGCACACCGATAGGACAACACGTGTTTTTCCCCTGCGAGCTTGCATGAGCAGCCCCCCCGAGAACAAGACCGTCGCAAACAAACCGGGCAGGCCCGCCTCGAACATGCATGGCCGCGGTGTTTCGGACTTCGTCCGGAACCCGGTTGAAACGAACGGCTCCAGGCGGGATTCATCCCGCCGAGTGGCCGGGCTTCGTCCGTCGAAAACGTCACCCGTCCAGGTCGGGGCCGACCATCCGACATGCCCCAAGGCGCAATGGTTGGTTCGCCTTCGGGAGCACGGCACTTCCCGGTCGTCCCACAGTGTAGACTCTCCAATTTGGAAGGGTCGTATGCCAGCGCGAAGGCCGAAAGATTCGAGGCACGATAATTGCGCCGAGGTAGTCCGCAGCAAGGATGAATTACCGGAAGGAATCGAGCCGAGTAGCTCTGGTCACTGGGGTCGATACCGATAACCGCGGGGGTTGGGTTACCGTTGTACGCACATCGCTCCGACCGCCCGTCCAGCGGAGTGCAAGGCGGGATTCTGCGCCGAGCCATATCCGCAGCGCCGGAAAGAGCTTCTCCGGCGGGTCTTAGCCGTTGGGTCACGATCGCCTGCCCCCCGGTTCCGAGTCCGGGCGGGCGGAGAAGCGAGCTGAGGTGTCATCACACTCGGACCACAACGGCCGTGGCGTCGTCGTCGAACTCAGTCGTGCCGGCGTGTGCTTCCAGGGCCGAGAAAAGCGACTCAACCGCGTTGTCGTCAGGGCTAACGCCCCGGAGGACTTCCTCAAAGCGTTCGAACCCGAAAGCCATAGGCGATTCGGCCGCGTCGCTAGCACCCGGATCGGTCGAGGACTCGGGTTCGATGTCCGCCCCCCGTTGTTCGAGGAACCCGCCGCTGACGATGGCGACGAAGGCACCGCGTTTCATGGGAATCGTTTGGGTAACGTATTCAGACTCAGCCTCCACGCCGACGGCCATCGTTTTGCCCGTGTCCAACCTCTCGAAGCGCCCGTCCGCATGGACGACGACGGCACCCAGATGACCCGCAGCAACATAGGTTAGCGATGAGCTGCCCGCGTCGAGGACGCCGAGCCATAGCTTCATGAACCTACCTCGACCGATTCGCGTTCGGTATAGCTCATTGACGCGTGCCACGACGTGTGCCGGGTCGGAATGTTCGGCAAGGCAGGAATGCAGGAAGCCCTGCGAGGCGCTTACCAGGACGGACACGGGAATACCTCGGCCACCCACGTCGGCCACAACGACACCCAAGCGCTCCTCGCCGATCACAATGACGTCGAAGAAGTTTCCACCGATGAGCTTGCCCGGCCGCGTCTCGCCGGCGTAGCGGAACGGACCAATCTCGCCGCAGCGCGGCGGCAGAAGCCATCGCTTGGCCTCTTCCGCCGCGTGAAGCTCCACCTCGCTGCGCTCGTGTCGCCGCTCCATGTCGAGGCGCATCAAGTTGGCGATTCCTGACCCGGCAGTTCTGGCTAGCGCGATGGGGAACACATCCGGGCCTCCCCCTCTTTGTTCATCCTGCGCCTCGTTCGACCACTGGTCGAAGTAGATGAACCCGACGACGGTCGATTCCACCGTCACGGGTACGCAAAGCGCCGTCACATACTGAGTCTCGGCTTGATCTTTCGCTGGTACGTCGCCATGCATCCCGCGCTGGAGGCGTGCCGGCACACCGGACGAAGCCTCCTTGATGAGGGCACGGCTTGGCCGGTGCGTTGCAGCCGTCCCACTCTCGCTACTGCGAAACGCAGCGATCTCCACCACTTCGTCTTCGGTCATCGGGCGCAGGAAGGCAATACGCGTGAAGCCAGTTCCCTCGATAGCCGCGTCGAGGATGGCATCGAGTACTTCGACTTCGGAATGCCCCGCGTGGACTCTTTCTGAGCAGCACTGCAAGATTCGCAGCGCCTTGGAGTCCATTTCCGCATCGGCCGGTCGCTCCGCTCGTACGACAACCGTACCGACTTGGTCGATGTTTTGGACGGTAACGAGCGTCGTCCCCGCCTTGACGCCTGCACTGCGATCCGCCGCAAGCAACGTCCACGGACCGATGACGATCAGGTCGCCGGCACGCAGGTGGTACTGTCGGGTGGCTTTGACCCGGACTCCGTTCAGGCACGTTCCGTGAACGCTACCCAGATCATCCAGGAGCCACTCGCCCCGCGCGGGATCGGCCGACCGTGGGGATTGTCGGAAGGTTAGCCTGGCATGGTCGCGCGAGACGGCCGGGTCGTTCAGTTGGAGCGAACTGGCCGAGCGCCTTCCGATGATCAAAGGCCCCGGCGGCTGTAGACGGAAGGAGACCGCAGTCGGGCCGTTGGTTGCCCTCAGCTCGAAGTTGACGCGTCGTGAGTCTTCTTGACCCATGTGTTCCAACCTGCGGCCTCTTGGCAAAATACGCGATCTTGGCGAGCGGGTGTCTTGGAGGTCGTGTCTGACCACGCGAATCAAACCACGGCGAACTCAACCGGACAGAACCGCTTGGCACAGGTATAATATTTCACAGGGCGTTCGGCAAGGTTCCGGCCGACTATATCCGAGGACGTTCGATCGGCTGGTTGGCCGGGCAGCGAATGAGGACGGGGTTCCGACGCGAATCAACGAGTGACGATGGTATCCAAGGACTCCAGCACATCCTCCGGGCTTGAGACGCAGGCCCCAACGCTGCCACCTTCGGGAACGGGGACGTCGCGGGCCCCGGCCCCACTTCAGGTGGGCTCGTACCGTATCCTGAGCGTACTCGGGGAGGGTAGCATGGGCGTCGTCTATCGCGCGGAGCAGGAAACCCCCCGACGGGTCGTGGCGCTCAAGCTCATCAAGGCGGGTCGCGCCTCTGCCGCCGCGTTGGCGCGGTTCGCGCACGAGGCCCAAGTGCTCGGGCGGCTTCAGCACCCTGGGATCGCCCAGATCTTCGAGGGCGGGACGGCAGACACAGGCTTTGGCCCGCAACCATTCTTCGCGCTCGAGTTGATCGACGGCGTTTCGCTCACCGAGTATGCCGACGCCAATCGGCTCACGATCCGCGAGCGGCTTACCCTGCTGATCAAGGTTTGTGAAGGCGTGCAGCACGCCCATCAGATGGGGGTCATTCATCGTGACCTGAAACCGGGCAACATTTTGATCGACAAGCGAGGCCAACCGAAGATCCTCGACTTCGGGATCGCCCGCGCGACGGGGTCCGATATGCCCCCGTCGGGCTCGGAAGATGGTTCGCATCAGGCGGTTGGCACCATCCCGTACATGAGCCCCGAACAGCTCCGCGGAAACCCAGCCGATATTGATACTCGAACAGATGTCTACGCCCTGGGCATCATAGCGTACCAGCTCCTGAGCGGACGGCTCCCTCATGACACCAAGGCTGCGACGATTCAAGATGCCTTGCGAATCGTCACCTCCACCCAACCCCCGCGACTGGGCCGTCTTGCTAAGACGCTCCGCGGCGACGTAGAAGCCATCATCGCCAAGGCGCTGCACACGGATAAGACGCGCCGCTACCAATCCATCGCCGACCTAGCGGCAGATTTTCGTCGTCACCTAGCAGACGAACCTGTGTCCGCGCGGACGGCAACAGTACTTTATCGCTTCGCGAAATTCTCGATACGTAAACGGGGAATTGCGGTTGGTCTTGTTGGTGCGCTCGTGCTCCTTGTCGGTGGGCTCACCACGGTCAGCGTGCTCTGGCGCGCCGAGGTAGCCCGTAGCAAGGCCGATAGGGCGGCCCGCTCGCAGGAATGGTTGGAGGAGAACTGGCAGGGAGTCAGACTTATCTGGCGCACCGCTCTTCTCGACGCGGGAAGTGACATGACCGTTCTCGCCGCACTGGATCTCGTCGCCGAGAAAGTCGAAGCGGGTGATTTCGATTATGAACCGGGGGAAGGCGCCAGAATACGCTACGAACTCGGTGAGATGTACGGGCTTCTTGGCCTCTACGACAAAGCAAAACGGCACGCGCAAGGCGCAGTCGATCTACGCACGAGGCAGTTCGGGAATGATGATCCGCTAACACTCAAGTCGATGAGTCAGCTCGCCTACTTTCTTATGGAAGAGAGCAAATTACTCAACAAACGAGATAGCTTATACAAGGCTGAGAGTTTGTACCGAGAAACTCTGGAGACCCAAGAGATCGTACTCGGCGACGAGAACAAGGATACGCTGGTGACGCAAGGTAATCTGGCCCTAACACTGTTTCGGCTGGAGGAATACGCCGAAGCGGAGTCGCTTTTTCGGCGTACGGTTCGCACCAACCGTGAAGTACTGGGCGGCGATCACCGGGAGACGCTGCTCGCGATGAACAATCTTGCCCTCACCCTCAAGAAGCTCGACAAGCTTGATGATGCAGAGAACCTCTATCGCGAGACTATCGAAGCACAGCGCAAGTACCTCCCGCGAGACGATCGAGACACATTGCAGTCGATCTTCAACCTGGCGGGACTACTTAGGAGCAACGAAAAAAAGACAGAGGCCGAGCGACTCTACCGCGAGGTTCTCGCCGGCAGGCGCGGCACACTGGGCGACGCCCATCCGGATACGATCGAGGTTATCGTCTTGCTCGCCCAACTCGCTAACGATCGGGAGACCTATGGCGAGGCCGCGTCTCTCTACAGGGAGATTCTTGAACAATCGCGCGAAGCCTACGCGGCCGACGACCCGAACATCACCAGCGCTCTCATCCGCCTGGGAATGTTCCTGACCGAACGCGGCGACCCGTTAGAAGCTGAGCCGCTCTTGCGTGAGGCCGTCCAACTCCGTCAGAAGGCCTTCGCCGAGGGCGCATGGCAGGTGGCCAACGTGGAAAGCGCCCTCGGCGCATGCCTGACGAAGGTGAAGCGTTTCGAGGAAGCCGAGTCGCTTCTGCTGAAGAGCCAGCCAATCTACGAAAAGGAACTCGGCGCGGGCGACGACTACACCCTCCGCGGGGTTCGGCGCATCGTGGCGCTCTATGAAGCATGGGGCAAGCCGGACAAAGCCGCCGACTACCGGCGCCGATTGCCCCAGGCGCCGTGATCGGCGCGAGTCAGCTCTCGCCGCCCGTGTCGCACCAGACGGACAGATACAAGAGGCGGTCTTCCTCGGCCTCGTGCCGACGGAGGAAGGCGATCAACTCGCGGCCGCGAAGAACAAAGACCTCCTTGGACTCAAGCGATCTGTCGCCGACCGAATCGACCTGACGGATGAGTCGATCCAGGATCCCGATGATGACCGAGTGTTCCGCCCGAAGACGGTTGAGTTCCTCGGCGAGTTCCGGCGGCACATCGGCATCCACCCGAGCGGCGTCAAGCTGGTCCGCCCCGTGGTGGATACGAAGACGGGCATGAAGCCGGCGCAGCTCCTGACCGATCAAATCGAAGCAGTCGGGGTCGAACATCCGCGCGGCGGATTCGTTCAGGAACTCTTCCAAAAGCGCCAAAGAAGCCTGGATGGAGTCATCCGGCGGCCGCATGTTTTTGGATTGGGACTCCGGGACACTTGTCGTCATCGCCGTCCTCCTTAGCAACCTCATGGATGTGGACTCGCTGGGCGAGCCTCTGAGGAAGTTCAACATCCGTGTCGATCAGGATTATACCGCGCCGGCACGGTTCGGCAAGCCTTCCGGGAACCGCTCATCGCAGAATTGAGGCCGGAGCGGGACCTTGAGGCACGAATCCGGACACCGGGCGTGGGGGTCGGCCATCCACGAAACCACGCTGGGCGGCTGATTGCGGCCTATTCTCGGACACTCTAGGATGACAATCCGAAGCCGGGCTTTCGAGCTGTCGCGCCCGGCGTGGAAAAAATCATTCCTGCCGCGGGGCGTATGTGCATGAGCAAGCAGATCGACTGGTACTACCGACGCAAGGGCTGAACGTCGTGCGAAAAGGCGCAGGGGTTCCTTGCGATGGCCGATGTTGCCGTGAAGGAAACGGTTGACGCGGGCGTGAAACTGGGCCAAGAGGCGGCCCTCAAGCTGGCATCCGGCGCATCGACGATCGTCATCGCGCGCGGGAAGCATGTGGTAACCTTCTCGATGAAGAAGGACCGCCCCGACGACGACACGCTGCTTTCGCACATGCTCGGGCCGACCGGCAACCTCCGAGCGCCGACGATTCGGCGAGGCAAGACACTCGTGGTCGGATTCAGTGAAGCAGCTTACCGAGAACATCTTGCGTCCGGTTAGCGAGCGTGCGGCCAAGGTCAACGCGGCGGGGCGAGCGCCGAATGAGGGCGGCCTGATTTGGCCGGCGATCGCGGCATCGCTCCTCGTTGCGGGCTGCGCGAGCCGGCAGGTTCCAACCCCAAAGCCGGTGGGGAGCGCCCCGGCCGCCCGATACCAAGCCTTTGACGAGGTCTACCGGCTGACGGAACGTCGGTTCGAGTCGGCCTACCTCATCAAGCCCGCCGAGGGGTGGATGACCGGCCTCCTGAAGGGCGATCTCGCCCCGTTGATCGTACAGGAGGTCGCTCCACAGGGTCCGCGTTCGGGCACGGAGCACGCCTTCGGAGCGCTTGGCCTGGAGGACGGCGCCGTTCGGGTCGATCCCTCGCAACCTACGGTCTACGTTCAGATAGGGCGTCGGAAGGTCAACGGGCGAACCTATCGGGTCGTGGCCTACTGCACGTTCCACGCCGGCGAGCGGTCACCGAAACCGCGCGTCACGGTCACGATCATTCGCGCGATTCTCGATGCCGACGGATTCCCGCTCGTCTGGGAAATCGTCCAATCGAGAGAACCGGGCGCGTTGACCCCACGGCCGCAGATTCTATACGTCTCGCGCTCCCTGGAGACCGCGGCCGCCGACCGATTCGGGCCGCCGCTGCCAGATCGACGGCACTCGACGGAGCCCAGACTGGAAGACGCGCCGCGCAGCGTGGTCGCGCGGGTCATCGAGGACGGCCCGATGCCGATGGGTCCGTACGTCTACGCGGAGGCGGGCACCGGACGCATCACGACGCTGCACTGTCGCTGCAGCGAGGCGCAAATGGACGCGGTGCTTGAGTCGATGTATTACGAGTTGGTTTCGTTCGAGGACGTGGCCGACCTGGCGAGCGAGGTCTTGAGGCGCGTGTTCCGATTTGGCTCAGGCGACCCGTTGACGCTGGGGCCGGGGTTGCCGTTCGAGGAGGCGCTGCGCTGGCCTCTTGAACCATAGCAGTCCGTTGAAGAAGGCTGGGATCTGGTGCCACACTTTTTCAACGGGCTGCTTGAGCATTCCGCGTTTTCGTATCGCTGGTTCACCGCGATTTGCGATGCACCCTTCGGCGAGAAACCGCGCGGGCTGAAGCCCGCGGCTCGGAACAAGAAAAGGAAAAACGCGCTCGCGCATCGGGCGAAATGGGCCAACTACCGGCGATGAAGATCAGCGAAATCTTTCACAGCATTCAGGGCGAGGGCAAGCTGGCGGGCGTGCCGAGCGTGTTCGTGCGAACGTCGGGCTGCAACCTTCGGTGCAGGTGGTGCGACACGCCCTACACGTCGTGGGAGGCGGTGGGTGAATCGCTGCCGATCAGTCGCGTCGTGGACCGGGTCAAGGCATATAACGCCAAGCACGTTGTGCTGACCGGCGGGGAGCCGATGGTGGCGGCTGATGTGGGCGAACTGACCCGACGTCTCATGGATGAAGGACATCATCTCACGATCGAAACGGCCGCGACCGTTTGGCAGGAAGTGGCGTGCGACCTTGCCAGCGTCAGCCCGAAACTGTCCAACTCGACACCGCACGCGCGCGAAGGCGGACGTTTCGCCGATTCGCACGAAAGCGCCCGCATCCGCGTTGAGGTGATCCGTCGGTTCATGCAAATGCCGGACCACCAGCTCAAGTTCGTGGTTGATCGGGCGGAGGATGTCGATGAGATCGACGACTTGATCGCTCGAATCGGTGATTGTGAGCCGAGTAACGTGCTGCTCATGCCCCAGGGCGTCTCGCAAGATGAACTCGACGCGCGGGGTCCGTGGGTCGCCGAGCTGTGCAAGCAGCGAGGATTCCGGTTCTGCCCACGTCTGCACATCGGGCTGTACGGCAACACGCGCGGAACCTAGTGCATCTTCACTCCTGAATCTGCGGGTTTTCGTTACCCGGAACGCCGCGACCGGTCGTGCTAATCAGAGCCTGCCGCGCTAGCGGCGGGACCAGTCCGCGGGCTAGCGCCCGCGGCTCTGACTCGGCAACGAACCCGCAAGACGACGTGTGACCATGCACTAGCCTACGCTCAATTTTGAATCTGCGAAACTTGCTCGGTGGGTGGCCCACCTCTTTAGAGGTGGGGGACTCGAATGGTCTCTGGATTCGCGTCCCCCACGGCTAAAGCCATGGGCCACCCAAGCCGCAAGTTTGCGCGTGACGTTGCCTTGGCATCACGCCAACCGGGGACGGTGGGTGTTCAGCGAGCGGGACTCAGCGGGAGGTGTCGTCGGTCTCGCCGATCAGAAAGACGCGGTTCTTCCCCGCCCGCTTGGCCGCCAGGAGCGCCTCGTCGGCGCGCCGAATCAGGTCGTCACGCGATCCAGCGTCCCAGGGGAACGTAGCCAGACCGCCGCTGATGGTGAGGCGCCCGACGCCCGCGGCTCCGACCAGTGGAACGGTCTGCGTGCGAAGGGCCTCGCGGACGCGTTCCAGGACGGCCAGGGCGGCGTCGGGGTGCTTCGAGCCGGCCACACGCGGACCTTCGGCATCCCAGAACACAACGGCGAACTCATCGCCACCGTAGCGCGCGACGACATCCTGCTCGCGGCAGTGGCGTCGAAACAGTTCGCCCACGACGCGAATAATCTCGTCACCGGCATCGTGGCCATAGGCGTCGTTGAAGGACTTGAAGTCGTCCACGTCGAAGAGCAGCAGGGTCACGTGAAACTGGTCGGTCCGTGCACGGGAGAGTATGTCATCGAGCCGGTGATGGAGGAACCGTCGATTGGGAAGCCCGCTGCACTCGTCGGTGACAGACAAATGACGCCAGCGTCTTTGCCGTGAGGCGGCTTCGAGGACGTGGCTGATGACCGTCGCATAATGCGTGAGTTTTTCGACGTCGCCGGGCCCATAGGGAGCATCGGTGCGTTCGGCAAGACTGATCTGGCCAATGACCTCGGACGCCCGGTGCAGCGGGACGGTGAGTACGGGTCGCAGAACCGCCTCACCGGCGGTCGCGGCGGCGCCTTCAACTACAACGGTGGCGCCGCCTGCGTTCATCGCCAGACGAATGAGCGAGGCGACACGGTCAAGAAGCGCGCGGGGATCATCGGCCAGCGCGGAAAGGACCGTACCGAGACCGGAGAGTTCCTCCATGGAGGCGCGAGGCGCGGCAGCCAGACTTCGCTTTGCCTCGCTCGACATGAGCGGACGCCCGAAGGCGGTATCCAAGTCCTCAACCCGGAGCGGGTACAGCACGTAGTCGTCGGCTCCGCTTTGCATGGCGCGCCGAGCCATCGGCTCCGACTCTGGTGGACAGCAGATCACAAGTTTCGTGTCCGGACCGGCCGCGACTCTTAGGCCGGCCACCGCTTGGTCCAGGCGCGCGACGCCGGGATCGACACAGGCCAGGACGGCGCGGGCGCGCCGACGGGAGAGCTCGGCGATTCCGGACAGATAGGAGGCGCTGGTCGCCACCGACCAATCGGAAAAACGCCGCCGCAGTTGACCCAACATGGCCTCGCCGCCCAGCCGATCCGCCACAACGAGAAGTCGATCGCGATCGAGCGAATAAGACGGTCTATCCACGCCGTTGTTCACCGCTGCATGCCCTTGTCCGTGCCGGGACCGGCACCCTGAGGCCTGTCGGGCACGATGGCCGCGATATCGTCGCCGAGCAACGCCTCCAGCTCGGCCGCGGTCAACAAGGGCTCGGGCGGGTCGGGTGCAGCGGCCGTGTCGCAAGCCGGCGGCGCGTTCAACACCGGCGTCTGTTTGATCTGGGGACGTTTTCGTGCGGGCGCTTCGCTGTACCGCTGCCACGGTACGCGTGGCGAACCGGCGAGTTCATCCGAGGCGTCGGGTGAACCGACTTCGGCTGACGGGGCCGGCGCAGGCTCGATGTTCGCCGGCGCGGTGTCGTCGCCGGCCTGCGGACCGGGTTGCGTCACCGGGGGTTCGAGCAACGTTGAACCCACATGCGCGAATGCCACGCCCGAGTCGTCTCCGTGGTCAAAGGGCTTCTGGTCGAGAGCACCCATGACGGCGTCGGTCACGGGACCGGTCGCCCCAAGCCGAACGGCCTCGTCCAGCTTGGATGCCGCGTGCGCGTCACCATAGACGTAAACGTCCGGCGCCCCGCGCCATTGAGAAGCGAGAGAGAAAAACTCCATCTCGAATGCGGCCAGACCGTCGATGCAAACGATAAGCACGCCGGGGGCCGGGCGATCGCCCCGGCACAGCCTCGCCAGGCCTGCATACACGTTCTCACACGACTCGACGACGCGTTTGGTTTGCGCCAGCCGATCGTCCATGTCGGCAGCCGACGCGCTTTCGCCGGGTCCGGGACGGATGTGGAGGACATCAAGGGTGAGCTGGCGTGTGTTTCGGGGCACCGTACGGCTCACTGAGGAGGCATCGATCCTTATAAACTCAAAACTACCCCACTGTAGTCGAAATGGTCGCCGCGGTCAACGAAACCGTGTCCCAAGCCTGCGGTGGGGTGCTTGACAGTCTTGGCGGGCCGTGCAAAGCCATCTTGACGGCGCCACGCCGCGTCAGAACCGTGGGCGCAAACCCACGGACACGATGCGAAGCGCAGGGCCTCTACGATACCAGACCGGCCACAGGGCTCGCGCGCTGTGCTCTGAAAACTGCCCGCCGATTCGGTCATGCACTCCGTGCGCGGGCACCCGCGGCGCGCGTAGCGTCCGATAGGCCCATCGAGCGCTGGCCACGTTGTAGGGTATGAAGGCGCCGCGCGGGAGGGCCGTAGGTGGGACCGTGCTCGAGCTAGTGCCGGTTCCAGAAAGGTGGCTCGACTTTGCGCGGCTCCGGTCGTTGGGTGGCATGGCCAAGCGCAGCGCGGCCATGTGCTGGGTGGACCGACGCATGCCCGCGCGTCCGGCTTGGGCATGGCACGCGACGTCGGCACTGCTCAAGAGCAGTGGCACACGGAACGGGGTGGATCTGAACCCGCAAAATGAGGTGTGACCCTACATACGGGCACCTTGAAACTGACATGGAGGCGAAAGCCCTGAGCGAACGACGAGGTCACTCCGGCAATCCGCCCACCGGGTCGCGCCGCGTCCGGATGGCGGCTTGCTGCCTGCCTCTGGTGGTGGTCGCGGGCTGCATGAGCGGCGCAAGGCTCGAGCTGGCCGCTGCGGACTCTCTGGATGCCCTGGCGGGCGCGATGACGGCGACCCTGATCGAGTATCACGAGGACGTGGAGCTTGTCGATGCGGCTCGCCGACGGGCGGCGGTCGCCGCGATCATCGACCGGCTTCGGGCCGACATCGCGAACCAGGATGCGGTCGATCAGCACGCCGCGGAGTTCGATCGGGCGATAGAGCGCCTGTGGCTCGACCGGGAAACAGAGTGGCGACGCTTCACCGTGGGGCTGGAGAATGCGGCTTCGCTCCGGGAAATCGGCGAGGGGCTACACCGTCGGGCCATCGAGTCTCTCTCGCTGGAGGACGAGGCGAAACGCTACTTCGGCGAGCTGATCGAAGCGCGGCGTGCGGCGTCGCAAGAGCCGACGTCCGGGCCCCAGCCGTAGCGAGTCGTGGAAGAAGACTGCGTCGTGCTTGCGGCACAGGGAGAGCGAAAATGGACGAAGTACTCGAAAAACTCGACGCCGTTCTGGCGAAACTGGAGGCGCGTGCCAAGAACCGGCCGCGGCGGGATGCCATTGACGACATTCTGGACGGCGTGCCACGAACCACAGGTGTCGAATCGCTGCGTGATCATCCGGTCGTCCAGCGGTTCCGGACTGAACTCACCGACGAGCTGATTCGTGCGGACACGGTCGGACAGTTGCTCGGACTGATTCAAGCCGCGCTGGTCGCCGCGCCGTGATGCTTGCGTCATTCGTGGAAACCACGGGGGCCTTGCTGACGGTGATGGCACCACTGGTGGCCGTCCCGCTGACGGCTATCACGTTCTATCTTCGTTCGCTGCGTGAGCAGCAGCGCGCGATCGAAACGGGCGTGGTTCGTCGCATGGAGTGCGTCGAGCAGTCCGTTGTGGATATGCGCCGGACGATCGGTGAGTTCGAGCGGGACTACGCAACCAAGGAAGAGTGGGTCCGTGAGTGTATGCACGCTCGGCGGACGATCGAGCAGCTTACGGAGATGACCGTTCGTCTGGACGCAACCGTCTCCGGGTCGGCGCCCGCGACGCCCATTCGCGATCCCTCGGACGCGCGCGGCACCGGAACTCGAAGACCCGCAACAGCCATCATCGAGAGTCATGGTGGGCAGGAACAGGACGAACGGTAATGGCCAACGGACGGAACACGCGGCAGATCAAACGGATTCGCAACGAGGCGATGGTTGCGCTGAAGGTGGTCTATCCGGCCGCCCTTCAGGGCGATCAGCTCATGCGCAGCCTGCTCGTTCTGTTCCCGACGTTGGAGTTCGATCACCTTCGCCGGGATCTGCACTATCTGTGCGAAAAGGGATACATCGAACGCGTCATTGCGGACACGGAACGTGACAACGGGACGACACCGTGGCGGCGGCGATGGTTTCGCCTGTCGACCAGCGGCGTTGAGTTGGCGGACCGGTGCATCCGAGACCCCGCTTTGGAGGAGTCATGAGCGGAACCGGGAAAACACTCGACCGCGCTGTGCCCCGGCGATCCACCCGCCCCACCGCCACGAGGAAGCGAGCCACCGGGAGGTCCAAGCCGGTTAGCCGCGTGCTGCCGCCAAGCGTGCTCTCGACGCTCAAGGAATCGATGTCCAACGGCGCTGAGGTCACCGCAAGCCTGGTGGCCAAGCTGGACGAGGAACTTGCGATCGAGAGGCGCTATGGGGTGTCGCGACGGCGACTGGCGAACCACCTCAAGCGACTACATGCCACGAGCTTGGCACCCACCTCGGCGCTTATGGAAAAGCGGGACGACGCAGGCCCGACCGACGCCGCCTGGGGTCGTCGCGTGGTCGCTCATCGGCGGCGGCAGGCATCGGTGGCGGCCATTCTTGAGCGGACGTTCGGGGCGACGGCCCAGTGCAAGCCGGAGCTGTGGGAGCGGCGAGCGTATCTGATGCTGATCGGCCTCGTCTACGAGCGGCTGTCCACGGGCGAAGAGGACATCTCGACGGACGATCTGGTGGCCCTGGCCAAGGTGCTGGCGGAACATCGCCGGGTGGAGGTTCGCTTACGAGACAACCATCGGGGGCAGGAGCCCGAACCGCGCGAGCCCAACGCCGATGAAGCGATACCCCCCCGCCTGGCCGACACGGTCCGTCGGCTTTATGGAACGAACTTCGACATGCCCGTGGGTAGCGACGCGAGTCGATAGTGATGGTTCCGGGGTAGGCCGACGGGTTCAACCAAACCGTGCCGCGCCCTGTAAGGAAGCGGTAGTCCGGGGCAAGACCGTCGATCGTAGGTCCGCTCCCTCACGGTCGCGGCTCGGAAAGACGGTCTTGGTGGGTCGGGGCGGACCGTCGCCCACCCTACGCCTGCGACGAAGGATGGGGCACCCGCGATTCATGTCGTCGTTTCGGAAGAACTGGATCCGACGGGTTTGGGAGATCTTGAACGGTACACATCATGGTGGCCCACCCATCGCTGCGCGATGAATGGGCCACCCGCCCAACGGTAAAGGCAGGTCATCGACCTGCCCTACCTGGCTTCAGCCTGTTCGATCTCTGGGGCTAAGTAGGCAAGCTGCCACCGATCCACACGGACGGCGGAGCTGAGCGTCCAAGAGCGTGTTTAAGAAGGCTCTTTCCGAGCCGCGCCCGTAAGGAAGCGGTCCGGTTTCGCACACGAAACCGCTCCCGCACGGGCGTGGCTCGGTTCGTCATGGCCCTTCTTATACACCCTCCAAGAGCGACCGGAACGCTTGACGAAACAGGGTCGCGCCCAGTGCAGTTAACGTTTGTCCGGAGGGGGTAAACTTGTCCGCGATTGGCCGAGTTGTGGCAAAGGGTGGCACCAACGAACAACGCCGCAACCCCCTTGAAAACAAGGGCGAAACGGCGTTTTCGATGCCCCCACAACGACTGGGCCGCCAGGACTCGAACCTGGAACCTTCTGATCCAGAGTCAGACGTGCTACCAATTGCACCACGGCCCATCGAAGGCGAGGAAATTGGACTGAGTCGGGGGTTGCCTGTCAAGCGGTGTCACCGAGCGTGATCAGCGGCGCCGCGGTGATTGGCTCCAAGCGACTCGTTGACCGCCGCCCACCGTCAGCCGGAATCCGAAGCGGTGGCTGAAACTTGGTCACCAACGGTTCTTCCGGTCAGCCCCGTGCGCGCGCCGCACGGATGCGGGCTCGCCCGTTCGACGACCGCGTCGCGGGCGGCCATTCCGGGCGAGGCGCATAAGCGACAGGCTGATCAGGCCCACCCCGATCGTGATCGGTGTTTCCACGCCACAAATGTTGACTGTCAACACCGGGTCGCCGCCGCCACTGGCCTCGCAGACCGCCGGGTCGTCCCAGAGTAGGCAGGCGTCGCATGACGCGCCTGTCAGATCGGTGGGGCGCATGCCCGAGGTGGTCAGATCCAGCGTGAATCCGTCGATGGCGACGACTTCGCCGGTGAGCGACGTCCACCACAGGCCGTTCGTGCCGTTTTCGTCCACTGCGAACGTGACGGACCCCACGAGGTTGCCTTCGAAGACGACGAACCCGTCAATATCGACGAAGCTGTCCTGGAGCGTGATGTCCGTTCCGGCGACGAGCGAAAGCTGGCGCGTCGCGGCGATGACGACTAGCTGGGTGTTCTCGGTGTTGACCACTGCACACGTATCGCCGGTCAGCCCGTCCTCGAAGGTTACCCAGGGTTCGGTCTGTGCCATCGCAGACGGTGTCGTGGCGGAAAGGAGCGTGACAACGGCCGGAAGGATGCTCCGGATTCTTACGAACCCCATTGCTGTATCTCCAGATCGATCCGCCTTGCGTTCGCTTCCGGAACGCATGCGGCAGCCCGTGCGGACCGGGCATGAATACTATCGCACAAGTGTGGTGTCCGAGCGAGCCCGGTTGAATTCGATGGTGGATAGGTTCTCGGCTTGGGGCTGCGGTCTAGCAGCCCGTTTGTACCGACTGGAAGCCGGTGCCACACCAGAGGTCCGGCCTTCATCAAGGGACTTCTGGGCTGGGTGGTCCGTGGCTTTAGCCGTGGGGGTCGCGAATCCGCCGACCATTGGAGTCCCGCACTTCTAAAGAGGTGGGCAACACACAGCGCCAGACGCGCAGATTCAGGGTCGCCCGTACGACAGGCCCCAAAGAAGAGGTATGCGGTGTCGCGGAGCCTCTTACGCCGTGGCCAGGAGCGCCCGGCGCACGGTGGCCTGGCGTTCGGAGCCCCGATGTCCGATGCCGAATTCGAGAACCTTCCCAGCGCTTTCCGGGATGATGCCGAGATGTCGTTGGACGGCCAGGCTATCGACCTCTTCGTCCTCTGAGGGAAGCTCGCACTCGCCGAAGCCGCCGAACACGGTGAACGAGGCCACGCTGGGCTGCGCCCGCCCGAGGTCGGCCATCGCCCGCTCCCAGTCCTCCATGGTCAAGAGCCCGGCCCTTAGCATTTCCTTGCAATCGACGAACTCGGCCGCCACCGTGGGGCACTTGATCTCGACGCTGCCGAACATCGTCAGGAAGAACGGCTTGGCCGCCCCGCGAGGCTTCTCGTGATCCTTCATCATCTTGGACATGATCGGCTGTTCCCTGAAGGCGGCCTGATCGCGCGAAAGCTGCCGGTCGGCGAGGATCTGCCGGGCCAGCGTCGGGCGAACCAGTTCGAGGGATCCGAAGACGGTCAGGTAGAACCACTTGTCGGAGCGAAACTCGCCCTCGTGGCCGCCGAAAATGGTCACTTGAATCATGTTTCTACCTCGCCCTGGGCTCTTGGTGGCTGATTGCCTTCGCTGAGTATTCGCGGCCGAGGCCGTGTTATTGCGACCCAGAGGGTGGAAATTACCCTTCGGGACCGGTATCGCTGTCCGTCCGTGCGTCATTTCACCGACTGGTGCTCCGTCGCGCTTGGCTAGTCCGCGGGCGTACGGCGCCGGCTTCGAAGGGCGAACTCGGGTGCCTCGCGGATACAGGTCCACAGGATGGAGAGCGACATCCTCACCGTGCGCGCCAATCCGCGAACAAGACGCCCATGCACCTGTCCCACATCCGGATAGCCGTCGGCACCGGGCTCGACCTTCTCCCAGTTGTGGAACAGCCGCCCCCACGGGCTCCGCAGGGCCGCTTGCACCCTTGAACGACCGAACAGCGGATACCAGAAGGTGTCGTGGTAGAGGACGCTGGCGATGTAGGCCCAGGGCGCGAGCCAGGTCTTGAGCGACCATTCGAGGAAGGTCTTGAGACGCCCCCAATAGATCCGGTGCTGCATGCGGGCGGCGAAGGTCATGTTCTGAAATGGACCCACGAAGTGCCAGTTCTCGGACGCAGCAGCCTCATCGCCGACAAGCTCGATCTCTTTGGGATCGCCGCACCCCAGCCCGTGCTCGTGCGCCAGGCGGATGAACTTGACGTCGGAAAGCGGATCGAACCCCATCAGCTTCGCGGCCGTCGCGTCAATGGCAACCTGGTCGGACGAGGCGAGCAAGACGTTCTTGACGTAGGGAATCATGCAACGCGGCCCCGGCCCGTCCCCGGCGAACGTCCCGTCCATGACCGCGAACACCCCGCGATGGATTTTCTGTTGAATCATCAGCAGATCGACGAGCGTCTCGTGGATGACCGGGTGGGTCCAGTGTCGATGCTCGTTGAGCAATCCGCCGAAGGCGTTTTTCATGGCGCCGGTCATGGTGGTGAACACGTGTGTCTTGACCGTGGGCAGATGGATGATGTTCTCGCCGATGAAACGGCGGGGGATGCTGAAGCCCTTGGGGTAGACCTCCCGAAGGCAGAGGAAGCGATCGACCAGGTCGCCAACCGCATCCTCGATGCGAATCCACTCCACGTCGGGTTCATACAGGTGAACGTTTTGCAGACCATGGGCCTCGACCACGGGGAGCTGCTTGTTTTCGCGCTCGCCCAGTCGTGAGTCGATGACCACCGTTCGGTTGTGGCAGGCATGAATCCGCGCGGGCTCGTAGCCGTCGCGCTTCATGGCGCGGATCACCCCCTCGAGTTGCCAGGGTGTCGTGGAACTCGCGGGATAGAAGAAGTGCCAGGAGATGTTTACCTTCAGGCCGGTCTCGGCATCCTTCGGCAAGACGGCCTGATACCCGGCAAGGTTCATCAACCGGTAATAGTCGGCCAGGACCGTTTCCGGAGACGTACGAACAACAGCGACTTTGGCACGATGCATGGTTTTTCCGCGTGTATGCGTATGTGTCGCCTGAAACGCACAGGCGGTCCAGCGAGCCGTCAGGCCACGCCGAACAACGATTCGAATCCGCCCGGTCCCAGCAGCTTGGCCTCGTAAGCGATCAAGAGGGCGATCACCGTCCAGATGAAAACGACCGCGAGCATGCCCCGATCCTTTAGAAGTATCTCGGTCGGTCCCCCATAGCGCCCAACCTCGGCGAGCATCGCGAAGCGAAAAATGCCGTAGACCACGAGCGGGAGCGTGAAGAACAGGTGCTCCTTGTGAAACGGAGGCGCGGGCGCGCCCGCTTCGAGCGTGTACAACAAGAAGGTGATGACGGCCACACCGGCGGACAGCGTGATGAGGTGGTTCAGCAGGTCCGGCGTGTACCGAAGAAGCGTGGTTCGGTGATTCCCGGCTTCCTCCGCGCTTCCGAGCAGAGTCAACTCGCACCGTCTCTTGCAAAAGCCCATGAACAGGCACAGCGTGAAGACGCACGCCACAAGCCACTCAGACGTAGCCACGCCAACGGCTAGCGACCCCACCCATGCGCGCAGAACGAAGCCGGTCGCGATGATGATGACGTCCAGTAGAACGCGTTCCTTCAAGGCCAGGGAGTAGCTCAGCGTGAGCGAAAAATAGAGCCCCAACACGATCAGAACCGCAGGATTCAATCGGAGCGCGACCAGCGTAACCGCCGCACCGATCAGCACCAACGCCATGCCCAAGGCCGTTACCGGTCGGATGGCACCGGAGGCGACGGGACGATCGCGCTTGGTCGGGTGCCGCGCGTCGGCTTCGCGATCCAGGACGTCGTTGATGGCGTAGGTGGCACTGGCGGTCAGGCAAAAGGCGGCGAACGCGGTGAGCGCGTCGATACATGCGGCCGGCTCGGTGAACTTCAACGCGGCCGCCGGTCCCGCGAACACCACGACGTTCTTGACCCACTGCTTCGGTCTAAGCAAGGCGAGCACGGCGCGAGCCGTCGCCGGCGACCTGGCGGTTGAAATGTCCGAAACGCTTTCCAATCTGCTGTGTCTCAACGCCGGCCAGTCGATCTCCGTGATCCGTGCGGCCGGCCTCGAGGCACGACAGGGATCACGTTCGTTTGGACATCCCTCATCTCGCCCGTTACCGTTTGACCCGCGCCGTGTAGAATACTCCAAGGAGCCCGCGGCGTTCAACCCGGCGCGAGCGAAATGGCAATTGTCGCCCGGATCGCGCGCGCGCCCGCATTGGGGCTTCACACAGTGCCTCCGCCCGAGCCGGTGGCGGCACAAGGTCTCCTCGGGGATTCGACCGTTGACCGATCAGCGACCCAAGGCCGTCGTGTTGCTATCCGGAGGTCTCGATTCGGCCACAACCGCCGCCACGGCCCACGAAGAAGGGTTCGAACTGTACGCCCTTACCTTCCGGTATGGTCAGCGGCACGAGGTCGAGACGGCTGCGGCCCAGCGCGTGTCTGCCTCGCTCGCCGTTGCCCGACACGTGTTTCAGACGATCGACCTTCGGGCCTTCGGCGGCTCGGCGCTGACCGACACCATCGATGTCCCCAAAGCCGACGCCGTCGGCGACCTTCACGAGGGCATCCCCATCACGTACGTGCCGGCCCGCAACACGATCTTCCTGGCCTTTGCCCTCGCCTACGCCGAGACCGTGGGCTCGACGGACCTTTTCATCGGAGTCAACGCGATCGACTATTCCGGCTATCCGGATTGCCGCCCGGAGTTCATCGCGTCTTTCCAGCGGCTGGCCAACCTGGCGACCAAGGCCGCCGTCGAAGGTGCCCCGGTTCGGATCCATGCTCCGCTAATCGAACTCTCCAAGGCGGAGATCATCAAGGAGGGAGCGCGCCTCGGCGTCGATTTCGGCCTCACACATAGCTGCTACGACCCCACGCCCGATGGGGCGGCTTGCGGTCGGTGCGAGAGTTGCCTTCTTAGACGGGAGGGGTTTCGACAGGCGGACCTTGTGGACCCGATCCGCTATGCAGCGCGCGGCACCTGATCTCTGGAAGCTGTCCACCACTCATGGTCAAGACGAGTTGAACTGCTGTCGCGCGCGGAAGCTCGCCTGATGGGCGGCGGCGGACGCGGCCGCGGTCAGATCGCCCATGAGTACGTCGTGGTTCACCGTTTCGAGTTTCAGCTCTTCGTGTACGAAGTCTCGATTCGCTCTGGGCGTGCCGGCGAAGCCGACCTGCTCGAGGATCCGTTCCATCGCCGGGTGCGCCGCGAGCGAGCTGATCGAGTACAAACGTCCCTCGTAGGCATCGAGCACATGCGCGAGCGCCGCGAGCACGAGAAGCTTGCCGAAACCAAGCCCGCGAAATCGCGGTTCGACGACCACGATGTCGATTCGTGCAAACAGGTCGGCCGGATCACGTCGCTTCACGTTGCCCTGGATCACCAGCGATAGAACACCGGCGGGCTCCTGCCGATGGTGCAGGGCCGGATAGTCAAGACGCGGGGTCGCCCCCGCGCGCTGGTCGTCGGCGCAACTCAGCAGGCCCGGTTCGATCCGTCGAAACCGCTTATAGAGCGTCTCGTTGGCCAGGTCGAGGTGCAGATTCGAGAACGGCGCCACGCAGGAAGCCGCTCGCCGGCTGAGGCGCTCTGTCACGGGAACGATCACTGATAGGTTTTCGGATACCGCGAGGCCCGACTGCACACCGTGTCGGTCGCCCAACGGCGCCTTTCCGGACCCATCGCGCGCGCCGGGTCGCACGGCTACCGCTTCTCGGACCGCAAGGCATCGTGTGTCGAGTTTCAGCCGCGCAAGGCACGGGAAAGGGAGAACGGACGCTACGTTCCGGACGGGTGTGTTCAAGCAGGCGCAGCGACCTTCTGAACGGTGGGCGTGATGTAGGCCGCCACCTCGGTGGATCGCTCTTCGCCGAAGCGGAAGAGCCGGGCGCTGTTGAAGATGACCACCGCCGTCGCGAAGGTGTGTGCAATGGCCGCGGCCGTGGAGGTCAGCGGACCCCAGATCGCCAGTGTCATCAACGTGACAATGAACACGACGCCGAAGAGAATGTTCTGCCAGACGATGCGCGTCGTCGCCCGCGACAGCTTGATCAGAAACGGAAGACGCCGCAAGTCGTTGTTCATCAGGGCGATGGACGCCGAGTTGATGGCCACGTCGCTGCCCGCCGCACCCATGGCAATCCCCAGGTCACTCGCCGCGAGCATCGGGGCGTCGTTCACCCCGTCCCCCACGACAGCCACGCGATGCCCCCGCGCCCGCAGGTTGTCCACGATCTTGAGCTTCTCCTCGGGAAGCACCTCCGCGTGAACTTCCGTACAGCCCATTTCCATGCCGACCCGGCGGGCGACCGACCATTTGTCCCCCGTGACCATAGAGATGTTGCGGAGGTTCAACTCGCGCAGTTCGTCGATGGCCGCCCTGGCCTCCTCACGCGTGCGGTCCTCCAACCCGATCCAGCCGAGACACTTTCCGCCACGAGCCACGTACAGCATGCTGACGCCTTCCGGCTCGGCGTACTCGGGGTCTTGGGTGAGGCTCATGTCCGCGCCCTGCTCCGTAAGCCAGGTGCTGCGCCCCACCATCACCGCTTCGCCGCCCACCTTGCCCATGACGCCTCGACCGGCCACCTCCTTGAACTCCGTCGGTGCTGCCAGGTCGATCTTCGCGCGCTTCGCCACCGAAACCATCGCCATGGCGGCCGGGTGCTTGCTCATCTGCTCCGTCGAGGCGGCCGCAAACAGTAGCTCGGCGCCGTCGATCCCGGGTGCGGGCTTCATTTGCGTGACGGAAAGCTCGCCGGTGGTGAGGGTTCCGGTCTTGTCGAACACCACGGCCGTCAGCGTTCGTGCGAACTCGAGCTGTACCACGTTCTTGATGAGGATACCCAGGCGGGCCGCACAGCTCAGCGCGGCGACCATCGCCGTGGGCGTGGCCAGGACAAGGGCGGCCGGGCAGGCGATGATCAGCATCGTGATCGCCTTGTGAATGCCGACGTCTTTGTCCTCGGAGAAAAACCAGACCATAAACGCCAACATACACACGGTCGGGGCGTACCAACCGGCGTAACGATCGATCAGCCGCATCAGCGGCGTGCGGGAGCGCTCGGCATCGAGGATCAACTGCTGGACCCGCCCCAAGGTCGTGTCCTCGCCGGCCTGGGTGACGCGGATGTCGAGTAGACCGGTGAGGTTACTGGTGCCGCTGAAGACCTCACCGCCCTTGGTTTTATCCACGGGCAGCGACTCACCGGTGATGTTGGCCTGGTTCACCGTCGACTCGCCCGCGACCACTTCTCCGTCGGCCGGGATGTTGTCGCCGGGCCGGACACGGACGACCTCGCCCGGCTTGAGGAACTTGGCCTCGACCAGCTCTTCCGATCCGTCTTCAAGAACCCGGTGCGCTTTTTCGGGCGTCAGGTGCATGAGCGACTCGATCGAGGCGCGTGCGCCGAGGGCGGTCCGCGTCTCGATCAGATTTGATATGACCATGAAGAAGGCGACGATCCCGGCCTCGCGATAGTCCCCCAGGGCGATGGCGGCGACCACGGCCAGGGCAACGAGCCCCTCCATGTGCGTCTCGCCCGTCCAGAGGCACCACATGGCCCGCCAGACCAGCGGCGCTCCGAGCATGAGCGCCCCGAGAAGCGCGATGATGTCCGAATAGAAGTTGGAGACCCGGCCGTCAGCACCCACGGAGCCTTGATATTGGAACAGCGTCCGCGATACGGACGGAATGGCCACCACGCAGGCCGCGACGACCAGCATGCCCCCCATCATGCTGAAGATCAGGAGCCAACTGGCCCGACGCGTCTTGGCTTCGACTTCTCGTAGTTGATCCTGCGACATACACGGTTTTCCCTGGGACCGGCTCGTGTCGGATGGCTTCGTACGCGGCGGATGGTACCCAGCGGCGGCGATCCACGCCACCGGCGGACCGGGCAGACCTCGACCCCGGCACCGTCACGCGGCGTCCGACATACACTATACGAGCCGTGAGGGGGGTTGGTTCGTCGTAGCGGGACAGGCGCTCGGTCGTGGAAGCAAGCGGCGTCGCCCCCGAGCCGCTTCAGCCCGCGCGGACGTCCGCACGCGGCTCAGATCGTCGTGAGACTTGTGAAACACGGTACGAGGGCGGTGCGCTCACGGAGCGAGCCGGTTGGTATCGAAGTTGTTGCCGTAAATCAGGTAGGCGTCCCCGGCGTTGGACCGCCGACCCGTCGCGGCATCGGTGGCATCGGGGCCTTGCGGGAAGCTGGCATCAATGAAGTCGGCCTTGGGGTTGCCGATCATGATGTCCCCGAATCCGTCGTCGTTGACATCACCAATGAAGGCCACGCTGAGCGGGGCGGCCTCGTTGGGGCGACCGACCACAAACGGGCTGATAAAGACCATACCGGGAAGCTGTTGCGAGCCGACGTCGGCCAGGTTCCACTGGCGGTTGGTCAGGTGCGTGCCGCCAAAGACGAGATAAACAACGCCGCGCCGATCCCGCCCGGCACTGTCCGTGCGAATCTCGCCGGGTGCCACGATCAAAATGTCGCCGAAGCCATCCTGGTTGAAGTCGCCGGCCGAACTGATATCGAAGCCGGCCCGGTCCTGGGCGTGGGCGCCGAAAAAGATCGTGCCGGGAAGCTCGCTCGTGGCGAGCTGTGAGAGCGTTCGATCACCGTCGATGAGCTTGCCGCCGAAGATGATGCCAACGAACCCGTTATCGACCAGGTTCGCACAGCAGTCGGCCCCGGTGCCGACGATGCACGCCGGATCACGATCCGGGTCTCCGGTCAAGCATTGGAAGACGCATTGATCGTCGAAGGTGATCTCGTTGTCGTTGTCGAAGTCAAACGCCTTGCAGGGGTCATCGGTAAAGAGGTCACCTTCCGCTTCAACGTCGGCGTGGCAGCCGAGGAACTCGTCCATGGTTGCCGTCGTTACGTCAGCGCCATTGAACGTGCCGCCGCATGTCGTCCGCTCGATGTTGTCGGGTCCGGGGAAATCGGTGCGCGGAGAGGAGAAGAAAACGTCATCAATTCGGTCGCCGTTGACGTCGAGCCCGGTTGCCTGCCGCCATCCAATCTGGTCGTTGGGAGTCTCGCCCCGGATTCGGAGCATCGGCGCGCGCAAGACCGGATCGCCCGCGAGTTCGAGGTCGATCTCGCCAAATGGGCTCCGGCCATAGATGACATAGGCCGCCCCACTGTCCGGCATCGCCGGTGTCAAGTCGTTGAGCGGCGCGCCACACAGAATGTCGCCGCGACCGTCCAGGTTGAAATCACCCGCTGACTGACCGTCGCCGAGCCGATCCTCGGGCGCCTCGGCAAAGATGCCGAACTCATCCGCAGGAAAGAACAATATGCGGGGGTTTCCCTGCGGGCAACTGCCAACAGATCCGCCGAGGGTTGGCTGTTGCGACGTGCCGCCATCATCATCGATCTCACGCCAGAACGTTGTGTTGTAGTTTTCCCCGGGGAAGATCGTGATGCTCGCCGGAAACGGCGTAGAATTCCACTGAGTACTGAGCGAGCCGAAATCTCGAAGGAGCCGGTCAAGGTAGACTTCGTTCAGCGGCGCCGAAACGATCAACTCATCCAGACCGTCAAGATTCATGTCGGCGA
The DNA here is from genome assembly GCA_965371245.1 of uncultured bacterium. Classification (GTDB taxonomy): domain Bacteria; phylum Planctomycetota; class Phycisphaerae; order UBA1845; family UBA1845; genus CBDUXT01. The sequence goes on along the minus strand of CBDUXT010000011.1, from coordinate 58,933 downwards.
TCGATCGCACGGTTTGACCCCATAGGCCCTCTCGAGGACCCTGGAACAGCAGGAACGCATCGATGTCGTCGTAACCACCCGCGATGAGGCGCGCCCCGGCAATACGCCCCGGCTCCCGCGGGTCGTTCCCTAGGTTCACGGCAGATTCGTTGTCCGCGCGCGGGAACAGAGAACCGGTCGTACTCTCCCCGCCCGCGTCGAGGATGACGGGCCGCTGCCCGACGTGTTCGAGCGAGATGACCGTGGAGTTCAACCGATTCGCATTGATCAGCCCGTCGTTGTCACGGTTTTGACTGTTAACGATAACGGCCATGCCTCCGAAGTAGAACGAGAGGTCACCACCCTGATCGGTGACGTTGTTGACGAACGGATCGGGGTAGCATCCGAGGGGGGTGGGAAAATCCCTTTCATCGCCAGGATCGTGGTCCATGGTGTTCAGCGCCCCTTCCACGTGCGGAAGACCGAACAGGATTTCCGGACGATCGTCCCCCGTAAGATCACGCACGAAGCTGACGTCGGTAATTCCGTTGGTGCGCTGCTCGGCGGGAGTGAAGACGAGCGAGGCGCGGAGTGGAGGCGCCTGAAACGCCACGCCATCGACGGTCGCGCCGATGGAGTTCACAGGAATGACACCACCGAACCGCACGCCGGCCTGTCCGTAAATCAGGTAAGCCTCACCCACCGGGCCGATGTTCTGCGGGTTCCCGAACTGCGCAACCATCACGAAGTCGTCCAAGCCGTCCAGATCGAAGTCCGCAACGCTGCTCATCACGTTGCCGAGACTGGCGGTGGGGTTGAAACCCTGGAACCTGGCGCCGGACAGTATCCGGCCGATGTCGAACAGATCCACCGTAGCGCTTGCCAGACGTACGACCCTGATGCTCCCGGGCGCGTAGCCGTGAACCGGGGTGTTGGTTCCGTCATCAACCGTTGCGCGGACGAAGTAGGGCTCCCCATCGGGCCTCACCGGGATCGTCGCGACGTCGATCACAACGTCGATCGTAATCGTGGCCGTCGTGTTCGCCGGAACCGTCTGCTGCCCGAGCACGATGATCTTGTCAGGAACCGGGTTCCGAAAGTCGTCGTTGGTCGCAATCCGGTCAACGTCCAGGATCAGGAACAATTCCACGTCACTGTCGCGATCGAACGGAATCGGATCGGGGTCGTTCGGGTTCGGGGCCAGCGCCGTGGGCTGAATCACGACTGTCAGAACGTCGTCCTGCGCCACGCTTCGGTCGAAGCTCGGTTCGGCGACCGCGACGACCGGCGGGATCGTTTGCGGCGCCTCGCCCGGACCCACCACGGTGATCACCACGCGCGGCCCGGCGGCTGTGGTCGTGGTGCGCGCGAAGGTCTCGACGGGCTCGTTCACGCCGTCATCGATGATCCCGCGAAGGTTGTACCGGTCGGGTGTGAGGAAGGTGGTGGGCGGGCGCACGGAATCCGGCCCGGTCGTGTCGTTCTCCTCGAGCCCATCGACCCAGTTGATCGCGGCGCCCGAAGCCACACTGATGAGCTGGAAGCTGATGGTCGCGTTGTCGTCCGGGTCCGTGTCGGTCCACTGGATCCGGAAGACATCACCCTGCCCCACGGTGACGTCGGTGATCGGCTCGGTGATGGTGAGCGTGGGCGCCTGATTGCCGACGATGCCCGGTCCCGCAACGGTGAACGGCTGCGGCGCGGATTCGCAGGCGGCGCCGGTTACAACGATCCATGCCAGGCACCCCACAGCCAGGAATAGCCCGAGACCGACCTTCAGATTGACGGCACCACGCATAAGCCATACTCCCTTGTGAATCGGTTGATTGGTCGCGGTTGCAACGCCGGATGGCTGCTTCGCCCCTACGCGCGGACCGGGTGGGCATGCAAACCGCCCTCGCCTTGGGGGAACCCGCGGCGACCGGCTTGGAAGGTCACCGGCCTCCCGCCACGAATAATAGAGGGCCGCCAATTGTCCCGTCAAGCCACACAGGGCCAAATCGTGGCCGGTGAGGCACAACGGGCCGGTGTTGACCACGGTTCCAGCCCCCCGTACGATCCGCTTCGCTACATTCCGGCCCCTGCGGCACGAGGTGAAGGATTCTCGCGCCGGTCGGGCTTCTTTGAATATCACTCATCAGCAGGAGAACCGCCGTGGCTCGTACATGCACGCTGAAAGGAAACCCCCTGACACTGGAAGGCCCGGAGCTGAAGGTCGGTGACACAGCGCCGAACGCCACGCTGAAAAAGACGCTCGGCGACACCGTGAGCATCTCCGACACCACCGGGAAGGTGCGAGTCTTCAGCGTCGTCCCCTCGCTCGACACGCCCGTCTGCGCCGAGCAGACCAAGCGCTTCAACGAAGCGGCGGCCAAGCTCGAAAACGTGGATTTTTACACCATTAGCTGCGATCTGCCGACCGGGATGGCCCGCTTTTGCGGAGCGGAGGGGATCGATCAGGACCGAATCCACGTGCTCAGCGACCATTTCGATGTCAGCTTCGGCAGGGCATACGGAACGCTTCTGCCCGACCTGCGGATCGAGTGCCGCGCGGTCTTCGTCCTGGACGCCGATGACACGATCCGCCACGCGGAGTATGTCGCCGAGGTGGCCGACCATCCCAACTATGACGCCATCCTAAGCTGCGCCAAGGGCCTGGCAGGGTAGTCGAAGCCAGCCGAACCGCCGTATCGAGAGTGATTCCGCGTGCTTCCGCCGCGCCGAGAGCCTTTGACGGAGACTGGTCCGGATGACTCAGTTTCAACCTCCTCCGATTCCGCCTGGGGATCGACCCGACGAGGCGTACGGCCCGTTGGAACCCATTGCGCCGGCGCCGATGAGCGCTGCGGCCGTGACCGGCTTCGTTTGTTCGCTGCTCGGTTGCGCGGGGATCACCGCGCTGGCGGGTTTTGTGTTCGGCATCATCGGGATCGCCAAGACACGCGACGGCGTGCGGCGTGGGCGGGGCTTGGCCATTGCGGCGATTCCCATCTCGGTTGTCACCGGGGTCGGCTCCGTCGTGATCGCGTTCGCGGCCTACGTAAGTCTTGCGCTGTTCGCCTCGACCGCTCGCATCACCATTGCGTTGCCGGAAGTTCTCGCGGCGGACCCGGCGCTGTTCGCCGAGGCTGAGGCCGCCTTGCGTCCGCTGTGTTCGGATGCCTTCAACGAGGACGTGAGTTCCGAGGCGCTTCACGCGTGGCTCAGCGAGATAGCGAGCACCCACGGTAAGCTCGTCGAACACCCAACGTTGGCGGGGCAGCAACCCGTGACAACGCCCGGGTACATCTCGTGGGAGGTGTCCGTTCGATTCGACAATGGGGAGGCGAATATGTTGCTGCGCTTTGCATACGGCGGAGCGACGGACTTGAAGCTGGACGACATTAAGATTGCCGGTGTATCGCCCCGCGAACCTTGAAGCCGGCTGTGGCCATGAATCAAGGGACGTTCCGCGCGAGCCGAACCCGCCAACGTCGTGTCCCGGAATTGCCGACGTTCTTGCGACCCAAGCCGCGACCGTCAGGGAGCGATTCTCGGGCACCGAACGGCACCGCTTCTTTACAGGCGCGGCTCAGAAAAAATGGCATCCGCGTGAGCCACTACGCTGGTGCATCGTCACGCCAAAGTTTTCGGGTGTGCCACTGCTCTTGAGCAGTGTAGGGGTTAGATACGGCGTAGATCGAACCCGAAGAGCTATATGTGACAAAGCGCTGGAAGTACCAGGGTGACGACTTCGGGATTGTCCTTGCAGAGTCGCATCGTCTGCACTCTACTGAGCTTGCCACGTCTACGTGGGGCAGCTTGGCTACCAGGCCCGTGAGCTGCTTGATCATCCGTTCATCGTGGTCTGGTTCTGACACGCACGGATTGTCGCCGTCACGTAAGTCGTGATCGTTGCAGGTGCTCGGCGGTTTGGAGTGCGTGACTACCGATCAGGGTTCCTTTGTCTCGAACGAGCCGCCTGACTGCCCGAATTCGGTGCGCCTCCCCCCTTTTCGCCTGCGTGGCCGACCGCGTATAATAATCCGCGCGTCGTCCGGGCTGTCGCTTCAGTCCCCAACGCGCAAAGGGTCAACAGCATGAAGGCAGCCGAACTCTTCGTGAAGTGCCTCGAAAACGAGAGGGTGCCGTTTGTCTTCGGTGTTCCCGGCGAGGAGAACCTCGACGTGATGGACGCCCTGGTTGATAGCCCGCTCCGGTTCATTCAAACCAGGCACGAACAGGGCGCCGCCTTCATGTGCGACGTGCAGGGTCGGTTGACGGGCAAGGCGTCCGTCTGCCTGGCCACCCTGGGACCCGGTGCGACCAATCTGGTGACCGGGGTGGCCGACGCCAACATGGACAGCGCCCCGCTCGTCGCGGTCACCGGGCAGGCCGGCATCGACCGCCTGCACAAGGAATCACATCAGGCGATGGACCTTGTCGCGCTCTTTCGCCCCATGACCAAGTACAACGCTCAGCTTACGACAGCCCGGATCATCCCGGAAGTGGTGCGCAAGGCGTTCAAGCTGGCGCAGAGCGAACGCTTCGGCGCAACGCACATCGACTTTCCCGAGGACGTGGCCGAGGCGGAGGTCGGCGGCGAACCACTGCCCGTTCAACACCCGCTTGCGCCGGAGCCGCTGGGATCACAGCTTGGAAAGGCCGCCGACATCATCAACGCGGCCCGTTTCCCCATCATTATTGCGGGCAACGGCCTCATCCGCGACGGTGCCACCGACGCGCTCCGCCGGTTTGTCGAGAAAACGCGCATCCCGTGTGCGCAGACCTTCATGGCCAAGGGCGTATTACCCTATACGAATGAGCTTTCGCTGCTGGCGGTGGGGTTGCAGTCCAAGGACGTCGTCAGTTGCGGCCTCGACCGGGCGGACGCGGTTCTGTGCATTGGATACGACCTGGTGGAGTACCACCCGGTGAAGTGGAACCCCCAGAGCGACAAGCGTATCGTCCACATTCACCGCTGTGCGGCGGAGGTGGACGCGCACTACTCGGTCGCCGTCGGCATCGAGGCCGGCATCGGCGCGACACTCGACGCGCTGGGTGAGGACGTCACTCCGCGCGACGAGCCGGCGGTCTGGACGCTTCGCCGCGCGATTCTGGATGAGCTCGGCGCGCTCGGTGACGACAGCACGTTTCCGGTCAAGCCGCAGCGCGTGATCCACGACATTCGCAAGGTCATGGGCCCCAGCGACATCGTCATATCCGACGTCGGCGCGCACAAGATGTGGATCGCGCGGATGTACCCGGCGCTGGAGCCCAACACGTGCATCATCTCCAACGGGTTCGCCAGCATGGGCATCGCCTTGCCCGGCGCCATTGGCGCCAAGCTCATCCACCCGGACCGGCGCATCCTTGCGGTCTGCGGCGACGGCGGGTTCTTGATGAACTGCCAGGAAATGGAGACGGCCGTACGCGTGAACACGCCCATCGTCTGCCTGGTGTTCCACGACAACACGTACGGGCTCATCAAGTGGAAGCAGGAGGTGCAGTTCGGGCGCTCATCGCACATCGATTTCGGCAACCCGGACTTCGTCGCCCTGGCCAAGAGCTTCGGGTGGGACGGCGTGCGTATCGCGGCGGCCGACGAACTCATTCCCGCGCTGGAAGCGGCCTTCACGTCCTCCAAGCCGACGCTGATTGACTGCCCGATCGACTACACGGAAAACCTCAAGCTCACCGAGCGGCTGGGGCAGTTGGTCTGTCCGATTTAGAGCCTACCTCACAAAGGCGCTTGACGCATTAGTTACGTAGGGCGGACTATTGCCCGCCGTTCGACCACAAAAACGCGGGCAATCGCCCGCCCCACTCGCCTGTCCGTCCCCCACCCTTCGCAACAGGCGAAGGATGGGGCACCAATCCCTGAAGACTGCTCAACGTCGATTCTGTCAGGCATCTCGACACCCTCGACGGCGATTCCCGCGTGCTCGCCCTGGCGAGCCGGATGACGGTTCGCTACCATGCTGCGTCTCACAGAGAGGGAGCAGCCGACGGCTTCGAGGGACGGGGAACCCCAGCGAAACGATGACCGAACCAGCAGAATCAACCAAGGGCACGGAACCCGCGCCGGACGACGCCCAAGCCGAGCCGCCGGACATTCCGAACACGACCGCTTGGCGTTGCCTGTCGTGGTTCGATTGCGTGGCCGTGGCGATCGTGCTGATCATCTCCGCGATCGTCGCGCTTCCGAGTCTGCCCGATAGCATCTGTTTCGGTGACTTCGGCGATCTCCAGCTCGCGTCGATCACGCTGGGGATCATGCACCCGCCGGGGTATGCGGGTTTCGTGGCGGTTGGACATCTGGCCACATGGGTTCCTTGGGTCGATCCGGCCTACATGGTCTCGCTGGCCTGCCTGGCAAGCGGGCTGATCGTCTTGTGGCTGTGCGTCATGCTTCAGGTTCGGCTCGGGGTGAATGCGTGGCTGGCCGGAGCGGCCGCACTGTGCCTGACGACTCATCCGCGCATGTGGATGAGTATGGTCGCGCCCGAGGTTTATATGCCGGCGCTGGCGGTGTTGAGCGGATCGGTGTATCTGTTCGTGAAGTACACGCACACCGGCACCCGGCGTTACCTGCTCATCGCCGCCCTGCTCTATGGAACGGCCCTGGCCAACCGGCCGCCGGTGCTGTTCGCGCTGCCGTTTTTCCTGATCGTCTGGTGGCTTGCGCAGCGGAAGCGGGATCGCTCCCCGCGTGCGGCCGTGCGGAGCATCCTGATCGTCACGGGTCTGGCCTTGTTGCCGGTCGCGTTCAATCTGGGGTACCTCTGGGTGCGGGACAAACCCGACTCCGCGTATAACTACATTGAGCTATACAACCTGCAATGGAAGCGGCTTCCCGACACGACGGAGGGTCCCGGCGCGCGAGTTCGGCGCGTCATCTGGCACGTTACCGGAGAACAGTTCAGCGAGTACATGGGCAGGACAAGCGACCAAGCACGAAAGAAGCTCAAGTGGTTGCGCTACGAGATGTTTCCGCAGTTCGAGCGGTTCATGGTCGTGGCCGTTACAATCCTGCTGTTCGGCGTTCACGGTTTTTTTGTCGCAGCCATGGCGGCCATCGCGTTCGGCGCGACCATGGCCTACCGTCGGTGCCGCGCGAGTTTCCTGTTGATCGCCGGTGTGGGATTATCGCAGGTGGTGTTCGTCTGTCAGTATCACGTCTACGGGCAGTCGGCCGACCTGCTACCGACGTACTTCGCGGCTGTCATCTTCGGCGGTGTGGCGTTCTCGTCGCTTCTTTGCACGCCGAAGGTAGCGAAGATCGTAAGCGTCGCCCTGCTCTTCCTGATGGTGGGCGTCACGGTCAACGACGTTCCCAACCGTCCGGAGTTCGGCAAGACCAGCGACGCCACCGAGTGGATTCGCGAGCTGGACATGCAGACGCTTCCCAAAGACACGGTCATCGCGGCCGGCTGGCGATACTGGCCACCGCTTCGGTACGCACAATTCATTCGCGCGGACCGTCCGGACATTCACCTGATCAACGCTGATCCGAGGAACTGGATGACGATGATTGCTCCTCTAAGTGATCGCCCGGTCTTTTTCGCGAAGAAGTTTTCCATCCACAATGACGTCCCCATGACGAAGTATCGCAACATCTGGCGCGTGGACCGGAATGAAGTCACGCCGAACATAGGAGCACAGTAGCGCATGCAGCCCTTTCCTCGTTCCGATCCGCGGGCTTGAAGCCCGCGCGGACATCCGCGCAAGCGGAAGCATGCGGCTCGGGAAGTCGCGGTAGCGTCTTGCGGTGCTTGGATAGGGTCCAGGTAGGAAGACGGCGAGCCCTGGATTCTTCGCAGGGTGCGGCGTGCGCTACTGAAGTTCTCTGCCTGCGTTGGTGAGGGCGGCTGCCAGGATGGTTTGACCGTCGCTGTTGGCGAGCTTGCCGGACCAGATCAACCCTTCGTTGCGAAGCTCGTTGAGCCAGTCGTCCATCTGGTCGGCAGCCTGCTCTTGCGTGTGCCCGGAGTGTTCCGCGATCTCGGACGCCAACTCGAACTCCGTCAACGGACCGCTTCGCAGACGGCGAAGGATCACCAGTTGATGTTGCTGTAGCGTGTCGAGAGTCTTTGTCATGTTCGCTTCCCTTCCATGTCTAGCTCTTGGCCCGACCCAGCCGGGCACGTTCGACAGGGCATTCTCCAAGCGAAGAAGCGAGCGAGCCTCCCGGAGATCGACGAAGCCCTGCCGTGGGCCGGTCTCAAGGCCACTTCTCGGTGGCCGCAGAACCGGGGGGCCCGCACGGAGGCCCCGCACTCAACCATCCTACACGTTATGCGTCCACTTCTCCACCGTGCAAGAAGCGTGCCGATCGGTCCTTGGCCCTTATAGGTCGTTAGGAAGGACCCCATCGCGCCGAAACCCCCGAAATACGCGCGTGCTGGGTGACAAGCCCCAGTCTTGCTACACATCAGCGCAAAATCAGCTCATGCGGTGAGCGGCTTATCGAACCCTCGGTCCCCATGTTGAGCCCGGTCAAACTCTTCTCGTGACGACATGGTCGATCCGCGGGCGCCGAAACCATGGGTTATGACTCGATGGCCCTCGCGTGGCGAAACCGCGCGCCGGCTTAAGCGGCAACAAGTTGGTTGCCACTGGGAATCGATCTTGGTCTTGTCGTTAATAGTGCCGCGAGATTGACACTTATTCGGACCCGAAAGCTTGCGCTCGATCCGCGCTTCTCAGTGCTCGCTTATCGCCCCGAGGCGGTTCCCTTGGTCCAACGATCCATCCAGGAAAGGACGGTGTCGTGCCAGAGGATGCCGTTGGCCGGTTGCAGCACCCAGTGGTTTTCGTCGGGGAAGTAAAGCAGCTTGCTCGGTATGCCGCGACGCTGCAGCGCGGTGAAGGTGGACATGCCTTGTGTCTCGACGACGCGAAAATCAAGCGCCCCGTGGATGACGAGCATCGGCGTTTTCCAGTTCTTCACGTAGTCGATGGGGTTGTGCTTCTGGTACCCTTGCGGGTTGTCCCACGGCGTACCTCGGTGGTCCCACTCCGGAAACCACAGTTCCTCGGTGTTGAAGTAGGCGAGACGCTCGTCGAGGTTTCCGTCGTGGTTGATCAGGCAGCGGAATCGATCGGGCCAGTTGCCGGCGATCCAGTTAATCATGAATCCGCCGAACGACGCACCGAGCGCCGCAACGCGGTCACCATCCATCCACGAGTAGCGCGCCAGCGCCGCCGCCAGCCCTTTCTTAAGATCGACCAGCGGTTTGCCGCCCCAGTCGCCGCCGATCGAGTCGCAGAACGCCTGGCCGTAACCCACCGAACCGTGGAAGTCCACCATGACGACCGCGTACCCCGCACCCGTGTACGCCTGCGGGTTCCATCGATAGTGGAAGTGGTTGCCGAACGATCCTTGCGGACCGCCGTGGATCAGGAACGCCACCGGGTACGTCTTGGCCGGATCGAAGTCAACCGGTTTGACGACATAGGCATGGACGGACTGGTCGCTCCAGCCCTTGAAGGTAAACTGCTCGAACTCGCCCATGCGTGCCGCCGCCACCTTCTTGGCGTTGATCTGCGTGATCGATCGAACCTCGTTGCCGTCGGGTCGGACGCTGTACAGTTCCACCGGCGACGCCAGGGTGTCGAGCCCAAACACCAGCCGCTGATCGGCGACGCCGACCCCGCCGACGGTGCCCTCGCGGACAACGGTGCGCACGTTCCCCGTATCGACATCGATCGCAAAGAGCGACCGTTGTCCTTTGTTGGCCGCCGTCGTGTAGATGGTGCTGCCGTCCGCGGACCAGACAATCGAGCCGGGCGAGTGGTCCCACGCTTCAGCCAGGACGCGCGGCCGGCCGCTTTGCATGGGGCGCAGGACGATACGAAAGCGGTCGGATTCATAACCGGGCCGGTTCATCGCCAGATAGGCCAACGTCTTTCCATCGGGCGAGAACGAGGGCTGCGCGTCCCAGGCCGGATTGTCCTCGGTCAGGCATCGCGGCTTCGTCGAGCCATCGATCGGCGCGACGTAGAGATCGAAATCGGTGGACCAGGGCTCATTTCGTCCGGCGTCGCGAGCGGAGAACACGATCGACCGTCCGTCGGGCGTGAAGGTGAAGTCTTCCGGACCGCCGAACGGCTTGTTCGGGCAGTCGGCATCCATGCCCCGCATCACGTCGATGGGCGGCTGACCGTCGGGATGGAACGAAATCAAGTCATCCGCGTCGTGCGGAATCGGCGCTACGAACACATGGGCGCGTCGCCCGTCCTTCCACGTATCCCAGTGGCGGATGAAGAGGCGGTCATAGAGTCGGCCGGTGGATTTGCTCGCCGCCGTCTCATCGATCCGGCGTTTCGTGCCCGCTACGTCGGCATCCGGAAAGACGTCCATGGCGATCGCCAGATGCGATCCATCGGGTGACAGGGAAAGGGCACCAATGTTCAATGGCAGGTCGGTGATCTGCACCGCTTCGCCCCCGTCCGCGGCGATCTTCCATGCTTGGGACGACCCGGATCGGCTTGAAAGGAACCAGACGGACCGGCCGTCCGGCGACCAGCGCGGGTTTGATTCGCCCGCGGGGTGAGAGGTCAGCCGACGCAGCCCTGATCCATCGACGTTGACCAGATACAGGTCGGTCCGCCCGCGGTTGGCTTCAAGGTCGGTCTTGCGCCGGACGAACACGATGCGCTTGCCATTGGGGGAGACCCGCGGGTCGCCGATTCGATCCATGGCCAGCATGTCGTGTACGGTGAACCGATGCGTGGGCGATGCCTCATCCGCCGCCACGGCGACCACGTTCGCCGACAGAGCCAGTAACACAAATGTGAGGACTTGCATCATCGTGGGTTCTCCTGCCGGGTTCGCTTCGCTCGCGCTGCGGCGGCCGTCGGCGCGGTCGGTGCGGTTCCATCGACCGCCGACATGTTTTGTGGATACGCGTTCGGTTAGAAGGAGCGCTCGATCGAGGTAGCCTAACGGACAGGCGGGGTTGGGGCAAAGTCGCGCCAACCACCAATCGGTGATCGCGAGTCCGCGCGGGCCCAAGCCCGCGGCTCAGCGCCGGGTGGCACCGGCATCTTGCCGGTGTCTTCGCGGGCTGGAAGCCCGTACCACACTTGTCATCGGCCTAGGCGCTAGGCTGACGGGTCCGTCGCCGGCACCGGTCCGCGCTGGGACGTGTCGAGGCCGTGCTTGTCGGCGCGGTAGCGTAGCGTGTCGCGGGAGATGTCGAGCAGGGCCGCTGCGCGCGAGACATTGTAATTGGCCGCCGCGAGTGCGCGCAGCAGCAGTGTGCGCTCGACATCCTCGAGCGAGATGGGTCCGCGAGAGAAATCGGTGTGAATGAACTTGCTGCTGTCGGGTGTCTTGCCATCAAGGTTCTGTGGCACGTTGGACGGCAACAGCTCCACGTCGATGGTATCCCCGTCGCTCAAGAGCACCGCGCTCTCGAGCCGGTGGCAGAGTTCGCGGACGTTCCCGGGCCAGGTGTACTCCCGCACCGCCTTTCGCGCCATCGGCGAGAAGGACTTGATCGCCAAGCCGAACTTTCGGCAGTGCACCCGCACGAAGTGCTCTGCGAGTGTCATCATGTCGGAGCCGCGCAGTCGAAGCGGAGGCAGATCGACGTGGATGACTCGCAGGCGGTGGTAGAGATCCTCGCGGAGCCGACCGTCCGTCACAAGAGCCTGGGGGTCTTCGTTCATGGCCGCGATGAGCTGAACGTCGATCGCTGTTTCCTCGATTCGTCCAACCGGGCGGATCTTGTTCGTCTCGATGGCGGTCAACAGCTTGGCCTGCGACGACATCGGCATGGCGCTGACTTCGTCCAGGAACAAGACGCCCTGGTCGGCCACCTCGAAGAGTCCGCCCTTGGCGGCGTTGGCGCCAGTGAAGGCGCCCTTGGCGTGTCCGAACAGTTCCGATTCCACCAGCCCTTCGGGCAAGGCCGCGCAGTTGACGTGTACGAAGGGTTTGTCCCGCCGCGGACCCGCGATGTGGAAAGCGCGAGCGAGTAGGTCCTTGCCCGTTCCGGTCGCACCCGTGATCAAGACGTTCGGCGGCGGTGTGGACGAGCTAAGATCGAGACGGTTGAAACGCTCGACCATCGACTTGGCTTTCCGGACCGCGTCACACGAGCCGATGATTTTATCCAGCCCGAACCGCTCCGATCGCGTTCGTTGTTCGTGCTCCCACTGACGCTCGATGCGCCGATGGCCGAGCGTTTTCTTCACAATCAGAGACAGTGCGTCAAGGTCGATGGGTTTGAGCAGGAAGTCCAACGCGCCCAGCTTCATGGCCTCGACGGCGCAGTTCACATCCCCGTGGGCGGTCATCACGATGGCCGCGAGATCGACTTGTGCCTGCTTGGCGGTCCGAAGGAACTCCAGCCCGTCGATGCCGGGGAGTTGCACGTCAAGCAGCAGGAGGTCGGCTCGGTGCTGCCCGAGCCAGACCGTGGCGTCCTCGGCCGAGGGTACCCAATGCACATCGTACCCGTCGTCCGAGAGGCTCCCGTTCAGCGTTTGACCGAGGACGTGCTCATCCTCGACGATCAGAATGGATGCCATGGGTTCTCGTCCCGCGTCAGCCTGATTGCTCAATCTCGTCCCATGATCAGCTCGTGGGTCTCGTTGGCGCCACTGACGTGTGGTTCATTGTAGTACAAGGAATTGCGCCATACAATCGATGCGTCCATTCATCGGCCGCTGATGCAAGGGAAACGCCGTTGTTATTGGAATGGCACCGCAGAGGAACGCCCGTGGGTCCAGCGCGACATGGGAATCTCAGCCCGAGCGACGCTCGCCATGCCGTGACGCTCGTGGAGGTGCTGGTCGCTTCGTCTCTTCTGGGGCTGCTGGTGCTCCTCCTGGTTCCGTCTATTCTGACGGCCCGCGAGAGCGCCCGTCGAACCCTGTGCGTTGCCCATCTGAAGCACGTTGGGGCCGCGGTAGTCGCGTACGCCTTTGACAACGAGGGCTGGGGTCCCGCCGTGATGCCGACGGTTGGGACCACCGCTCCGCGATCGATGTTTTCCATCGGCGGTCGAAAGGTCAACCTTGCCCGGCTGCTCGACACGGACGACCTGGCGCGGTCCGAGTCCCTGTTTTGCCCCAGTCAACGCGTGTTCGCTTCCACGAGTTCCTCGGCAAGCCCACGTTCCACCGCGATCTACGGCAGCTACGCCTACGCCGTGCAGGCTGCCGCCGGCGCCAGCCCTCAGCTGAGTCGCGCGCGGCACGCGCCGCTGGCTTCGGACGACTTTGTCGCGCCGCCCGGTGACGATACCGGAATCGGAAGGCATGCTCATGCAGACGGGTACAACGTTCTTTATGCCGACGGCGGTGTGTCATGGTACGCCGATCCGCTCGAGGCTATCTGGAGGCGGGTGGTGCGCTGGGATGACGAGACGGACGACGTCGGCTATCGGACGTTCTTTCGCCGCGGTCAGCTCGTCGCTAGCCCGCCGACAAGTCGTGGCCACGACATCTTCCGCGTCTGGCACGCGTTCCGCACTCTTGAGCCCGAGCCGTTCTGACGCCGCCATCGCCGACCCCGAAGCCTGCTCATGACCATCCGCTGGAAGCTCAACTTGGCCGTCGTTGTCCAAATCGCGGTTTTCCTGGCGACCGCTGCGTTCGCGATGCATGCGGTGACCGAAAACGCCGATCAGGCGCAAAGCTACTCCCGCATGCGCGAGCTGGCCCAGCTTACATCCGACATCCGAACCGACATCTATATGTATCTGATGAGCCCCGACGGCATCCTGCCGTCGCCGGAGACGCCTGAAGAGGAAGGCTGGCCACGGGACGCGACCGCGCAAATCGCTACACAGGTTCGCCTGGCCACGGACGAGCAGGAGCGGATGCTTTGGGAGAACGTTCAACGAGCCGTGACCACGCTGGATGCCTACGACCCGATTGTGCACGACGAGGTGACACGGGACCAAGCCGTATGGCTGGCCGAGTGGAACCTACGGGCCCTTCGCAGCAACTACGACCGCTCCGAACACGAGGTCGTCGCGGCCATTGCTTTGACAAGTCTTGTGGCTCAAGAAGCGATCTGGCTTGCGTGCGTGCTGACCGTGATGTTGTTCCTGGTCTACCTGATTCTCATTCGTGACTGGCTGATCAAACCGATCGACATTCTGAAGCGTTCGGCCGACACGATCGGTGAAGGGGCGCTGGAGCACCGCGTGCCACTGCAAGGGCACGACGAGCTTGCTCAGCTTGCCCGCCGCATCGACGCGATGGCGATGCACCTGACCCGGCATCAGTCGGCACTGCTCGAAGCCCGTGAGTTGAGTGCGATCGGAGAACTGTGCGCCAACGTGGCGCATGGACTTCGTAACCCGCTGGCGGCCATGCGTGCCAGCGCGCAGCTTGCGCGGAAACGGGCAGGCGAAACCGCAAGAACCGGGACTCTGCTGGATGATCTGATATCCCAGGTCGATCGGATGAACGAACGAATCACTCGGCTGTTTGAGTTCAGTCGGCCCACGGAACTTCGCCGTAGCCTCGTTTCTTTTCAGGAGGTCACGGAGGCGGCGCGTGCCGAGGTGGCCGCGCTCCTTAAAGACCGCGGCATCACGCTGACGATCACCGATGAGACCGCGGGTTTCCTTTGGCCGGTGGACCGCGAGCAGATCGCCGACGCTCTTTCAGAGCTCATTTCCAACGCGGCGCACCACAGTGGTGCGAACGACGAGATTGTCGTTCGCGTGCGACGGGTCATGGCGGTTGACGGCGTCGGACGCTGCCTGGAGATACAGGTGGTGGATCATGGCGCCGGCATGCAGGCGGCGACCGCGGAAAAGGCGTTCACCTTGTTTTTCACGAGCCGTCAGAACGGCACCGGGATGGGCCTGGCGATGGTGCGGCGCATTGTCGAACGGCATGACGGCGAAGTGAAGTTGGCATCCCAACCGGGAGAAGGAACCACGGTGACCATCTGCATACCCGAGCCGATGACCCCGTCGGAGGAGTCGGCCGTCGCTTCAGGGCTGTAGCACGGTTCCGTTTGTTCTCCACGGCTCGAGCGCGGTGTCGTTTTGCCCGCGCCGACGGGTCTACTCGAGATAACCCAGATCGCGCAGTCGCCGCACGACCCGCTCGTCAATCTCGGTTTCGTCACCGGCGCTGTCGGCAGTGGGCGTGATCCGGGCCCACCAACCGTCCAGCGTGGAGATCATTTCGTCGATGACGTCCCGAAGCTGTTCCTTCGTGGCGAGGTTCTCTTGTTCGCGTGGGTCTTGACGCAGATCGTACAACTCAAGCGTGGTGGTGTGGGCGCAGGTGGCCAGTCGCTCCCGGATCGTCCCGCTCTGATCGGCGCTGCTGTTTTCAGACTCGAACTTGTACCGGCGATGCAGCTTCCAATCCCCGACCCGAAGCGTTTGCCAATATCGCTGACCGACAAGCAGTTCCGAGAAGACGGAATCCTCCGTGTTCACGTCATCCAGCAGGCTCCGTCCGGGGAAATCCTCGACACCCGCCAGCCGCGCCATCGTATGCGGCAGATTCACCTGACTGACCGGTTGGGATATTCGTCGGCCCTGTAACTCACCGGGGACTGACGCCACGAGCGGCACGTGCGTGAGTTCGTCGTACAGAGATTGACCATGACCGATTTGCCCGTGCTCAAGAAACTCCTCCCCGTGGTCGGCCGTGATGAAGACGGCGGTCTCCTCCCGGAGACCGCGCGCCGAAAGCAGGGTAAGAACGGACCGCACCTTTCCGTCAAGGCGGCGAATCGCCCCATCGTACATCTGGATCATTTGCGCAAGTTGTTCCGGCGGCAGCGATCGTTCGCCCCGCTTGACGGCCCGTCTCAGCCGTCCGAAATCGCGCGCGGTGTAGTCGCGGAAATAATTCGTGTCGCGATTGCCGCCGAACATGGCGACATGCCGACGACGCGGCTTGTAAGGCCAGTGCGCTTCCAGGAAGTGAAGGTAGGAGAACGTCGGCGTGTCCGCGTCGGTCTCCAGCCAATCCTGGAACGTCTGAAGAAGCTGGTCGGCCTTGCCGGCTCTCGGAGAATAGGCGGAAAAGCCGCGATCCAATCGCGTGAACTCCCCCAGCTGTGCATTGTTGATGAACGCGCCGCACCGCCACCCGTGTGAACTCAGCGCTTCGGCCAATGTCGGCTGTGAGGACGTCAGAACGTCGGTCATCACGCTCGAACGCCCCTTGCTTCGCTTGATTCCCAAGAACGCGCCGTGCTCCGTGGGGAACAAGCCCGTCAGGAGCGACGTGACCGACGGTTTGGTCCAGGAGGATAGGCTATGGGCCCGCTCCCAGAGGGTTCCGTGCTTGGCCAGGGCATCAAGCGTTGGAGTCGTTGGCCCGTCGTACCCATAGCAGGATACGTGATCGGCGCGAAGGCAGTCGATGACGATCAAGACAATGCCGCGAATCATGAAGCCTCGCAAAGAAACCGATCGTGAGCCTGGACGCCGTTCACGGCAAACCAAGAACCTGGCGACAACATTCGAGTCTCACATCTTTGTCTGTTGCGCATGTTATTGGACTTCATGTTACAGCGTGTGCTGGAGGAAGCACCCGGCGTCAATCCTCTGAAAAGATGTGCTCTTGTTCCGCGCTACACGCACAACTCCCCAAAAACACGAGGGTTAGCACTGATCCTTGATTGCCATCCGTATGTTTTCACAGACCAGAGCATTTCATTTTTTTTGGCCGGCGCAGCGCGGTCGCGCTAATTCTCGGCGCGACTTACCGGTCCATCCGGTTTCAGTCGTGCAACCGGCGGGCGAGTCGAGCGGCGCCCAGGGACCATCGCCGCGCCATCTTCAACACGCTTCTAGGGAAGACACTTCGAGCAGGGTGCGAGGCCCGTGTCCAGCGCCTTCTCGCGTTTCGGGAAGACGATGAGTCTCGCGGGGTTGATTCTCCCCACTTCCTCACAAGTCGGCCTGTGGAAGTTCCCGTACTTGGGATCTGAAGGGTAATTGGGTTCTTCGTGGCGATCGCCGTTCTGCCATATTCCGAGCCTGGCTTTTCGAGCTTCGGCTTGTGCGGCCAGGAGTCGCTCGGCGTAACGGTTTGCCTTTGGTGTCACGCGAACGTAGGCGAGTCCCTCGGCCACGAGTATCTCGTTTACGAACTCGCCCTGTACGAACACATAGGCGAACAGGCGACCCTTGCGGTCGCGTTCCTCCTCGTCGAACCGCAGCCGAACCATTTCGCTTTCGACGAGTTCGACGTTGCGCTCTCGGGCCTCGTTGTAGAACGGCTCGTTCGGGTACGGCGCTCGGATACCTGCGTAGTTGATGCGCTCTCCCGATTTGGCCTTCGCGGCGTGACCGCTGTGCACGACGTCGATCAGGGCTCCATACGAGCGAGACTTGCGCGCGGGCGGCCCGTCCTGGGTGAGTGTCCGGGCCAAGAGCCCGGCGGAAAACACGGCGAGAACGCCGGGAATCCCCCATCGAATGATCGCGCGCCGGTGCTCGCCAATGAGCGCGGCTAGAGTTTCCATGTGACTCTCGCTAAAAAGCTTTCAGTGTTTATGATTGCTGGCCTGCTCGATGCAAGGCTTGTGCCTCGGGCTGTCAGAGCCCCGAGGTTAGCTCCCCGTTTGTCCTCCGGAGCCAACGCGGCTCGGACCTGGGCTCCCGATGCCGCCGTCGTCGAGAATGCGCCATATCTTGGCGACCTCCCGGTTGTCCATAAGGTCGAACGGTCTTCCGAGATCGCTTTCGGATAGAAAAAGGTCGCCCCGCTGCCAATCGGGTGCGTCCTCGCTACCTTTGTTCACCATCTTCGCGCCATCTTGGACCCAGGCCGCATGCCCATCGGTGTAGACCACGTTGACACCGTGCCCATGCCCCTTGCCGATCAGATCCGGGACGTGAAACACGTCCGCGGCGAATGCTCTTGTGCTTCTAAACTGCGCCAGGCTGCGTCCGCTGAGATGATACCGCCTCCCGTAGCCGGACCGCACCTTCCGCGGCCGTTTGGGTGGCCAGGGGTTTTCCTCGGTGTTGGGCGAATGGAACGGGTCCGTCTGGACCGGGCAGGCGAGTTGCTCGATCGAGTTCACTTCGTAGCTGGCGTCGATGAGCGGGCCGAAGTTGTTGTGATAATCTTTCCCATCAAAGACCAGATAGTTGTACTGCCAGGTGCCATCGTCCGCATCATTGTTCAGCGGCGGTAGCACCCGGTTCTCGTGGATGTACTGGGTGTGGGCAATAAACAGTTGGCGCAATCGCGACAGGCATTGCGTGTCTCGTGCCTGTTCGCGCGCCCGCCCCAGGGAGGGCATCAGGACCGCGATTAGAAGAATCAGGATAGACACGACCACCAGGAGTTCGATCAGGCTGAACCCGCGTTCCGGTCGGTTGGCTTCCACGGTACGAATCATCGCAAGGCTCCCAGAATCAGATCGAGGTCCGCCGTCCCGCGCGCGACGCGTTGGGCGCTCACGGCTTCTTCTTCGGTTGAAGCCGTGTCCATCAGACGGCCGGCCAGGTGCCACAAATCCGGAACGAATCGGCGGGTCGCGGTGCGTGCGGCGTGGACGGCTCCGACGCGGAAGAGGGCAGCCGCCAGGTAAAACTTCAGGTTCACGCGCGAGGCGGGTTCGGCGCGCGCCTCATAGCGCTGGAGTAGACAACGGGTCACCGCGGGGAAGCTCGGTCTCTGACTCGCGCGCCGCAGGAACAAAAGGTACTGATGGGCCAACAGGTTCCCAAGATCGGCGCATCGGTCTCCGGAACACAACGTGTCGATGTCCAGCAGGGTCGTGCCCCTGGCGTTGATGAGAAGCTGGCTTTCATAGAAATCACGATGAAGCGTACTGGGTGTTGTTGGTTCGAGCCGCTCACTCGCGGCCCGCAACGCCTCGACGAGCGGGCGGCTTCGCTCCGCGGTCGCCTCGTCCAACAGGCACAGCGCCCGCTGCCAGCGATCCACGATGTCACGCTCGTCGCGTGGCGTGTACGAAGCCAGATCATCGAACGTGAGGCTGTGGAGTGCCGCCAGCACATCCGCTGTACGCCGCGTGTGTGCCTGCGTGGCGGCGGTCTCGTCGTCCACCGGCTCACCCGGCGCCCACGCATAGACGGCCATGCGGAGGTCATCCAGATACGCCAGCGGCCTGGGGACCGAAATGTGGTTCCCGACGGAGGCGACCAACTGATTATTCAGTTGCGCATGCCTACAGAGTAGGTCGGCGCCGCGGTCATCGCGATAGGTCTTCCCCAATACGCGGCGCGACGGACCCGAATCGTCGCAAAGATCATACTGAACGGCCGCCCGGCGTCCGGGTCGATAGCTGAGAACCCGACACTCGGCCCGCACCGTGCCGTGTACCACCCGACCGTTGCTCCCCAGACCCGCAGCGCTGAGTTCGCGGGCCATGGTCTCGCCGTCCAGGCAGTGCGTGAGGTGCGGCAGGCGCGGATCGACGTCCGGCGAGTGGACAAGCAGGTCGCATTCCGGAAGAATCGCGTACACGCTGCGTATGCCTTGCGGCGTGAGGGCGGGCTGGAGCGCCACGGGTTTGTCACTCTCAAGGGTCTGCGCTCCCAGGACTCCAAAGAGTGTTCCGCGCGCCCCGCCGCCCGTGGTAAATGACCACTCGAACGAGAAGCCGCCGTCGCGGATGGGCCAGACCCGCTCGATCCGGACGTCCGAAGGGAACGAGCCGTCCGGCCACGCGAGACCGAGCCCGTGGCGCAACAAGTCCCCGACGCTGTCGGTGTCGATCAGCCTTCCAAGAGTCGTCTGGGCGTCCGTCGTCGGGTGGGCTCGGATCATACCGGCGTCCTCCCGGCCCCGACGGCTGAAAGGGCCTTCTCGGCCTCATCGAGGCATGCGGCGGCGAGTGCCGGCCAGTCCGTGCGAAGATGCCGCATCATGCCTCGCGCGAGCTCGAAGAGTGAGACCGCGGCGTATAGGTGAAAGCGGGTCGGATCGATCGCCCGTCCATCGACGCGCTGCCAGTTGGACAAGAACGTGTCGGCCCAAACGTTGGCATCGGCGATGGAAACGGGCGATTCGGCGCGACGACCCAACATTCGGATCTGTGTGGCGAAGTTGGCCACATCGACCAACGGATCGCCCTGAACCATCCGTTCGAGATCCAACAGGGTGAAGGTCCCCCTCTTGATGCGAAGCTGGTTCCAATGAAAGTCGTTGTGCAAGGTTCCCGATGCGCCGCTCTCAAGCGTCGCGGTGCGTTCCACCAGCTCGCGTCCGACGGCCTCGACGCGTGGCGCCAGTGCGGGGCAGGCCAGGGTCAGATCGACAACGGCGTCCTGCACTCGGAGCTGGATCGCCTGTTGGCTCTGCCGCAAAAGCCCGGGCATCGGCGTACGATGAAGATCGGCGAGCAAACGCGCGACGCCGGCCATCACTTCATCCGGCGACTGCTCTTCCAGGGCTTCCAATAAGGTGTGTCCCCGCCTCCATTCGACCGCCAGCAACCCCGAGTCCACCGACCCGCCCACAATCTTGGGAACCACAAACCCGAGGTCCGATGCCGAAGAAGGCGCGCTGAGGTGCTCATGGCGAGAGCGCAGTGTCGCGCACAGATCGGCCGAGCAGGCCCGAACGGCGATGCGGTGCTTGCGGGACTCGCCCGCGGGGTTGGTCACGTCGGCCCGCAGGCGGACCACCCATTTTTGCTCCGGGACGTACCTGACGAGGAGGCGTTGCAGCGAGTCGGGGTCGATCCGCAGCCCCCCCCCGCCGGCGTCAAGCCACTCCTGCCATTTTGTGACGCAGGCGCCGCGCCCCGTGAAGTTTCGCAAACCCCTCAGCCGCCGGTCGTTGGGGAATCGGTAGACCTCCACCTCGGTTCCGCCCAGGTTCAAGACAGTGCCACGCCGTGACATCGGAACGCGCAGCGGTGAGTGGATGTAGATGATCTGTCCCTCCGGCCACAGGCGGTTGTCCGGGATCGACGAATCTTGAACGAGGACAAAGGCGGCGCGAACGTAGCGCCCCGGGTGATAGAGTGCCTCGATCATTCGAGCGTGCCGCCAGGATCGGCGTTGTTCGGTATCGACGTCCGTAAGCTGGGTGGCGCAGGCATCGAGCACGCTGTGAGGATCGAGGGCGCTCATCACGTCGCCAAGGACGGGGTCGTGCGGGATGTCCAGAAGCGTCGCTACCATGCGGCTCGCTCCTTGGTTGGGTCGGACCTCGGCCGCTCGCTACCCGTCGCATAGAGGGCGGCGTACTCGCCGCTGGCGGCGATCAAAGCCTTGTGCGTGCCGGTTTCACAAACCGTTCCGTGCGAAAAGACGATGATTCGGTCGAACCGTTCCATCTCACTGAGCCGGTGACAAATCACGAGCGTGGTCGCGCGATTCTCCGGCGACATCCAGGCTCGCTCGACGGTTCGTCGGGTGATCGTGTCCAGTCCGGTGGCCGGCTCGTCCAGAAGAAGGATGGGCGGCTCGCGGAGAAGCGCCCGTGCCAGCGCAATGCGTTGTCGTTGCCCGCCGGAAAGCGTGGCACCCCGCTCACCGAGCACCGTGTCGTAGCCGTCTGAAAGGGCCTCGATGAAGGCCGCGGCGGCGACGCGCTTGGCCACCGCTTCCACCTGTGCACGATCGGCGTCGGGTCGACCGAGCGTGATATTCTCCTCGATGGTCATGCCGAACAACACGGTGTCCTGATGAACCCAGCCGATGTTGCGCCGCAACGACTCGAGCGTAAGGTCGCGCGCGTCGCATCCGTCGATCAACACGCGACCCTCTTGTGGGTCGTAGAACCGAAGGATGAGGCGGGCCAGCGTGGTCTTGCCGGCGCCGGTGTGGCCGACGACGGCGATCCGCTCGCCCGGTTCGATGCGAATCGTCACGTCCGACAAGACCGGCGTTCCGACCTCGTAGCTGAAGCTGACACCGTCAAAAGCAAGCCCGCCGTGCGCGATCGCCAACGGTTTGGCATCCTTGCGATCGCGGATGCTGGGCGTGATGCTGAAAATCTCCGCGATGCGCCGGCCGCAGGCACTGGCCTTGGCGACCTGGGTCGCCAGGCGCGACATTTTGCGCAGCGGCTTGTTGACCGCACGCAGGTAGGAGATGAACACGAGCAGATCCCCGGCGGTCATCGCGCCGCGAAGCACCGCCCCCACGCCCAGATAGAGAATGGCACACAGGCTCAGCGCCGAGGCCAACGAGACGATGCGGTACAGCTTGGACTCCAGGCGGGTCGTCTTGACGCCCGCGCGGATGGAGCTGCGGTTTTGCCGCGCGAACCGTTCACGCTCCATCGGCTCGCGGTTGAAGGCCTGCACCACCGTGAGGGCGCCCAGCACGTCGTGAGCGACGGAGGCGATGACGCTTTCCTTTTCGCGTTGTTTGGCCGTGGCCTTGCCGATCTGACGGGAGATGCGATAGCCCGCCCAGAGGCTCAGCGGGATCGTGGCGATGCCCACGGCGGCCAGCAACGGATTCAGATAGAACATGACCCCGACGAGCGCACCGACCAGCAGCACGTTCTCCCCGGCCGTGATGATGGCGTTAACCAGCATCTGCCGCAGCATCTGCATGTCGCCGGTCAGCCGCATCAACAAAGAGCCGGTGTGATGCCGCTTCAGGTCCGGCGGCGCCAACGTCTGAAGGTGGGAGAACAAATCCTGCCGGATGCGCCCGACGACGCGCTGACCGGTCTGTGCCAAAAGAACGTCACGAAGGTGCGAAAAGGCGGCGTCGGCGATCGCAAAGAGCAGCACCGCGGCGCACACCCATCCGAGCGCTCCCATCGGACCGGACGAGAGGCGATCGAGCGCGCTGGCGATCCATGACGAACCCATTTTGTCGGTGAGGATGTAGTCGAAGATGACCTTGATCGGCCAGGGCGCGGCGATCTGCGCAACAATGACGCCGAGCGTTCCGGCGAAGGCCCCGCCAAGCGCCAGGCGATGGGGAGAAACATATCGGCTAAAGCGATTCCAGACGGCGCGCACCTGGCGCGCGTCCAGATTGCCGCGCCGAGTCTTGAGTCGCCAGCGCACCATCAGCCCCCTTCGGTCGCCAGGTCGGTTGGTACCGATGCCTGCGCCTCTTGTATCTTAACGGTTGTGGCACCCTCTTCCAGGCGATGGTTGGATCGGCCCGAAGCCGGTGCCGGACGAACCAGGGCGCTTTCGAGCCAGCCGCGCATGATTTCAACGTTTTTCGTCACGTCGAAGCGCGTTTCCGCCCGTCGTCGCCCACCTTCGGACAACAGGCGAGCCAGCGAATCGTCGGTGACAACGTCGCGGATCGCCTGTGCCAACGCCTTGTCGTCGCCCGGCGATACGAGCCGACCGCTCACGCCATCCTCGATGATCTCGGGTACGCCGCTCAGCGCGTTGCTGATGACGGGACAGCCGGCCGCCATGGCTTCCAGCAAAACGGTGGGTAGCGCGTCCATGTTCCCGTCCGCGGCCTCGATGCAGGGCAGCACGAAACAGCCCGCCCGCTGGATCAGTTCGCAAACCTTTTGCTGCGGTAGAGGCCCGGTCAGTTCGACCGCGCCCTCGAGCCCGCGCTTGGCGATTTGCTTGCGAAGGCTCTTTTCATCGGGTCCCTCACCGACGATCTTACACCGAACGGGCAGACCCTCCTTGTGTAGCCGGGCGACGGCCTCGACGAGGTGCTTGAACCCTTTCTTTTCCTTGAGACGACCGACACCGACGACCATCGTTGGGTCGCGCTCTTGGCCGGGCAGTGGTCGAAACCGACCGAGGTCGATGCCGTTGTAGTTGACATGGATGCGTCCGGCGTCCACACCGGGAAGGTTCTCGACCAGGAAGCGGCGGTTGAACTCGCTGACGGTCACGGTGAACCGTGACGCGTTGATCTTCCGGGCCAGCAACTCGTGATCCACGGTCTCGCGGAAAATGTCGAAGGCGTGCAGCGTCAGGCTGTACGAGAGCCCGCCCAATTCATGTGCGGCCAGCGCGACGGTCGCCTCGCTCGTTCCGAAGTGTACGTGTACGTGGCCGACATCGTTCTTCCTGACCCAGCGCAGGACGTGCATCGCGCGGGTCAGATCGTACGGCTCCGCGGTGCGATCTCCATGAACAACGCCCCGCGCGCGGCGATAGGCGCCGGGTGAGCGACGGAAGTGTTCCCAGTGCCATCCGGCAAACTGCCGGGTGCGTCCGTGACGGGATTCCGGAACATAGTGGGCGCGCGCTTGGATCCGCGAGATCGACTCGTGGAAGATGCCCTCATTCGGCTTTCGTAGCGACATGAGCGCAAGGTCGAGACCTTGTCGTTCCAGCTCCAACATCTCATTGACGATGAAGGTCTGCGTAAACCGCGGATACATTCGCAGAAGGTATCCCACGCGATGGCCGTGCCGGTTGGTGTCGGTTGCCTGCGTCACGTCGGCACCTCTCCGGCCACAATCCGGGATGATGCCGCCGTTGGCCTTGGACGTGCGCTCGTCGACCGGTTCGCGAGAACCTCTTGGATGACTCGATCGACCAACTCGGCCGAACGCGCCCACGTGTATTTCGTTCGGACCGTCCTTTGCCCCCGTTCGCCGAGGCTGACTCGAAGAGCCGTCGCGTCACACGCCCGGCGTAGCACCGCGAGGAGGTCGGCCTCGTCACCGGGCTCGAAGAGGAGCCCATCGATTCCGTCCTCGATGACTTCGGCGATTTGCCCGAGGCGCGACGCGACCACGCAAGTGCCGGCGGCCATGTATTCAAAGAGCTTGATGGGCGAGAAGTAGAACCCCTCGAGATCGGGATATGGCGCGACCGCGACGTCCATGGCCCGTAGCAGCGCGGGCACGCGCTCGTGCGATACCGCGCCGGTGAAGGTGACGACCTCGTCGAGCGCAAGCCGATCGACCTGCGCTCGGAGCGTTGCCTCCCGCGGGCCGGTTCCCACGATCAACAGGCGGGTTTGGGGTTGCTCATGGTGAAGTTTCGCGAACGCGGAAAGGAGCAGATCCATGCCATGCCAGGGCTTGAGGCTGCCCACGAAGCCGATCACCAGTTCGTCGCGCAGATCCAACTCTTGCCGGCACGCGTCACGCGGTGGGGTCGCGTCGAATACCTCGATGTCCGCGCCGTTGGGCACAACGTGGATTCGATCACGCATGACGCCCAGCGCTTCGACGCGGTCGGCCAGCGCGACCGACACCGTGATTACCGCATTCGCGCGGCTGAGCATACGTCGCTCGATAACCTCGGCAAGGTGCCGCATTTCGAGCGTGCGGAACGCCCGCGCTTCTTCGGTCAACAGAGCGTTGACCTCAACGATCAGTGGTACGCCGAGCGTTTCGGCGAGGTCCAGTCCCACATGCCCAAGCAAGGAAAGTCGCTCAATGATGACCGCCGGCGCGGCGCCTTCCAGCGCATCGAGCGCCTGATCGCGTGCCCACTGGTTGTAGACGAGCGAGCGCAGTTCGCCTGCAAGCCCGGCGTTGAACTCGTGTTCGATCAGCCATTGCTTGAGCACCTTCGTGCTCTTCTTGGTCGGCGGGCAGCCCGGTGGCAACACCCGGCTGACGGGGTGATTGTCACCTGGTCCCTCCCGCGGGCTCAGAAGCTGCACCTCGTGGCCACGCTTCGAGAGTTGGCGGGTGATCGCGCGCAGATGCACGGATGCGCCCTTGGTGCCGGACGGTGGAATGCCGAAATCGCTACAGACGTACAGAAGTCGCACGTTGCCTCACCTCACGCAGAAGTTCGCCGAACCGATCGCCGATTCGGGCCAAACCGTTCAGGTCCAGGTCGTCGCGTTTCGCGTGGGAGCCGTTGGCCAGCGCTCGCACGACCTTGTCCGCCAGGAGCGGTGCCGTGAACTCATCGGGTTCCACCATCTCGACCAGCCCGCGCTTGGCCCACAGCCGTCCCCGAATGGCCTGCTCGTCACGTGGGCGCAAGTCCGGGACGACGATGACCGGCTTCCGATGGGATACGACCTCGCAGAGCGTGTTGTACCCGCCCATGGACACGACGAGGTTGGCGCGGCGCATGGCGCAGGGCATGCATGGAGCGCAGTCGTGCCATTCGACCGTCGGTATGCGAGTTGCCACCTCGCGCAGCCGCTGGGTTGCCGCGGGCGGAAGGTCCGGACCGCCGACCACGATGGAACGAGTGCCAAGAGAGCCGGCCCGGACGGCCGCTTCGGCCAGATAGGTCGCCAGCAGCCGTTCGCCATCGGTGCCGCCGCCGACGGTGACCAGGATGTTGGGTGTGCCGTTCGTCGGCGCCGGGTCGTGCGCGCATCCCGCGCCCACCACGTATCCGACATACCGCAGCTTGCGTTGGACCGTCGGTGACAATTCGTACTTCGCGGCGACATCGAAGAGGTCTTGCATTCCGTAGACCCAGATTTCGTCGAAGCACTCCTCGAACGCCTCCTGCACGCACGGATGGCTCCATTGCTCGATGGTGGCCTCCGGCGTGTCCTCTATGTCGCGCATGCCGAACACGATGCGTGTTTGCGGGCGGTGACGCCGAAGCCACCGCAGACTCGGCATCAGTTCCGCGCAAACACCGGCGGGGGCCTTGTCGATCAGAAGCACGTCGGGTTCATACTTTTGTGTGGCCGCCAACAGAATGGACTCGCGGCAGCGAAGCAGCCTCTCAAACGGAATCGGAAGGTACTTCGCCTCGTACGCGTCCCGACCGACTTTCGTCAGGGCCGGTAGATTCAGGAAATCGAGTCGCGGATGCACCGGAAAGGTCGATGCATAGGGTGCTCCTGATGTGACCAGGAACGACGCCTGAGGGAAGAGGCTGCTGAGGTGTCCGGTGATGCTGAGCGTGCGCCGCAAATGTCCGATGCCCATGCTCGTGTAGCAATAGGACATCACTCGGGCCTTCGGCGGGCTCGCTTCAGCTTGTCTGTTGTTGCTCATGGCTCTTGCTATCCCCTTGCTCGGTTCAGGATTTTGCTGAAATCGCAGCATTTTGGCGCGCTCGGCCGCAAGCAGTTCTTCGTCAACGGCTTCCCCGCCGAAGACACGACGCTCGACGGGGGGTACGTCCTGGAAGCGCCGAACGAGGCTTACCCGGTGTAAGGGCATCCCGTATGCCAGCCCGTTGTGTCGCGATGTATCCCCCCTTGTGGCTCGCCGAGACCGATTCGGTGGGTTCCGAGTTCTTTTTGTCTCGTCTCGGGCCGCGCTCGGGTTGGGGCGGATGCCCCAATTCTTGGAGTTTTCACACAATTTGGATGGTGCGTTTCGGGTGCATTGCTGCTATCATTCCATCGGGGTTCCAGTGGACAGAACGGTCGCGGCGTATGCCTGGTGGCCGCCTATAACTGCTTGAGGTTGGCCCGGGTCGTTCACGGCACGCGGTTTGCTCTGATCAACGGCAGGACGGCTCCCCAGGCATAATCCGTAGATCGAGTGATGTACGCCCGGCCTACGCAGCCGGCGCAGGAGACGGCAAGATGCGTATCGGCACAACGATTCGGGTGTACGCCGGGGCAGCCATGTTGGCGGCATTGGCGACGGCAACAATCGCGCACGGGCAGATACTCGATCACCCGATCATCACCGAGGTCTACACCGACCCGCCCTCGCTGCTTCCTGATCTGACCGATGGTCCGGTCGGGCGCGACCCGACCAACCTGCATCAGAGCTTCATCGAGATCTATCTGCCTCCGTGCGCGGACCTGGCACTCGGTCTGAACTGTGATGCGCTCAACCTGACGTTTTACGAGGTCGAGGGCGACGGGAGTAGCTTCGGCGTCGAACTGGTCAACTACCGGTTCGACCTGCCCACCTTCGATCTGAACCCGAGCAACGGCTTGACGGGCATCGGACGCCCCGATAGCGGCGTGGTCGTTCTGGGCTGGGTGGACTACGTGAACGATCCGCCGGACCGTCTGGCGGGCACGCCGACGACACGCGTCGGCTTGGTCAACGGCGGCATCACGACCGCGCCAACCGACTACCTCTTTATCGCAATCAACGGTCATCACTTCTTGGGAACGGCGAATTTTCCGATCCTGGCGGATGAGAACCTCATCGATCTTCCCGACGAGGCGCGCAGCGGAGTCATCCATAACGGCTCGTCCGCCTATCTGCTTGTGAACAGAGACTCCGCGGGCTATGTCGAGCTTTGTGATGACGAGCACGAGATCGACTGCGTTGCCGGCGTCGATCCCGCCCTGAGAACCGGCGCGGTCCTTCGTGTCGAGTCGTTGTTTGACGGATTCGCCGGAAACGACGACCGCAAGTTCGACGTGTTGGAACAGCCGCTCCCTCAGTGCAACGACATACCCGAAAACTGCTTCGATCTTCAAACGGTTTTGCCGCAGGGCAGCCCCTTCAGCCTGCTGATTCCTCAGGTTCCTGAGCGGGATACCACACGCATCACGCCGACTGTCGGGAACGGGTACGCGCGCGTCTATGTCGATCTGCTGAAGACCACCGAGAATCCTCTTTTCGGAAACGATCCTGTGTTCGATGCCATCAACCGCTATCGGCTCATTCGCAACGAGGGGCCGTTCTTCCCAACGCCGGGAACGGCGCCGATGACCTCGTCGCCGCCGGAACTCGCCGTCGCGCGAGCATCTCAGCAGGTGTTTGAAGTGCTGGCCGAGACAACCGGCCGGCCTGGGCTCTTTACCGCCAACGTCGGCGGTAGCTTCGGGATTGACATTTTGCCAACGGGCGGACCTTCCAGTAACCCGAATGTGGCCAACTTCGGTGCGGGTATCGCGGCGACCAATGTCGCGGGACAGACTGTCGCGTTTGCCGGCATTGCGATCACGCCAACCGCCACCGCGCCACATGGTGCCACGGCGTCGTCAGTAGTCACCATCGAGGCGACCAACAGCGTCCTGGGCAATCCAGCCGTTATTAATCCGATGCAACCGGTGACCGTAACGGCCACAGTCTTGAGGCCGACGACCGCGCGGGGCGACCCAACTCAGACCACCGTCTTCCTAGCCGTCCAGACTATCGCGCCTGATGCGCTCGTCCCCAACGAGTTTCTCGACACCGACGTGGGTGCGTTTCTCGCGGCAAAGGCGTTGCAGCCCGGCATCGGTCTCTTCGAGACGGTGGGGAACGGTTTGCTCCTGCTCAATCCCGCGACGAACCTGAGCGGCCTGTTCGGCATCGGCAACAATAAGATCAAGGAGTTCCCGGGCGAGGGGCTGGAATGCACCAAGTGGCTCAACCCACCCGGGCCACCGGTCGGGCGACGCTGTTTCGGCGGGTCCAATGACGGGTTGTCCTGCGACCCATCGCTCGATCCCGCCTTCGAGTGCCCCGGGGGCGAGTGCAACGCCCTTTGCGTGGGTGGGCTCAATGCAGGTCTGTCCTGTAACCCGTCTCTCGGGCTGGCCCAGTTGTGTGTCGGCGGAGCCAACGATGGCCAAGGATGTGATCCCTTGTTGACGCCGGACCAGGCATGCCCACTGGGTGCGTGCGTGACCCAGTGCCCAAGCGGGGAATGCCTTCCGCTCGACCTCGCCGGGACCGTACTGACCTCGGCCGAGTTCCTGAGTGGGGCGTTGACCTATGATGAAAGCGTGGCGTTCGACGTGAGTTGCTTCGACCCTCCGAGCCCTCGCACGGTTATCCAGGCGCTCAATCTTAACGTACCGGACACCAAGACGTTCGGAGGCATTTTCACGCCATCCGAGCTGCTCGAATTCGCCGACGCTAGAGGCGTGGTCGGCAATCCTCGCAGCGGCCTTGCCCGCGCGAGCACGACGCGCACCTTCGAGTTGCTGCTTGTGGACACGAATGTGAATCCGTTCACCGGAACGCTCGAGACGGGGCTGACGGACGATTTCGGTATCGTGGTCGAGGTTGCGGAAACGGAACCGGGGGCAACGGTCGTGCCCGGCGAATTCGTGTTCCTCAGCTTCACCGGTGGTCTCCAGGGCGCTGACATCGACACGCTCATGGGCGAATTCGGCGACGTTCTCTTGCAACTGTTCTTTCTGGACCTGGATAATCTTCATGACGTCATGGGCATCATATCCATCGAACGGGTGATTTTGATCGACGGAAGCGGCACCGGAGAACTCGATGTCCTCGAGGCGTTCAGTCTGAATCCCGTCGTCACGGCGGGTTGCGTCAACGATGTCGATTGCGCCGACGGGCTCTTCTGTAACGGCGCCGAGGTTTGTGATCCCGTGCAGGGCTGCGCTCCTGGGAGCGACCCGTGCGGCCCGTTGTCCGCCTGCGACGAGGGAGCCGACACCTGCGACCTGTGTGTTGGCGACGCCGACTGTAACGACGGGCTCTTCTGTAACGGTTTCGAGACGTGCGACGCTTCGTTCCTTTGTCAGCCCGGCACCAACCCCTGCGTGGGGCAGGCATGTCTTGAGGCGAACGACATCTGTGTTGCCGTGCCGTGCGATCCGCCGCTGGTGAAAACGATCGGCCCGCGCTATCTTGAGGTCACGCCCGGGGTCGGCCCCGCCGAGGTCGCTCTGCTCGTGACGGGTGCCGAGCCGGCGGTGGCGTGCGTGACCGGATGGGTGCGCGCCGACGGCGTGCTCGGGCTCAGTGCGGAGTCGCGTCCGCCGGCGGGTGTCGGCGGTTGGAACACGATCTCCGTTCGCGGAGCCGAACTGGTATCCGGTCGGGCCTATAGCGTTCGCACGGATTGCGATCCGGCCAACCCCGGAAACCTTCTCTCGGAACCGACGACCGTCACGCTCTGGCCTTTCGCCGACGTGGACAACTTCAACGGCGTCAGCATCATCGACGTCACGCGAATCCTTGATGGCTTCAGTGCCGTCTTCAATGGATCGCAGGCTTGCGGCAGCGATGCGAATTGTGCGGCCGTGTTCCCGAACTTCACGTGCGACACGTCGGCGAATCGGTGTGTCCGAATCCGGCGTGAGAACGTCGATATCACCGCCCCCGCCGGATGTTTGCCCGACGGCGTGATCGATATCCTGGACGTCACCACCGCCCTCGATGCGTTTCGCGGCAGGCCCGATTCCTGCAGCATTACGTGCCCGTAGCACCCATTGCGTGCCATTCGCCGGGCCAATCATCGTAGACGTTGGACGTTTCATGGGCGTGTGGACCCCGGCACGTCGATCGGGTTCCCGCGGTACTCTTTATCCCGTCTCGCGCATCCGTCCGCGCCGCGTACCGCGGTGCCGGTTGACAGCGTCCCTCTTGGAACGGACCTTACGTCAAGATGCGAAGCCAAGGCCATCCATGCGGCCCCAGGATTCCTTGACCAGAGCAGCACCCGTTTCCTTGTTCCGAGCCGCGGGCTTTAGCCCGCGCGGCTCCAGCGTAGTACGCGGCGCTAGGTAGTGCCCTCGCTTGCGTAGTACGCGACGCTACAGGCCGCGCGGCGGGATCGGCGTTGGACGGTCTTCAGTTCACCGCGCGCGAGCCCGGTGTCATGCTGCCACGGCCGCCCTGTACACCTGTGGGGCGGGCTATTGCCCGCCTTCTCGTAGCCGTGCGGCGGGCAATAGCCCGTCCTACGTTCCGGCCGCGGTCGCTGGGAATCTTGCAACATGCATGGGGTAGGAGACAGAACCGATGAGCGACCGCTCAACTGATGAAGCAGGCGTGTTCTCACCCGCGGTCGCTTTCGCGGCGCGGGCCTTTGTCGGGCGACTCGATGACTATCGAAAAATGTATCAGCGGTCGATCGACGACCCCGACGGTTTCTGGAGTGACCTCGCGGACGGCTTCCGCTGGCACCAGCGATGGACCAAGGTGCGCGAGTTTGATTTTAGCGGATCCGTCTCCGTCAAGTTTTTTGTCGGCGGAAAGACCAACCTCTGCGTCAACGCGGTCGATCGGCACCTCGAAACACGAGCCGACCAGGTCGCCATTATCTGGGAAGGCAACGAGCCGGGTGAAGACGCCAAGCTCACGTTTCGCGAGCTGCACGACCAGGTGTGTCGATTCGCCAACGTGCTCAAGCACTTCGACGTAAAAAAAGGCGATCGCGTTTCCATCTACATGCCCATGGTTCCGGAGCTGGCCGTCGCCATGCTCGCCTGTGCCCGCATCGGAGCCGTCCATTCCGTGGTGTTCGGCGGATTCAGTCCCGACTCGCTCGCCGACCGCATTGTCGATTGCACCAGCGAGTTTCTCATCACCACCGACGGTGTCTTTCGCGGCACCAAGCCGATCGACCTGAAGGCCAACGCCGACCGGGCGATGGAACTTTCCGCGGCGCGGGGTGTCGAGGTCAAGACGTGCATCGTGTCTCAGCGACACGGACCGGAAAAAATGCCGGTCGAGATGAAGCCGGGCCGCGACCACTGGTGGCACGAGGTGATGACCGAGGCCTCGCCGCAGTGCGAGCCCGAGTGGATGGACTCGGAAGATCCGCTCTTTGTTCTCTACACCTCGGGCTCGACCGGAAAGCCCAAGGGCGTGCTGCACACGACCGGCGGGTACATGGTCTATGCAGCCGTTACGTTCAAGTACGTGTTCGACTATCACGACGGCGACATCTACTGGTGTACGGCCGACATCGGCTGGGTCACCGGTCACTCCTACATCGTCTACGGTCCGCTGTGCAACGGGGCCACCACCATCATGTTCGAGGGTATCCCCACCTATCCCGACGCCGGACGTTTCTGGGACGTGGTGGACAAGTACAAGGTGAATCAGTTCTACACGGCGCCCACGGCGATTCGGGCCATCATGCGCGAAGGCGACGACCCAGTGACGAAGCGCGACCTATCCAGCCTGCGCCTTCTGGGAACCGTGGGCGAACCCATCAACCCCGAGGCCTGGATGTGGTACCACCGCGTCGTCGGCAAGGAGAAGTGCCCCATCGTTGACACCTGGTGGCAGACCGAAACCGGGGGCATTCTGATTACGCCGCTGCCCGGGGCGACGCCCACCAAGCCGGGCTCGGCGACGCTGCCCTTTTTCGGCGTGAAGCCGGTGATCCTCGACGAGCAGAACAACCGGCTCGAGGGTCCGTGCTCCGGCGCCTTGTTCCTGGAAGAGCCCTGGCCTGGGATGATGCGCACCGTTTACGGTCAGCACGATCGTTTCAAAGAGACCTACTTCTCACGATGCCCGGGCTTGTACTTCACCGGCGACGGGTGCCGCCGCGACGAGGACGGCTACTACTGGATCACCGGGCGCATCGACGACGTTATCAACGTGTCGGGCCATCGGATGGGGTCGGCCGAGGTGGAGAGCGCCCTGGTGAGCCACGATCTTGTCACCGAGGCGGCCGTCGTCGGGTTCCCGCACGAGATCAAAGGCCAGGGCATCTACGCCTACGTGACGTTACGCGCCGGCGGACAATACACCGACGAGCTCAAGAAGGAGCTGGTCGGGCACGTCCGCAAAGAGATCGGCCCGATCGCCGCGCCGGACGTGATCCACTGGGCTCCCGGTTTGCCGAAGACCCGCAGCGGCAAGATCATGCGGCGCATCCTCCGAAAGATCGCCGAGGGGGACGTTGAGAACCTGGGTGACACATCGACCCTGGCGGACCCGAGCGTGGTCGAGAACCTGGTGAAAGAGCGGTAGGCGTGCTCGATGGACTGGAGGCACCCCCGTTTTCGGGTGTCGGGTTAACCGCTCTTTGCGATGTGTACACAGGCTAGAGACCGCGCGGGCTGAAGCCCGCGGCTCAGGGGAGAACGAAACTTGCTAATCGGCCTCTTGCCCGTGAGATGACTCGGTGGCCTCCGCGATCGGTGTGCCACATTCCGGGCACTGGGCTGACTCGAGGCGATAGAGCGGGTAGCCGCATTTCTTACAGTTGCCCTCATCGATCTCGATCTTGAAGCCCAGGCCGCAGCGGGCGCACTTCGAGCGACCCACCGGTAGCGTCTGGCTGTGCTGACACCGGGGGCAGGTCAGGGTGAGGGTCAGCTCGACCGTGCGGACTTCCTCGCGTTTTCGGATGGCCGACACGCGGTGCAGGATGGGCACGGCGATCGTGCCACAGGCGACCGTGATGGCTAGAATGCCGGCCGGGCGGAGCCACAAGTCACTGTCGTCGATGAAGTCCAGAAGTACCAGGGCGATCAACAGCGCTAGCAGGAAGACGACGACGCTGGTCCAACGTCGGACCCACTCGTATCCCGGACGCAACCGCGCGAGGGACAACAGCCCCACATGAGGCAGCGCCACCGCGGCCACCCATGCCAGCGACAGGGCATCATAGAAATATGGCCAGTATCGCTCGATGGGCTCCGCCCATATCGCCACCACGGCCAGCACGAGTGCGACGGTCGCGGCTGCCGCGCCGAGCGGCCCGACCGGGTGCCAGCGGCGCCGTTCCCAGGTGACGGCCGACGCGAGCGCGAGGATCGATGCCGCGCCGATGACACTCGTCGTTGCGAGTATGCGCTCCTCCAGCCAACCGATACGCCCGATCAACAGGCAGTAGATACCCACGAGTCCGCACGCGGCGATCGAGCCGATGAAGCTCAGTAGGAGGGATCGCTGGGTTTGGGATTGCATCGCCACAACGACCGCGATCGTAGGTCGCCGAGCTTCAGGGTCAAGGACGCCTCACCGGACACGCGACCGTGGCGCTTGCGTGCGACGGGTACATCGATCCAGAGCCGCAGGCGCCAGCCTGCGGACCCCTGTATCAGCGCGGCGACCCCGTTATTGCAAAACACCAGTGGGGAATGGATTGCCACCGGGACGCTTCCGGGCGTTCGTCCGTCCCCCACGCTGCGCAAGAAGCGAAGGATGGGGCACCACTCGCCTTGCCCCACCGTCGCAGCCGAGATCCCAGGTCAGGCTCGCGCTCACACGCCAGCGATGATGTGTTTGAGCAACGCCGACGTGGAGCCGCGTCCACATGGGTGTACAGACGGACCGCTACCCCGCCGGCCGCGCTGCGTTCTAACTTCTTGAAAGACGGTCATTTACGAGAAATCCAGAATCCACATCACTGTCGGCGCAACCTTTGCTCCCCTTCTGCCGCGGTCCATGGCGCGCGTTGCGTCATGGTCCGAGAAGGAAACAGGAGGAGCGAAGATGGAGCCAATCCAGTCCGTTGACCCGGGGGCCGGGCGATTGCAACCGCAGATGATTCAGCCCAGCGCTGCGCGCGAATCGACGTTTGTCAGCACGCAAACATCCAGCGTCACCATGACGCAGTTTTCCAGAACGACTCGCACCTCCAGCGAGGTCAGCGCGACCGCGGCGCAGTTGCTTCAGATGGTGACGCAAGCCCTCGAGGACAACGAGCTGCTCAAGGCGTTGATCGCGTTGATTCTGCTTCTGGCGGCCATGCAGAAGGGATCCGGGTCGGGCGACGACTCGGAGACGGCCATGAGTCGTTTGGGCGGCGGCCGGACCACGCAGGAGCAGTTCTTCAGCGTTTATTCGTCCAGCTCTTCCTACACGTTCGAGCAGACGAACACGGATACCTCGACTCAGAGTTTGGACGCGGGCCAAGCCGCCGGCGGCAAGCTGGACATCTCCGCGTAGACAGGCGGTGCGTCCGGGACCCACCCTACGCCGGCTTCGGTCGCTCTGTAGCACAAGCGGCGCGGCGCCCTAGTGCCGCGGGTGCGTGACAGTTTGGGCGGACCGTGCAAAGCCATCTTGACGGCGCCACGCCGCGTCAGAGCCGTCGGCGCAAGCCCACGGACACGATGCGAACAAGCACAGGGCGCTTCTACCATACCAGACCGGTCACAGGGCTCGCGCCCTGTGCTCTGAAAACTGCCCGCCGATTCGGTCGTGCACACCTAGCGCGCTGAGCGGGCTTGCCCACTTGTTCAACCACGTCTGGGCACGTACGCTGAACTCATGTCCGAGAGGCCGGTTGCTCCACAAACCACAACACCGAGGCGGGTCGCGATCATCGGCGCCGGACCCATCGGGCTGGAGGCGGCGGCGACCGCGGCGCGCATGGGCCTACCCTTCGACGTCTACGAAGCGGGCGAAGTCGGCGCGAACGTGCGGCGCTGGGGGCATGTCGTTCTCTTCACGCCTTTCTCGATGAATCGTGGCCGCCGCGCGGCGGGGATGGACGCCGCTGGCGGTGGCGCGGCCGACCTTCCAACCGATGATGCCTGCCTGACTGGGCGTCAATACGTCGATCAATACCTTCGTCCGCTGGCCGACTTGCCGGTGATGAAGGGGCGCATCCACACGCGACATCGCGTGGTGTCCGTCGGACGAACGGGCTTGCTCAAGCCGCAGGAGATTGGATCGCCGGCTCGGGCCACGCATCCGTTTCGGCTCTTGATCGAAACGCCCGGTGGCGACGAAACAATCGTCACGGCCGATGTCGTCATCGATGCTTCGGGCACCTACGACTGTCCGAACCGGCTCGGGCACGGCGGTGTACCAGCGCTGGGCGAACGGGCGGCGGGGAACCTGGTGTCGTATCATATCGAGGATGTCCTCGGGGCTGACCGCGGCAAGTACGTCGGAAAACGAACCGTCGTGATCGGTGCCGGCTACTCGGCCGCCACGACGATCGTCGCCTTGCACGAGCTGTCAAAGGCCGACGCCGCGACCAAGGTCACGTGGCTGACACACGGTGATCGCCAGTCGCCGATCCGCGAGATCCCCGATGATCGCCTACCGGCTCGCCAGGCACTGGCGCGACGCGCCAACGACATCGCCCGAGCGTCTTTTCCGCAACTCCCCTGTCATCGTGGCTTTGCCGTCGAACGGTTGGAGCGCAGTAGTCCGGACACGCTCGTGGTTCATGCGCAAAACGCCCAGGGTGACGCACTCGCGATCGAGGCCGACCGGGTGCTGGCTAACGTGGGCTACCACCCCGACAACTCGTTGTACAGGGAATTGCAAGTACACGAGTGCTACGCGACCGGCGCACCGATGAAGCTGGCGGCCGCCCTGATGGGCGAGAACACGGCCGACTGCCTTGACCGCACACCCTCGGCCACGGAAACATTGATCAACCCCGAGCCGAACTTTTTCATCCTGGGAGCGAAGAGCTACGGTCGCGACCCTACATTTTTGATTCAAACGGGAATATCTCACGTGGCCCAGGTGTTTTCGTTGTTAGCGGGCGTCAGCCAAACGCGGACAGGCGAATACCAGTGACAACGTCGTACGTGCAGATGAATGTACCCAACCTCGACGCCCCGACGGTCGCCACGCGCGAGCTGGACACGCTCTGGTTCCAAGTGGGCGGGACGATTTGCAACCTCCGCTGCCATCACTGCTTCATCAGTTGCTCGCCGGAGAACGACAAGTTCGGCTTCCTCTCCCTCGAGACCGTCGAGCGTTACCTCGAGGAATCCAGGGCGCTGGGCGTCAAGGAGTATTACTTCACCGGCGGCGAGTCGTTCGCCAACCCAAAGATGTGCGACATTCTCGAGCGCACGCTTGGGTACGGGCCGGCCACCGTGCTGACCAACGCCACGCTTTTTAAACCGGCCACGCTTAAGCGGCTCCGGACAATGGCGGACGAGTCGCCGTACTCACTCGAAATCCGCGTCAGCCTGGACGGCTACACCGCGAAGATGAACGATCCGATCCGCGGAGAGGGCACGTTCGACCGGGCCATGAACGGCATTCGGGCGCTGGTCGAACACGATTTCATGCCCATTCTAACCATCACTCGGACGTGGGAGGGTGAGGACGACGAGGTGTTGGCCGGCTTCCGCGCGCTGCTCCACGGGATCGGATACGATCGGCAGCGGCTCAAGATTCTGCCGCTTCTCAAGCTTGGCGCCGAGGTCAATCGCACCGGCGCCTACGGCGAAGAGGCGACGCTGACCCGCGCGATGATGGAGGAATATGATCAGAGTCAGCTCGTGTGCAGCAGCGCCCGTTTGGTGACCGATCAGGGCGTCTGGGTCTGCCCCATTTTGCTCGACGCGCCAAACGCGAAAATGGGCGAGACGCTCGCCGAGACAGTGCGCGACTATCCGCTGCGCCACGTCGCCTGTTACACATGCTGGCGCTATGGGGCCATCTGCTCGAACGCCTCGACGGCGGCGGCAAGCATTAGTGAAAACTAGAAGCCGACACGAATGCAGAGATCAGCGAGTAAAAAAGCGTGGTGGCATGAAGTTCCGGGTGGCATGGCCAAGCGAAGCGCGGCCATGAATCACCCTGCCCGGGGCCAAACCGACGGCGAAGAGCCCCGGTATGCCCGCATCGCCTTGTTCGGTGGTGTCTACAACAACTACCTGGCTCTTGAAGCCGCCATCGCCGACGCCCGACAGCGCGGGGTGGATGCCATCTTCTGCCTGGGCGATTTGGGCGCCTTTGGTCCCCATCCCAATCGCGTGTTTCCCCTTCTCATCGAAAACGATGTGCATGTCGTTCAGGGGAACTACGACGATTCGATCAGCCGCGGCCTGAAGCATTGCCAGTGCGGCTACACGGACCCGCGTGACAATCACTTTGCCGCGATCAGCTACGAATACACGTTTCGCAACACCGACGCGCGCTGGCGACCATGGCTGGGCGAACTACCGACGCATCGCCGCATCCGCCTGGGCTCAAAGCGCGTGCTGCTTTGCCACGGCAGTCCGCGCCGGACGAACGAGTTCTTGTGGGAGAGCACGACGTCCACGCACTTTCTCGAACGGGTGGCCGATCAGTGTGAATGCGATGTGATGGTCGCGACGCACACCGGGATCAAGTGGCAGCGTAAGCTCAATGGCGACCGGCTCTTCGTCAACGTCGGCGTCCTGGGTCGGCCGGAAAACGACGGCAACACCCATGTCTGGTACACCATCCTTGAGGCCGACCAGGCGAACCCGGATAACTCCCCCACCGTCACCTTCATTCCCGTCCACTACCAGCACGAACGACTGGCTCAAGAGATGCGAGCCGAAGGCATTCCCGAGGAGTTCGTCACGACCATCCTTTCCGGCTGGTGGACGACCTGCCTGGAAATCCTTCCGGCCAGGGAACGCAAACCCGGACGTTACTAAAGAATTTCCCCAGTTTCTCGTCCCGAGCCGCGGGCTTGAAACCCACGGACGGAACGATAGGGCGGGCTATTGCCCACCTTCTGGTGGTGGCGGGTGCCCCATCCTTCACTTTTCGCGATGGGGGACGGACGACCCAATCGACAGCCCGCGGAACCATCCATCCCCCACCCTTGCTTGGCAAGGACAGGGCACCGTCGCCCTACATAGAGGTGTAGCTCCTGGGAAAAGGATCCCAAACCCTTGGGCACCGATCACGACAGGCATTACAATACTATGGCATCCGGGGCCGGCTATCTGAACGGCGTAGTGCTTCGAAACCTACAACCCACGAGCGTTGCTCCTACGGTTCCTGTTATGTCCCGCAGCTCTCTGGTTTCGCACAGTCGATCGAACGAGAGGAAACTGATTATGCAGACGCTGGCCCGTTGGACCATGGTGGCGGTGTTGCCGATCCTTTTCTGATGTTTCCGCGTCATCGTGCGATCTCGGTCGGCGACTCGGGCATCAGTCTTGACAACGAGCATGCGGCGAACGAGTTGGATCCTTACGGCCGCCGGCACGCAAAGCCCCAAAAGAGCTTCAGCAATCCGCTCTTGTGATTGGCGAGTTTGGCTGCAAGCGGCACAACTTCTTGAAAGGCGGTGGCTGGCGATCCATTGCGGACATGGAATGGTCAGAATCCCTTGCGGGGTCGAAGGACGCGCTCAAGGGCGTTGGTTTTCCAGAGCGCGAGACGCACAGCCGGTGGACCGGGCAGTGGATTCTGAACGGTTGGGGCATCATGGATGAAACCTGCGGTGAAACGGGAACCGGGTTCTCGGTCCGCATGTTCAACCCCCCAAGAAAACGTTGGGACGTCGCCTTCTTCGCGGCCGGCTTCCAAGGAAGCTGGCATGGCGGCCTATCAGGAAGGGAAGATGGTTCTCGATAGGCGGGGGATCGATCAGGGGCGTCGCTTCACCAAGCGGCTCATCTTCTTCGACATCGGCCCGTCGGGATACAAATGGACGTCGGAGCAAGTTCAAGACGATGGCGGCCTGGAGTCGTGGGGTTATATCGACTGCGAGCCAGTGAGATGATGTAGCAGTCGCCGACCGTGTGACGGCGTCCGTAACGAAGGGCCCGACGAATCTGCCACCTGGTCTGCGGTACTCAGTCCGAGGCCGGGCGGTTCCTGGTCAAGAGCCGATCGGAACGATGGCGGGCGAGCTTGTCGCTGAGCCAGCGCCAGCCAAAGGTTGCCTCCAGAACCACCGGCGTTCCCTCGGGCCAACCGCACAACTGCTTACGCAGCGTAACGCGGTCGCCATGCTCGAGCCGCTGCCGCAAACGATCCGACCGCCCTCATCCCGGGCCGTCATGCGGCCGAACATCCGTTGGCAATCACAGCCCGCCTGTACTACCGTGCGATTCGTTCTCATGGCTGTCTCCCAAGACCCGGATTCTCACGCAGGAGATCATACGCCCCGGCGGGTGACAGTCCTTCATTGGGTTACGAAGGTCGTCGGTTGGTCCGGACCGATCGCCCCCGGGTCGGCAAAAACGGCGCGTCGCGAAGTGCCGATAACACGCATGCCAGCGACCCAGGGGCCTTTCGTGGCAGGCGAGAAACAGCGCCCGAAGGGTCACGGACCTCCATGAAGTCGTCGGAATCGGGCACTGGTTGACAAGGTGGCAGGCGGACCCTACTATTCGTGACTGCATCCCGTGGAAACTCAGCCATCGGAGCACAGCCGGGTACCGATGGCTTTGGCGGACGCGACGCGCGTCCGACACATCCGTGCCTGGGGTTTCAAGAAGAAGAAGTATTGAATGCAATTTGAAGATTTGCGGCTCACCGAGCCGCTCCTCCGTGCCGTTCGCGCGGCGGGTTATCGTACCCCCACTCCGATCCAATCCAACGCAATTCCCATCGTACTCGCCGGTCGCGATGTACTGGGCTGCGCCCAGACCGGTACGGGCAAAACGGCCGCGTTCGCCTTGCCCATCCTCCAGCGTCTGAGCCAGCGCGCCGCCGCGGGAAACGGAGCCACAAATCAACGCAAGCCCGGCGACAACGGACAATCGACCCGTTCGTCGTCGCGAGGGCGGATTCGCGTCCTTGTCCTTTGCCCGACGCGTGAACTCGCGCAACAGATTCACGATAGCTTCCGCACCTACGGCCAATACACGAGCATGCGGCAGACCGTCATCTTTGGCGGGGTGAAGCAGGCTGCACAGGTCCGCGCACTGCGATCCGGTCCGGAGATCCTGATCGCGACGCCGGGGCGCCTGCTTGACCTGATGGGGCAGGGGTTGGTCAGTGTCAAGAGCACGGAGATCCTGGTTCTCGATGAAGCGGACCGCATGCTCGACATGGGCTTCTTGCCCGACTTGCGCCGGATTCTCGCCGACGTACCGCGCAAGCGTCAAACGTTGCTGTTCTCGGCGACGATGCCCTCACCCATTCGCAAGCTCGCGGGCGATGTCCTCCATGACGCGGTGCCGGTGCAGGTGGCGCGCGTTTCGTCGGCCGCCCCATCGGTGGATCATTGGGTCCATCACGTGGAGAAGCCCGACAAGCCCAATCTGTTGGTGCGCCTGTTGACACAAACACCGCACACCCGGGCTCTGGTGTTTACGCGCACCAAGCACGGGGCGGACAAGGTCGTGAAGCAACTCGCCAAGGCCGGCGTGTCCGCCGCGGCGCTACACGGCAACAAGAGTCAGAACGCACGCACCCGCGCGTTGCGTGAGTTTCGGTCCGCGGAAACACCCGTGCTCATCGCGACCGACATCGCCGCTCGTGGCCTGGATGTCGAAGACATCTCCCACGTCATCAACTACGACCTGACCCATGAGCCGGAAACGTATGTCCATCGCATCGGCCGCACGGGCCGGGCCGGAGCGACCGGCATCGCGGTGTCGTTCTGCACGTCACAAGAACATGACGACCTCCGCGCGATCGAGCGACTCATTCGCGAGCCGCTCAAGCGTGCGGCGGGTTCCCGTGAGCCCGTCGATCCAACGCCGGCACCGGTAGCAAGTCGTCCGGTCACCCCGCGTGCTTCGCAACCGGGCTCGCGCCCCTCTCGAACCAGGCGATCCCGGAGTAGAGGGCCACGGCGGAGACGGTCGGCCGTTGTCAGTTGACAGGGATCAGTTCTCGGTCGATGGCTGACAACTGACAGACACGGTTCCCGTGTTCCCACAGGTCGGGTGTACGTTTCCCTTGCTCAATCCGGTCGCCGTATATGGACTCGTTGCACCCGTCACGGGCATGGGGCGGGTATCGAGGGGAACGGGAACACGATTCCGCTGAAGGCGTCCAACGCGCGCGTTACGTCGGTGATCCCGATCAACTGATTCGGCAGGGCGGGCTCGATGTCGCATCGGGATTTGATGGGCGCTTGCGGTCTGTTCTGGAACTTGTCGAGGATGGCCACGACGTCGAAGGCCACATTCACGATACCGTCAGGTGCTCCGCAGGGGTTCGTGGTGCAGTCCTTGACCACGTCTCCCCAACCGCTCATGGCGACCGGTAGGGCTTGTGAGAGTGTTTCGTCGGTCGCCGAGCCGCAGCCCTCGGCGAGCGCCTGGAGCTCGTACTGACCACCCGGAACGATGCCCAGCCCGTAGACGTGTACGGTTCCCATCGCGCCCCAATCGGCAAAAAACGGCGTACACTGCAACGTGGACAGCGGGAACGCCGGCGACCCAGGCAGCTCCGACGCCAGGCGCTTTCCGGCGTTCTCGCTGATCTGTTCCGGCGGCCCGACCCACATGGTTCGGCCGGTCGCAGCGCTATTGGGCGGCGGTATGGCTACGAGGGTCACGCGGATCGCCTGCACAGCGCCCACCTGATCGACGGTAAACGCGATGTAGCGATTGGTGGGCACCACACCGGTCGGTTGACTGGGTGCGATGGAGGTACAGCATTCGTCGGGCTCGCCGTCGCCGTCTTCGTCCGGGGAGGTACCGCTTGCGATGTCACAAGAGTCGGGAATACGATTCTGGTTGCAATCACCGGCCGCCCCCACCTCAATGTCGATGACATCGGCGACGCCGTTGGTGTTGCAGTCCTGGTCGCAGGTGCCAAACAACGGCGGGAACTCCGGCGGTCCGGTCCACCCTCGCCTGAAATTGGCCGTGTCCCCGCAGTCCACGTCGCCGTCGCTGTCGAAGTCGGCCGGTTCGCAAACTGTTTCGATGGGAACGCCCGATCCGGCGAGGCACGCGGCGAACAGTGCCGCGTCGTCAGGGCCGACATCGCCATCGATATCAAAGTCCGCGGGATGGAAGGTGAAGACCAGAGCAGTCGGCTGTGTCAGCCCGCTTCCGGTGGCGAACACGTCGAGAAACGCCCCGGTCGTGCCGTCGTAGCGAAGCACGTTGTTCGTCCCGAACGACGCGACGTACAGATGGCTGTCGGGGCCGAAAGCGATGCCGTGTGGCAGGCTGACCCCACCCGTTGCGTTGACAAACGTCCCGATGAGCGCGCCGGTGTTTCCGTCGAATCGGATGATGCGAGCGTTGTCCATCGAAGAGACGTAGAGATTCCCGTCGGGTCCGAAGAGGAGATGATGGCAGTCGAGGATGCCACCGCTTCCGGACGGTACGAACTCTGCCGTGCCCGCCGCCCCCAGCGGTCCGGGCAGCGGCGCACCGGTGGCGCCGTCGAATCGAAGCACGGAGTGGCCTTGCCCTGTTGTCAGGTAGAGATGACCGTCGGCACCCCACTGGATCATCTCAGCTTGTCCCGGGACGGGCGCGGTCGCAAAGACATCGATGAACGATCCCGTCAGACCGTCGAACCGAAGCACCTGACCGGAGTTGAAACTCACGACGTAGAGGTTCCCATCGGGACCGAACCGCGCATCGGTCGGTGCGGAAAGCGGCGACCCCGCACCGCTGGCGAACACATCGACGAACGAGCCGTCCTCAATGCGGTAGCGAAGCACCTGGTTTGTGCCGGCCGAGGTGACATACAATCGACCCTCGGGACCCAGTATGATGCTATGCGCACTCGCCAGTCCGCCCGCGCCGCCGGGAACCAGGG
This sequence comes from uncultured bacterium, assembly GCA_965371245.1. Taxonomy (GTDB): domain Bacteria; phylum Planctomycetota; class Phycisphaerae; order UBA1845; family UBA1845; genus CBDUXT01. The sequence continues at coordinate 15,163 of CBDUXT010000011.1, read as the reverse complement.
CGCCGACACCATCACCCGTTTGCGCGTTGAACTCCACGACATTGCCCGAGCCGAAGCCCGTGACGAACAGGCCCGTTCGCGAGGCGATGGGCGCGATCGTTCCCGCGATGACATAGGCGACGCCCCGTCCGGCCAGGTCGGAGGCGGCCGTAAACAGATAGTCGGGCCGCCCGTCAAGATCGACATCGCCGAGACCTTTGGCGTCGAAACCAAAGTTGGCGCCGGGAACGTCATGCGTGAACGTCTCCAGGATCGACCCGTCACGTCCGGAATAGATGAACCCCTTACCCGCTCCTCCTCCGCCGGCATTGCTGACCCACGCAGCCAGAACCATGTCGGCATGGCCATCGCCGTTGACGTCGTCGATCATCTCACCGAGCCCGAACTGCCCGTTGTTGTCGCCCACAAGCTGGTGAATCAAGGAGCCATCGACGCCGGAGTAGATGTACGCGCGGGTACCCGGCCAATCGCCCACGTAGATATCAGGGGTGCCGTCGTTGTTGATGTCGCGACCGCCGTCGGCAAAGAGGTGCCCGAAGTCCGACGCGGGGGCTTGCGGGTTGAGTGTGAACACCAGGTTGCAGGAAACGCCATCGTAGGAATAGACATACGCTTGCCCCGAGCCACCGTTGGCGTTTCGGGCTCCGACGACAAAGTCGGCTCGGTTGTCGTTGTTGATATCTCCAACGTCGGACAACGACGTGCCGAGCTGGTCCCCTCCCCCCAGCCCGTCCACGGCACAGATCAACGAGAAATCGACACCCGAGTAGACGTAGGCTCGTCCGGAGTCCGTACCGCCGGCGTCGTGTCCGATGGCGCTAATGAGCAGGTCCGGCGTGCCGTCTCCGTTGATGTCCGCATCCCCTGCGACGCGGAAGCCGAATTGATCACCGGCCTGTTCGCCCGAGAACGTATGGATCGGCGTTCCATCCACGCCGGAAGCGACGATCGCGCGTCCCGCGCCGGCACTGGGAGCGCCGATGATGGCGTCGCGAACGCCGTCGCCGCTGACGTCACCCGCCCGATTGGCGTCATTTCCCAGTCGCCCGTTCGGTATGGAACCCGTCACGCGAAACAACTCCACACCGTCGGCGCCCGAGTAGACGTAGGCTCGGCCGGCGTTGTTTCCACCCGCGTCGTTATCACGCGCGGTGATGATAAAATCGTTGATCCCATCGCCGTTGACGTCGCCGAGGAAGTTCGATTTCCAGCCGAACGAATCACCTGGGACTTCACCGAAGAGCGTGTGTATGGCCGAGCATCCCTCGACACATTGGGCTAACACGGGTCGATCGCCAAGCAGACCGGGCAGGGCGACGATCAGGACGGTTAGGCCCGGCGGCACGATCGAGGCACGGTGAACAGCGTGGATCGCCGTCGCGTGGTGAGTACTCAAGAACGTAGAACGCCGTTCGCCCTCGGCCCGGGTGCAACGGTTGGGATGCACTGGTCTCACGATACAAGCTCCTTACTTCCTGGTCCAAGCCTTGTGTTTCGACGGTGATCCGGCCGCACCACGGACGGCTCCCGTCCTGGGCAACTCTTCGCGGGGGCACAGCGGCCCCAGCCACCCCGCGGATAGGTCCGAAAACGTGGATTGGCCCCCATATCGGGGTGGCCGTGAAATCTCTGGCTGGTTCTGCCGTACAATAACGCGGTGACTTGGGGCGAAAGCCGACATACGAAACTGGTTCTTTCCTGATCGGAGGACGTATAGGCCACCGTGAATGACGCGACAGACATCACGCTGCCCCTTCAGGGGCTCACCGACGGGGAGGGCAACGCCGTCGATGAGCTTCTGCCGCTGCTTTATGCCGAGTTGCACTCCCTGGCTCGCCGTGCCCTGCGGCGTGAGCGCCCGGACCACACCCTTCAGCCAACCGCACTGGTCAACGAGGCGTACCTCCGGTTGGTCGGGCAGGATCGCGTCGTCTGGCGGAATCGCGCCCACTTCGTTGCCGTCGCCGCCCAGGCCATCCGCCGCATTCTCATCGATCACGCCCGAATGCATCGGAGCCTAAAGCGGCAGGGAAACAGCAACCGCATCCCTCTGGACAACATTCATCTTGCCACTGAAGACCGCGACATCGACCTGATCGCCCTGGACGAAGCCTTGCTCGATCTGTCGGACACCCATCCGCGTAAGGCGCAAGTCGTTGAGCTGCGTTTCTTCGGTGGGCTCATCGTCGAGGAGGTCGCCGAGATCATCGGTGTCGCCGAGCGAAGCGTCGAACGCGACTGGCAGTTCGCCCGGGCGTGGCTCTTCAGGAAGCTGACCGAGAAGGAAGGCGGCACAGCAGAGGGCTGTCCCCGTGTCGCCTAACGGAAGCATCATCGACCGCGTGTTCAGCGATGCGCTCGACTGTGCGCCCGGCAGGCGAACCGCCTTCCTCGACGTGGCCTGTGACGGAGATGCGGAGCTCCGCAACGAAGTCGAATCGCTTCTGTCGGCCCACGCCGGCGCTGACAGCTTCCTGACCACGCCCCTTCTCGGCAACCGCGGCACCTCAACGACGCAGGATCTGGCACACTCGATGGTCGGCCGCCGTGTCGATCGATATCGCATCGACGGGGTCATTGCCTCCGGCGGAATGGGGACCGTCTTTCGCGCCGTGCGCGACGACGACCATTATCAACAACGGGTGGCCATCAAGTTGATTCGGCTCGGCACGATGACCGCCTCGATGCGTAGACGATTCCACCAAGAGCGGCAGGCCCTCGCTCAACTCGAGCACGCCTACATCACGCGATTGATCGACGGCGGAGCCACGAACGACGGCGTGCCCTATCTGGTGATGGAACTGGTCGATGGGTTACGGATCGACGCGCACTGCGACCAGCGCCGGCTCTCGATTACGGACCGCCTCGAATTGTTTCGCAAGGTGTGCCAGGCCGTCCACTTCGCCCACCAAAACCTGATCGTCCACCGAGACCTCAAGCCGAGCAACATCCTGGTCACGCCGGAAGGCGAGCCGAAGTTGTTGGACTTCGGCATCGCCAAGCTACTCGATGACCCCGGGGACTCGGGCGATGTCGATGCAACGCTCACGGCCCTACGCGCGCTGACCCCTCGATACGCCAGCCCCGAGCAGGTGCGCGGCGAGACGATCACCACGGCCACCGACGTCTATTCGCTTGGCGTCATCCTCTACGAACTCTTGACCGGCCGGCGTCCCTACTCGTTCGACTCCGGGTCGGACTATCAAAAGGGGCGCGTGGTCTGCGAACAGCAGCCGCCGACGCCCAGCGCGGCCGTGGTGAGTCCCACTGGTTTTGTGGCCGGCTCGGAAGGCTCCGCTACGCTCTCGTCGGACACCGTCGGGCGTCTTCGCGGCGAGCAACCCGCGCAGCTTCGGCGCCACCTTCGAGGCGACCTCGACAACATCGTCCTGATGGCCCTGCAAAAGGAACCGCAACGACGATACGCCTCTGTTCAGGAGCTGTCGGACGACATCGGGCGATATCAGGATGGGCTACCCGTCGTTGCGCGGCGAAGCACCGTGACGTACCGGACGATCAAGCTCGTCAAACGAAACAAGGTCGTGGTCGCCGCGGCGGGCATCGTTCTTCTCACGCTTGTCGTTGGGACCATCGGCACAGCGACCGGTCTGATTCATGCCCGACGCGCGGAGCGGTTCGCCCAACAAGAACGAGTCGCCGCGCTACGAGCGGAGGCAGACGCCCAGGACATCCGCATCTTCCTCCAGGACATGCTGGCCGTCTCGAATCCCTATCGAACAGGACGAAATGTGACGGTCGCGGAACTGCTTGAGGAAGCCGAGAAGCGAATCCAGGCGGAGCTTACGGATCGGCCGGCCGTGGAGGCCGGCGTGCGCTACGCCCTCGCCAACACCTACATGGGCATGTGGATGTGGCGCGAGGCGATCCCCCATCTTCGCGTCGCACTGAAGATCAGTGAAAGACTCTATGGCCCGGACGATCCGCGCGTGGCCGACGTCTTGAACCTCTTGGGCCAATCGCTGGCGTTCAAGCTCGACCCGAGCAGCGTGGGAATCCAGAAGCGGGCGCTGGCCATCCGTCGCGAGGTCTACGGAAGCGAGCATCCGCTCGTCGCGGAAAGCTACGCGAGTGTTGCCTTCGGCCGCTGGCAGACCGAGCCTCCGCCACCGCGCGAGCCGGAACGCATGTACCGAGAAGCGCTGGCCATGTATCGGCGCCTCGGGTATGGCGACCACGCGGACGTGGCCCGCTTTACCTTTGGACGGGCCATGATGCTCTGCGAGTTGAACGAGTTGGAGGAGGCCGACCGCTGTTTCCGCGAGGCGCTAAGGATCTTCCGAAAGCGACCCGACCTTCAGGACCGCTACACCGTCGAGTGTATGAACCGCTATGCGAACTTTCTTATCGACGGCGAACGGTACGCTGAGGCGGAGGCAATTCTGTCCGAGTCGCTGGCACTGATGCCGGAACGCGGAGCAAACATCCGATTCGTTTCCACCAAGCTGCTCGCGGACATTCGGGGCAAGTTCGGATCCCCCGAGGAGGCCCTTCGGCTGTATGGCCTGGCGCTTGGCGCCGCCTGCCGTCAGGTGGCTGATGAAGCACCCGAAGACGCCGCGGCGCTTGAGGCATTGGCGGACCGCCTGGACGCCACCGATGCGCGCGCGTTCTTTGAGGCGTTCGCGCGACTTCCGCACCTCTGGCCGCTACAGGCGAACGGCTGGCGTCGCTGGATGGTCGATGTCTCTGCACTCCTGGTCGACTTCGGGCACCATGCCGAAGTGCTCCCGCTGACCGCAGCGTGTCTCGAACAAACACAGGGCGACGGGGTCGTCGATCTGTCCTTGTTCGTCAGGACCATGACGATACGCGGCCGCAGCTTCACCGTCACGGGTGACTATCCGGCGGCACAGCGATGCCTGGTCACGGCCAACCGATTGGCAAGTGCCCGGTTCCAGCGCGGCGGCATGATCCGCCGCGCGGCGGCCGAAGCGATCATCAAACTCTACGAGGCTTGGGGAAAACCGGGGAAGGCTGATCCCTACCGAGCTATGTCCACCGCCGGCGGGGACGAGCGGTAGGGCACGGTCGGCGGGTGGCGGCCTCCGCTCGTGATCGACCGGAGTCACCCGTTGGGCGGGGCGGTTTCGAACTCAAAGTCCCTCCGCGCCATTTCCTCATCCCCGGTGCCCATCGGCTTGCGTTACGCAGTTCCCTTCATATGAGGACCATGGCACCTCGATCGACCGTCGGCGCTGTTCACCGGGACGGTTCCGGAACGCGGGGATGGGCACCCAGGTCGGCACACGACGGTTGATTCCCGAACGTCCGATTTGGTAGACTGGCGAGGTCAGCCGCGGGTGGACGTTCGGATGGTTTCGGCCGAGCTTCCTAGATCCCAACCGGCGATCGGAGAAGAGAGAATGAGACGCATCACGCTACGGGCGCTGGTGGCTGTTGCCACCTGCGCGGTCATCACGTCATGGTTTGTCAACACTCTGCCGCAAGAGGAAAGTCCGATGCATGCCGTTCGGGCTCCAGCCGCCCAGACACCGCATCCACAAGCGACGCCTGAGCCCAGCCGCGCGTCGGTAGAGCTGCGCGATCCGCGGGCGAACGCCGATCCGAAGGCGGGCTTCCCGTATCAGCGCGGGCAGTGGTTTCAGACCCTACGTTCTCGGATCGACGGAACACTGCCGACAGGCGCGATGGCCATCGCGCGCCAACAGCGTGCTGCGTTGGTTCTCTCAGCGGGAAGCGTTGCGGGCGCGGGCATCGACTCGATGAGCTGGGAGTGGCTTGGCCCGGGCAACGTCGGGGGACGAACCCGTTCCATCGTCATCCACCCGGTCCGCACGGACGAGATATTGTTGGGCTCGGTCAGCGGGGGCATCTGGAAGACGACCGATGCGGGTGCGTCGTGGCGCCCAGTGGATGATTTTCTCGAGACGCTGTCGATTGTCTCGATGGCCATCGATCCCAACAACCCGCAAATCGTATATGCCGGCTCGGGCGAGTTGACGCCGGGGTGGTACAGTCCGACGCTTGGTGCCGGCGTCTTCAAGTCGATGGACTTCGGGGACAGTTGGACACAACTGGCCAACACCGCGAGTTGGCAATACGTCAACCGACTTGCCGTCAACCCGGCCGACAGCAACGAAATCCTCGCCGCCAATGACCGCGGTATCGTCCGGAGCACCAACGGCGGAACCGATTGGGGGCTGCCCGAACTGAGAACGATTGTCTGCGACCTGTCCTTCCACCCGGGCGGAACCGGGGAAGCCGTCGCGGGCGGATGCGGCAGCGGGACCATGTTCTATTACGACCCCAGCGACATGCCAGCGCGCTGGCAGCAGGCCATGCTCGTCGGTAACGCCGCCGCCACAACGCTGCCGACAGGCTTCGTTCCCGACACCGACACCAATCCCGACTCGATCAACGTGGCTTCGACGGCCGGTTTTGCCGGCGGTGACGCAGTCACCATTGGAAGCGGCTTCTCCAGCGCGGTCGCGATCGTCGCCAGCGTCTCCGGTGCCAACACTTTGACCCTCAGGTCCGACCTCGCGCGTACCTACTTCGCCGGCGACCCGGTCGTCAGCCGCCCGCGCGGACGGGTTGAGATGGCCTATGCCCGCTCGAACCCCAGTATCGTTTACGCGGTTCTGGGAACGGGTAACGGATCACTCTGGAAGTCCACCGATGGCGGGCGCAACTTCAACCCCGCAGGCGTGGCTGGTCATCACTGGGGGCAAGGACAGTACGACACGGCCGTGTGGGTGGACCCCACGAACGCCAACCGCCTGGTGCTCGGCGGAGGCGCTCTGGTCCGAACACTCGACGGCGGCGCATCCTTTCGCGAGATCGGATGGGGCTCGCACGCCGATCGTCACATCATCATCGAACATCCGAACTTCGACGCAGTGGCAAACAAAACCGTGTTTCAAGGGTGCGATGGCGGAATCTTTCGAACGGACGACGTGCTACGCGTCCTGCCGACGACCGCCTGCGCCACCAACGCCGACTGCCCCACCGGCCAGGTGTGCGACAATCGCGGCAACGTCTGCACCTTTCCGGATTTCGGCTGGCGGGAACTCAACAACCAGCTCGGCGTGACCCAGTTCATCCACGCGGCCGTGGACCCTGCCACCGGGATTCTTCTCGGCGGAACGCAGGACAACGGAACGCCCCACTTCGTCCCCTCAGCGTGTAACAGCAACGGGACCTGTGAAGCCGGCGAGGACTGCATGAGCTGCCCGATCGACTGCCCGGGAACGGACTGCGACCCCGCGGGCGGCCCCGAAGGCTGGTCGACCGTGTTCGGCGGCGACGGGGGCTATTGTGCGATTGATCCGACGGACCCCACGGTCTTCTATGGTGAGTACGTGAGGGCTCGCGTCTTTCGCTCGGGCCGAGGGTACATCCACGGTCAAACGGTCACCGGCGGCAACGGCCCCTGTCCTTCCATTCTGGCGGGCGATCACATCGATGCGTGCTGTTCCAGCGCCTTGTTCTATTCACCGCTCATCATGGACCTTGGCAACCCGAACCGGCTTCTCTCCGGTGCCGCTCGCCTCTGGCGAACCAACAATGCCAAGGCGGCGTCACCCACCTGGGAGGTCATCAAGGGGCCGGCCCCGACGGTGGCTGCCCGCAACTTCATATCGGCCATTGATATCGCCCCATCCGACTCGAACACGATCTGGGTCGGCCACATGAACGGTCAGGTGTTTATGACCACGAATGGGACCGCGGCGAACCCGACCACCCCCCCGTGCGCCCCGTGCCTGATCTGTCCGCCCTACCCCACCGGCAGCCTGTGCCCGAACTGTCCCACCGGACCGATGTGGAGGCGCGTCGATCTTGCCCTGCCGTTCGGGCTTCCCCGCGGCTACGTCACACGCATCCGCATCGACCCCTCCGACGCCAACCGGGTCTATCTCACATACGGCGGATTCCTGGCCCTTAGCGTCTGGAAAACCGAAGACGGAGGAAGACGGTGGGAGTCGATCATGGGCACGCCGCCCGCCCGCCTGCCCAACGAACAGTTCAACACGATTCAGATTCACCCGCAACAACCCGGCTGGCTGTACGTCGGCACCGACCAGGGTCTATACACGTCGCAGGATGATGGCGACACCTGGTCGGCGGTCAACGACGGACCGGCCAATGTCATCGTCAACGACCTGATCTGGAAGAACAACGAACTTCTCGCGGTGACCCATGGGCGCGGCATCTTCAAGACCGGCATCATCATTCCCGACTGTGACGGCAACGGAGTCGCCGACTTTCTCGAACTCGCCGGGAACGATTGCAACGGCAACAGCCGACTCGATCGATGTGAACCAGACTGCAACGGAAACGGCGAGCCCGACGATTGCGACCTGGCCTCCGGTGTCGCGAACTTCGTGCGCTCGGTCACGCTTACCGTCGAGGATGACCCGTCATCCATCGCGGCGGCCGACTTCAACGACGACGGCTTCGCCGACCTCGTCGTCGCAAACATCAACGGATCGTCCTTCGGGCCGTCCGTCTCGGTCCTCATGAACCTGGGTGACGGCCCGACCGGCGACTGGCTGGGGTTCGACTCCGCGGTCAACTACAGAACGCCATCTTGTGCCGGCTGTCCACTGGGCGCCATCCCGGGCTCGCCCTGGGCCGTCACGGTTTCCGACGTCGATACCGATGGCGACTTCGACATCGTGTATGTCTTCGAAAGCGGCGACCTCTTTCGGCTCACCAGCGACCTCGATGTCCTGCTCAACAACGGCGACGGAACGTTCGTGCGCGCTTCATTCGGCCCCATGATCCGGGATGTCGCCAGTCTCCGTGCCTTGGCTATTGAGGCCGGGGATCTCAACGGAGACCCATTCGATGACTTGGTGATTGCCAACTCGGCGGCGGCCGGCGGCACCGGTCAGGCCCAACTGACGATTGTGATGAACCAGGGGCTTCGCGACGACGGATCGTGGCTGGGGTTCATCCCGCCGCGCGGCGCCGATCGGTTTCCCGACGTGGGGCGACGTCCGACCAGCATCGCCCTCGGGCGGTTCAACGTCGATGGCGCGCGCGACATCGCCAGCGCCAACCGAGATTCAGGCGACATCTCCATCTTGATTAACGATGGCACGGGCGTGTTTCTACCGGAAACGCGCATCGCCATCGGGGGGGCGCCAACGTCCGTGACGGCGGCCGACCTGAACGGTGACGGCCTCGATGATCTTGCGGTGGCCGCGGGGTTGGCGAACATCTTCGTCCTCATGAACAACGGAGACGGCACTTTCGTAGCGCCGTTTCCATACGCTTCGGGCTTGGCGAGCGCATCGGCGATCGCGTCCGCGGACTTCGACCGCGACGGGTCCATGGACCTTGTGTTCGGCACGCGGTTGATTCTCAACGACGGTTCGGGTCTGTTCGGGGCGCCCTTTACAGCGGTGGCCGGAAGCGCGATCTCGCTCGCGACGATGGATGTGGACGCCGACGGCGACGAAGATTTCGCCGGGGCGCCGGGTACGTCCCGTTTCGTATGGGTGGCGCTCAACGATTCGACGGTTGATTGCAACCGCAACGGACTCCCCGACGACTGTGATCTAGCGGCCGGCCGGCCGGACTCCGACGGAGACGGACTGCTGGATGAATGCGAGCGGGAGGGCTGTGATGTCGATGGGGATGGTGATTGCGACCTGGCCGACTACCGGCGCATGTTTGACTGTTGGCGCGGTCCGGATGTTCCCTGCGGCGCGGCGGCCAGCGCCGCTGCGTTAGTCATGGACCTGGACGGCGATTTCGATTTTGACCTGCGCGACTACGCGCTTCTTCAGATTCGCTACTCCGGCGACCAAGCATGCTGCTCGACACACGGTCCGGGCTGCACCGATTTCCAAGTCCAGCAATGCGTTTGCGAATCCATGGCGGCATGTTGCTCGACCGCCTGGACGGCGGAGTGCGTCGAGGCGGTCACGATTCTTAACTGCGGTAGCTGCGTCGGCGGCGGAAACTGCGGGAACGGCACATGTGACGCCGGAGAGACCTGTGCCAACTGCGATCGGGACTGCGGAAGCTGCGCCGGCACGTGCTGTAGCGCGAACGACTCGATCGGTTGCGATCGCACCTGGGTGCAGGACTGCGTGTGCCGGTCGGACTCCGCCTGCTGCACCGAGGGATGGACCGACGAGTGTGCCGCACTGGCCAGCGACACGTGCGCCGCTTGCTGTGGTGACGGCGTCTGCGGAGAGGGAGAGAGTTGCCGGACCTGCGCGCCGGACTGCACGGATTGTATCGTCGCCTGTGGGAACCAGGAATGTCAGGTCGGGGAAGACTGTGAGAACTGTCCCGCGGACTGTGGCGAATGCCCGATCGTCTGCGGCGACGGCGTCTGCAACGGCGATGAAACGTGTGTGGCCTGCCTGGACGACTGCGGGGCGTGCCTGGGATCATGCTGTCTCCAAAACGGCAGCATCGGGTGTGAAGACGCCACCGTTCAGGACTGCGTCTGCTCGTTCGACCCGACCTGCTGCAAGGTCGGCTGGAGCGCCCAGTGCGCAATGGAGGCTCAGCAGTGCGGTTCCTGTACCGGAGACTGCTGTAGCTCCAACCCCACGCCCGGTTGCTTCGACCCCACCGTCACGGGTTGCGTTTGTGCGATCGATCCAACCTGCTGCACGGAAAAATGGGGCGTCGGCTGCGCGGACCTGGCCAGCAACTCGTGCAGCGCCTGTTGTGGTAACGGTGTTTGTGAAATTGATGAATCCTGCGAAACGTGTGTCCCGGACTGCGGCGCGTGCCCGGTCGTGTGTGGTGACGGGGTATGCGACGTCGAAGAAACGTGCGCGAACTGCAAGGACGACTGCGGCGAATGTCCGGTCGTGTGCGGGGACGGCGCGTGCGACGCCGGAGAGACGTGTGCAAGCTGCAAGGAGGACTGCGCCCCGTGTACGGGAGCCTGCTGCACCATCAACAACACCCCCGGGTGCTCCGACCCGATTGTTACGGAATGCGTTTGTGCGATCGATCCAACCTGCTGCACGGAAAAATGGGGCGTCCGTTGCGCGGACCTGGCCAGCGGATCGTGCAGTGCCTGTTGTGGTAACGGTGTATGTGGAATTGGTGAAACCTGCGAAACGTGTGTCCCGGACTGCGACGACTGCCCGGTCGTGTGCGGTGATGGGGTGTGCGACGCCGCAGAAACGTGCGCAAAGTGCAAGGAGGACTGCGGTGCATGCCTGGGATCATGCTGTATCAAGAACGAAAGCATCGGATGCGAGGACGCCACCGTGCAGGACTGCGTCTGCTCGTTCGACCCGGCTTGCTGCACGGTCGGCTGGAGCGCCCAATGCGCAATGGAGGCCCGGCAGTGCGGCTCCTGTGATGGGGACTGCTGTAGCCCCAACGTCACGCCCGGATGCTTCGACCTGACCGTCACGGACTGTGTGTGTGTGATCGATCCACTGTGCTGCACGGAAAAATGGGGCGTCGGCTGCGCGAACCTGGCCAGCGACTCGTGCACCGCCTGTTGTGGTGATGGCATTTGCGGCGCCGGTGAAGCCTGCGAGACGTGTTCCCAGGACTGTGGCACCTGCCCGGCCGTGTGTGGTGATGGCGTGTGCGATGCTGAAGAGACCTGCGCAAGCTGCACGGCCGACTGCGGAGCCTGTGCGGGTTCCTGTTGCCTCGCCCGAGGCACCCCGGGTTGTTCGGATTCGGCAGTACAGGGCTGCGTTTGCGCACTTGATCCGGTTTGTTGCGACGTAGCTTGGGACAGCATATGCGTGAGAATATCCGATGAATGTGGGGCCTGTACGGGAGACTGCTGCTCGGCCAACGGCACCCCGGGTTGCGACGGAACGGATGTTGAGCAATGCGTGTGTGCGAATGATGCCTTTTGCTGTGAGACCACGTGGGATGACGTCTGTGCCGGTGAAGCCGTCAGTTTTGGCTGTGGAACTTGCTCGCAGCCGCCGACGGTCACGATTCTCGTGCCGGCCCAAGACTCAGACCCGGCGAGCAACGACCCCGCTGGGTTATACGACGGGCGGGATGTGGTGCTCGGGCTGTGGTACAAGGACGTCACGTTCGAGGGCGTGGCCATCGACCCGGAAGACGGCACGCTTTCCGGGGCTGCCATGGTCTGGACAACGGACCGCGGCGACATCCAACCCGGCGGCGTTACCATCCTGGGCACCGGAACCACGATCACCGTGCGACTCTACAGCAACGTCTGTACGGGCGTCTTTCACGAAATCACGCTCACGGCCACCGACAGCGGCGGCAACGTCGTGACTCAAACCCGGCGGGTCTTCATCTGGAAGGTGTGTTGAACGGGTACCGTGGCGGAAGGTGGGCTCGAATTGCGGAAAGGAGGCCCGGGACCTCGGCGGCGAGGTCCATGCGTCGGACCCGCGCGCCGTGCCGGAAACCGAGGGAGACCTGCGTGGTCAGCGGCCCCGCGCGCCGAAAGGCCGCCGAGATGACCCCATCCCCGCAAGCCCGCCGGATTCGGCAGGCCCTTGAGGTTGCGCGCTGACCAAGCGCCTTTTCTAGCAAGTGCTTCCACGAGGCGCACCGCCAGGGACTCGAACCCCGGACCCGCTGATTAAGAGTCAGAAATCACCCGCGCAACAAGAAGCACCTAAACATAGACCGCACAACGACTTACCGTCCCATCTGCCAAGTCCAGATGCTCGGGGCGCTGCATATGCGCTGCATTCCGGAAAACTCAAAGCCTGGGTCGACTTGTGCCCTGCTCAGCTGACGCCCGCTCAGCTATCCCAGATCGCTCGAATCCTGGAGGCGGGCGATGCCTGATCCAACGCCGAAGGCCGTCTCGTGCACGCTCCACATGCGGCGGGTTCGTTCAACGCTAGCATCGACTCCATCGGAATGCAGGCCACCAAGCCGGCGCCACGGGCGTTCAGCAATCACCGCAGAGCAGCGCCGGGCACTCTTCGCGATCGCCCGACGACTTGGGTTCGACACCGACGAGATGCGTGTGTTGACGCCGACTGGTTCGATTTCCGCTCTCACTCCGCTCCAAGCGTCAGATCTGATCGAGCGGTTCACTAACGGCGGGCACGGCCCGTGCCCGGAAGGAACGGCGACGGCCCGGCAGCTCGGGTTTGCCGACCATGTGCGTCGAAATCTTGGTATGGGCGATGCGGATTTCCGTGGCTGGTTGCTCCAAATGTTCCACGTGCCCGGCCTCGACGACGTGACCACATCCGACTTGGGCAGACTGTTGGCTGCGCTTCTGCGGATCCAGCAACGACGCACTGGGATCGACCCACCCAAGAGATGAGGGCTTCTTGTTACACGAAACTCGAGGAGCCGCAGATAGGCCCGTCGCGCCGTTTAGCTGTGTAGTCGCCGTAGATAGGCTAGCCCGGGTGACATCAGTTGACCGCCGATATCGTCCAGTCGAGGCATGAGGACACTTGCACACGCCGTCTGCTCCGCTCGTGCTTGGGTCCTGACGGTCGATGCGAAATAGTACGGGCAAACGCTGATGGAGTGGTTCGATCGGGACGGCAGGGACCGGCGCGACTGGATCGCAGCAGCGAGGCCGAGAACGGGTTGAGCGGCGTCCTGCACGTCGGAGGTTCACGTGAAGACAACCCCGGCGCCGTCGCAGCCCGGACTATCTTGACTTTCTGGTGCATGCCTTCGGTCTTGTCGTTCTCAGCCCGGAAAGATAGAGCGTTGACGAGTTTCTGAGCGACGACTACCTAGGGGCAGGGCTGTGGGCCGGCAAACGGGTAGGGGAGGCCGCGGAAGGCATCCAGCACCATGACGACATCCACTATATCGACGATTTGGTTAGGCATCTGGGGATGAACGTCGGCCGCGCCGAACGGTGGCGCTCCGGAACTGGCTGCAAATCCGTCGAGCGCGGCCACAACATCCATGAAGGACAACTCGCCGTCGGGAGGCGCCCAACGTTCGCTCTCGAAGGCGCCCGCTACATCACCCCAACTTGACGTTGTGACGCTCCGCGGCGCCGAGGTCGTGCCCGCCGTACTTTCAGCCACAACCACATAAGTGCTGCTCGGCGTGATGTCCGACCCGAACACGTGTATAGTACGCCACTGCTCAGCGGTTTGGAAAACCGGATTCATTCCCAATCCGCCATCCGCTCGGATATACTTGGACAAACACGGGTAGTCAGGCGAGGTGATCAGAAAAGCCTGTGAGACAATTGCAGCGGGCGTCTCGGGCGTCACGGCCACATAGCGGCAGCCCTCCGCCTGAACTTGCGGCGTTCGGGCCTCGCATTCATCGGGAATACTGTTGGCGTTAACGTCCGGCGACGTACCACTCGTTAGGTCGCACGAGTCGGCGACGGCGTTCCCGTTGCAGTCGGGCTCGCAGTCGTCGGGAGTTCCATTCCCGTTGCAGTCGCTGCTAAGGCCACCTGCGATATCGCAACTGTCGGTGACGCCGTTGTCGTTGCAGTCAGCCTCGCACTCATCCGGAATGGCGTTGAGGTTGCAGTCTTCGCTAAGCCCTTCGGCGATGTCGCATGCGTCGCGATTCCCGTTCGGCTGGCAATCGGTTCCGGGGATACGCAAATCGAGGGCGATTCCATCTGGCTGACCCAATCCCGCGCGAAGCGTTACGATGTCCGAGCCGTCAAGCCTGCTGCGCCGGATGCTGCCCGCACTGAAATCCACCCAGTACATCCACCCGGCTCCAGAGTCAACGGCAATCCCTTGCAGGTTCACCTGTCCCGTGACCAGAGTTTCGACGTCCGAGCCGTCCAGGTTGGCGCGCTGGATTCTGTCTTCGCGGCTATCGGTCCAGTACATCTTTCCGGCTACCACATCCAAGGCGATGCCACTGGGGAAGTCGATGCCGGACTCCACTAGATTCTCTACGGCGGACCCATCGAGGTTGGCGCGTCGGATTCTGGCAGTAAAGAGGGCGACCCGCTCTGTCCAGTACATCTTGCCTCCGGACACATCGAGGGCGAGGGCGCAGGGAATTGGCAGCCCCGTGATGACGTCTTCGACGGAAGAACCGTCGAGGTTGGCGCGCTGGATCCGATCAGCCAATAAATCAGTCCAGTACATTTTTCCCGCGGAAACGTCCAGGGCGATCCCGATGGGTTCATCGAGTCCGAAACCCAGGAGATCCTCGACGTCAGAGCCGTCTAGACCCAAAATAAGCGAGCGCGGGTGGGTTCGCGCGTTAGAAAAGGCCTTCAAGCCGC
>CBDUXT010000010.1:0-90073 GCA_965371245.1 uncultured bacterium | reverse complement strand
CGCGACAAAGACAACATCGGCACGGAGGCTGTTTCTTTCGTTGTCATAATCACTTAGAACCCGCCCGAGCAACACTAGGTTCACGGCGTTGGGTGGCATGGCCGCGCCAGACCGTGCTCACGCAAGCGTGAGCATGGCGCCCATGAATTCATGCTCGCTGCATCGATAGAACAACCCGCCCGGTCGGGTTCAGTGGTTTCAGTCGTCTTCCGTTTCGACGGTTCACGCTCATGGATCTCCACCACGACATTCCGACTTGCCGCCAGGCAGTCCAGTCGGCCCGACGCGACGGAACGCTAGTGGGTCTGGTTCCCACGATGGGCGCCCTGCATGAAGGCCATCTCTCGCTGATTCGCGCGGCCAAAGAGCGCTGCGGCTTCGTCGCGGTGACCATCTTCGTAAACCCCACCCAGTTCGCACCTACGGAAGACCTGGACACATACCCGCGCACGCTGGACGCAGATCTGCGGGCGTGCGAAGCGGAACGCGTCGATCTGGTTTTCGCGCCCTCGGTCGAGACCATGTATCCGCCTGAAGAGTGCAAGACGACCGTTCGAGTCAGCGGCGTGACGGAGCACCTCTGCGGCCGGCACCGCCCCGGGCACTTCGACGGCGTCGCCACGGTGGTGGCGAAGCTGTTCAGCATTCTACCGGCTGAGCTGGCCTTTTTCGGAGAGAAAGACTTTCAGCAGTTCGCCGTGATTCGGAGGATGGCCGCCGACCTGAACCTTTCGACCGAGGTCATCGCCTGCCCCACCGTCCGTGAGGCTGACGGGCTGGCCATGTCTAGTCGAAACGTCCGGCTTACTTCGAACCACAGACGCCAGGCGACGTCGCTGAGCCGGGCCCTGTTTTCCGCCGGGGGGATCATCGACAACGGCGAGCGCGACGCGAGTCGGATCATCTCGGGCATCGAGCGTACGATCCTCGCGGCCGGTCCTGCCAAGATCGACTACGTGGAAATCGTTGACGCGGCGACCGTACAGCCCCTGTCCATCCTGGACCGACCGGCAAGGATTTGCCTGGCCGTCCGCATCGGGGCCTGTCGGCTGATCGACAACATCGCCGTGGACGTCCCGCCCGCCGGCGGCTAGACTGCCCCGCAGTCGTGGTAGAGCGAGGGCCGTCGGGTCGAGACGGGCGTTTCGCACAAGCACTTTTCGATCGCAACGGACCGCAGACGTGCATCCCGAACTGATTCCCCTTCCGATCATCGGGTCCTTGAAGACATACGGGGTGTTTCTGTGCATCGGCTTTCTCAGCGCCGTCTGGCTGGGTATGCGGCGGGCCCAGCGGGTCAAGGCCGACCCGGACGTCGTGCTGGACATCGCGTTTCTCTCGTTGGTCTTCGGCGTCGTCGGAGCCCGCGTTTTCTACGTCGCCCATTACTGGTCGTCGCAGTTCGCGCCGGCGCCAAGCCCGCTGCTGGCCGCCATCGACATCACCGGGGGCGGGCTGGAGTTCCTCGGCGGGTTCCTGGGGGCCTTGATCGCCGCGCTGACGTATGCCCGGTGGAAGCGGATTTCGCTACGGCTCTACCTGGACATTTTGGCGCCCAGCACGTTGTGGGGGCTGGGCTTTGGGCGGCTGGGCTGTTTTTTCAACGGTTGCTGCTACGGCGGGCTGTGCATCGTCGGGGCGGGGGCGACGGCAGAGCCGGCCAAACCCTGGGCCGTACAGTTCCCGTACGGAAGTGCCGCTCACTTCCGCCAGTGGGAGGATCGCGTCGTCACGGTTCCGGCCGAGTTGATCGTCGGCGCGGAACGCACCATCATACTCCAGCCAAACCTGTTGCCCGCACAACTCCTCTCCGTGTCAGTCGAGTACCGCGAGGAGCCGACCCGCCGGTACGAAGACGCGCGCAAACGATACCAACGGGCTTCGGCCAAGGCGCCGGACGCGGAAGAAACCCAAGAGCTCAAGGAGGCCATGGAGGCCGCCGCCGCGAAGCAAAAAGCTCGTGCCCAAAAGATGGGACTTCTGTCCCAGGCGATGCGAATCCCCTCACGGGCCAAGCCATCCCGCGGCATCTCCGCGTCGGAACTTGAGGAACTGGCCTCACGATCCAAATCCATGCCCATCCATCCGGCACAGCTCTACTCCTCGCTGCATGCGTTCATTCTGTCCGGCGTGCTTTCCGGTCTGTTCTACGCGCGGAAACGCCACGGCGTCGTCATTGCGGCCCTGATGATCCTGTACCCCGTGCCGCGCACGCTCCTGGAGTTGATCCGCTCGGACAACCCACACGACGTGGGCGGGCTGACCATCTCGCAGTTCGTCAGCCTCGGTTTGATGGTTGTGGGACTGGTCGCCGTCTTCGTGCTCTTCACGCGGCTGCCCGAGCGTTCACCCCTCGTCGATGCCAGAGCCGCCGAGGCGTAGGGGGCAAGACGGGATAAAAAACCGCTCCCTGACGGTCGCGGCTCGGTTCGAAGAAACCCCACTCGGGCACGCATCTACGGCTTGGGCTGGGGGCCTTCCTCGCCCGGATCGGCCGGCGACGACGGGTCGAACGGTTCTTCTTCTTCCGGCAGCGGACCCAGTTCCGAGACGCGCGCGAGCGTCACATCGACCTCGAACGCCTCGCCGTCCCGTTCCATCTTCATCCGGACCGTCTCACCGGCCGGCGTCATGTAGAGAGCCTGAACCAAGTGCCCGTAGTGAAGGATGGGCATGTCGCCGGCGCCGATGATCTTGTCGCCCGCTCTCACGCCCGCGGATCGCATGGGCGACGGATCGGCCAGTCGCCCTACGACAACGGCCTGACGCTGGCGACGATCGATCTGGATCCCCAGCCAACCGCGGTAGAGCGACCGCCCGGTCTTCAAGACGGCGACGATCTCATCCACCCGCTCCTTGGTCAGGGCGAAGCCGACACCGGAATCGTACATCTCGACGCCGGCGAGTTCGCCCGGACGCTGCGCCATGGGCACGCTGATGCCCAGGAAACGCCCGGAAAGGTCGCAGAGCGGACCGCCGTAGTTGGCCGGGCTGAGTTTGGCGTCTGTCTGAATCGCGTTGCCGCTCATCCGGTTGACGGCGCTGATGATGCCGACCGTGAGGGAGGGCGCATCACCGCCGAACCCCAGACCAAGCGAGACGGCCCATTGCCCGACGCGAACGTCGCGAACGTCGTACCACTTGGGCACGGGAAGGTCGGTCGCGTCCACTTTCAGGAGCGCGAGCTTGCGTACCTGGTCGCGGGCAACGAGTTCCGCGGCCAGCCGCCGACCGTCGGAGAAGCTGACCGTGATCAACAACGGTTCGCGAACGAAGTTGAAGCTGCTGGATATGATCAAGCCGTCGGACGAGTAGATGATACCCGTCGTGGGACCGTCCGCGACGCGGAAACTCGAACCCGTGCTCTCGCGGAACGGGTTCTGCGACTTCTTCCGGCGACTCGGATCGTCGCTGGGTGCCGCTTGGACAAACGCTCGCGGTTGGGAGCCGCCAAGGGTCTCAATCCGCACCAGATAGCGCTTGGCGCCTGAAGCCACGCCGCGGAAGGCCTCCTGCGTCGCCCGCATCAACTCAAGCTCGGGGTCAGCCGCCGAGTCCGGCAGGTCGCCGCCGCGAGCAGGACCGCCGTTCCCGGCGGCCAGCACCGCCAGCAGTCCCCAGACGATTTTTCTTCGAACCGTCATCACGGCTTCTCCGGTTCAACGCGGATGTTGATGATCTTTCGACCGCGACGAACAACCAGATCGATCGGCTCATCCGGCAGGAACGTCCTACGGCGGGCCTCATAGTCCCCAACATCGTAGACGGATCGACCGTTCACCGACATGATCAGGTCGTCCCTGCGAACGCCGGCGAGTTGGGCGGGCGAGCCGACCCGAACCCGATCGACAAACGGGAACTTCGTACGATACCCGACCCGGCTGAGCCGAATCCCCGGATCGTACCCCGCGTCCTCGGTGGAACGCATCCTTAGAACCGCCGCCAACGAACGAAGCGCGTCGGTTCCGTCGCCGGACTCGGCCGCCTCCGCATCGTCCAGAAAGCCCGCGAGGACGTCGCGCGGAATGGCGTAGTTGAAGTGGGTGTGCGTCAGATTGGACATGACCACGCGCCCGATCATCCCGACGAACACACCGTCGAGGTTGACCAGCGCGCTGCCCGGCGCGCCGGGGTTACTGGTGATGGCATCGATGACCAACACGTCTCCGCGGTAGGGGAAGTCTTTGAGCCGCCGCCGGGCATCGAGGCGCGTGCGCGTCGAAAACACACCATGCGCCGCCGACACCGGCTCGGCCCCTTCGGCCACCTTGAAGGCGTTGCCGGCGGCCAGAACCCAGTCGCCCGGGTGCAACACCTGTTCGCGGCTGATGTCGAAAAAAGGAAACGGACCGACGGCCTGCCGGTCGGTCGTGACCTCGTCGCTTACGGGCGGAGTGAGCTGCAACAACGCCAACTGCCGCTCGGCGTCGCGAAACAGGACCGTCGCACCGTAGGTGGTTCCCTCGGCGGTCACCGCGCGAATGCGCCGAGCATCGATCAACAACGAGAAAACCGTCAACACGCGACCGTCCGCCGATACGATGACGCCGGTACCGTAGCCGGCCTGCAACCCGGCCCCGAGCCCATAGAGCTTCACCACTCGAGGCAGCGCCATGGAAATCGCGCGATCGAATCCGCCGCCATGTGCCGCGGCGCCGGCCGCGAGCCCGATGAAAAGAGCCAGACGAGTGACACCGGGGCGGATCATGGCGACAGCTCCCAGTCGCCCAGCGTCTCGCGGTAGGCGTAGCCCGCGCCGCGAACCTCGATCGTACACGGGCGGATCACCCCGCCGACGTCCCGATGGTCGCTCAAGAGGATCGTTGCCTCGTTGCCGGAGACGGTGTCGTGGGCGACGATGCGAACCAATAGCGCCGACTGCTCGCCGAAGGAGAAACGGGCGACGGCCTCCTCGCCCAAGGGCCATTGAATCACTTCAAGAAGCGGGAGTTCCGCCGGCGCATCGGCGTCGCGCCCCGGCGTGCCCACCGACACGGCTTGACCGGGCACCACCATCGCGCCGCCGCCGGCATGGACCACGTCCGTCAGGTCGTAGTCCTCGACCGGCGATCGCAACCAACGGTGCGCCGTGTACAGCGCCCCGAGCACCATCCGATCGTCGCCGAGCAGGTCGAACGGCTCGGCGCCATCGCCCGCACGCTGCGAGGCCGTCCAGCGGTCGAACTCGATGAGTCTTCCCGAGGTGCCATCCGCGTGTCTTTGATGGTATCGAATCGGCCCCGTGCCCGTTTGAACCGCCTCAAATCGCTCGGGGCTGCGCGTCTTGCCGTCCGCGCCCTGTTCGTGCCGACGAACCACCGTCCAACGCCACCGCGTCGGCGGTTTGTCCGCAGCGCCCGCCAGCGAGACCTCTCGGTGCCGGCGCAGCACGCGCTTGAGCTCACGCACGTTCACCTCGGGCGTCACCTGAAACGGCGCCTTCATGTGCGGAACCATCGCCGCCAGCGGCACGATCACCTCTTGCGAGGTCGCGTCTCGCTCGATCTCAAGGACCAGCGGCCAATCGGCCGGATAGGTACCCAGCAGGCTGGCCACCTGATTCGGAACGCTGATCGGCCGCCCATCGAGTCCCACGAGTCGGTCGCCGGTGCGAATCCCGGCGTCAAAGGCCGGACCCGGCTGGCGGACCTCTGAAAACACGACACCTTTTCCCGGAGCCGCCTCGACCCGCGCCTGCCAGGTCCCGTGCATGGCCAGAAGGCCGGCACGAAGCGCCGGCATGAACCGTTTGATCTGCTCGGACGAGATGGCATAGCCGAAGCCGACGTTGAACCGCCCGCGTGTGTTGACGGAGATGCGACCGTTGATCCCGATCACCTCGCCGACCTCGTTGAACAGCGGCCCGCCCGAGTTTCCGGGGTTGATCGAGGCATCGATCTGGATGCAATCCGTATACGCCAGGTTCCCCCGCACGCCCTCCTGGTAGCGATGCGTGCCGGTCACCAGACCCATGCTCACCGACGGCGTGTAGTCGTCGCTGAGGATGAACGGGTTGCCCATGGCGAAGACGGTGTCTCCCACGCGAACCGATTCGGAATCGCCCAGCGGCGAGTAGGGAAAGCGAAAGCCCTCTCGCGGGGGGATGAGGCGGAACATGGCCACATCGCCCGTCATGTCGATCCCGAGCACCTCGAGCTCGTAAAGAACACGATCGCCCAGCCCGCCCCAGCCTCGCCGCGTGCGAAGAAGGCCGGCGACGACGTGGTAATTGGTCAGCCCATACCCATCGGGGCTGATCAGGACACCCGAGCCGCCGCCGCGACGGTTCCCGTCGAAGACGCACACGACGCTCGGGGAGACGCGATCGATCATCTCGATTCGCATCGACTCGGCTTGAGCCACCTGTTCATGCACCGGCGCTCCACGCCCCAGCGCCACCGGGACAAGACCGGCGAACACAAGCAGCCCGGCCGACAGGAATGGGTTTGGTCGTTTCGTCAAGACTGACATCCTGCTTACAAACACACGGGGCATCTTCGCGCCCGAATGGACTCGATCGACGGCGTCAAGGCCCACCGGCCCTGCGCTCGATCGACGGCTTGAGCACCCTGGCGTCAGCCCAGTCCGCATGGTCGGAAAGGTCCAGACGATCGGCATACTCAACGATGAGGGTCAACACGTTGACGCCCGAAACATCGACGACAATCTCCCGCGGCGCATCCATCCCCGTGGTGGTGCCACTCTCGAAGAGAACGCTCGCGTCCCCCAAGACCCGAAACGCAACGCTCCCGCGAGGCCTGACCGCGTCGTCAATGCCAATGGTCGATGCGAACTTCTCAAACGCCCGACCCAGGTTGTAGTCGATTTCCGTCCGGCTGTGGGTACCCACGCCGTGGTCGTACACGCGCCCGCCAAGCGTTAGCGGACCACCGGCCACGTTCTTATCGAACCGTACGGGCCACGGTTCGTGCAAGAGCCCCTCCACCTTCCGGCGTACCGGCGTCATCGCGCTGAGGTAGACCACACGATCACTGAAGACACGAATATCGGAGACGACCTCAACCGGCAAGGACACCGAGACATCCACGGAGCTGTCCAGCACGATGGTGCCGGCATCGGCCCGCACGATTCGGCCGGAAAAGACCGAGCCGTCGATAAGGCTGACGCGAACTTGATGTTTGGGATCGGAAGGTCCACCGGCGCCGACGGCCATGACGACGCCGTAGGCCTTGTCGGTCGAGAGGCTCCGCCGGCGCCCGCCGAAAACAAACCACCCGCGATCGGCGTCGAGCGATTCCAGCCGACCGCGGAGCGTCTTCACGTCGTCAGTGTCCCGGGTGATCAACACGTCCTCTCCGGGGAGCCGGGCCGCTAGGGACGAGTGAAAGTGCTCACCCGCCCGTGGAAACGCGACTCGGTCCCCAAGCTCGACGCCCGCGAGTGTCTCGAACGCCAGGGGCACGGCCTCGCCCAGTATCGTCATGGAAAGAAGCGCGTCGGAAGTTTCCGAGGCCCCCAGCAGCCGTCCGGGCAGTCGTCCTCCGTCCGCCAGATGGAACACGGCCGATACGCCGTCCGATTCGACCGCCGGTGCCTGATCCGTCTGGGGTCCGTCGTGAATCGGCTGTTCGTCATGGGCGAACGTCAGCCTCGATACGCCGTCCAGAGGCACCGTTTCCATGCCCTTCGACGTGTTCACCCTGAGCGTCGTTCCGCCCGTCATGCCCATCCATTGGCCACGAAGCGTTGCGCCGTCGATCCGAATGAGGCTGACCTGTTCGCCGAACGACGCCGCCGGTACGAACGCAAAGACACTCAACAGACAGACCGCGATTACGACAGCGTCGGGTGGCGTGCCCAAACCGGAGGCGCGGGCATGCGCCGGCCCACCCAGCACATGGCCGCGCTGCGCTGGGCCATGCCATCCAACGACCGGAGCCGCGAAAAGTCGGGCTACCTTTCTGGAAACGGCACTAGCATGCGCCACGCCGCGTGCCGGCGGGGCGAGGGGACGCCCCGGCGCGCCACGAACGGCTATTGCGGTTGGTTCGCCTCGATTTGTCAATGGGCACGCACGCGACATGGGAGTCTACGGCTTCTTGGCCAGTTCCTCGTAGTACTGCTCGACCAGCTTTCGATAGCGGCTGGGGAAGTTTTCCCGCAGTGCCTGCAAAACGCGGGCGCGCTCCGCGGGCGGCATCGACCCCCAGAGCTCACCGGGACTGGCGCGGCGCCGGTCACGAAGGGAACCGTTCTTGGCTGAGCCGCCGGGAAGCTGTGAGTCCTGCATGGGACTCCCCGGGTTTTGCGCACCCGATTTTCCGCCCTGGGAACCCCCGCCCCCGCCGCTACTGCTGCCGCTCTGGCTGCTGTTTTCCTGGTCTTCGGCCTCCTTGATGAGCTTGTCGAGGAGATCGACGATCCGCTGCTGCCGGGTGCGCACCTGGTCACCGGTATCACGATGGGTGAGGCGGCGACCGGCATAGGCCATCAGGTCGGCCACTTCCCCGATCTGCTCGGGCGCCCGATTGGCAAGCTCCGCAACCATTTGCTCGGCCGCAATCTTCAGCCGCTGCGACGCCTTGGGATAGTCTCGCAGGAACATCTTCAGCGCGATGTCGGCCGGCTCGTACTGCAGGTCCACCAACAGGCTGTAGCCGCGAAGGAAGGCAAGCTCCGGTGCAAAGTAGGAATGGGCGGCAAGGTCGGTCTCGAGCAGCGCCCGTTCCCCGGTGATCGCATCGATGCGCGAGCCGACCTCCAGCAAGCGATCGAGGGCAACCAGCGCCTTGATTTCATACGCGACCGCATGCGCCGCCACGAACGGGTTGGGATCATTCCGCAGCTCGGCCATGGCCCCGACACAATCCTCGTACCGCTCGACCTCATACGCCTCCAAGCCCGCGCGCAGCGGCGCCGAAAGCACGGCGAGCCCCTGGGTGAGAAACTCCTCGGCGTCACAGTCCTGGCAGTTGGCCCAGGAGGCTTCAATGAGCTTGCGAACCTTGGCGGGAATCGCCGAGTCCCCCTCGAGACTGGCGATGAACCTGTCCACCGGGCTTTGCGCCGGCGACGAGGAAACGGCACCCACGCCCAGGACCAGACCGACCAGTGCCGTGATTCTGACACAACTGGGCCGTGCGGATCGCAACGTTCGTGGTCGATCAGTTTGCGTCGTCATGGTTCGTGTCCGCCTTCGTTGACGAGCCGCCGCGGGACCGGCTTCCACCCGTGTTCGCACCGGCTGGAAGCCGGTGCCACACAAGGGTAAGGCCTTCTTCGACCGGCTCCTACGGCGCGTCGTTTCGATCCCGCATTTCCTCGGCCGTCTTGGCCGTTTCGACCTGCCACAGGGCGACGGCCTTGAGCGCTTCCAGCGCGTCCGTTTCCGACTCGACCCCCGCGCCTCGCGCTTCGTCGATAATGCCGGTTCGCGTGTTGATACGCACCTGACTCGCGCGGAGCAGTTTGAGCTCGGCCGACGGCGGAAGCAGGGGCGCTTCGTCGCCGTCCTGCCCCTGTTGCTGCTGTTGCTCGGAGTCCTGCTGTTCGTTTTCCTGTTGCATCTTCTGCACCGCTTCGAGCAGTTGCTCAAGCGTGTCGAGGATCTCCTTCTCGATCGCTTGCGTGAGCGTACCCGACTTCAACGCCGCCAGACGATCCGCCACGCTGGCCATGTCGCTGGACAACTGCCCGACCACGCGCGGAAAAACGATCGTCGTGCCGTCTTCATCGAGAATGTGGAGGCACCCGGCCGCGTCCTGCGCCAACGCGCGCTGCTTCGCGGACAATTCGGCAAGCTGAAGCTGCTCGGCTCGCTTGAAGTTCTCGCGTCCGATTTCGTTCACGCGCAGCGTGGCGTCGTTAATGCCGCGCTGCTTGGTCAACATTTCACGGAAGCGTGATTCGAGGTCGCGCAGGGTCTCCGCGCGCTCCTCCTTGCGGAGTTGGTTGAGCGCGTCTTCCAGTTCCTTCTTGGCCTGTTCGAGCTCGTCGATCGCCTTGTCCTGGCTCTCGGTCGCCTGTCTGGTGTCTTCGTTCTCTAGATTCTCGGTGGCGTCGTCCATCTCGCGCTGGGCCTGGTCCAAGGCCTCCTGCCCCGGCTTCTGTTGTTGCTCGCCTTTCTGGCCTTGCTCACCTTGTTGTCCTTGCTGACCTTGTTGACCCTGTTGCCCCTGTTGCCCCTGCTGACCTTGTTGGCCTTGCTGTCCTTCTTGACCCTGCTGCCCCTTTTGGCCCTCTTGACCTTCGTCGGACGGGCTCTTCTTCATCTCCTGGGAAAGCGCCCCGGTCTTCTTGGCAATCTCGGCCTGCTTCTGGGCAAGGGCTTCAGCCTTCGACGGCTCATCGAGTCGGCGTTTCGCCTCTTCCAGCTTCGCCTTCGCCTCCTCCAGTGCTTCGGTGGCCTGCTGCTGTTGCTCGCCGGCGGACTGGGGGTCGCCCGATTCAAGCCCGCTGCCCGCCTCGGACATGGCCTTGGCGCCGCTCTGCATCGATTCGCCACCCTCGCGAGTCTGCTCGCGCGCCGCCTCCTGCGCTTTGCTGTCGGCGGACGCATCGGGGGCGGCCTCTCCCAGTCGCTTGAGCTCCTCGGCGAGCTGGGCGGCCTCTTTCGCCAAGGCCTCCTGCTGTGCCGCGGTTGCTTTCGCGGAAGGATCACCGGCGGCGCCTGGGTTCTGAGATGAGTCGGTGATCTTCGCCTGCTTGTCGAGCATCGCATCGATCCGGCGAATGGCCTGATCGAGCTGCTCTTTCATTCGGCGCGCCATCCCGGCCTGGGCCGTTTCGTCGCGCAGCGCCCGCTCCTGCTCCAGGATTTTGTTCAACTGTTCCTTCTGTGCCTGCAGGCGCTCGAGTTCGCGCTTGCGATCCTCGTTCGAACTGTCGCGCTCCATAAGGATGGCCAGGAGCCGATCCGCGTCGCGAATCCACGCCGTCTGAACATCGAGCGCGCTGTTGAGCGAAGCGCCATCACCCAAGAGCTCCATGATCTTGTCCATTTGATCCGCCAGCCCCAATTCGCCGGCCCTTTGCAGGACGCGGCCAAGACGAGCGCTGTTCTCCGGCTCCCCGTCGCCCAACTGTTCGCGCAGACGGTAGACGCGATCCTCGAAGCGTTGGAAGCGATCGCGGATCATCTCTTCCTTGAGGGCAAGCGGGTGAACCTTCTCGGGCGCTTCCTTGTCTTTTTCTTGCGCCACGGCGGGTCGGGTTGCGATCCCCGCCATCGCCCATGCCAGCGCAAGAACGGCCGCTCGGCGTCGGGCACGTCGCGCGGAGTCCACCCGTAACCGCGAGCGAACGGCGAAATCGGAAGAGCCCGGACCGCGTCGATCCGGGCTGCCAAACCGGCTATTTGTCGTCGAACACATCACTGGCCTGATCCTGTAACGCTTTGCGGGTTTCGTTCTGGAGCTCTTGTTGCAAACGGATGATGTCGCGGAGCATGCTGACGACCTCCTGATACCCCTCCCATTGTATCATATTATCACGCACCGACCGCATTTGTGACAAAACCGCTACCTGTTGCGGATCGATCTGGTCGGCCTTTTCCGCAGTCGCTTCACGCGACCACTGTCGAATCATGTCGGCTGCCGCCACCAGACCGCGTTTGGCGAGCTGCGTCAGCGGCGTGATGATCTGATCGCCGAGCCGTTCTCGCTCTTCCTTGTTGTCGAGCCGGTTGACGACCAGCGACGCAAGAATCTGCTCAAACTGCTGCCGGATCACGTTGACCGATCCGGCGATGTTGCGTTGCCGGCGCTCGGGCTGTGCCAGATCGGTCACCAGTGTGTCCAGCCGGTCGTTCTCTCGAAAGCGGCCGAAGATGGAGAGCAGGCTGCCGCGAAGCCGTTCCTGGGAATCGATGAGCCGCTCGAACTCGACACGGTATTCCTGCTCGCGGCGAGAAAGCTCCTCGAGCAACTCCTCCCGGGTCACCACGCGGAGCGTCACCTCAGGCGACGCTGCCCTGCCGGGGCCGGTCACGCTGTTGAAATCCGCGGCCCGCACCCAGAGCGTCAACACCTCACCCGCAACGAGATTGTCCGTGGCGACCGGCCACGAAATGCTCGTCGTGAAGTTGGTCAGATGTTGCTTGAACGTCGGCAATGGGATCGTGACATCGTCCGCCCCCTCGCGGGACACTCGATACACCAGTTCCGCGGAGGCCAGCCCAAAGGTGTCGGCGCACTCGATCTCGATCGGCAAGACGGCGTCCGGCGTAATCATGTCACCCACGCCGGGAAGCTTCATCCGCGCCCGGGGCGGCTCATCCGGAACGACCCGGAGCGAGAAGCGAACCGGACGGCGGTTGTCCAGACCAACCTCGTCCGTGAGGGCGAAGTGGTAGGTGTGCGTCTCCTGCGGCGCGAAGGTGGCGACCAGGCGACCGTCCGCGGTAATCGCCTCCGCGACCTTCCGCCGACCGGCCATCAGCGTCGCCTGCGTCACCGGCTTGTTCGTCAAGACACTGATGGTGACGGTTGATCCAGGCAGTGCCTGTGCCGCTCGCTCCCCGTCGCCCAGCGTCACCGCGTCGCCCCGGGTGTAAGCAGGCGGGGTGATTCGCATCTCGCTCTCGCTGACGCGCGGCCTCTCCAGAAGCCGTGCATGGATCGGCTCGGTCCTGTCGTCTCCGCCCTCCAGATGAAAGACGAAGTCCTCCTGCGCCTTCTTGAATGTGTAGCGATAGCGGTAGGAACCCTGACTGCCCACCGTCACCATGACCTCGCGACCACGGTCACCCGATGCCGTCTCGAAGACGATGTCCACCTCGCGCGGTTGCACACCCTGGGCATGGGCCTGAATGATCAGGTCGTCGCCGCGAGCCCCGATCAACTCGTCCCCCTCGATATCGACGATCAGGTGGGTCTGCTTCGGCCACGGGTCGTTCGTAAGCAGCACATTGCGCCGGAACCAGAGGCCGACGACCTCGGGTGAGGCCGCTGTCGCGCCCGTTCCGACAGCCGCCATCACCAGCAGCGCCGCCACCGCCTGCCGAACACGCCTTGGGTCGAGCACGGCGTTGAAGTCCAACTTCGCCGACCTGGCCCCCACATCGGCAATGACCGAGGCGACCAGCTCCGGCGAGTTGATTCCCGCGGGTCCGACCTCACCACGGGCGAAGCGAACGGCCGAGATCAGGCTGGAGGATAGCTCCGGGTAGCGGCGCTCGACAAGGTTGGCCACATCCCAGAGCTGGGGTCGCACCCGAAGCGGCCTGGCCAGTCGCTTCCACACCTGCCACACCACGCCGATCACAATCACCCCCAGCAGCGAAGCCCGCATGCTCAGGCGCAGACCACGCGTCCCGTAGTCAAGAGCAAGCTGGACGCCGGCACCCAGAAGCAAAAAGCCCATCACCCACGCAAGCCCCTCCACCAGGACGTATCGGCGGACGCGAGCGCCCACCACGCGTAGACGGGTCGTCACTTTGTGGTCGAGCGCCGGCAAGTCCGGCCGGCGTTGGGTTGTCGTTTGATGGATCATCTCCGCCATTCCCGTGAGGCCCACGAGGGGCCACCCGCTACAACAAACGGTTCCATTTTCGAAGAGCCCACTCAACGGTCAACAGGGTCAACAAGAACGTAAGGGTCATCCAGTTGTCCCACAACGTCGTGGGTCGCGATCGGATCAGAATTTCCTCGTGCAGGTCCGGGATCAGCGGGGGGATCTGTGCGGCCTGGTCCACGTCGAAGTACTGCCCGCCGAGCGACTCCGTGGAAAGTGCCGTCAGCTCGACACGATCCATCTGGGGACGAAGAATCTCCAGGTTGGGGCGTGTCACCCGGATCTCCCGCGTGATCTCGGCCGGATCGTTCGCCCCCGGCTGGGGAATCTTCATACTGATGCGGAAGCTCCCCGTTCGGTCGGGCACGAAGCGACCCTCGAACCAACCGGGGCGATCCCGGCGCGCGCGAAGCACAAAGTCGGCACGGTCGCCTTCCACTGAGTACTGCGCCGTCACCTGGTCACCCGCGATCGGCTTGTATTGGCGATCGAGCACCCGGGCCGTCACGGTGACCGCCTCGCCGAGGGCGAACTGATCGCTTTCGGTCACAAGCATACCCCGCTTTGTGCCGCCGAGCAGCTTGCCTTCGGCCAGGTAGCGCACGTATTGCACCCAGAACCGGTCGAACACCTTGACATCGTAGCGCCGCCAGCGCCAGGTGCTGTCCAGCGAAAGAAAACCGGTGCGTCCCGCGCCGACGAACTGCAAGGCCGCCAGCACGTGTCCGCCGGCGTCGTTACGCATCCGCGGGTTCCCATGGCGCAGCAACACGGTGGCGACGGGCTTCTCGCGCAGCACCGGGTAGTGCCAGAAGACCTCGGCCATTTCTTCCCAAATCAACTTGGAGGAGATCGGATCACCCGCCAGCCGCATCACCGGGTGCCCGATGGCGGCCTGGGGAACCTCGATCACCGACGCGGACACCTGGTAGTGCCCGATCTCATTGAGAACGATGTCGGCCTCCGGGTCAAACGAGACCGGCAGAAGATCGTGAAGCGCCTTGAGCGAGCGGTCGCGAAGGAACGTGGGCGCGTAGGCCCGCGCCGCCGTGACCAGCAGGCCGCCGCCGTACTCGGTGACCAACGTATCGATCAGGCGACACCACGGCTCATCCAACTCACTCTTATCGACGTCCATCAGCAAGACGACGTCGTATTCGAACAACTCCTCGGCCGTGACCGGGAAGTGGTCGATGATCGTGTTCCCATCGCGAACGGCGCTGAGGTCGGCCGACTGCAACCAACAGCTCACGTCGAAGGTGTCGTCGCGCTCAAGGAGCCGGGAAACGAAGCGATACTCCCAACTCGGACCGCCGGAGACAAGCAACACCCGCGTACGCGAGTCGATCACGTTGACCGTGGTCTGCTTGCTGTTGTCGTCGCCGACCGACTCGCCCGGCAGGACCGGGACCTTGACGGTGTACACGAAACGGCCCACGCGACTGCGCGGGCGCACGAACGTAACCGGTTCGATGGCGCCGCCCGGACCCACGCGAACATCTTTCGTATCGACAACCCGTCCGGTTCCGTCGCCGGTGGCGTCGCGCTCACTGAGTTCGACACGCAGGGTTCGCCCGTCCAGCCCCTCGGCGGCTAGCTGTGCGGAGATGGAAAACGGATCACGCTGGAACGCGTTCGGTGGTGCCAGGATTTCCGTGATGCGTACGTTGTAGGGTCGCGACGGATCGCCCACGCCCACCACATGGATGGGAAGCCGGCGATCGCGGGCAAACTCCGCGACATCCGATGCCGACGCGCCCTGGTTGAAGCCGCCGTCGCTGAACACCACGACCGCCGCCACCGGAGCGCTGCCCAACGATTCGACCGCCCGATGGATGGCGCGTTCGATGTTGGTGGCGGGACCGGTGGCGGTCAGCGCGATAGGCACGTCGGCCGCTCCGAACAGAGTCGGCGAGCCGCTTCCCCCCTGCGCGGACGAAGCGGGCGACTCCCGCGTCGCGCGGATCGTCCCCAGCAGATCGAGTTCGTTGCTGAAGGCGTGGAGCTTGACCCGGTTGTTTTCGGCCAGCGCCGCAAGGAACTGCCGATCGTCATCACCGATGATGCGCTCGACCAGGCGACTTCGGCGCTGGGACCCCGGTTCTTCCGACCCGAGCAGCCGCCGCACGGGTTCGGCGGCCTTGTCGTCGCGGTAGGAGTCGGTCAGATCCATGCTAGAGGAGCTGTCGATCAGCACGACAACGTACGAATCGATCCACCGGCGAAGAATCCGAACCCGGACAGGCTCCAGGAGGATCAGCGCCAGCGTCAAGAGCACGAGACAGCGAATGACAGCCAGCACCATGCGAACGCGCATCGACGCGCCGATCCGACCTTCCCGGCGATACATCCACACGACCGCCCAGCAGACCAGACCGATAACCGCGGCCCCGCCCACGCCCAGCCAGCCCTGGGGCACGTAACGCAACTCGGTCACGAACCCGACCTCGTCGCGGGTAACGGCTCCGAGAAGTGCGGACATCAAACTTCCGGCGACTTGCACCATGGTTGTTTTATAACCCTATCAGAGCCGCGGGCGCGAGCCCGCGGACATTCGGCGGTACACGTTGACCGAGAAGAAACACTCCCCACGGTCGCGGCTCGGGCCGCCCATCACTTCACCCAGGTCGCAGCGCTGGTGTTCTGTTGCACGTCAATCGATGGTTGGGTGCCATGGGCAAGCGTCAGCTTGCCCGTGACCTCGGGGCTTACAACATGGGCACACAAGTTTGCCCAGGCCACCCTCGAAAGCCATCAAACAAGCGGCGACGCGGCACTAGTGCATCTTCACTCCTGAATCTGCGGGTTTTCGTTACCCGCAACGCCGCGACCGGTCGTGCTAATCAGAGCCTGCCGCGCTAGCGGCGGGACCAGTCCGCGGGCTAGCGCCCGCGGCTCTGACTCGGCAACGAACCCGCAAGACGACGTGTGACCATGCACTAGAGCATGTCCCGTTTCCGTGTGCCGAGCCGCGGGCTTCAGCCCGCGCGGTCTCTCGCCGATTGATGAGTCGCGAAGGGCGGTGGAGCCGGCATGCTAAAACGAAAAATGCTCTAATGCCGTCGCCCCCACCACCAGGCCAACCCCTGTTCCATCATCAGCACCATCGCGGCCGCGAAAAGAAACAATCGCCAGAGCTCCGTCCGCGCCTCGCCCGCGGCGCCGCTGAGTTTATCAATTCCCTTGATGTATTCGAACGGCACGCTTCTGAGGCTCTGGCGAAGCTCATCCTCCTCGGCGGTCGCAAGATCGCTTTCGAGCGGATCGACGTTGACTGCCACCAGCCGAACAGTCTCGGCGCCCTCTCGGCGCTTCAGGAGGAACCGGTACAGACCGATCCGGTTCGCGTGTTCCCAGGTCACAAGCAGTCCGCGACCATCGCCGGCGGGCGCGGCCGTCAACCCGACTTCGCGCTCGTTGGGATAAGCCGGTCCCCGTACGATTACGTCCGGCTCGAACAGGGCCGGGTCGAGCGGAAGCTCAATCGTATCGCCCGCCCAATACTCCGTGCCCCCGTCGCTTCGCCGAGCAACATGTCGAACGAGTTCCATCATGACGGGGAGGAAGGTCGGATGGTCCGGCCAGCCATGCCACTCCTTGTCCACCGCGGTGGTCATCAACACCACGCGTCCGCGTCCGAAGCCGCGCTCGATGATGGCCGGGTTCTCGTCGGCGTCATCGAAGCGCGCGATCACACGCCCTGGGCGCGCCGCCCGGGCGGATACCGCTGCTTCGTCAGCCTCCGTCTCATCGTCCGGCACCTCGTACGTCACGCTCGCGAGGTACTGGAGGAAGGGAATCTGACCGATGCCGAGCGGATCGCCCTCGATGCTGAGTCCGCGCATCGCGGGATGCAGCCGGTCGGTCACCACAAGGTGAGACGCCTCGGGGGCGCGGATCAGTTCGGTGAGCCTCGCCGGCAACAACCCCTCGCCCTCGCGATACATAGCGGTGTTGTACAGGTCGGCATCCACCTGATCGCCGAGGAACACCAGGAGCCCGCCCCCGCGCCGGACGAAGCGTTCGAGCGACTCGACCGCCGGCTCGCTGACGCGATAGACATTGGCCAACAAAACCACATGAAAGTTGGCGAGGTTGGTTTCCTCGATCGCCGCCTCATCGACGACGACAACCTCGTTGCCGCTGAAGATCTCGCCCTCCGGACGAAGGGCGGTCGCCAGGAAGGTCACCTCGTCGTCGTACGCATCCGACGACGGCTCTCCGTTGACCACCAGCACGCGAATCGCCTCGGCGACATCGGCCGTTGCGTACCGCACGTTGTCTTCGGACAGCGCATCGGGTGGAATCTCGACCCGGACGGACTCTTCACCGGCGCGGACGAACTCCGCTTCCAGCTCGACCGAAGCGCTCTGCCCGGCGCTGAGCCGGCGGATGGTCTTGGACGGCTGGGTCATCGCGCCGATGCTGAGCTGAAGCTCGATGTTCTCGCGCGGACGCTGTGAAAAGTTGACGATTGTCGCCTGCACCGTACCCGTGGTTCCGGCGACGAGACGACCGCCACGCAGACTCAGTTTCGTCAGCGCCACGTTGGCGGCGTCGTCAACACCGACGTTGACGAGCACGAGGTGCAGCCCGCGATCGGTCTTCGCCCACGCAGCAAACGGACTCAGGATTCCCCCGTCGGCGCCCTCCGGATCGCCCCCCGCGTCAGGCGGAACCCAATGGTTGCGTTGGAAGTCACTGATGATATAGACGGCCGCATGGGTGACATCCGGGTTGCGCTCAAGAACCTCAACCACGCCCTCGATCACGCGCGACGGATCGACCGATTGCTGACTCGGCGACAGCGCCTCGAGTCGAGCGAGAAGCTGCTGGGTCTGCGTGTCGTCGAGAAAGGTTCCCGAATCGATCGGCGTCGTCGGAGCGGTCATCCGCAACACGGTGGCCGTATCGTCAGGCGATTCGCGACGAACGGATTCCAACACCCGCCGGACGGCTTGTTTGGCGCGGGAAAAGACCGTTTCGTCTCCCACCTGATAGGCCATGCTCAGCGAATCATCGATGACGAACACACGCTCGGTTCTCGTCGCCCCGCCAAACAGTGCGGCCGCACCCGAAGGTCGAATGAAAGGACGCGCCACGAGGAACGCAATGAACAGGACGGCCAGGCAGCGCAGCAACAGCAGAATCCACTCCTCCATGCGGATGCGTCGCCGATTGCGTCGCTCGGCGTCGATGAGGAACTCCATGGCCGCCCAACGGATTCGCTTGAACCGCCGCCGCGCAAGAAGGTGGATCAGAATCGGTGCGGCCACCGCGCCCGCACCCCCCAGAAAGAGGGCCGGACTGATGAAGGCCGCCAGGGTGAGCGCTTCAAGGGTCATCGGGTCTTCAACTCGGATGGCACCGGCTTCCAGCCGGTGAAAGCGTGAGCTTCAAGCGCGCGCCACACGTTCTTCAACGATCTGGTACGGTTTGCAAAAAGGTTCTTCCGTTTTTCGGATGGCATGCCCAAGCCGTAGGCGCGGGCATGTGTCGGCCAACCCGGCACATGGCCGCGCTGCGCTCGGCCATGCCACCCAACGACCGGTGCCGCGAAGAGTCGAGCCACCTTTCCGGGAACGGCACTGGTACGGGAGAGCCGGGCCTTCCGGCCTCTTCGCCTGTGCGAACTGTGTGTGTTCATTCCTGCTTCCCCCCTAACGGTCAGGCACGAGCCCGCTGCTGCCGCATGCGAGTGGCCAGGAACGTCACCAGGGCGACG
Organism: uncultured bacterium; assembly: GCA_965371245.1. GTDB lineage: Bacteria > Planctomycetota > Phycisphaerae > UBA1845 > UBA1845 > CBDUXT01. The sequence goes on along the minus strand of CBDUXT010000010.1, from coordinate 70,875 downwards.
TCCAAGGAGTCGGCCGTGCTGATCAGGGCGTAGTCGATCTTGTGATTCAGACACACCGACCGAACCCGGTCCGTGAAGGCGTTCAATGCCTCGAGATAACTTGCACGCAACGACTGCGGATCGGTGAGGATCTCCATGTCCAACTCTTCAAGCCCCTCGAACAGGGTTCGATCGGCGAAGCGGAACTCCAACTCGTCCTGATCCAGCACGTGCAGCACGAGCACGTCGTGACCGTCGTACCGCAGCCTTTGCAACCCGGGAACCAGTTCCTCGATGTCCGCGAGCAGATCCGAGATGATGATCACCATGCCGCGGCGCGGAACCCTGGCGGCCACTTCCTGGAACACCTTGATGTCGGTCCCTTCCTTCGGGGCATGGGCCTCGATCGTGGACGCCAGCGCCACCAGAGAAGCACGGCTCGATGACACCGGCAACTGCTTGCGAATGGTTTCGCCGAACAGCGTAAGCCCGACGCCGTCCTGCTGATAAATCAGCAGGTGCGCCAGCGATGTGGCCACGGTCGCGGCGTAATCCCATTTCGTCATCCGACCGGTGCCGGGGTGCGTCGGATAGGCCATGGACGCCGAACAGTCGAGCACGATGTGGGTCCGAAGGTTGGTCTCCTCCTCATACTCCTTGATATAGAACCGATCGGCCTTGCCATACACCCGCCAGTCGATGTGACGGATGTCGTCGCCGGGGACATAGGCGCGGTGGTTGGCGAACTCAACGCTGAAGCCCTTGTAGGGACTCTTGTGCATGCCGCTGACGAAGCCCTCGACCACATGGCGGGCTCGCAGATCCAACCGCGCTATCTTGCTCAGGACGTCAGGCTGAAAGTACTTTGTTGATTTGTTCATTGCCATCCAGCGGGGTCGCGGTGGGGTCTACATGATCCAGCAGCCGATCGACGACGCGGTCGGGCGTGAACCCCTCCGCCTCGGCGGAGAAGTTCGTCACGATTCGATGCCTGAGCACCGGATGGGCGAGCGCGCGGATGTCGTCGATCGATACGTGGCATCGCCTCTTGAGAACGGCACGGGCCTTGCCCCCGAGAATCAAAGCCTGTACCGATCGCGGACCGGCGCCCCACGTCAGCAGGTCTTTGATAAACTGCGGCGCCTGAGGTTCCGAGGGTCGGGTGGCCCGAACCAGATCCAGCGCGTGGCGGATCACATCGGGCGCCGCGGGGATGCGTCGCACGAGCCCCTGATAGCGCAGAATGTCCTCACCGGAGACGACCTGCTCGACCGTTGCCTGCACCTGGGCCGTGGTTCGCTCGGCCACTTCGTATTCTTCTTCATAGGAGGGATACCCGACGTAAATCTTGAGCATGAACCGGTCTTGCTGCGCCTCGGGCAGCGGATAGGTTCCTTCCTGCTCAATCGGGTTCTGCGTGGCAAGAACGAAAAACGGAAGCGGCAGATCCCGCACCTCGCCGCCGACCGTCACCTGTCGCTCCTGCATCGCCTCGAGCAGGGCGGCCTGCGTTTTGGGCGGCGTTCGGTTGATCTCGTCAGCGAGAATCACGTTCCCGAACACGGGTCCCGGAAGGAACTTGAACGCCCGCGTGCCCGTCGCCTTGTCTTCCTGGATCACCTCCGTACCGGTGATGTCCGAGGGCATCAGGTCGGGCGTGAACTGAATCCTGCTGAAAGAAAGGTTCAGACACCGCGCCAGCGTCGATATCATCAACGTCTTGGCCAGCCCCGGAACGCCCTCGAGGATACAATGACCGCCCGCAAACAGGGCGATCAGAAGCTGATCCACGACCTCGTCCTGCCCTACGATGACCTTGGCCAGTTCACTACGGAGGCGGTCGTAGGCCGTACCGAGTTGATCCACGGCCTCGATGTCGCCGCCGGACAGCGCGGACGTCTCACCGGCCGCGACTGGTTCGTCATTCATGTCAAACTCCAAGATGGTTCCCCGTGGTCGCCGCTCGATGGACCGGAAAGACTCAGTCTCCCGATCGACGGCGGCCATCGCAAAAAAACATTCCCCTTCTACCGCTGCATGATCGGAAGCTGATTGTACGGAAGCTGGAGCACGATCAGCGCAATGGCCGTGCCGTAACTGTCGCCCACGCCGTCACCCCACCACGATCCGTCGGGCTTTTGTTGCGCTAACATAAAATCCCTTCGCTTGGGAAAGTAGTCGTCCCAATAGGGATCGTCCGAAATATACAGTGCCTGGGCAAAATACAGGTGTGCGTAGTAATCGTGCCCACCCTGTGTGCTGCGCGGCAGAATCTTCGGCTTGCAGAACTCCAGCGCCCGTTTGGCGCGCCGACTGGTGTACTCACCCGCGTTGTACCAGCAACAGATGGCGGCCGCGGTGATCGCCGGACGCGAGTTACCGCGGCGTTGACGGACCGCGTATCGGATCCCCCCGTCGCTGTTTTGAGACTGCGACAGGTAATCCATCGCCGCGTCGATCGTAACCTTGGGAACCAAAATGCCGGCGTTGCGGCACGATCGTAGCGCCTGAACCTGCGTGATCGTGACCGAGCCCTCGTCGTTCTTGGAATCGGCCGTGTAATACCATCCCCCGGCCCGGCTCTGCGAACGTGAGGTAAGCTGTGCGCCGCGAGAGAGCACGTCGTGTATCTGTCGTGCCTGCGCCGCGTCCGCCGTCATCCCGTAGAGCTGGCCCAGAAAAAGCAAGGAGAAACCATGCCCGTACATCGGCCGAGCTTCTTGCTGCGGACGCGAGATCAAACCCGTTGCCGTCGCGCACCGGAGTAGATACTTGACCGCCCGATCCACGTTCGGGGCGTACCGCCCCTGCGTCGTCGTGTTGCCGTCCATCAGCAGGGCGAGCCCGGCCAGCGACGTCATCGCCACCGGATACGAGCCATAGCGACCCCGATTGGACCACGAGCCGTCGCGGGCCTGGGTGCGCGAGAGGTACGCCAGACCCCGATCGATCGCCGCGCGCGCCGCCGGCGTGATGCCCTCGGGAAGCTTCCGCGGCGCCGGTCGAGTCCGCGGCTGGGCACCCGCAACCGCCGACGGCATACACCAGAGTCCGGCAATTAGCACCAGGCAGCGCAGCCGTCGGCCGCCGAACCTTCTTTGGTTCAGGCCCTCCCCGGTGGCGAAGGGTCCACCGCCAAGCCGCCTTTGCGCAAGGTCGCAGGTCATTTAGGAGCCTTCCTGTTCTTGATGTTCCACAGTTTCCATCCGCCAAGCATGAACCGACGCATTCGTGCCGAAAACGGCCACGCCCGCCGATGGATACACCTGGAAGACGCCGGACTGCGCCGCCACGCGGCTCGCCGGCGGTACGGGAATCTCTTCCCCGACGGTGGTGCCGGTGCGAATATCCAGCATGGTCAACTTCCGGTCCTGCGCCGGCTGCGAGCGATTCCGCGGCGGCGGTTGCGACCGGAACGCCGCCAACACATGACCGCCGACCACGTGCATCGCCGCGCCCGACCGCGCGAACGACAACACATCATCGCGCGTCCAAAGAACCTTATCCGTCGCAACGTCCAGCGCCGTGAAGCGCTGGCTTGCGAAATCATTGGCCACGGCATTGTGCTGAATCAGAAGCGTTCCGTCATGCAACCTGGCATCCGAAACCCGCTGGGCTCCGGCGATCCGTCGCTCGAAAAAATCTCCGTCCGCGACATCGATAATCCGAACGCCGCCGCCAAGCATTCCGACACCGACATAGCCCTCCGCGGGCTTGAACACCTGCACGACGGGCTTATCAAGGCTCATCGACCAGGCCGTCTCCCCTGTTTCCAGGTTGACGGCGGAGATCCCGTTGGCCCCTTCCACGCGCGCCGGCCCACACAACAGTCCACCCGAGACGACGGGGCGGATCATCTGCGCCGCATGGTCTGGCTGACGAAACAGAACCAGGCGGATCAACCGCCCGTCCGCTCGATCGAACACGTTGACGCGCTCGACGCGTCCGTCGATGACCAGGACGCGGTTCCCGACCATCTGCACCTGGGCGACACGCTCGCCACGAAGGTCGCGTTCCCAGACGGTGGATCCGTCGAGCATGCGAATCAGAGTCAACCGCCCCAGCTTCGGCATGGCCGCCAGAAACCCCTCACCGGCCGCAAGAAGCAAGTCACCGTCGATCGCGGTGCTGACCTCGCCATCGGCTTCATACGGGCGAATCCAGAGACGTCGCCCGGTCACCATCCCCAGGGCGAAGAGCCCGTCCGTGCCATTGACGACCAGGGTTTGTCCGTCGAGAACCGCACGGCGGCCTTTGGCCGACAGCTCGTGTCGCCGTTGCGGGAACGTCTGCGGCAATCGCAGCGTCGCCTCCCACAAGACCGTGCCGTCGCGGGCATCGAGACAACGAACCACGTCGTCGATCCCATGAAGAATCACGCGCCCCAGCAGCGCGGTCCCGGGCGGACCGTCAAGCGTCACCAGCTCGGCCGGCACCGGAGCCGAAGGAATCCGAATTCGTGGATCCGCCTTCCACTTGCGAGACCATGCCAGTTCGCCGGTAAAACGCAAAGAGGACGAAACGAAAGATCGCTCGGGGTGGGCGGGCGAGGGGTCCAACACGTCCGCGTGGAACCGTTCGACCCACGCAGCTACCGTGTCCCCCAGCGCATCCTCGCCAGGCGACGTCGTTGCATCCGGCGACTCCGCGGGAACCGGGAAATCGCCGAAGCGGGCTTCGAGCGTATCCAACATGTCCGTAAGCCTGTCGGCCAGCGCATCCCCGGCCCCGTACGTTTTCACGTACAGGTCACAGAGACGCATCATCGCCGTGATGGTGACCGCGGGATCGGAATCGAAACGGATACACTCGCGCAGCAGTTGCTCCGCCTGCTCAAAACGCGATCGTTCCAGGTGATACGTAGCCAGGGCGATCAGCGCCCGCGGGCCGACCGACGCGAACGTCTCCAGGTCCGCAATGGCACGAAGGCGAGCGGCCGCGGCACGCGCCTGGTCGTCGGTTCCCAGACGCTTGGCGGTCGCCCATGTTTGTTCCTCGGCGAACCGCATCATCGCCGCCTTCTCTTCGTCGGATTGTTCACTTGCCATCGCGGCCATCCGGCGCGCAATGTCCACCCGAGCCAGACCGGTCACCGATTCTCCGAAGGAGACGACCTGCTCGCCCCCCGGCCCGACACCGATCTCCCAGAGCCGGCGGTAGGCATCCTCGCGACGACCCATCACGTGCAGCAGATCAGCCACGGCCAAGCCGCACCGCAGGCGGTCCTCGGGACGAAGGGCGACCTCGTTGGCGTGTTCCAGCAGTGCCAATGCCTCGGCATTGGGGCGACCGGTCTCAACGGACCGATCGGCCAGGGCGAGCAAGGCCTCCATGCGCACGTGCGCCACGTCACCGGTTCGACCCGGATGCCGTAAGAGCACACCGGGGTCGATGCCGCGCAACACATCGTGCGCCCGCTGCGGATCGCCGCGGAAGAGTTCTAGCCACGCCAACCGCACCGCAAGCCTGAGATCGGTCGGATCGGCCGTCAGTGCCGTCACCGTGTCCGGATAGGTTCGGTCGATGTCGGGAAACTTCCGAACGCCCGACGCGTTCACCACGAACATCGAACGGTGCAGGCACAGCAAATTGCCGAGCGGACCGTCCTCTTCCACCGCGGCGACCTCGTCGAGGTGATCCCCGGAAACGGCGTCGAGCGTGAGAAGACCACTGAGCATCGGCACATGCAACATCGCACCCGACAGCACGGCTCGCCCCGTGGGCGTCGATGGCAAATCGACGCTCCACACCGTTTCGCCGGTGTGTAGTGCCAAGCATGAGACACTACTTCCTCCGACCCACACGTGCCGCGAGTCCGCCCCGATCAGATAGGCGCCCGATCCACCCGGCGCTGACCACTCGATCGCCCCCGTGGTCACCGAAAGCGCCGACAGGGCGCGATGCTCCGTCGGAGCAAGCAACACCAATCCGCCGGACACGATGGGCGGGCCGGGCAGCCATGCGGCACGCTCCCCGGTACGCCTCCGATTCGAAGGGACCGCGCCGCTGGAGAACTGGCTTGCCCACCGAAGGGTGAACCCAGCGGCGTCTACTGCAAAGAGCACGCCGTGACCCGAGGGAACGTACACCATGCCGTCCGCGGCTGCCAACGGAAGCGTATCGAACGTACGCGCATCGGACCCGCGCACGGAACCGAGCAGGATCCGGCGGATCACCGCTCCGTCGGAGGGATCGAGCACCGCTAGATAAAAATCGTCTTGCCGCAAATAGGGTACCCAAAGGTACGCACCCACCGCGATCGGCACCGAACGAAACTCCACCTCACCCAAGGGATCATTCGGATCACCGGTTCGCCCGCGGACCCAGCGCAGCTCGCCCGTCTCGGCCTCATACGCCAGCAAACGCGTGCCGCGGATCGCCGGACGGCGCGCCGCGCGGCGGTTGTTGATCAGACGCGGGATGAAACTCCACTGTCCGCCCGCGTCGCGGTCGGCCAACGAATAAGACCCGGTCCCCACTCGGCTGGCAGTCAGAACGAGCCCGTGCCCCAGCGCAACTTCACCGCCGAAGTGGTCGTGGTACGACGACTCCGTGGAGCTTTGCGAGGAGGTTTGTTGAAACGGTTGCGCGCGTCGATCCGTCGGTCGCCGCGCCGTCGTGACCGCACGGCGGGCATCCTCGACGCGCCAGGCGACACCGAGATCTTCGCGGTCAAGGGCGACACAACCGCGCCGCGTCCGCACATAGAGTCGATCTTCATCAGCCACGGCGCGATGCACCGGTAGAACCACCGAGCGTGAGAACTCTCCGGCATACAGCCGGCGCCAGGCGTCCGACGTACCCTCGGCGAACGTGTGACGCCAGGGCGTGTGCTCCAAAAGGGTGGGCTTGACGGCGGGCATCCGGCCGCGACGAGATGGATCACCACCGACAACCGCCCAGCGAACCGGCTCGACCTGCCGCTCGAACGATGGCGGGCTGAGCGAGGCCGCTGCCCCCACGATATCCATATAGGGATCGGATCCTGCGGCCGCGGTTCCAGGATCGACCTGGCCGACGGCGGCCGCACGGTCGGGCCTTCCCAACAGCGCGAACGTGGCGGCCAGCTTGGCGCGAAGCCGCCCCGTCGGCACGCCATCCCGCGGCGCGATCGCCAGGAAGTCCTCCAGGATCACCAGCGCTTCCTGATAGTGACCCGCATCCAGCGCCCACGAGACCAGGAGGTCGGCGGCCATCCCGCTGTATCGCGTGAGTACGTATCGATTGACGACGCGCCGGAGCTTGGCCGCGTTGTGCTCGGAGCGCCCCTGCTCGAACAACCGCTTGGCCCGGCCGTCGTTCAGCAAGCGATACGCGCGGAGCCCTTCGGGTGGAAGCCTGCGGAGGCGCTTGGCCGCGTTCCACCGAGCCGACTCATGCAGCGTGCCTTTGCCCTTGGCGGCCCCGGCCCCGGGCACGAGACAGCCGTGGGTGTCATCAATGATGCGCTGGAGGCAGTCGATCGTGAATTTCCAATCGGATCGTGAAAGCCCGTCGTCGGCTCGCGAAAACAGGTTGGCGATCGGTGCCGACGGCTCGATCAGGACGGGTGGGCCCTGTTGCCGACCGGCGTTGCCCCGACCCCTGCCCCGTTGCCCGTTTGCCATCGGGACCACGCACAACGACACCAAGGCTGCCACGACGATGGCAGAAACATGGACATCGTAGAGGGGCGACGTCCCTCGTCGGCCGCGCGGACCGACCGGGCGGGTGGCAAAATACCGATGGGTTTGTCTTCCTTCAGCCATCCGATGTCCCACGTGGTCCCAGGACCGTCGATACGCCGCCCACCCGGCGCGCGTTCAGGGCCGGTGCTACCCCAACACCCGTGGTATCGGCAGCGTCAGCGTTTCGCCGACATCCCAGACTCTCGAAAAGCCTGGATGGACCCGAACAGTATAGTAGCGGTTCGGGCGTGCTCGTTCAAAGCCCGCGTGCGCCTGGTGACAACTCGATACAGGAATGAGCGAAGATCACCGTTGTAACAAGGGCGCAACGTGTTCGCATGGCGTCGGGTTCTTGCACGAACAGCACTGGGAAGGTGTGCGAGGCCGCTACCTTCGACGCCGCTTGCGCCGATCCTTCTTCGACATGGCGCGGCGACCGGCCTTCGTGCTTGACTTGAGCTTCGGCATGTTGCCGGCGGCCATCGCCTGTGAGAACTGCGTGCCCATCTTCATGCGCTGACCCAGCGACTGACCGCTCATCGCTTTCATCATGGTCCGCATCGGCTCGAACTGTTTGACGAGCTGGCTGACCTCGGAGGGGTCACAGCCCGCGCCCCGCGCGATGCGCCGGCGACGAGAGACGTCGATGATCTTCGGGTTGGACTTCTCCTTCGGGGTCATCGACCGAATGACCGCCTCCATCCGTCCCAGTTCGCCGTCGTCCACCTCCATGTCGCCCATCATGTCCCGCATACCCGGGATCTTGGAGAGCAAACCCTTTAGCGGACCCATCTTCTTGACGCTTTGCAACTGCGTCAGCAGATCGTCCAGCGAGAACTTCCCGGAAGCCATCTTGGCTTCGAGGCTGGCAGCCTCTTTCTGATCAAAATGCTGTTGAGCCTGCTCGACCAGCGTGAGGATGTCGCCCATCCCCAGGATGCGACCGGCCACCCGGTCGGGATGGAACTCCTCCAGCGCGTCGAGCTTTTCCCCAACACCGACGAACTTGATCGGCTTGCCGGTTACCTGTTTGACCGACAGCGCCGCCCCGCCGCGCGTGTCGCTGTCGAACTTCGTGAGAATGATGCCATCGAGTTCGAGCCGCTCATTGAAGACCTTGGCCGTGTTGACTGCGTCCTGCCCGGTCATCGCATCCAGCACCAGATAGATCTGTTGCGGATTGGTCGTCTTGGCGATCTTCTCCAGTTCGCCCATCAACTCTTCGTCGATCGCCAGCCGTCCGGCCGTATCGAGAATGACGACGTCGCGGTCCGTCTTGCGGGCATGGCGAATCCCGTTGCGGCACACCCTGACCGTGTCCTGCTGATCGCGCTCGGCGTAGACGGGCACGGCGATTTGCCCGCCGAGAACCTCTAGCTGGTCGATGGCCGCGGGGCGCTTCAGGTCGGCCGCCACCATCAGCGGTCGCTTCGCCTTGGAGAGGAGCAGCTTGGCGATCTTCGCGCAGGTGGTCGTCTTGCCCGATCCTTGAAGGCCGGCCATTAGCAAAACGGTCGGACCAGGCGCGATGAACGGGATCTTGGGATCGACCGGACCCATCAGGCGGATGAGTTCGTCGCGAACGATCCCGACCATGACGTCGGCCGGACGGAGCGTCTTGATGACCTCGGCGCCGAGGGCTTTTTTCTGAACCTCGTCGCAGAAGCTTCGCGCGACCTCGAGATGGACGTCGGCCTCCAACAGGGCCGTACGAATCTCGGCCATCACTTCACCGACGTTCTGCTCGGTGATGCGCCCGCGCCCGCGCAGCCCGCGGAACACGTCGCCCAAACGATCGGTTAGTGCGTCAAACATGGCGTCATCGTTGTAGTAATCGGCCCCGAGACGGTCAAGCGCCGCTATGACTTGGGTGATCGCCGGGCGCACACCAGCGCACGCAGTGGCTCCGCGCGGCGCTTAACCGTGCGACGTCATTTCAGGTGCTTGTCGAAGAACTTCGCGAGCCGCTCGTAGTACACCAGGCGGTTCGCCTCTTTGGCGAAGCCGTGACCCTCGTCTGGGAAGTAGAGTTCCTCGACCTCCACCCCGCGCTTCTTCAACGCAGCGGCCACCTGCTTCGCCTCGCCCACGGGCACCCGCGGGTCGTTCATGCCGTGGGCCAGCATCAACGGCGTGGTGATCTTGTCCACCTTGTGGATCGGTGAGATCGACTTGAGAAACGCCGGGTCGGAAAGCGGGCCGTACTCCGCCTCGCGAAGGCGCCGGCGATAGGCACCCGTTTGTTCGAGAAATGTCTGGAAGTTCACAATCCCCACCACGTTGCAGGCCGCCCCGAACAGCTCCGGCGCCTCGGTGATGACGGCCATGGTCATAAACCCGCCGTAACCTCCCCCCCAGGCGGCCACCTTCCGCGGCTGGGTGTATCCCTGGCTGATCACGTATTTGGCCGCCCACACCCCGTCCTTGACGCTCTTGTGACGGTTTCGATAGTTGTCCGCCTCGACGTACGCCTTCCCATAGCCGCTGGAGCCGCGGACGTTCGGCGCGATGATCCCGTACCCCTTCGACAGGAAGTATTGAAACGCACGGTTAAACCCGGGCCGAAACTGCGACTCCGGACCGCCGTGATACGAAACAAGAAACGGAATCTTTCTTCCGGGCTTGTAGTCAGACGGCAGATAGAGAAACGCCGGGATGCTCTTGCCGTCGAACGAGGGATAGTGAACCAACTTCGGCAGGCGAAACTTCGACACGTCGATCCCCTGCGTGTCGGCCTGGGTGATCGCCACGGGCGCGGAGCCCGGTCGAGTGATGTTCCAGCGATAGACGATGCCCGGCGTGTTGGCGTTGTTGAGTGAATAGAGCAGATCCGCCCCGGCAAAGGCGACGTTGCCGACGATGCCCTTGGCGATCTTGGGCGTCTTGATGGGCGTGAAGTCCATCGCGTCGCGCAGATGAAGCGTTCGGTAGCCATTTTCGTTGACGCCGACGGCGAGCACGGTTCGCTCCGGGTTGAGCACGGCGAAGTCGATCTCATGCCCCCGAAGGTCCGGTAGCACCGGCTTGATCTCACCGGTCGCCAGGTCGATGGAGTGAATCGCCTTGAGGTCACCGCGATAGTTGGTGTTGACCAGGAACGTGCGGTCGTCGGCGGTGTGCCCGATCGGGTCGAACGACCATTTCTCACCCTCGGGCGTGATCTCGCGCACCGCGCCCGTCGATGACGACCACTCGAGCAGTTGCGAGTACGAGGCCGAGTGATACTTGCCGATGACCAGCCGGTTCCCGTCGCCGGAGAAGTCGGCCGGGTAATGATACCCCTCGCCGCCCATCACCTTGATGTGTTCGTAGCTGTTGACACCGTAGAGATAGATATGGAAGTCGGCCGGTGACTCGTCGTTGGCATGATAGGCCAGCGCTTGTGAATCGCGTCGCCACAGGATGCTCCCGTACACGACCTTTGGATCCACCTTGAGCTTGCGCCAAGTCTTGCGGGCGGTGAACACCAGGATCAGGTCCGATTGTTCGCTTCCGCCGATGCTGGTGGTGACGGCCGCCCATCTCCCGTCGTCGCTGAGTTCGTACCCGTCGATGCCGTCGGGGAACTTCGTGAGCTTGACGGCGTTTTTCTGTGGATCACCGGCCCATAGACGGTAGAGCTGTCGAATCCCGTCGGGATCATGAAGAAAAAAGGTCGTTCCGTCCGGACCGACGCGAACGTTGGACGGCCAGCGGATCTTGATGAACTGCGCAATGCCGGGTGGGTCCGCAGCGCGAGCCGTCTTGGCCGCAACCCAGAGACAACCGGCGCCGACGAGCAACGCGCAGGCCAGGCGCTCGCCCCGCCGCGCATGGGGCCGGCTCGGGCGCAGATGGACGAAGTCGGTCTGTCGTCGAACAACCATCAGGGGAGCTTTACTTCGCACACCGATGTTACCGGTGAAAACGAGCTTCATCGGGGAACCTCTCTGTCAGAGCGTGATTGTGAGTTGTTCTTCCAAGCCGCGACCGTGAGGACAGCGGTCCGACCTTCCCGTACAAAACCGCTCCCTAACAGCCCGTTGAACAACACCTGAACTCGGTGTGGCACCGTTTTCCAGCCGATGCCACACTGTTTCAACGGGCTGCTACCCGGCGGACATCATTTCATGACGGACACAGCTCTCGACCTGAAGCATGTTGTCACCCGCGAGCTTCACCAGATCCAGCAGATCGGTCATGCTCGCGACCTCCTCAACCTGTTCATCGACGAACCAGTTCAGGAAACTGCGCGTCGCATAATCCTTCTCCGACTCGGCAAGCGCCACAACGTCATTGATCATCCGGGTCACCAAAAGCTCGCTTTCGAGTGCGGCCTGCACAATCGCCTCGGCGGATTTGAAGTCGCATCGGGGACGGGGAATCGCGTCCAGCGTCACCGTGCCACCGACCTCCTGAATGAAGGCGACGATCTTCATCGCGTGCCGACGCTCCTCATCATCTTGACCGCGAAACTTCTTCCCGAGGATCTTGAGTCCCATCGCGTCGAACACCGTGGACATCGCCAGATAACAATGTGCGGCCGAGAACTCGGCCGTAATCTGTTCGTTTAGCTTGGCGTTCATCGCCGCTGAGATCATCATTGTCAATCAACTTTCGCAAGGACGGATTCGCATGTGCGCATCATCGCCAGCGCCGCTGCTGGGAAGCGTATCGTAGGACGTGGCCCGGAAACGGTCAATTCCTAACGGGCGGAGCGTTTTGGTAACCGCCGAACGTACTTCGCGCCGACCGACCCATGCCCTCGTGGATGAACCAACCGACGGGGAAGCGATGGCGTACGGACGACGGACAAGATACACCATTATTGTTGCTACCCCTGCGCGATCCGGATAGGATAACGACTGCCTCGTTCAGTGTCGATCGTACCATTGACGATGCACTCGGCACTTCACCGTGTTCGGATTCGGTGCGTGTCGTGCGTGCATTGACGCCAACGCAGAAACGGAAACGCGGATACTTCGTGGCGACCCGCCGGGTCGGCTCCCGGCGCCAACAAGTTGGGGCATGACGACCATGTCAGACACGCCCACTCCAAACGGAACCGAAGCAGCGCTTCGAGAGTCTCGCCGCGCGCTCCAAACGCTGCTGAGCAACCTCCCGGGCATGGCGTACCGATGTCGAAACGACCCCCAATGGACCATGGAGTTCGCCAGCGAGGGTTGTGTCGAACTGACGGGCCATCGACCCGAAGACCTGGTCGGGAACGCAAAGCTCTCTTACGCCGACCTCATTCACGAGGATGACCGGACCGCGGTTTGGAACGGCGTGCAAGAGGCGCTGAAGCGCGACCAACCGTTCACCCTCACCTATCGCATTCGCACCGCCGCCGGTGAGGAGAAACGGGTATGCGAACAGGGTCGAGGCGTTTTCGCCGACGGCAAGCTGGTCGCCCTTGAGGGGCTTGTCACTGACGTGACCGAGCGGAAACGCTCCGAGGAGATGCTGCGCTTTACCCAGTTCAGCGTCGATCACGCAGGGGATGCCGTCTTCTGGATGGCACGCGACGCCAGATTTTTTTATGCCAACGAAGCCGCGTGCAGGGCGCTCGGATATACCAAGAAGGAGTTGTTGGCACTTAGCGTTCACGACATCGACACTGAGTCTCCGCCCCAACGTTGGCCGGAAACGTGGGAATCGGTCCGCGAACGCGGGATGATGGCGTTCGAGTCAACGCACCGGCGCAAGGATGGCCATCTGTTCCCCGTCGAGATCACCGCGAATTTCCTCGAGTATGGCGGACGCGACTACATCTGTGCCTTTGCACGCGACATCACGGACCGAAGACAAGCCGAGCAGGCGCTGCAAGAGGCACACGACACGCTCGAACGCCGCGTGGCGCAACGTACGTCGGACCTGGTGGCCGCCAAGGACCGTCTTGAGCGGGAAGTCGCCGAACGCAAACGCGTCGAGGCGGCGCTACGAGAGAGCGAGGGGCACCAGGCGCTGCTGCTGAGTTCGATGCCCATCGCGTTGTTCACGGCGACCACAACCAATCCCTTTTGCACGACGTGGGGCAGTGAAGAGATCGAACGCATGTCGGGGTTCTCCGCGACCCGGTTTGTAGCGGAACGCGACCTGTGGGCGTCTAGAATCCACCCGGCGGATCGAGACCGCGTTTTTTCCGAACTCGATGCGCTGCTCCAAAACCGAACCGCGATCTGCGAGTATCGTTGGCGCTGCGCGGACGAAACGTACCACTGGTTCCAGGAGCAGACGCTCCTTATCCGCGATGAGCAGGGCGAGCCCAAGGAAATCATCGGCACGTGGATGGACATCACGGAACGCAAGCAGACGGAAGATGCCCATCGAGCAACCGTGGAGCAACTCCAGGCCGTCCTCGACAACTCCACCGCGGTGATCTACGCCAAGGATCTTGACGGCCGTTACATCCTGGCGAACCAGCGTTACGCGGAGCTGTTTCACATCTCGCAGGACCGGATCATCGGAAAGACAGACTATCAGATCCATTCGAGGGAGACGGCGGAAGCTTTCCAGGCCAACGACAAGCGCGTGCTCGAATCGGGAGGTCCCGTGGAGTTTGAGGAGACCGTTCCGCAGGACGACGGCGTCCACACCTATCTGTCCGCCAAGTTCCCCCTCTACGACCACGATGGGAGACCCTACGCGATCTGCGGCATGTCGACCGACATCACAGTACGAAAACAGGCGCTCGCCGCCATCGAGCAAGCCAAGGAGGCCGCCGAGGAAGCCAGCCGTACGAAGAGTACCTTCCTGGCGAACATCAGCCACGAGATTCGCACGCCGTTGACGGCCCTGCTGGGGGCGGCCGAACTGCTCGCGGCGACCCTCCTTCCCGGAGACGACGAGACGGCTCGCGACCGCGTGGATATGGTTCTAAGAAACGGACGCCACCTCGCCTCCCTGATAGACGACCTGCTCGACCTGTCGCGCACGGAGGTCGGGGAGCTTGAAGTCCGACGTGTGTCCTGCTCGCTGCTCGATCTTCTAAGAGATGTTCGCGCGGTCGTTGAACCGTTGCAGCGCGGCTCGGAAGTCGACTTCCGCTTCCGCTATGCCACGCCGATTCCCGCTCGCATCCACACCGATCCCACGCGCCTGAAGCAAGCGATGATCAATCTCGTAACCAACGCCCTGAAGTTCACGAAGAAAGGCCACGTATGGGTCACCGTCGCCGTCGATCGTGACGCTGACGATCCCAGGCTGTCGGTTGTCGTCGCGGACACGGGCATCGGAATCGCCCCGCCCGACACCGAGCGAGTGTTCGAGACGTTCACGCAGATCGACCCAACCTCGGCAGGCGTGTACGGCGGCGTCGGGCTGGGACTGCCGCTGACCCGATGGATATCGCAGCAGTTGGGCGGAACGCTCGAAATCGCCAGTGAAAAAGGTCGCGGCAGCACGTTTACGCTCCGCGTGGCGACCGGCCCAGTGGACGAGGCACACTGGCTCAAGCCGGACGAAGTCAGACCGGCCGACGCCTCCACGGACGTTGAGCCGAGCTTCTCCACTCCGCGCCTTCGCGGTTGTGTGCTCATCGCCGAGGACTTTCATGACACGCTGAGGCTTCTTGAATACGCCTTGACCTCCACCGGCGTATCCGTCGTGACGGTTGACAATGGTGAGGACGCGGTCCGGGCGGCCACGGACCAACCGTTCGACCTGATCCTGATGGACGTGCGCATGCCGCGCATGAGCGGAACGGAGGCTACCGCGGAACTGCGCCGTCGCGGTTGCCTCACGCCGATTATCGCGCTGACCGCATCGACCGCGACGTCGGAACGCAGCCGACTTCTGGAGGCGGGGTTCGACGATCACTGGGCCAAGCCCATCGCACTCGATGACCTCGTGCGCCGGGCGTCGGCCTACCTCAGCGCCGGTCCGTCCGCCGAGTGCGAGAAGGAGATGCCCGCGGGAGCGCGGGAATCCGGATCGAGCGGGAGCCCGCTACTCGTATCCGTCGTCTCTGAGTTCGTCGAAGCCCTGCCCGCGAGAATCACGGTACTTAGGAAGGCCGTTCTCGAGGGAAACCTCAAGACCGCACAAGACCTGCTTCATCAACTGGCCGGCGCCGGCGGCGTACATGGGTTCATGCCCATCTCGCGGGAGGCCGTCCGCCTTTCCCGGCTCGCCGAAGACGGAGGTCTGACCGGAAACCCGAGTGAACTTACAGCCATGGAGACCCTGGTCGATCGGGCGCGCGAATCCCGTGACACGGCTCCTTTCGCCCCCAGGGAAGCGTAAGAACATGTGCGGCCGCCGGTTGCGACCACGCGGCTCCGACAAGCCCGCCCGGCGACCTGCCGCATGCCTCTCCGAGATCCCACGCAACGCCTGTCCCGGGCGGCTAGACGGTGAGACGGTGAGGGGTGCATGGCCCAATTGGCGGAGGT
The DNA here is from genome assembly GCA_965371245.1 of uncultured bacterium. Classification (GTDB taxonomy): domain Bacteria; phylum Planctomycetota; class Phycisphaerae; order UBA1845; family UBA1845; genus CBDUXT01. Next base: position 54,854 of record CBDUXT010000010.1, on the reverse strand, counting down.
TTTCAGAGCCCCAAGCGCCAGCGCGGGGTTCTTGCAGGCAGACCACGAGCGTGCGGACCCGCTCTCGCGCTCGGGGCTCTGATCACACGCACAACGTACGCCGGATCGCGCATGGCTTCGATGATGCGCAAACCGCCTAGCGTGTCACGCACCCGTCGGTGAGGGCGGAACCTCTAAGGCCCTTGACCGGACAGTTTCTATCGCGATACTAAGATAGGACAGCTGTAGCGGTGTCACACCGGCGACGCCATCCGCCACGGGCGGACCGGCGCTTTGGATCAGTCAATCGAAGGGGTTCCATGAAAGCTTCCCCATTGAATGAGAAGTGTCACTTGATCCATCGCTTCTTGCGCTGGGCCGGCGGCGGCATTGCCCTGTGGCTGCTTCCGTGCTCACTTGGGCTGCTCGCCTTCGGTTGTGCGGACGTGTTCAGCCCGTCGTTCGTAAACTTGATTGACCCGGATGGGTCCGCCAACATCCCGACGTTCGACACCGGCCCCGGCCACGTCGTGGTGGCGTTGGTCAACAACACGCGCGTGGATGAACGACTCTTGAACTGGTTGGAGTCAACCGGGCGGCTCAACGTGACACCGGCGGAGCGGGCGGAGCTTCGTCCGCGCGTGCGAATCCGTGCTCGAATCACGTTCGCGCGCGATCAGAACGATCCGGACGATTTGGCCGGTGTGAACCAACGGGCTCAAGTGGTCGAGTTCGTCGATGGTAGTCGCAATCTGGTAGATGCGACCCTGGCCGATACCTCGGCGGGCGACTTGAATCAGGACAACCTGGACAATGTCGTCGTGCTCTGTCAGGTCGAGTCCGTCGTCCTTGAACCCGGCGCGGACATTGAGGTCTTCATCCCTGTTGAGGTGGGCACCTTCCAGCAAACAAACGTGATCGACATCAACGGGAACCCCGACACGATCACCACGCGCATCGCGACCACGCCGCCGGGGTTCCGGGTGTTGGCTCAAGACGATGCGATGATCCAACGCAACATCGACCCGCGGGACCTTCCGAGTCCGGTAATCTCCCCGCTTTGCGGCTCGGTGATTGCGATCGTCATCGAAGGGACACTCTCCGTGCCTTTCCTCGACGGCGTCCCGGAGGCGGGCGGGCGACCGAGCTTTTTGGATACCGACATCCAGACCCAAGCAAGAATCGGCGGCGAGTACGAGTTCCGCGTATCCATCCAGTGATTGGCATGACGATTCTGTATCCTGAAACGCCCTGTAAGACCAAGCCGAACCGGAGAGCCTGAATCGTGCGAACGATCCTGCGAAGAAGAATGATCCCGGCCGGGCTACTCACACTCGGGGTTCTCGCCTACGGCTGCGGGAACCTGGGGTTCTTCAGCCCGGAGTTGATCAACACGCTTTCCGGCGGTGTCGTGCCGTTCACGCCCGGTCCGGCCGCCGCGTTTGTGCTCGTTCGCGCGGCCAACGAAACCGGCCAGACCGCGGAGTTCATCGTCACGATCGAACGCTCCGTGCGGGTTCTCGACGACGCCGGCAACGTCCAAGTTGACGACGCCGGCCTGATTATCACGCGCCAGGAGCGCGAAACTCGCCGACTGATCACCGGCGCCACCGGTCGGGCGGCCGAAGTGGGAACCCTGTTCCCCTGTGGCGATACCCCGGTGACCGTCGTCGGCTTGGGACGAAATCTGGATACCAACGACGACGCAGTCTTCGTTGGCGGCGGCGGCGCAACGGGAGCGGCGGGTACGGGAATCCCCGTCGGTGACTTGAACCCGCTTCAGCTCTCGGTTGGCAACTTCAATTGCGGCGACACCATCATCTTCCGAGCCTTCGTCGATCGGCGCATCGGCGGCGGCGTCGGCCTTCAGACGCTCCTCTTGCCGGGGTCGGAACAGCCCGATGAGTTTCTCCTCGCCAGCACCTTCGCGAACTACGCGGCGTTTCTCGAGGCCCAACAGGTAACCGAAGAGCCATAGGACGCCTGTTTGGAAAAACAGTGTTTTAAGCGCACCCACCGGAGTCGTGGCCATCGACATGAAGAAAAACAGCCCGATGAAGCATCATCCCCTCCGCCTGGCTCGTCGCACAAGGCTTTCCGCGGCCATCGCGGCGGCGCTTGCCGGCGGCTCGCTCCTGGGAACCTGCGAGATGCGACTGCGCGACGCAGTTGTCGATACCTCCAAGAGCTTCCTTTGCACGACGATTGGCGAAGGCATCCTTGGTCCGGACGGAGCCTCGGTCGTTAGCGGCATATGCCGATAGGGCGGGAGGTTTCACGACCCTCGCCCGATCCGGACAGATCGGGAGCCCGCTGACCCAACCGCCGGGCACTCCCTCGCCGCGCCTTCCCGCGCACCCATCCGCGGACCTCACCCAAGATGTGTATCAGGAACGAGACAAGACCGGCCAATCGCCGAAGCGACATCAGACTACTTGAGATTTTGTCTCAATTAGCGGTTTTTGGCCTGGACCGCCCCGGAAGGCGGCCTATACTCTGGGCGCATGCCTAAGAGCGTGCAGGGGGAATGGCGAATCGGCTGTTCCGTCCTCGTGGAATGGTTCTTGCTCCGGATTTCCGGTACAAGATATGCCGATGAGGCAACCGGGAAGCGACGGTCGAGGTGTTCGCCAAGCCTGGCAGACCGAGCCCTTTGGAGACACGGTCTCATCTTGAGTACCGACGCAGCGGCGCGAAGCCGAATCCGAGCCCACATGGCTTAAGTGGAGATGGTGGCAATGACTCAGCACGGCCTTGAAACCCTGAAGCCTGGAGACGTGGCGGTCATCCATCGCATCCGCGCGACGCGACCGGCCTCCAAACGCCTTGCCGACATGGGGTTTATCCACGGCGCTGCGCTGGAGATGGTGCGCGCCGGTTTTCCATGTATCGTCCGCATCGGGGGTGTCTGTGTGGCGTTGGGTGCGGCCCACCAGGCCAGCATTGAACTCGGCGTGTTATAGGGTTTCCAGGATCCGTATCCCGCCGGCCGGAGCCATCAACTCGCCAAACGCCTGATGCCACGGTGTCGGCATGCTTCGGCCGAGCGCCTCCGCTTTGAGATGCCATGCGGAATTCGCCTGCCATCGTGAACAGCAGCACACGCCTCGCCGCGCTTATCGGCAACCCCAACACCGGAAAATCGACACTGTTCAACGCCCTGACCGGCTATCGTCAACGGATCGGGAACTACCCCGGGGTGACGGTTGAAAAACGCACCGGAACGCTACGCGACGAGAAGGGGCAGCCGCTACTCGAGCTGATCGATCTGCCCGGCGCCTACAGCCTCAGCGCCCAAGCGGCGGACGAGGCCGTCGTGCTGGATGTCCTCCTTGGACACCTGGACGGCGGGCAGAGACCCGCGGTGATCGTTGTGGTCTTGGACGCCTCGCATCTGTCGCGCAACCTGTTCCTCACCGCTCAGGTGTTCGAGCTGGGCTGCCCCGTTGTCGTCGCCCTGAACATGACGGACCTGGCGGAAGCCGCGGGGATGCACGTCGATGCCCCGGCGCTGGAACGCGAACTGGGCGTCCCGGTCGTCCCGGTCGTCGCCACGCGAAAGCAAGGCGTGGGGGCACTGCGCCGGGCGATCGCAACGGCTCTTGAGTCCCCGCCACCTCCCATGCACAGTGTCTTCCCGGAGTGCGTGCAAAAGGAACTGGACGCATTGACCGACTCGGTTGCATCGCAGCCGAACGGTGCCAACGGTGCTTTCTCTCGTGTCGAAACCCTGCAAACCCTCCTCGATCCAGGCGGCTACCACGAGGGGCGATTTGTTTCTCTCTTGGGACCCGCATTCCAACGCGAACTCGACGACCGGCGCCAACGGATTGAGTCGTCCGGTGAATCGATCGTGGAGATCGAGGCACGCGTTCGCTACGCCTGGATCGACGGCGTGGTCGAGCGTTGTGTCAGCACCACCAGCACCAACCGGCGGACCCGTTCCGACGCCATGGATCGAATCCTCACCCATCGCGTAGTGGGGTTGGCCGCTCTGTTGGTGATGATGGGCGCGTGCTTCCAGTCGATCTACGCCTGGGCGGCGCCGGTGATGGACGCCATCGATCTTGGATTCTCGTCAATCGGCTCGTGGCTGACTCACGTCCTTCCGCCCGGAGCGCTTCAGAGCCTCCTGGTTAACGGAGCCGTTTCCGGCGTCGGGGCGGTTCTGGTCTTCCTTCCGCAGATCCTGATCCTGTTTCTGTTCATCGCGATCCTGGAGGACTGCGGCTACATGGCCCGGGCGGCGTTCTTGCTCGACCGGTGGATGGGCTTGATCGGACTGAACGGCAAGTCGTTCATTCCGCTTCTGTCATCGTTTGCGTGCGCCGTGCCGGGCATTATGGCCACCCGTACGATTGAGAACCGCCAGGACCGCCTGGTCACGATCCTTGTGGCGCCGCTGATGAGCTGCAGCGCGCGGCTTCCCGTGTACCTGCTTCTGATCGGGGCGTTCGTTCCGGCGACGCCGCTATTGGGCGGCATGGTGAATCTCCAGGCCGTCACACTTTTGGCCCTCTACTTCGTCGGGTTCGCGGTAGCCATCCCGGTGGCGTGGCTGCTGAAAAAGACCATCCTCAAGAGCGAGCTTCAGCCGTTCCTGATGGAGCTTCCCTCCTACAACTGGCCTTCGCCCAAGACGGTTCTGTTCCGCGTGTACGAGCAAGGCCGTGAGTTTCTGGTCTCCGCCGGCACGATCATCTTCGCCGTCACGATCGTGGTCTGGGCCTTGGGTTATTACCCGCACCCCGGGTCCATCGCGGCGGAATACGAAGCCGACCGGGCGACGGCTCGAGCGACGTACGACGGTCAACTCGAACAGATCGCCGCCGTGACCGACACGGGCGATGTCACGCACGCTCGCCAGGTCGCACGCGAAGCGCTGGACGATCGTCTGAGCAAGATCAATCACGAGGAACCCGGAGCCTACCTGCGTCACAGCCTTTTGGGGCGAATGGGGCGGTGGATCGAACCGGTGGTGAAGCCGCTCGGCTGGGACTGGCGGATCGGGACGGCGGCCATCGCCTCTTTCCCCGCGCGCGAGGTTGTGCTCGCCACGATGGGGACGATCTACAACCTCGGCCAAGAGCAGGATGAAACCTCGCTCGGTCTTCGCGAGGAATTCAAGAAAGCCACGTGGCCCGACGGGCGCCCGGTCTACAACCTGGCCGTCGCCCTCTCCATCATGGTGTTCTATGCTTTGTGCTGTCAGTGTGGCGCCACGCTTGCGACGATTAAGCGAGAAACGAACAGCTGGCGCTGGCCGCTGTTCACGTTTACGTATATGACGACACTGTCGTACGTGGCGGCACTGGCGACGTATCAGATTACGATTCGATTCCTCTAGGAGCAGCCCCATGGAGGCGCAGGACGTCATCGCGCTGACCCTCGTCGTCGCGGCGCTGGTCTATCTGGGGCGGACGTTCCAGCGACGCGTGCAGGGTCGATCCGGGTGCGGCTGCGCGCATGCAGGAAAGGGATCCCGGTGCGGAGCGGTCAACCGCCTTCCACTTCTCACACCGGAGTCGGTCGGCCGGCCGTTTCCTAGGGACGATGAGCGTTCGGCCACGCCCGCGTCCCAGCAAGAGGAAGCGGACAAGCAGCACCCGGGCGCGTCAGCGGCGGATCCCCATCCGACGCAACCCCATCTTGAGTGACACAGTTATGGCACTGCGAGAACGGCAAGCCCGCGCGAATCGACTACTCATCCCGAGCCCTGAACCCGACCATGAGTGGAAGCCTGCCCCGCATCACGATGAAGCTGATGAAGTCGGTTTCACGAAGAAGATCGATCAAGTCATCGTCGGAGTAGGCACTGATCCGTCGTCCGTTCATCGACGGAACCACGTCTCCGGCAACGACCACCCCCTTCGAGGCGACCGTACCGGGAAGAATGGCCAGCACTTCCAGGTCCGTCCCTTCACGCACGAAGACGAAGCCGAAGCGAGATCGAACCGGGAAGGTGATGGGATCGGTCTCCTCTCGTAGGAAGCGAAGACGACGGTTCTTCTGGTCGAGCACGACCACGAACCGCCGCAGGAGCTGGCTACCAAGCCGCGGCGCGCCCTCGGCCAAGTCAACGGGCGCCGCCGTAACCTGAAACTTCCCGAGCGTGACGGTGTCCTTTAGCGCGCGCTGGCTCAGATCGGCGTCGGTGATCAGACGTTGCCGACGACGGTTCGGTTCGAGCCCGATGACGGGCGTGGTCAGGTTTTTCATGGACTCGGGGACTGTAAACGCGCTGCGCTCGCCGGAATCGAGAATCACTTCGAAGGATGCATCGCCGAGGGCCACCACGATCGCGGGCTTTCCGTCTCGCAAGTGGTAGTCGAGGATCTCCCGGCCATCCGCCTCGGGCAGTTCTCCCTTGCGGATGATCAGCCGGTTCCGCGGATAGTCGAGCACCAGTTGATACTCGGCGAAAACAGGCATGCCGAGGACACCGTCGTGTCGCCGGCGACCGGCGGGACCGTCCAAGTCCGTGACGACGGCCTCGAAGTCCTCAAAGGGTGAATCGCCGATGACAACCGATTCGAGTGCGACGACCGAGGCGCCCGCTTCGCCGGCACCCGGCAGTTGAATCATCCGCACACCCTCAAGCCCCAGTTGCCGCGCGACGTCGTCGTCGAGCGTCGTGTAGGTTGCGGAAGTGTCGATCGCCATCCGGAACGGTCCGCGTCCGTTGATCTTGACCTCCACCACATTTATGCCGCCGCGCGGCTTGAGGTGATGCGCGACGGCCGGTGCCGCCAGCCGCGTCTGCCGCGGCCGGTTTCGGAGGCTCTCCGGGGGATCGATCGCCTGCGAGACCGATGCGCCAACCGTCAAAACAGACGCGATCGACAGCCTTAAAGCGATCGCGGGAATCAGCCGATTCATCATGCCAGTCCTCTCAGCCACTACAGAAAGTCCATCTCTCAACCGGAAGCGAGCGGCGTTCCCCTCCGCCAGGGCGTCGTTGGCATACGCATTGCACCCAAACCGACGCGCCTTCTGGAAGCGGTATCGTTTCCCGCGGGAACGCCGCGTGCCTCGTGCATCGCCACGCGTAAACTTGCGAGTTGGGTCGCCCATGGCTTTGGCCGTGGGGGGCGCGAATTCGGCGACCATTCGAGTCCCCCACCTCTGAAGAGGTGAGCCACCCATCGAGCAAAACCCGCAGATTCAGGGTGGGCCGGACACTAGTACTCTGTCACCGTTGGATCGACTGGTTCGTGTGCCACGGCTCCGCGAGCCGCGTTGACCCGTAATCATAGCCCCCGGGGCACCTCTCATAGAGCAGTGGCACACGTTCTAATCAATCCTTAACCCGCCAATCGATGGCTGACGCTGCACTAGGTTAACAGGAACGAGCAGGTTCTCCAACGAAGCTTACGCCCGAGAAAACTTTTGGCGATCGAACGAGCGGACGGCACCGGTACGGTCCGTGAGGGCGGGTTCGAGGGGCCGCTTGGGGAACGCGTGGAGCGCTGGCGATCGCCCAGACGCTTCGGTCAGAGCGTCGCGAGCCAGGCGGTCAGGTCGGCGAGATCCTGATCGGAAACCGGCGGCTTCACGGGGTGCGTGGCGCCGCCGCGAAGGATGTCGTCGAGCACGGGAACCTCGACCGCAATGATCGACGGCGCGCTCAGCGCACAGCCGCCGGAAGCGTCATCGCAGTGGCACCCGCCGCAACCGTTGGCCATATAGACGGCCTGCCCGGTCGCGGCGTCTCCGGTCAGCGCGCTGGGGTCACCGCCGGTGGGGTCGCCGCCGCCCGTGTCACCTCCGGTCGTGTCACCGCCCGTGGTGTCGCCTGTTCCGTCGCCATTCGTCGGCTCGGTCGGGTTGGCAAGCTGATTCAGCAGATCGGTGATTGCCTGATCGATCGCCGATCGGCCCACGGCCGCCCCGGACTGAAAAAGAAGCTCGTTGAAGCTCGTCCCGCATCCGGCGAGGACCGCCACCAAAGCGGTGGCGCCCCCGAGGGACGCAACCCGCCCGATCAACCACCGGCTGCGTCGGCGAGGGTGCTGACAAACCTTCGACCGGGCGTCGTCGGCGCGAGCGAGCCATCGTGTTCCTGTTGCCATGGGAAGTTCCTCTCGCCGAGTAGGTCGGGTCATCGACCCGGCATGGTTTGGCACGAGTATTTCATCCGAATACGTTGACCGGCGCGCCACCATACCTTCGCGCATTCTCGTCTGGTGACACATTCTTCTTCCCTCCCATCACACATCGACGAATCACTACCGCGCGACGGCTCCGCCGCGAATCCGTACGACGTCCAAGGTACCCGGGAGGTGCCGGGTCGATGACCCGACCTACCGATTCGCCGGCACGTTGGTAGTGCCGTTTTCAAGAACGTCGGCGCGGTTTCGATCCAACCGCTTTACGGTCCCGGTTCGGTCAGGAACAGCCCGCCGTATGGCGTGTGTCCAAGTGCCAGGTTGCACGCGTCAATCATCGGATGTCGGCATCGCCACTCCGGGCCTGAGGAGCAGACCCGTGCCAAAATGCGGGTCGTGGCAGGCCGTACAGTTTTCGACGCCCTTGGCGCTGTGCCCCTCCTCGCTGAGGTCTTCCGGTTCGTCGTGGCACTCGATGCAGGTCTCGAACGGCGGCTGCTTGAGCAGCGCGGGCTCTATCGTGCGATGCATGTCGTGGCACTCGATGCACTGCCCCTCCTGCACGGGGGAGTGGCCCGCCTCTTCAGTGAAATACCTCGGGTGGCAGGCGCGGCACGAGTCGAGGAAATCCTCTCGGGGCTGCATTCGCTGCGTTGCATCGTGACACTGAGCGCACTGACGCAGCACGTACGGCGGGTGGAGCGTTGCGAAACGACCGGTGGGAAGTGTCAGCGTCGGCACATCGTACGTGGGGACCGCCTCGACCTCGGCAACCGGCGTCTTGGCGCCGTCCTCGGGAATCTCGAAGAAGAAATGCCGGAGACGATCGCGACGGGCCTGCGAGCAGCCCACCGTGATGGACCATCCCAGGGAAGCGACCGCGGCCACCCGGCAGACCACGATGATCTTGCCGCGTCGCTGCGTGACTGTCGAGCGAGTCCGCGCCATGGGGACGAACGATAGCAGGCCGCGAGGGAAAATCAACCGTGCTCCTCGATTCCAACCGTCCGCCACGTCCGATCGCATTCGACAAAGTATTTCACATACTTTACTAACGTGCGAGCCATCGGTCGGCCGATTTTTCGGTTGCCAAGCCCGCTTGGATACTCTATACCCCTATCTCCAAGCGAGGCTCTTGGAGGGGCGGTGAAACGGCACGGCGCCCTGAGCGAGTGGAATCGGCGGAAGGGTGGTCCATGCGAGGCGCGGCTTGCAGTTTGCCCGCTGTCTTGATCGGTCGTGCGAGTAGCGCGGTCTTGTTGTGCGCCCTCTCGCTCTTCGCCCAGCAAGCTGTCGCGGGATCGGACGAGCCGCCGCCGAACTATCTGAGCCTCACCCACCTCGACGCCTATCTCGAGCTCAGGGGGGACTACACCTACCGCAAGGTCGATACCGAGGACCGTTTGGGCGGACGGCGCCGGCGTCAGAGGAACCGCGAGTGGAGCGTCGAGGAGCGGCTCGGGTTGACGTTCGGCGGAACGGTGATCGACGCCGGGTTCATCACGTTCGGCGGCGAGATCAGCTTCGCTCTGACACAGGACCGATTCCGCGAACGGACCGATTCGTCCAGCCAAACCGATCGTGACAACGGTCATCTGCTGCAATACGACCTGCGGGCGAACTTCTTCCAGGGTCAAAAGCTCTCCGGCTCGGTCTATGGCCTGCGGCAGGAGGACCGCATCAACCGGCGCTTTCAATCGACGCTCGACCAGGATCGAACCGGGTTCGGGACGAGTTGGGCGCTGACGGAGGGCTCGGTTCGGATGGAGCTGTCATACGATTACCGCAAGACCGATCGTACGGGTAACGCCGACCCCAGCGACAACGAGCACTTCACCGAAAGCACCCTGCGCTACGGGATTGATTGGAACATCAGCAACCGGCAGCGGCTGGAGTTCTCCTACGAGCATGCGAACATCAAGCAGGAATACCAAGGCCTGGCCCAGCCGTTCGAGACGACGCGAGACCTCTTGACCCTCGAGCACACGCTCGAGTTCGGTCCCGACGACCGCAACGACCTTCGAACCCTCCTCCACTGGCAGGAAGAAAGCGGCGACTTCGCCCGTGATTTTTTCGAGATCGGCCCGCAGCTCACGATCAGGCACAGCGACACGTTTCAGACCATCTACAAGTACCAGTTCAACCGTGAGCGGTTCGAGGGCCTGGACGTGGAGTCGCAACGCATCGACTTCCAGCTCGTCCACCAGCTCTATACGAACCTGACCACCACCGTCGGGGCGTTCGCGCTGTATGAGGACGTGGAGGACGACGTCAACACCACGCAGTACGGCGCGTCCGTCGATTGGCAGTACAACCGGCGGAACCGGTCGGGTCGGCTGTTTGCCAACCTGTCGTTGGCCTACGACACCGAAGAGGTCGATGGGGACAACGGACGACGGCTCGTCCTCAACGAGTCGCATCGGCTGCGCGACCCGATCGCCGCAACCCTGCGAAACCGGAACGTGGTTCGCAGCTCCATCGTCGTCACCGACGCGGCCAACCGGCGCATCTTCCAGCCCGGCGCCGACTACTTCATCATCGAGCGCGGCAACGCCATACAGCTAACCCGGATCGACACCGGTCGAATCGCCGATGGCGACACCATCCTGGTGGACTATCAGATCCGGACCCCGGCCCGCGGCCAGCTCGATACGATCCGTGTGGACTTCAGCCTCGAGCAGCGGTTCACGAACGGCTTTACCCCCTACTACCGCCTTTCCTACCGCAATCAGGAGGACGACGTGTCCGTTGGGTTCCTTCGGCGGGCGGATCGCACCAACCACCATCGGGTCGGGTTCAACTATGAGACCAAGCGATACACCATCGGCGCCGAGTATGAGATCTTCGACGACACGGTCGATCCGTACGACGCGTTCCACATCAACGGGTTGGTTCATCTGTTGAGCGAACCGGATCACACCGTGGACGCCTCGACCCGCCTGTCCCGCCTGTTGTTCGAGGGCGGCCTCGACGACCGCAACATCACGCTGATCGATCTCGAGTTGGATCATCGATGGCGACTGAGCGAAACCCTGTCCACGATCGAGCGCATCGCCTACCGCTTCGAGAACGATTCATCGGCGGGCGACACCCACGGCTGGGACGTGCGGGCCGGGTTCGAGTATGCCGTCGGCGACCTTACCGGAGAACTAACCTTCGAGTATGATCGGCTGGATCTTCCGCACTCCCAAGAGGAGAACTTCGGAGTGTTTTTCCGTCTGCGCAGGGAGTTTTCCGATGTGTTCACCCGGCGATAACAGGGTCCACGCCATGCTCGCAGCCGCCGCGTTCGTGACGCTGGCCGCCCTGCCGGGTTGCGCCCGACCGCGGGGCGTGTTGTTTCCCGCGATCGATCCGCCGCGCGTCTTCCCTCCGCCGCCCGACACGCCGCGGTTCGCCCTGCTGGGCGCCTTCGCCGGAAGCGACGACCTCCATGCGGCCGAGTCCGGCTCGGAGGTATTCAAGGCCGCCCTCCGCGGCCCGCGCCCGCCCATCAAGTTCTCGGGGCCGCACGGTGTGGCCGTGGGCGATGGGAATCGGGTGGCCGTTGCCGACGCCGCGGGCGGTGCCGTCCACATCCTGGAGCTGGACAATCGAACTCACCACACGGCCATCGGCTTCGGGGACCAGCGCTTCGCCGTGCCCATCGGCGTCGCCTGGGTCGGTGATCGCCTCTTCGTCACCGACGCTGAGCGCCACGAGGTCATCGAACTCAACGGGAACGCACAATTCCGCGGGCGGTTCGGCGGGGACGCCCTCAGCCGCCCGGTCGGAATCTGTTACGTCGCCCAACGTGACCGGCTGTACGTTGTCGATGGCAGCGCGCACAAGGTGGTCATCTTTGACCTGAGCGGGCGGGTGACGGGCAGCATCGGGCGGCGCGGGTCCGAGCCGGGTGCGTTCAACTTTCCCACACACCTGGCCGTCTCGGGCGAGCGGCTGCTGATCGCGGACAGTGGCAACTTTCGCGTGCAACTCATGGACCTCGACGGGCGCGTGATCCGTACCATCGGCCGCAAGGGTGACGGCGCGGGCGACCTGTCGCTTCCCAAGGGGGTGGCGTTCGACGGCGAGGGGCACATCTACGTGGTGGACGCTCATTTCGAGAACGTACAGGTGTTTGACGCCGAGGGCCGACTGCTGATGGCGCTGGGGCACGAGGGCTCCGGTCCGGGCGAGTTCCTTCTCCCGGCCGGTCTGACCATGGATGCGCAAGACCGCCTCTGGGTCGCGGACGCGGGGAACCGCCGCCTGCAGGTGTTTTCGTACTTGAGGACGGCGTCATGAACATGCGGCACGTAGCGGGGCTGACGGGTTGCCTGATAGCAGTCACCGCGCTTGGCGATGACTCGGTCGTCAACTCCAAGCATGACCTGTCCGCGCGTGGTCCCGGTCCGATCCGTGCCGTCTACGAGAATCAGATTTGCATCTTCTGCCACGCACCACACAACGCCGCGCCGCAGACACCGCTTTGGAACCGCGTCAACCCGCGCACGCACTATCGCATCTACGAGAGTTCCACCCTGGACGCTAGAATCGATCAACCCTCCGGCCCGTCGAAGATGTGCCTGAGCTGCCACGACGGGTCGATGGCACTGGGCAACGTCCTGTCTCGGCCCGCAACGCACCCGATCGTCATGACGCAACGGACCATTCCACCGGGCACGACCGACCTGACCAACGACCTGTCCGACGATCACCCGATCGGGTTTCGGTACGACCGGGCTCTTTCCAACCTCGACCCCCAGCTTCGGGCGCCGGAAGTCGTGAGCGTCGAACTGCCGCTGGGTTCCCACGGCGAGATGCACTGCACGACCTGCCACGATCCGCACGACAACGAGCTGGGCGATTTTCTGCGTGTGACGGACCGGATGGGGGCCATCTGCGTCTCGTGCCACAAGCTCAGCGGCTGGCGCCGCGCCTCGCACGCCACCAGCAACAAACCGACGACCGGGCGGACGGTCGATCGCGGGGAGCGACTCAAGTACGCGAACGTATCGGACAACGGATGCATGAGCTGCCACAAGGTTCACTCGGCGCCAGGGCGCGAGCGTCTGCTGCGGTCGGTCCGTGAAGAGGAAAACTGCCTGAACTGTCACAGCGGCGCCGTGGCAACCTTTAACATCGCCTCGGACATCGGCAAACGCTCCGGGCACGAGGGGCGCCTTCGTACGCAGGTTCACGACGCCGCCGAGGTTCCCTTTACGATGCGGCGCCACTCCGAATGCGTGGACTGCCACAACCCGCACGCCGTCCAGCACAACCCCGTCGGCATGGTGCAGGGCACGTTCGGAACCACCGTCAAGGGCCCCAACCTTCACGTGTCCGGCATCACGCGTAGCGGACTGCAGACGGACAACGCCCAGTTTCTCTACGAGATATGCTTCAAGTGCCACGCCGACGGCCTCGCCCGCCCGCGTCTGGCCACATCGCGCCAGGTCTTTCAGACCAACACCCGGCTCGAGTTTCAACCCTCGAATCCATCGTTTCATCCCGTGACGGGGCCCCGGCGCAACCCGGACGTGGTCAGCCTGCTCTCTCCGTTGCGCGTCGGCAGCCTGATTACCTGCACCGACTGTCACAACAGCGACTCGGCCCGCGCCGCCGGCGGAACGGGCGCCAACGGCCCGCACGGGTCCATCTTCGAGCCGCTGCTCATTCGCAACTATGAGACCGACGACTTCACCGCCGAGAGCGCCGAGGCGTACTCCCTGTGCTACGGCTGTCACCGGCGCGAGAGCATCCTGGGCGACGAAAGCTTTCCCCTGCACGCCCGCCATGTCATCGACCTGCGCACGCCGTGCAGTGTCTGCCACGACGCCCACGGCATCTCGCGAAGCCAGGGAAACAGGGTCAACAACAGCAACCTGATCAACTTCGACCTGGCCGTGGTCATGCCGGCGGACAGCGCGACGGGGCGTCGGGTGGAATACAACGACACCGGCAGAATCTCGGGAAACTGCACGCTGACCTGCCACGGCTTCACGCACATCAACTTCCCATACAGCAACGCGCCCGGTGGGGCGACCCTGTCGCGCATCGGTGTCACCGACTTGTCGATCCGCAAAATCTCACGAGGAGTCAGGCGATGAACCATCCGGGGATCGTTACAGCCTGCCCGCTGGTCCTGGTTGCCCTGATCGGCGGGCTCGCCTGGGGCGGTATTGAGGGCTCGAAGCACGATTTCAGTCATAAGGACTGGACGGATGGCGACACCTGCGTGGCCTGCCACACACCTCAGCGCGACGAGTTGCCGGCGGCCGCGCCGCTGTGGGACCCCATGGCCGACCTGACGCGCACGTTCGGCACGCCGCTTGTTCAGTCGCGGCGCGCGAGCATGGGGACGACCATGTGTCTTCGGTGCCACGACGGCACGGTCGCCCGGGACACCATCGCGACTGCGCCGCGGGATCGATTCGTCAACAAGCTGTCGCCGGCTCTCTTTGGTACCGGACACGGCACCAGCGACCACCCGGTCGGCATTGACTATCCGGCGTTCGACCTTGACTATCGTCCCGCGCCGGCAGTGATCGCGTCGGGAACCGTGTCGTTGCCGGCCGGCAAGGTCGAGTGCATCTCCTGCCACGATCCGCACAGCATGTCCCAAGAGAAGTTTATGCTCGTTCGAAACAATACCCGCAGCGCGCTGTGTCTGACGTGCCACCGAAAGTAAGAGCGTGTTTGAGAAGGGAGTTCTCCTATCCGAGCCGCGACCGTCAGGGAGCGGTTTCCTGCGTGAACGGGGGATCGCTTCCTTACGGGCGCGGCTCGGAATCGGTCTCGTCGTCGTCACCTTCGTAGGTGGCTGCGCCGCCCCGCGCGGCACGATCGATCCGGTCTACTTCCCCCCTCCGCCCAGCGCCCCGCGGGCCGTGCATCTTCTGTCGTTCAACAGCCTCGACGCCCTTGTGCCGCTTCGCCCATCGTTCGCGCAGATGATCCGCGGCGCGCCGGTCGCTCCGTACGTGGATCGCCCCGCGGGGTTGGCCTATCGCGACGGGCATCTGTACATCTGTGACACCGGACTGGGCGTGGTTCATGATTGGAACCTCGCCACCGGCGAAGCCACCCGAATCGGCCGGCGAAGTGCCACCATCCTGGCAGAACCGGTTGCCGTGGCCGTCGGCTCGGACGCGACCGTCTACGTGGCCGACACCGAGCGCCACGAAGTCGTCGCCTTTGACCCCGGCGGTCGATCCATCGGGCGCTTCGCACCACCAGGCGATGAACCCTACCGCCCGACGGCCGTCGCGATCGACGGCTCGAAGCTCTACGTCACCGACATCGCCCGACACCGGATCCACGTCTTCGACTGCAAGCACGGTGGATACGTGACCAGCATGGGCCGGGTCGGAAGCGCACTGGGGCAGGTTTATTTCCCCATGGGCGTGGCCGCTTGCCCGGATGGCGGTCTGTACGTCTCCGACATGATGAACGCCCGCGTGCAACACTTCGACGCCGAGCACCGAGGCACACGCACGATGGGGCAACCCGGCAACCGCTACGGCGACATGGGCAAGCCCCGGCACCTTGCCGTCGGACCGGACGAAGTGATCTTCGTGGCCGACGCCGAGTTCGCCCACGTCCACTTGTTCGACCGCGAGGGTCGGCTGTTGATGCTTCTTGGCGGACCCGACGACCGACCGGGGGGAACGCCGATGCCCGTTGGCGTCGCCGTCGCCGAAACCTTGCCGGCGAACATCACGGCCGTGGTACCAGGCGGCTTTGAGGCCGCGTATTTCCTGTTTGTCGCCAACAGCACGGGCAGCCGGCGCATTGGGCTGTTCGCCATTGGCGTAGCCCAGTAGTCGACTCGGTGCGGATGAACGGGTCTGTCGGCCGGATGGTACAGGGTGCATGACCGAATCGGCGGGCACTTTTCTGAGCACAGGGCGCGAGCCCCGTGACCGGTCTGGGTTCGCAGAAGCGCTGTGCTCGTTCGCTTCGTGTCCGTGGGCTGGCGCCCACGGCTCTGACGCGCCGTGCCGCCGTAAAGATGGCTCTGCACGACCCGCCAAAACCGTCACACACCCGATGCTACAACTCTCGACGAGCGATGATTGACCTTACATCCAGGTATATGGTATAGGATGGGAATGATGATTGCGTCGAGAGACAACGCGGGCAGCCCGATGACCATCGGGGCCGTCGCCCAGGCGGTGGGCGTTGCGGCCACGACGCTTCGCTTCTACGAGCGCGAGGGCATCCTGTCGCCGTCCGGGCGAACCCCCAAAGGGTATCGCCTGTATGATGCCGCGGCCGTGACCCGTCTGGAGTTCATCCGCGCAGCCCAAGCGGTGGGGTTCACGCTGGACGACATCCGCACGCTCTTGAATCTTGACGCCGGCACGTCTTGCAAGGACGTCAAGTTCCTGATCGAGCACCGACTGACGGAAATCGATGAGAAGCTGGCGAACCTGCGGCACGTGCGCCGGGCGCTCGCCGACGCTCTTGCGCGGTGCCAAAGCTCCCGGAAGGGTTGCCCGGTGCTGACCGACTTGAAATCCACTCGCCAAAGGAAACGAGCATGATGACGACACGAGGAGTTTTAGGAATCGCGCTCTTGGGCTCGGTCCTCTCCGCCGGTTGCGCAAGCAGCGGGCGGCAAGCGGGCTCGCAAGCGCCACAGTTTGTCGGGGGTCCGACGGCGGTGATCTTCGTCAAAGGCGTTACGTGAGGTACGTGAGCCTTCGGCGTCAAGCGCTCGGTCGAGCGCGTCAAGGGGGTTGCTGGTTTCACGTTCGATTTGCGGGCGGGGCGCGCAACGGTCACCTTCAAACCAGGCACACAGATCAACGAGAACGCACTTCGAACCGCCGTCAAGAAGGCCGGCTTCACCGTGGAGAGGGTCGAGATCAACGACGAGGATGTCGAGGAACCAGACGATCAGGCGCGGCAGCCATGAACCTCAACGCACGATCAGGTCTCATGCGCATCGCGACGGCTGTCGGCGCGTTGACGCTGGCTGTCCAGACCGCTCAAGCCGGCCCGATCAACACGAACGTCGCCTTCACCCCGCGCGCGGGCGGCGGACTGTTGAGATTGCAATACGTATACGGCGAGGCCGAGGGTGTTTCCGACAACACGCACGTTAGTCACTCGGGCGTCCGGGCAACCCTGGTCTTGGGCGTAACCGCGAACGTCGCCGTGTTCCTGAGCCTGCCCTACCAGAACGTGCAGGTCGATTTAACCGCCGACCGGCGCCGCACCGAGGTGGCCCACGACGGACTCGGGGACGTCAATTTCCTAGTGAAATACCGCTTTTGGCAGCACGACGCGGGGCCCCAAGAAACATACCGCTGGGCCGTTCTGGCGGGTCTGGAAATCCGCAGCGGGGATCTCGATTTCAGCAGCGACAGTTACGACCCGATGATCGGCACGGTTTTCAGCTTCCGACGCGACCGCGTTCGCCTCGATGTCGATGTTCTCTACAAGTTTAACACGGGAAGAGACCCGTTCCGTCACGACGTCGTTCGGTATGACCTGGCCTACTCGTTCCGGGTAGTGCCGGCCGTCTTTGCGCCGGGTCAACTCTACTCCTTGGACGCGGTCGCCGAGTTGAACGGCCGGTACGTCACCGACGGTTCGCACGAGATCTTTCTGTCCCCCGGCCTGCAGCTCTCGGCCGAACAGTGGACGTTCGAAGCGTCCATTCAGATACCGGTGGTTCAAGACCTTGTCGGCGACGGGCCGGAGACGGACTACCGGATCGTCACCGGCTTGCGGTTTCACTGGTAGTCCGCGCCGGGCTCGCCGGACGAGCCGGGCTCTGAGAGCAGGAACACAGAGAGGATGTCATGATGAATCACAGATTCCTGGGACAGGCGATGCTGCTTCCCGCGATGACACTCGCCGTTGTACTCACCGAGAGCGTGCGGGCAGCGAACGAGGTAGCCATGCGCGGCGGCGACTCGGCGCCGGTTGTTCAGACGAACCGCGACAACAAGGCCGCTCGTCTCGTCTCATTGGCGGATTCGCTGGCGCCGCTGCAGGTTCGGTTCAACATGCACGCCGACAAGCCCAGGCTGGTGGCCATCCTCTCGCCGACGTGAGGCGGCTGTGTCCATGCCGCCCGTGGGGTGGTCAAATCGGTTATTGAGGAGTACCCGAACACGGACATCAGCATCAACATCATCTGGGCGGCGATGCTGGGAAGCGACGACCAATCCGCGGCCCGCGGATCGAGCCGCCTGTTCACCGACCCGCGCGTCCGGCAATTCTGGGATCCGAACCGGCGTACCGGCATTGCGTACGCGGGCAAGGTGTTCCCCAACATGGTTAAGGACATGGCCTCATCCATCCCCGACGACGAGCCGATGTTGCAAGGCCTCAAGGCGCGTCGAGACACACCCTCGGAGAAGATGCCGCTTTGGGATGTCGCCTTCTTCTATGGCAAGGGTACCGTGTGGAAGAACGACCCTCCGACGCCCAAGGACTGGGCCAAACAAGTGCTCTTTTTCGGCGGCGATTCCGACGGCAACACCGGAAAGTTCTGGCGGGGCGATTTCGCGAAGGCCCCGTTCGATACCGACTGGTTCGTCGAGCTGAGCAAGGGAATGGAGCGCCTCACCGGAAAGAAGCCCACTCGCGTGGGCAGGGCGAACGCTCAAGAAGGAGACAAGGTGTCCACACGCGGAAAGGAAGGGCCGATCGTGGTCTCGCTCGAAGGCTCCCTCGACCCGGTCAAAGACCACTTCAACGCGAACCGAGGTAAGCACCGGTTCGTCACGCTGCTCTCGCCGACGTGACCGGGCTGCGTTTCCGGCGCCCGTGCGGTGCTCCAATCAGTCCTTCAAGACTTTCCAACCGCCGACATCAGCGTCAGCGTCATCTGGATATCCATGCCCGGCTTTGCGGACACCGAAGCGGCGGCCGAGGCATCGGCGCAACGGCTCGATGATCCGCGCGTTCGCCACTTCTTCGACCCGGTCAACACACACCTTGCGGGAAAGGCCTTCGCCGAGGGATTGATCGCCAAGGGGCGAGGGGTCGCGTGGGACATCTACTTGTTCTACGGGAAGGACGCGGAGTGGGGCGACGGTCCGCCGGCGCCGACCGAGTATCTTCACCAGCTCGGCGGAGGGCGACGGGCTGACGCGAAACAATTCCGTACGGGCGACGACTTGGTCAAAGCGCTCCACGAGGCCATGCACAAGGTAACCGGCGAGAGCTGCAAGGGGGAATAGAGCGCGCCGGCTGCCTGCGTGATCAGCCGCCGGTCGCTTTCAACCGACCGCCGAGGTCGCGCAACTTGCCGCCTCGCGAAGCTCTTGGACCCGGTGCGTTTTTTCCCAGGTAAAGGCGTCGCCATCGCGACCGAAGTGGCCGTGACGCGCGGTCTCGAAGTAGATAGGCCTGCGCAGTTCGAGGTAGTCGATCAACTCGCCCGGTTTCAGGGGAAACAGCTTGCGGATGATCAACGCGAGTTCGGTATCGCCGACGGAGCCGGTGCCGAAGGTGTTGACCGAAACACTCACAGGGTCGGCGACGCCGATTGCATAGGCTAGCTGCACCTCGCACTGCCGCGCGAGCTTGGCCGCCACGACGTTCTTGGCGATGTGCCGCGCCATGTACGCGGCCGAGCGATCCACCTTCGACGGATCTTTCCCGGAGAACGCGCCGCCGCCGTGTCGGCCGCGGCCCCCATAGGTATCGACGATGATTTTGCGCCCGGTCAGGCCGGCGTCGCCGTGCGGACCGCCGATCAGGAAGCGACCCGTCGGGTTGACATGCACGATCATCCCCGCGGTGGATAATTCCGGGCACTCTCGCTTGATCACCGGAAAAATGACCTCCTCGGTCACCCACCGCTGTGCGTCCTTGCTCATCTGGTTCGTTTTCGGATCGATGATTTCTTCGGTGTGCTGCGTCGAGATGACGACGGTGTGGAGCGCGGTGGGCTCTTGGTTTTCGTATGCCACGGTCACCTGCGATTTCGAGTCGGGGCGAAGCCAATCGACACGACCCTCCTGACGGGCGGTCGCAAGCTCCTCGACCAACCGATGCGAGAGCTGGATCGGCAGGGGCATCAGTGACTTGGTTTCGTCACAGGCGAAGCCGAACATGAGACCCTGGTCGCCGGCGCCCTGCTCGGCGTGCAGCCCCGCGCCCACGGTCACGCCTTGGCTGATGTCCGGCGATTGGCTGTGCAGCGCGCGTAGTACGGCGCAGCTTCGATAGTCGAAGCCGGTGCCGGCGTCCGTGTAGCCGACCCGGCGAATCGTGTCCCTGATCGTGTCTTCCGCGGCGCCCAGGGCATCTCTGGCGCGCTGGTGGTTCACCGTCACCTCGCCCGCGATCACCACCAACCCCGTGGTTACGAGCGTCTCAATCGCCGCCCGGGCCTGAGGATCGTGTTCCAACAGGCTGTCGAGGAGCGCATCGGATATCTGGTCGGCCAGCTTGTCGGGATGGCCCATGGAAACGGATTCTGAAGTGAACAGGTGCGCGGAGGCCATGTCGGACGCAGTCACGTGAATACTCCCAAGGGTTCGGTTGTTCTGCCTGTGGTGGCGAGCGCTGACCGCGTGGCATCGTAAGGCATGTGGGTCAGGCTCGCAACCGGCCGGGACCGGTTCACGAATCGCGACACCCACGTCGCGCCGGCGCGCACGTGGCTGGAATCGGACGCATAGGCGGCGATGTCGCCGGTCACTCGGTCCGTCAGCGCTTGGCGTGGGATTGGTTCTTGTCGTTCGACTTGCGGCGCTGCTCGATGATCTCATCCTGAACGGTCGAGGGCGTGCGACGGTAGCACGTGAACTCCATCGAGAAGGTTGCCTGTCCTTGTGACATCGATCGCAGGTCGGTCGAGTAACCGAACATGTTGGCGAGCGGCACCTCGGCCTCAATGGTAACCACCCGGGGCTTCATTTCCGTACCTGTCACATAACCGCGACGGGAGGAGATGTCACCGGTTACGCTTCCCTGAAACTCCGTCGGCACCTCGATCTCGACCTTCATGATGGGCTCGATGATCACCGGCTTGGCGTCTCGCATCGCCTGGCGAAACGCGGTTCGCGCACACACCTGGAACGCAAGGTCCGACGAGTCGACCGCGTGGGACGAGCCGTCTTCAAGCAGCATCTTCACGCCGACGACTTCAAAGCCGGCGAGGGGCCCCTTCGGGCGAGCCATCTGGAAGCCCTTATCGACGGAGGAGATGTACTCGGAGGGAATGCGCCCCCCGGTCACCTTGTTCTCGAACTCGTAATCGTCCTCGGCATCGGCAGGCAGCGGAAACAGCGTTCCGATGACGTGGGCGTATTGGCCGGAGCCGCCCGTCTGTTTCTTGTGCTTGTAGTTGAACGGCGTCTCCGCGGTCGGCGACTCGCGGTACTGAACCTTGGGGCGCCCCACCTTGACGTTGGCCTTGTACTCTCGCCGGATACGTTCGACATAGACCTCCAGGTGCAACTCGCCCATGCCGGACAGGATGGTCTGACCGATCTCCTCGTCGAAGTGCGCATGGAAGGTCGGGTCTTCCTTGACGAACCGGTTCAGCGCCTTGGACATCGGCTCGCGATCGTCGTTTCGCTCCGGCTCGATCGAGATCGAGATCACCGGCTCGGGGCAATGCATGCTCTCGAGCGACAGACGAAGGTCGGGGTGGGACAGGGTATCGCCGGACACGCAGTCGAGACCCATCAACCCGACAATGTCACCGGCGCGGGCCAGGTCGATGTCCTCGCGTTTGTCCGCGTGAAGGCGCGAGATCCGTCCCACGCGTTGACTTTTTCCCGTCCGCGATATCTTGTAGCTCTTGCCCCGCTCCATCTTTCCCTGGTAGATCCGCGCGTAGGTCACTTGGCCGAATGTTTCGTCACAGATCTTGAACGCCATGGCGACCAGCGGCCCGTCGGGGTCCGCCGAGATGGTTACCTCGGCCCCGTCGTTCGCGGCGTCACAGGCGTAAGCCATTCGGTCGATCGGTGACGGCAGGTAGCGACAGACGGCATCGAGCAGGCACTGGACGCCTTTGTTGTGGTAGGCCGAACCGACGAAGATCGGCGTGATCTCACGGCTCAAGGTTGCCAGTCGCACGGCGCGGTGGATCTGCTCCTCGGCCGGCTCCTCGCCCTCCAAGAGCACTTCCATCAGCTCGTCGTCGTAAAGGCTCAGCGTATCGAGCATGCCGTGCCGTGAACGGTCGGCCTCCTCGAGGAGTTCGGACGGAATCTGCTCGACCCGCAGAACCTCTCCGTTGTCGCCGTCGTTGTAGACGGCCTTCATGGTGACCAGGTCGATGATCCCGAGGAAATCATCCCCGGCGCCGATGGGCACCTGCATGGGAACCGCGACGTGCCCGAGCTTTGTCTCAAGCTCGGAGACGACCCGCGCCGGGTCCGCCCCGGTGCGGTCCATTTTGTTGATAAAGCCGATCCGCGGCACGCGGTAACGGCGCATCTGCCGATCGACCGTGATCGTTTGCGACTGCACGCCGCCGACGGCGCACAGCACCAGCACGGCACCATCCAGCACGCGAAGCGACCGCTCGACCTCGACCGTAAAGTCCACGTGCCCCGGTGTGTCGATAATGTTGATCTCGCGCCCGTTCCACGTAACGGTGGTGGCCGCGGCGGTGATCGTGATGCCGCGCTCCTTCTCGAGCTCCATGAAGTCCATGGTCGCCCCGCCGCCGTCCTTAGCCTTGATTTCCTGCATGCGATGGATTCGGCCGGCGTAGAAGAGAATCCGCTCCGTCAATGTGGTCTTGCCGGAGTCGATGTGGGCGGAGATGCCAATGTTGCGAATGTTGCTGATACGGTCCATTTCAACCTAACTGCCTGTTTTAAGTACTCCCGCGCCAACGGATGCCCCGTTCGCCCGGCTGATGTAAAGAAACGCCGGCGGCCACCCGTTCGCACCGGCGGCAAAGCGCCGCTGCGTTCGCTGCGCCGCCGCGCTGGTCTTTCGACCTAAACAGTTATGTACCAGGGAGTGATGCTTTGGAACGGCGTACCCCTGCCCGCCACGTCCCGCTGGACGGTCACAGAGGCTAGCAGCAACGAATCCCGAAATCAACCCGCCTTGTGAGTTTCGCCGGGGCAATTAGTGCGGAGTATCGGCCAGGTGGCGCCAGAGCTTTAGATATCGCCCCGGCGGAATGCCGGCAGGCGGCGTCCGGACGTGGAATCACGTGCCCGAGGCCCCCCACCCTCGGGACGCAGCCGGCAGGGTGGTTTCCTACCCGGTCTCGAGCGTGACGATGTAGCTGATGTGCAGGCCGAAGTCCGTCCCATGGCTGTCGCCGTCGATTTCGAACTCAGTTTGCAGGCCCAGCTTGCGATTGGACCCGAGGGTCCAGTCAGCACCGAACTCGACAAGGTGCTGGCCCCCGACCCCCTCTTCCGCACCGCTGCGATACTGATAGTCGGCGATGAGCAGCACCGTGTCGCTCAGACGATAGTCCACGCCGATCGCCGCCCCGTATTGAAAGCGCCGGGTGTCATCGTCGAGGTTGCCGTTCACCGCCTCGAGGTATGGGTTGCAATGAAGACGCAATGTGTCGGGAACGAGCGTCTTGGTGAAAAGCCCGCGCGCCAGGTAATCGACGCCGTCTGAGTGATACCCCGTGGGGACACGGATCAGATGTCGGGTGGCAAAGGCCGGTCGAGAACCGGACTCCCTCCAATGTCGGATGTGGAAACCCAACTCCTCGATGTCGCCGTTCCCCCTGACCCCTCCCTCAGCCAGCGTAACGGGAAGCTCCAGGATAAACTCCAGATCCTCCGCGATGCCCCATTCAAGCTCGAACTCGACCTCGTGCTCGTCACTGTTGTCCGCCGAGTTCTGGAAACCGTAGATGAACTTCAGCTCCAGCTCGCCGGGGGGGACCGGGTCGGCGCTGCGAAGGAAATAAGGACCCGCCAGATCGTATTCGCCGGCCGCGCCGCCCGCTTCCGCGTCATTGGGCTCCTGGAACCCCGTCACCGCGTCGGAAGCACGAAGCGAAAGCAGCCTTGTCGCGGCGCTCGCCGATCTTGCTGCGTCGTTGGCACCGGCGGAGGTGTCCGCGGCCGCCCACGAAAGGAACAGGACACACAGACCAGCCGGATACATGCATTGTGTTGGGTTCATAGTGCACCTTTCGAGTTGAGCCCCGGGTCACCGCGACCGGGCCGAAATCAGCGGATGCAAGCAACCGCGCCGCAAACCGAGGCACGAACCTAGGCGATAGCGATGTGCGCGTCAACGGCGGGCCGGCTGGGCCAAGGGGATGTCGCGAGCGTCAGGGTCGCCCGGTGGGTGGTCGGAACGAGGCGGAACTCGCGGAACGGGGATCGATCAGGCACTCGTCGGTCAGGCGCCCGCCGGTGGGTGCGTCGTAGGTGACGGTCACGACATATCTCTTTCCTGGATCGATCCGAGCCGGATCAAATCCGAGTCGGAACTCGTACATCTGCGTCAAGGAGTTCCAGTGCTTTCGCTGTTGTTGCACGTCGGAGGTCAGCTCGACGTTCCATTGTTCCACGCGACGGGCCTTTCGGTCGCCGCTGGCCGGAGCGTACTCGTACAGCTCCACGCGGACCTGCCCCACGAGGTTCCACGGGTTGTCCAGCGGGTTGACCGCCTGAAGCAGCAACTCGATTCCGTTGGGCGTTTCGGCGCTGTCGAATGCCCGGACGCGCGTAAACGGCTCCACGATCTCGATCCGGCTCGCCACGAGCAGCGACGGAATCTCGCCCGGCGCTGCAACCGCCCCGGCGCGCGGCGGAGCCTGACAACCGCTCGAACCGGCAACGGCTACGAGAGTCAGCACGAGCAAGGGTCTTGGTGCCGAAGAGGTCGTGGTCATGGCAGCCTGTGTCCTTGGGGAGAATCTCCCACGCCAACATCCATCCAATTGCGGCGAGTCTAGCCGCGGCGATCGGGAGCGGTCAACCGCCGCATCGAGCCGCGACGGACGGACGCTTCGGGGCGAGAAAGCCAAAACCCGGCCGGGCATCGCCGTCCTTGCCAATCCGCCACCCCGCAACGAGACTACCCGGGGGCTAGCGACGCTAGAGCCCCGTCGATCGGTCCGGTCCCGCAGGCCGGACACGATCGCCCAACAGGCGTGCAGGGACGCGGTTTAGCGGGTTCGTCATCCAGTGAGTTCTTGATGTCCAGTATTCTTGTAACAGGTGGCGCGGGCTTCATCGGCGGGCACCTGACAACGCGGTTCGTCGCACTGGGGCACACGGTTCGCGTCCTGGACGATTTTTCCAGCGGCTCAAGGCGAAACCTCGCCCACGTGGGAGACCGGGTTGAGTTGTGCGAGGGTGACATCCGCGATCCGAAGACCTGCGTCGAGGCGTGTCGCGGAGTCGAGTTTGTCTTTCATCAGGCGGCGGTCCCCTCGGTACCCAAGTCCGTCGATGATCCGCAGACAAGTCACGACGTCAACGTGAACGGAACGTTCAACGTCTTTCGTGCGGCCGTGGACCAGAAGGTCCGGCGCGTGATCTACGCCGCCAGCAGTTCGGTCTATGGGGAAACCGAGGAGTCGCCCAAGCACGAAGGAATCAGCCCGGAGCCGCTCAGCCCCTATGCGGTCCAGAAGTGCATCGGCGAGATGTATGGGCGAGCGTTCTTCGAGTGCTACGGGCTTGAGACGATATCCTTGCGTTACTTCAACGTGTTCGGCGAACGGCAGGATCCGAACAGTCAGTACGCGGCCGCCATTCCGGCGTTCGTCAGCGCCATCCTACGGGGTGAACCTCCGACGGTTTTCGGCGACGGCGAACAGACCCGCGACTTCACCTACATCGACAACGTCGTGGAAGGCAACCTTCTGGCCATGAAAGCCACCAGGACCACCGGCAACGTGGTGAACCTGGCTTGGGGCGGGGCGATCAGCGTCAACGAAGTGATCGCGGCGATCAACCGGGCGCTGGGCACGGCGATCGCATCGAAGTACGTTCCGGAGCGGACGGGCGACGTTCGGCACTCTTGCGCGGACGTCTCTTTGGCGACCAAACTACTGGGCTTCAAACCGATCGTGTCGTTTGAGGACGGCTTGAAGCGCGCGATCGAGTACTATCGAACCATCAGCACCTAGCGCTCCGTCGCGTGTAGGTTGACGGGTTTGGCCAAACCGAGCCGCGCCCGTCAGGAAGCGATTTCCCGCGACGGGATCGACATTCGGAGGTCCGCTCCCTCACGGTCGCGGCTCGGAAAAACATCAAGGCGGGCAATAGCCCGCCCTACCCGCTGACACGAGTTCGGAGCGGGGCAGTAGAACGCATGGAACCTGCGACAGGAACATCTCGCAGACCAAGTGAGCCATTCGATGAAGCTAGGCGAACTTCAAGAGCTGATCGAAAAGATGTACAGCGCCAAGGATCGCGAGCGGGGTTCCGCTGCCACGTTCCTGTGGCTGTCCGAGGAAATCGGGGAGCTTGCCGCGGCCCTGCGCGAGGGAACGCAGGCGCAGAAGGAATCCGAGTTCGCGGACGTGCTTGCCTGGCTTGTGACGCTTGCCAACATCAACGGCGTGGACTTATCGAGTACAATGATGAGTAAGTACGGCTCCGGATGCCCCGGATGCGGAAAATACGTCTGCATCTGCGATTGCAAGCCGTAGGGATCTCCTGGACCCGGCCGATGGCGGCGGCCTCAACCAAGGTGGATGACCGTGCCGGTTCTTTTGATCACGCTTTCCGACGGCAGCGAGGTTCGACACGTGTTGGGGAATCGCGCCGCGGTCATCGGTCGCGAAGCGACCTGCGACATCCCGATCGAAGACGCGAGCGCTTCGCGCCGCCACGCCCGGTTTGTTCCCGGCCCCGACGGGTTCGTGGTCGAGGATCTCGAGAGTAAGAACGGCACGTTGGTCAACGATCTCCCCTGCACGCCGGTCGCGCTGCGCGACGGGGACCGCATATCGATTGGGTCGGCGCTGGCGATCTTTCGAGAGTCACCGACGGAATCGCAAACGTCCGTGGTGATCTCGGACGACCTGACTCAGAGCCACGCCACCCATTACGTAGGCCGTGAGCAGCGGCTGGCACTTTCTCAAAAACGGCTGGAAATGATTTACGAAATGGGCGCGCGCCTCACCACACTCCAGAGCCAGGACCAGCTCTTCGAGAACGCCATGGACGTCTGCACGGAGACGCTCCAGTTCGAACGCGGCGTCATCGGCATCCGGCGCCGCGACTCGCGTGTGCTTGATTGGCCGGTCGTGCGCCACCTGCGCGGTCCGGAGGGGGAGTTGAAGATCAGCCGGACGCTTCTGAACCGCGCGCTGGAACATGGTGAACGAGCCGTCTTCGCCGACGATGGGATGTGTAACACCGATCCCACCGTAAGCATGGTTCAACAGGGAATTCGCTCGGCCATGTGCGTCCCGCTGGTTCACGGCGATGAGACGCTCGGCATCATTTACGGAGACCGGGTCAGCACGTCGGCTTCCTACACCAACGAGGACATGGACTTCCTCGCAGGCATCGCCCAGCAACTGGCGATCGGGTTGATCAACTGTCGGCTCATGGAGGATCAAAAGCAGATGGTCCAGCTCGAGCGCGACATCGAGCTTGCGCGGAGTATTCAGACGGAGCTGTTCCCGGCGGACTTGCCCCATCGCGCGACGTTGAAGATCGCCGCGCTCAACAACCCGGGACACCGGGTCAGCGGCGACTATTATGACGTGATCGAGACCGGAGACGGCCGGGTGTGGTGCGTCATGGCCGACGTAACCGGCGAGGGCATGCCGGCCGCCCTCTTGATGGCCAATCTCCAGGCGGCCGCCCGCGTGACGATCAAAGAAGGGTCGGATCCGGGAACACTCCTGGCGGAGTGGAACCACCTGATCCATGCCAACACGGATTCGTCCAAGTTCATCACTTGCCTCCTCGTCGTGATCGAGCCGAAAGAGCAGCGTGTTCAAGTTGCCAGTGCGGGTCACCACTTGCCGTTGGTCCTTCGCGGCACCGAGGAAGCGCCCGAGGAACTGGTGGCCGATTCCGGTCTTCCGCTGGGCGTGTCCGACACCGCGGACTTCCCCACCGCGAGCGTGAACATGGGACCCGATCCCTATCTGTTGTTCACCTACACCGACGGCGTTATCGAGGCGATGAACGCGGATCAGCAGATGTTCGGAACAAGACGGCTCATCGAGGCACTTGTCGAGAATCGCCAGGCGACACCGCAACGGCTTGTCAAACAGGTGCGCAAGAGCGTCGCCACCTTCGCGGCCGGGGCACGCCAGAGTGATGACATCACGATGTTGGCGGTACGCGTGGGATAGGCGTTCCCGGCTGTCGCCGATGAACCCGCGAGCAGGTCCGCCGCAACGCTCACTGTGGCATGAACCCCTCTTATCGGTGATGTTCCATCACGTGCGATTACCTTTATCGGACGTCGGGTGATTCTCGGCCGATCTCGTTCGACCTGATTCCGCCCCGACTGCGTCCGCATATAAGCGCGGGTCCGTCGCGACGGCTTCTGACTGAACGAAACTTTCCGGTTCACACTTGAAGGCCGGGCAGAAGATGATTACACTCCGAAGTAGGTTTCGCGTGGGGACGTCCATTCGGGCGTGCCCATGAAGGTGCCATGTGGTGTCGCTCCGTTACTGACGGAACTGTGGCACCCTTGGGCAGCACGGTTGAGCCAGGCGTTCTGACGGATCGGGCAGGCGCTTCGCTCGTGTTCGCAACTCTCTCGCCAGGGAAGGTGTTGAACGCTTTGGGTCGAGTTCGGCCGAGGCGCGTTCGGAGTTGGCCTTCTTGGCGCCCTTCTTTTCTTGAAATGCAACCGGTGTGTTTCGCCGGGGGATGCACGTGCTCGCTTTGCCATAACCGTCCGAAGCCGGGGTTGGACCGCTCGACGTGTGCCGTCGGGCACTGACCCGTCCATCGGCTGGCGAATCGTGACGGGAGGAGACATTCAACGATGATATCCGTTCTTACACGCCGACACGCCGCCACCTGTCTGTTGCTGGGGGCCGCCATGCTCACGGCACCCGGCTGTGGCGGAAACGATTTTCTCGGCCTCGAAGACTACCAACGTGACTTCCTGGGTGCGATCGCCGGCGCCCTGCTCGCACAAGAGATCGCCGGCGACGCAACAGGTCAGCCCGTCCCGGGTGCCGACGGCGCCGACTGTTGGGACCTCAACGGCAACGGTGAGGGTGACCTGGACGAGGACCTCAACGGAGACGGAGCGTTTGACGCGCTGGACTGCGTGGGCGCGGGGGGCGAGCCAGGCTCGCCGGGTCCGAGCGGCACGTCCGGCGCCGACGGTCTAAACTGCTGGGACGTCAACGCCAACGGCATCGCCGATGAGCAAGAGGACGTCAACGGCGACGGCATCTTTGACGCTCTGGATTGCCGGGGATCGGTCGGCGCCGACGGGGCAAGCGGGTCAAGCGGCAGCTCGGGATCGAGCGGCGCGAGCGGCCCCTCTTTCTTTGACATCTTCATCGACGACTTCTTCGGCCTCAACGATCGGTTCGACGGGACATCGGCCGAAGTTGTTGGCGTCAACCCGAACCTGACGGTCGATGTCGTGACCATCGACGAGCCGATCCTGGACTCGCCCGGTCAAAGCGCCTTCGCGTATCGCGTCGCGATCCCCGACAGCTATCAGGCGGGCAACGACGTCACCATGCGGATGTTCTTCTTCCGCACCGGCGGGTTCACCGGCGACTGCTTCATTTTCACGGTGGACGCACGTCACCTGCGGGCCGGAACCGGTGTCGATGCCTATGACGACTGTGAAGCCCAGCGCAGCGCTGCTTGCGGGCGGCGATGGGTCCGCGTTGACACCGAAATCCTCCCAACCGGCATGACGGCGGGCGACATCGAGGATACCGGTGTGCTGGTGGTCGTCGATCTTCCTCTCAACTCGATGGTGGGGTTGGACCTCGACAGGAACGCGCGCCTCGCCGGCGGCGACTTTTTGGCCTTTGAAGTGGCGCGCTACGAGTTCCACGACGGTCGGCGCTATCAGATCCTCGGCGTCGAGTTCTTTGAGTCCGCGTCCGGGACGGCCGGGACAGAGGGCGCCACCGTGTTCTTCGATGGTCAACCGACAGCGACCTGCCTGATCGACTGCAACGAAAATGGGATCCCCGATGAGGACGATCGTGCGAACTGCCCGGATGACGATCCCTCATGCCAGGACTGCAACGAGAACGGCCGACCGGACGAATGCGACCTTTGTGACTTCGGCGGCGACGTGGCGGCGGGCGCAAGTTTGCCCTTCACCTTCCTTCAGAGCGGGTTCACACAGGAGCTATACGCCAGCGCACCGGGTTTCATGGGCGGCGTTGCGTTTGCGCCGGACGGCGACGTTCTTGTCGATGCCTGCCCGGGACCGAGCACGGACTTCGCCGGAAGCGCGCTGCGCCGCTTCGACGCGCAGACGACCGAGGTCGTACACGGCAGCACGATTCACCCGCTGATTGATACGCTCGACAGCAACGCAGGCTGCGGTCTGACGAACCACGTGGATGGAACACTCTACTCCAACACCGGGCTGGGCGTTACCAACCTGGACGCCGAAACCGGAACGGAGTTACGCGATCCGTTCGGACCCGCGGGCAAGGGGCTGGGTATCACGCCCGACCCCTTAAACGGAAACCTGGTGTACGTTGGCGCGGACGGCACGATTTGGACCGTCAACGCCGGATTCACTGCATCCTCGGTGTTTTCCAACGCCACCACCGGGGAGGCGAACCTCAAACTCGACGGCATTGCCTTCGACCCGAGCGGGCAGTTTCTCATGCTCGCGGGGAGCGACTTGCGTCCTGACTCGCCGGATATCACTCGCAAGGACCCGGAGCTGATCGTGCTTCGGCGCGACGGATCACTGGTCCAGCGCATCCCGATCATCCACGACGGCGGCCCGCATGACCCCGACGGCATCGCGTTCCACGCTAGCAGTCCGAAGTTTCTCGTGACCGTGAACCTCGACGGCACGATCTCCCGTTTTGACTTCCCCGATGGCGATTTCACGCAAACGCCGACACTGTCGATTTTCGCCAGCGGCGGATTTCGCGGCGACCTGATCCAGGTCGGCGGAGACGGCTGCATCTTCCTCACTCAGAATCAAACACGCTTCGCCGACGGGATGGTCACTCCTGATCTCATCAACAGCATCGTCCGGGTGTGCGGCGGGTTCGCCCCACCCGTGCCCAGTGTCGTAGGCCTGACACCGCCGGCGGCCTTCAACTTCGTCGGCTCGGAGCACACGGTGACGGCTGCGGTGAACATCGAGGGCGTTCCCGCATCGGGCGTGGAGGTCACCTTCGAGGTGCTCTTGGGACCAAACGCGGGCACTGTCGGCACCGGCGTGACCGATGGCAACGGGCTGGCGACCTTCACCTACATCGGCACGGGCGGCGTGGGCACGGATGAGATCCAAGCTTCGTTTGTCGAAGAAGAGGAAACCCAGTTGTCCAACGTGGCCAGCAAGACCTGGTTCCCGGACGACTGTTCGCTCGATTGCAACGAGAACGGCGTCCCCGACGATTGCGAACTCGACGGCCATGACTGCAACGGCAACGGCATCCACGACGCGTGCGATGTCGAGTGCCCCGATTGAGCATGGCGGCGTGCGTCAGACTGAAACGAGAAAGCAGGAAGTAGTTGTCAGTGGTGAGTCATCAGTCATCAGTCATCAGGAAGCAAACTGCCGACTGACAACTGATAACTGATAACTGATAACTGATAACTGATAACTAACTTCTACCTCGCACCCCAACCGCGAGAGGAAATGAGATGATGAGAAAAGACCGTTGGATCATTCGATCAGTCGCGGCGGCAGGCCTGCTGCTTGCCGGAGCGGCCGTCACCATACCCGGCTGCGGTAATGGCTTCCTCGGCCTCGAGGACTACCAGCGCGATCTACTGGGCGGGCTGGCGGCGGCGCTGCTTATTCAGCCCGCCCCAGGGGGCGCCGGACAGCCGGTGCCTGGTGCCGACGGCCTCAACTGCTGGGATCTCAACGGAAACGGCGAGGGTGACCCGGTCGAGGACACCAACGGCGACGGCGAGTTTGACGCTCGGGACTGCCAGGGCGATGACGCGGCCGCGGGCTCACCCGGCCGGGACGGCACGCCCGGAACCAGCGGGCTACGCTGCTGGGATCTGAACGCCAACGGCGTGGGTGATCCGAACGAAGATCGCAACAGCGACGGCCAATTCGACACGGCCGACTGCCAGGGCAGCGACGGATCGAACGGTTCCAGCGGATCGGCCGGTTCGTCGGGGGCGGACGGCGCGGACGGCCCCGCATTTTTCAGCGTTTTCATCGACGACTTCTTTGGGACGCCCGCTCCATTCTCGGCGCAACTTCCGGTCGAGTTCATCCGGATCGATGAACCGGTCTTGGATTTCGAGGGCAAGAGCGCGATCGGTTACCGCGTCGCGATTCCGCAGGGGTACACAACCGGCAACGACGTGACGATGCGGCTGATGTTCTACCGCACGGGCTTTCTCGAGGGCGATTGCTTCATCTTCAGCGTCGATGCCCGGCGGCTGCAAAACGGCTCGGGCGTCGAGGTGTACGACCGCGACGTTCCCGACCCTGCGACCTGCAACGGCGACCCGGCAGCACCGGGCTGCGGTCGGCGGTGGGTTCGCATCGAACAACCCGACAACAACGGCGACGCAGCCGGTAACGGCGAATCCATTGGCGTCTTCATCGTGATCGACCTGCCGCTCAATACGGCCGCCGGACTCGGCTACCCGGGCGACCTGTCCGCGGGCGATCTGCTGGCATTCGAGCTGGCGACGCATGAGGCCGACAGCCGGTCGTATGAGCTGCTTGGCGTCGAGTTCTTCGAATCGGCCACCGGCAGCGCGACACGTTCGGGCGGCAAGGTCATCCTGTCTGAGGATGACGTCTGTTGTTTTGACCCCGCGCAAGCCTACATTTCCAACACCGGATCGGACAACGTCTTCGTCGTCGATATGTGTAGCTCGACGGTCGTGGCGGTTGTCGATGTCGGCGACGATCCGCGAGGCATAGACATCGCGCCCGACAACAGTCGAGTGTACGTTGCCAATCGCGACGGCGGGTCGGTTTCCGTCATCGACACGGCCACCAACACGTTGGCACAAACGATCGATCTGGGGGGCAGCGACTTGGTCAGCGCCACTGAACCGTACGATGTCGTGGTCAGCCCCGACGGCGAATGGCTGTACATAGCCATGAAGAACGGTGGAAGCGAAAACGGAGACGGGACGGTGGTCGTCGTGGACCTGCCGGCCGGTGACGTGGTGGCGGAGTTGATCCTTGATAGCTCGGCCTCGCTCGAGGGGATCGTCGTCACTCCCGACGGACAGAAGGTATACGCCGCCGGGCGAGGCTCCATGTACGTTGTGGACGTTTCCGCGCAGAGCGGCCCGGTGTTTCTGGGCACAAGCGGCGCGGCCAGGCGGGAGCTTGTAGTTTCGCCGGACGGCGCTTTTGTCTTCGCAGAGAACAACGCCATACGCACCAGCGATGATGAAGCGCTCCTGACGGGCGACTTCTCAGGCGAGCGCGGTATCGCCATCTCGCCTGACGGTCGTTTTCTCTATAGCACGGATGAGAACACCTTCGTGCGAGTGGTTGAGATCACAACGGTCGAAGGTCTTCCGGTGACCACGTTCGTGGAGAACATCGACGATGCCGGTGACCCGCAGTTCGAGTCGTACGGGATCGATCTGACCGACGCCGGCGATCGGGGGATGGTCTCCTTCAGAGGCAGCCGTACCGTCCGCATCTTCGACACCGCCACGCGCACCTTTTCTGGACCACCGATTCCCATGGAGTTGGCTACGCCCGGCGGCACGATCTTCGGCAGCGAGCCCAAGCAACTGGTCATCACCCACACATCGAAGTGAACCGGCGGGCACGACTGTATTGGAAACGGCGTCAAGGACGACTGGGACATCATGAACTGCGGCAGGAACCAGGATCACGGGGATTTGGGACGATGGTCGCCAATCAGCGAGTCCACGCCGGACGGATGGCACATTCAGAATCGTGTGCCCGATCTTCCGTGGGAAGACGGGGCCTTCGAGCAAGACGTATCGGAGCTGAAGACACAATCTGAGTTGACGGCGGTCCGCAACCGCCGGTCAGCGTGCAGAAGGATTTGAAGAGGACCCAACATGAACGCAAAACGGGCATCGATTCTTTATGGGGCTACAGTTCTTACCGCGTGCGTGTTGATCACCGCACCGGGCTGCGGCGGCAGTTTCCTCGGGCTCGAGGATTACCAGCGCGACCTCTTGGGCAGCCTGGCAGCCGCCCTGCTGTTTCGACCGGCAAGCGACGGCATGATCGGAGACGCGCTTCCCGGTAGCGACGGCGTGAACTGTTGGGACCTCAACGGCAACGGCCTAGGCGATCCGGAAGAGGACGCCAACGGCGACGGCGCCTTCGACGTCCTCGACTGCGCGGGCGAGCCGGGCTCACCGGGGCGCGACGGGTCGAACGACGTCAGAGGGCTGAACTGTTGGGACCTCAACGGCAACGGCATCGCCGATCCCGCTGAGGATGTCAATGGCGACGGCGACTTCAACGCGCTCGACTGCCAAGGGCAACCCGGAGCGCCGGGGGCCGATGGGCCGTCGGGCTCGTCGGGTTCCAACGGCGTGGATGGGCAGGAACTCTTCCACGTGTTGGTCGATGACTTTTTTGCCGCGGCTGGAACACCGAACGGAAGCCTTCCGATCGAAGTCGTCAGCATCGACGAACCGGTCCTTGGCGTGTTTCCAACAGCGGCCGGCACTACGGTTGGAGTCAATGCGGTGGCCTACCGCGTGGCCGTCCCCGAACTCTACAACACCGGCAACGACGTGGGGATGCGAATCGCATTCCATCGCACGGGTCCGTTTACGGGGGGCTGCTTCGCCATTCGGCTTGTTGCCAAACGACTGCGTAACGGATCCGGTGTCGAGGACTACGGAACGCCGCGATGGATCCGCATTGATCTGTCCGCGGAGGTCAAGGCGGCCGCCGGCGAGGGTGGCGGTAGCCTGGTTGTCCTTGATCTGCCTCTGAACACCGCGGCGGGTCTTGATCTCCCTGGCGATCTGGCTTCGGCCGACTTCCTGGCGTTTGAGTTGTCCACCCATCAAAACGACGGCGGCGCGTATCAGCTTTTGACCGTCGAGTTTAGTGAGTCACGTCCCGGAACGAGCGCCCTTGGCGGGGCAACAATCTTCTCCGAAGAACCCGACGGCGACGTTCCGTGCGGCTTCGACGACTGCAACAGAAACGGGTTCGCGGACTCGGAAGACATCGCCGACGAGCGCAGCAACGACTGCAACGACAACGGCACACCGGACGTCTGTGAAATCGCCGAGGGAACCGAAGCCCCGGGCGGACCGTTCTTCTGCACTTCCGAATGCGATCCGAACGTCAACGGCAACGGAATCCCGGATGCATGCGAAGACATCGCGACACTCGAGGGGATCTGGCGATTCGAGCTGCCCCTCACTGGCGAGTGCGGGCAGGGGGAGCCGGCCGGTGTCCAAACTGAGATCCGCTACCTGCGTTTCGACGGGAACAACAACCTCGTGGAAAACTGGATCGTGCTGGACACCGAGTGCTTGAACTTCGCCTATCCGAGCGTGAACGGACCAAACCTCACCGCGTACCGGAACCTCGGAAGTGTCTCCCAGGATACGGACCGGTTCATCATCGACCCAGAGGCAGTGTTCAATCCCCTGACGGGGAGCATGCATTTGGAGGAATCCGTTACGGTGGGCGTCGCGCTGTGTCTCCGTGAAGAGGGCATCACAACACTTGACGGCGACGTCTCGGGAGACGAGATGAGTGGAACCTGGGAATTCCGGATGGCCGTGGAGGTCTTCGAACAATGCATTAGCTTTCCGTCGATCGTCTGCGGCACGTTCACGGCCGTTCGCGTGGCCGGACCGCCTGATTGTTCCATTCTAACGCCTGAAATACCGTAGAGTCAGGGTCCGAGCTAATCGCCCGCTGCGAAGGGCGCATCGGACACGGACCGCTGGGGCGATGTACGCTCTGGTTCCGGCTCACCCGGCTTTGGTCACGCCGAAGGAACCGGTGCGTGGCACAAGCCGATCTTCTGTACGCGGGCGGTTTTCGTCCGCGTCTTCGGTTCTCCAGGTCACTTCCCCAGCGTGAGATAAAGTCGTGGTACGCCGCGATCCGACATACCGTTGTTGGTTCACCGCAACCGAGTCGTCGCGCGCGGGGTGCGTCACTTGAGCGCGTTGCTGAACCGGGATCCAAAGGACAACGCCATGGCGACAGAGAGCACGACGTCCAGACGAATCGAAGCTGACGAGATCGCCCGTCTCATCGAGACGGCCCGCCGAGACGGGCGAGAGGACACACGCGCCGGGGCGCGGAAGTCCACGCGCTACCGAGCGCCCATCCGACTCGACGTGACCACGGACCCCCACGAGCCGACCTGCATCTTCCCGGCCACCATGCACAACATCGGCGATTCCGGTTTTGCCTTCTGGTCGAGGCGAGAGGTGCGGAGCGAACGGCAACTGTGGGTCCGCGAGTTCTCCGGCGACAAGCCCGCCCCATGGATACCCGCCCGGGTGGTCCACTGCACGCGCGGCCTGCTGGGCTACCTGGTCGGCACCTCCTTCGAAGCGGCGGAGATCACCTCCTAAGAGCCCCTTGAACAGCAACTGACCTCGGCGTGGCACCAGCAGCTTCACAGAAACGACAGGGATTGCCCTCTTGCGGGGATGCGCCCCACGTCAACAACAGCTCGCCGACTCGGTTGACGCATCGTCCACTCCTCGTTACCAAGTGCGTATGGCCGACCACACGCCGCATCAAAAGAAGATCATCGCCCGGTACTACGATCACCGAGACGACATCACGCTCAACCGCCTCGGCGAAATCGTAACCGAGCTGT
The DNA here is from genome assembly GCA_965371245.1 of uncultured bacterium. Taxonomy (GTDB): domain Bacteria; phylum Planctomycetota; class Phycisphaerae; order UBA1845; family UBA1845; genus CBDUXT01. The sequence goes on along the minus strand of CBDUXT010000010.1, from coordinate 17,915 downwards.
CGTTGGCGGAGACAGACCGGAAGCGCGACCGGCTCTGGCAGCGCGTCGCGGCGGCCATGAAGACCCTCAAGGTAAAACCGGCCCTGGCCGAGCACATTCTCGCCCAGCGCGACGAACAGATTCTCGCCCGCAACCTCCGGGCGTGGCTCGGGGGCAAGCCTAGCGGCCGCTAGCAGCGGCTGACCGTCCCTGCAAACCCAGGGCAAGGCACCCGGCGCGCCCGTAGGATCCGCTTTCCCCCTGCGGTGGTCCCGCTGACCATCCATCGCCTCGGAGGTCCGAATGCCGAGCCCGTCCCGGGCACGAATAATCGGCCTCCCAGCCCGAATGTAGAGGGGTTGGCCCGGTTTCAGACCGCCGAGTCCGGCGTATCGGACGTTGCCGGGGGGTCGGGACCACTACCAAGCTTGCGTATCATCCGCCGACAGCGGACGATCTGACCAGGAGTGAATCATGCTTAGCCGGTTGCTATTCGTCCGTCTCAAGGCCGCCGAGAACGCGCTACGAGATGGCAGGTTGGACGAGGCCTACCGGCTCGCCACCGCTCCCGACATTCGCGAGCACCGCCGCGGGGCGGCCATCCTCACCACCCTCGCCGACCGATTCATCGAACGCGCCCGGAACCACTACCGCGCCGACCGCTTCACCGAGGCGCTGATGGACCTGGAACGGGCGGAGACCGGCGGCGTGAAGGGCGAGGAAATCGCCGAGCTGCGTGGACACGTCCGCACCGTGGCCTCCGAGCAGCGCCGGCGCGAGCAGACCGACCGCGAGCGCATCGAGAACGCCCGTCGCCGTGTCGAGGACGGCTCGCTGGCGGCCGGCCGACGGATCCTCGAGAACGCCGGCGAGAACGACCCTTCCGCGGAGGCGCTGCGTCGCCAGGTTGAACACCGCGCCGAGGACGCGGCCGAGATCGTCGAGCAGGCGGAGCGTCTGATGGCTCAGGGGCAGACAACCGCCGCGGCGTCCAGGCTCAAGCGCGCGAAATCCATCGACGCCCACAACGAGGCGTTAGCGCGCCTCGAAACGCGCCTCTGCGAGCAGGTGTTAAGCGCCGCCCGAGCGGCGCTGGCGGAGGGCCGCCTGAACCGGGCGGCGGACGAACTCGACTGCCTTGGCGGACTGGGCAAGACCCTGCCGGCGCGACGAGAGCTGGTCGATCTGCTCGGCATCGCTCGACAGACGGCCCGTTGCGTTCGCGTCACGCAATACGCTGAAGCGCGGCGACACGCGATGAGTTTGGGTCGCCTGCTGCCTCGCGCCGAATGGATCAAGGAACTGATCAGCCAGCTCGGGCAGATCGAGGAGTTGAAGACGGCTCTTTGTGCCGGACCCCTGGGGGATCGCATGAACAACCAAACCCCAAAGCCATTGCCGGGCGCGCCGCACGCGGCGTCGCTCGATGACACCGTCGCGTTGCCCGGTCGCGGGCAAACCGACGGCTCGTTGCCCGACCGGCTGTTGCTGTTGGTCGATGGCGGGGGAAGCTATCTGATCCTCCGCGGCGAGCGCGTTTCGCTGGGTCGGGCGACCTCAAGAAAACCGGCTGACATCCCGGTCTACAGCGACATTGCCGAGAACCACGCAAACATCCAACGCGTGGACGACGACTACTTTTTGTTTACGGACAAGGATGTCGAGGTGGCCGGTCGGCGCACGCCGCATCAGCTACTGCGCGACGGCGACCGGGTCGTGATGGGTCGAAAGGCGAAGCTGTCTTTTCGCCTGCCCAGCCGCAAGAGCCCGACCGCAGTGCTCGATCTGTCCGACACGACGAAGATGCCCAATGACGTGCGCCGCGTGGTGCTGTTTCATCGGCATGCCGCCGTCGGGTCCGGACCCGGCGTCCACATCGGATGCCGCCACGCCGGACCGTCACTGGTACTCTTCGAACGCAACGGCGCCATGTGGCTGCGTCAAAAGAGCGACGGGCACGTGGACACGGATGCCGTCGAGCTTCGCCTGGGCGAGCCGGTGGAGATCGCCGGAGCGAGCCTGGTGTTGCAACCGTGGGTCATGCACGCCCACGGACGAACGATCTAGCGGGTGGGAACCGCCCCCGAGCGGGCCGACGCCAACGTCGGTCGAAAACGGACGGAAGACCCGACCACAACACGGTCCATAAAGAAGTAGCGAATCATGGCTTATACATTCAAACACGGCGACAGACCGGTCGACGGCTACACGATCCAGCGTGCCGTGGGCAAGGGCGGGTTCGGCGAAGTGTACTACGCCATCAGCGACGGCGGGCGCGAGGTGGCGCTCAAGTACCTTCGCGACAACCCGCAGATCGAGCTGCGCGGCGTCGCCAACTGCATCAACCTGAAGAGCCCCCACCTCGTTTCGATCTTCGATGTCAAGAAGACCACCGACGGTGAGTACACCATCGTGATGGAGTATTGCTCCGGACCGTCGCTTCGCGACCTGCTGATCGCCGAGCCCCACGGATTCGAGCCGCAAAAGGCCGCCTTCTTTCTTCGAGAAATCGGCAAGGGCCTCGCCTATCTGCATGACTCTGGCATCGTTCACCGTGACCTCAAGCCCGGCAACATCTTCTACGACGACGGCTATGTGAAGATCGGCGACTACGGACTCAGCAAGTTCATCTCCATCTCGCGCCACAGCGCGCAGACGGCCAGCGTCGGCACCGTCCACTACATGGCCCCGGAGATCGGCAGCGGGAACTACTCCCGCGGCGTGGACATCTACGCCCTCGGGGTGATGCTCTACGAGATGCTCTTGGGTAAGGTTCCGTTTGAGGGCTCGAGCATGGCCGAGGTGCTCATGAAGCACCTGACCACCCAGCCCGAGCTGGACGAACTGCCGCACCCGTTCGGCAAGGTCATCCGCAAGGCGCTGCAAAAAGACCCCAAGGATCGGTATCAGACCGTTGACGAAATGATCAGTGAGCTGATGGACGAGGAGACCATTCGCGAAAGCGTTGCGGGTTTCCGACCGCATAGCCTGGGCGCCGCGGTTGCCCACCACGCGGGAGATCCGCTCGATTCACCGATGCCCTCGCCCAATCCCGCGCGGGGCTTTGGGCCGGGCTTCGCGGAGCCCGTTCGCGGTGACGTCCCCTACGCCGAGCCCATCGGACAAGCCAACGTCAGCTTTCCCGATCGGCTGAGCCGGCGCATGGACCGGGTGTCGAAAAAGATGGACGCCAAGATGGCGAAACTCGCCGGCCATCCGGCGCCACGGGATCCGCTCGGCAGGCGGACACGGCGGGCGGCGCGCAAAGCCCATCGAGAAGCGTTGGCCGCCCAGCGCAAGGCTGATGCGCCGCAAGGATCGGGCGTCCGCAAGAAGCGGATGCTTCTGAGTGGGTTGCTGTCCGTCGGCTTGGCGATTGGTCTGGGTCTTCTGGTCGGCGAAACGGCGGAGCGCCGCGGCGACCAGTACGGCGCCTCCGCGGGCATGATGGTCATTGCCATGGCCGTGGCCGTGCTCCTGTCGCAGCGCGCCATCGGTTGGTTCGGCGTGTTGCACGGACCCAACTGGGCACAACACTTCGTGCGCCTGGGATGCGCCACGCCGCTGCTGGCCGTCGGAGCGGCTCCCGCGCTCGATGCCGATACGCACTATGGAATGCCGATTTGGCTGGGGCTACTCGCGGTGGCGACGTTTGCCAACTGGAACAAAGCCTTCGACCGCGACAAGCCGGGTGAACTCGGCTTCGGCAGCGCCATCTGGACGGCCTTCGGCGCGGCCATTTGTACGGGCATCATCCACGCGATGATGAATGGGCGTCATGACGAGGTAGCGTTCGTTGCGGCGGGCATCGCCGGCACCGCGGCGCTGATTGTTCAGGCGTCGGGCTGGTGGCTGTGCAGCGGGACTCCGCCGGTCGGGGCGATGGCTACTGCCGAATCGGGCGATGCACCGGACGGCTACGGCTCTCCGCCACCCCCACCGCCGCCGGTCGAAGCTGCCCAAGCCTACGCATCGCCGGTTGTACCGGCGCAGCCGCTGACGCCCTCGGCGTCCGGCCCGCCACAGCCAAAGCTTCGTTGGGGCATCACCCGCGCGTTCTTCGGATTGCTCGCCTTCGCCCTGATGGGCGGTGCGATCACGACCATGTTCTATGCGTCGATCGTCGAACGGACCGGCAACCAGAGTAAGGCCGCGTACCATCACGACATGACGTTCGTGGTCATCCTGTGCATTGCGTGCGCATCGTTCATGATCTTTGCCTTCCGAAGGATCGGCCCCGTGAAGCGCGACGGTTTTTGGCGCGAGACGCTCAACCCACTGCTGATGTCGGTCTGCCTGTTCGGTGTCGGGGGAACGATCACGGGTATGGCGCGGGAGTGGCCCCACAAAGTCCCACACGAAGTCCGGTTCGAGCAAGCGGGGACAAGCGTCGGTCCGGTCGAAAAAGTACGCTGCGTGGATGACGAAGTCCGCGTCGCGCTGTTGGTCGGGTTGATCTTCAGCTCGATGGGATTGTTCGGCCTGCTGGCCACTGGTGGCCGCCGGCGCCAGCCCAAGCCGTTTGTTCAGATGGGCAGCGGACCCGGCATACCGGGTGGGTTCGACCCCGACGAAAACGCGGGGAGCAACACGGGAGGCGGTGCGGCCACACCGGCGCGGGCGGCCACACCGGTCGAACCTCATGACCCGTCGAACCTGACCTGACAACATGGTGACACTGTAGAGAAAAACGATGAGAGTTTCTATTCTTATGGTGGTGTGTCTGCTCCTCGCATGCGTCCCGATCATCGTCACGGTCAAGCTGGCGGGCCGTGCGATGTATCACCGGAAGCTTCGGATCCTGCTGCTCGTCCCACTCGTGACCACCTTGGGCTTCGCTTGGGTGATTCTGTCTGCCGGCGGACCCGGAAGGCACCGGTTGGGTCCACAGATTTGGCACGGCCCATCGAGCCCCAGGAACGCGATCCGCAACGCCGCGGTGAGTGCCCGGGAGTTCGCGCGCGATCGAATCGACGACGGACGGAGCGCGGCGCAAAGAGCCGCGGGTGCGCTCAAAGCCAAGGCCGAGGAGCTACGTCACTCCGAAGCCATCCAAGAGTACGAAGCGATGTTGACGGCCGAAGCGACCGACGACTGCGATGAAACAGGCGGAGGCGTGACCGCGATGCTCCAGGCCTTCGGACCGGATACGCGATCCTGGAATTGGCGCGTCGTACACGGCAGCGTGCTGTGGAGTCTGATCGCGGCGGCGGCCATTGGCGCGTTCCTCTACGTCAGCTACATCCTTCTCGATGCCAGCACGCGCGGTCACTTCTCCTGGCCGCTGCGTCTTGCGGCCGTCGGCTGCTTTGGTGTGATTTACATGGCGATGGCACTCCTGCGTCATTAGTGCGTGTTTGAAGAGCCGTTTGTCGCGAGCAGCACCGGCGAGAAAGGTGTCACGAACGGGCGAGCGTCCGCGCGGGCTAAAGCCCGTGGCTCGGGACGAAGAAACAGGAACTGCCCTACTCGGACACTTCTATCGGAAGTGGTGCGCGGAATCAGAGCCGCTGGCGCCAGCCTGCGGACACGATGCGAACAAGTTCAGCGCTTCCGCGATACCAGACCGGTCACAGGGCTCGCGCCCTGTGCTCTGATACCTGCCCGCCGATTCTGTCACGCACGCATCTCTACGACTCATCAAGGGAGGTAGCCATTAAGCCCACTTCCGCTTAACATCATGTGCCCGCCCGCGAGTCGGTTTCCTCTCGGGTGGTCTTCGCCGTCAACTCGCGAAAGGACGCCATGGACGCCGGTCAAAGTGCCGATCATTTCCTCGTTGAGCAGGTTCGCGCCGGCGCTGAGACCGCCTGGCGCCAACTGATCGATCGCTACGCCGGGCGGCTGCTCGCCTTTGCCCGCGCGCGGACGTCATGTCTGAGCGACGCCGAGGATCTGGTGCAGGACACCTTCGTCGGCTTTCTTCAGTCGTTGGGGCACTACGATTCCTCGCGATCGCTGGAGACCTATCTGTTCACGATTCTGCGATACAAGCTCTACGACCTGTTGCGGCAACGAAAGACCAACGTCATCTCCGAGCCGGCGGATGCCGAGGGCTGGTGGGATCGCGTCGTCCCCGGCACGACCGAAACGCCGAGCGGGCTCGCGGTGCAGGCCGAGGCACAACAGGGGCAGGCAGGTCTCTTGGCCGAGATCTTGCGTCGCCTCATCCATGAGTTGCGCGATCGCGACGCGTTCAACGACCTGCAAGTCATCGAACTGCTCTTCTTCGCCGGCAAGCGCAACCTCGACATCGCCGACCTGCTGGCGATCGACCAGAAGGCCGTCGCGGGCGTGAAGTTCCGGGCGATCCAGAAGCTGCAAAAATATCTCACGGAGCGCGAACCCGACTCGCTCGCCTGCCTCGATGAGAGCCACGCCGATGTCACCGTGGCCAAGGTCTGGCGAGAGCAGCGTCTCACCTGCCTGAAACGCAGCACGCTCGGCTCCTACCTTCTCGGCGTGCTCGAGGAGCCGTGGCGAAGCTACACGCAGTTTCACCTGGACGTCGTCGCCTGCCCCATGTGCCTTGCGAACCTCGCCGACCTCGAGTCGGAAGAAGACGAGTGGGCCCCGGCCGACACGGAGCGCATGTTCGCCTCGAGCGTGGGCTTCGTGAAACGCAGTCGGTAACGCGGTCGCCTGTACCGCGCGCCCGGCGCAAGCCACGCATGGCACGCTGATCCTCTTTCAACAAGGCCCGGTTGCGCGGATGCCCCGTCCTTCGTTTTTGGCGAAGGGGGGACGGATGGCTCCGGTGAGATAGGGTGGGGAACGAACGTCGTCACGGAACTGTCGCTGGGCTCATCCATTCCCCACGCTTACTGCACGAGCATGGGCGCCAGTGCCGCGTGTGTGGCATCCCTAGGCACAGCCGATTCCGGGTGGCATGCCCAAGCGAAGCGCGGGCATGAGGGCTACTTCGACCGTCTGGTGCGACCGAGTCCGCTTGAGGTCCGGCGCGAGCCGGGGATCACGATGCAGTCCCGTGCCTCGAAGTTCGTCCCGTCTTGCAGAGTCCCTCGCAGCACAAGCTCGATGGTCTCACCCTTGGGTAGTTCGTTCAGCTTGAGCGCTCGACTCATCTCGGCCGTGGAGAACTTGAGGGTAAGGTCATCGAGGCCGTCGCCGCCGAAGTCGTGACATGCGCAAAGCTCACCCTCAAACGGAGTGGCCACGTCCCCTACGCTGATCTTGAGCCCGCGCCGGTTCGAAAGCGGTGATACAGCTTCGCCCACGCCGTCGGCCCGAGCCAGCGTCAGCGAGTCCGGATCGATCATCGTCACGTCGAAGTCAGGACACCCGAGGATCGCAACGGGCACCACGCCCTGACTATTTGGATTCACCGGGTTCGGACAGCTACCCGGCTTGATGTCGAGACTCCCAACGGTCGGGACAAAGACGCACGAGAACGCGTACGCCGCGCCGCAGTTGCTGCCGGCCGCACAGTCCTTCCCATGCGCACCCACCACGATCGTCTCTCCACTCACCGCGACGGAGCCCCCGAACTCGTCAACGTTCGCCTCGTCGGACGCGGTCAGCCTCTGCTCCGCGATCCAGGAGGTTCCGTTGTAATGGAACACGTACGCCGACCCGCAGTCGTGACCCGCTGCACAGAAAGTGGCGTTTGCTCCGACCACGACGGTGTCGCCGCTCAGAGAGACGGAAGTCCCGAAAAAGTCATTCGCCGTAGGATCGGATCCGGCCAGCTTCTGCTCCTCGACCCAAGTGGTTCCGTCGAACCGGAAAACGTACGCGCGCCCGCAGAAGTCGCCCGCCGTGCAGAGATCCTTAGCACCCATCACAACGGTGCCCCCACTCACGGAGACAGATCGGCCGAAAGACCGACCCAGTGGTGCGTTGGAGGCGGTAAGCCTTTGCTCTTCGACCCAGGACGATCCATCGAAGCGGAACACGTACGCCGACCCGCAGGCGTCGTTGCTTGTCCCGCAATCATCAAACGGCGCCCCCACCACGGCCATGTCCCCGCTCACGGAAACGGAAACCCCGAACCCGTCACCCGGCGCCGCGTCAGAGGCGGTCAGCTTCTGCTCTTCAACCCAAGACGTCCCGTTAAACCGAAACACATATGTCGATACTACGGCAGTGTTCCCGCTTAAGGACAGGGAACGTCCGAACAATCCATGCGCCACCGCATCGGAAGCAGTCAGCTTCTGCTCCTCGACCCAAGAGGTTCCGTCGAACCGAAACACGTAGGCCGATCCGCATCGCTCACCCGCCGCGCAATCATCGAGGTGTGCCCCGATAAGGGCCGTTTCCCCACTCACGGAAACCGGAAACCCGAACCCGTCTCCCGCCTCCGCATCGGAGGCGGTCAGTTTCTGCTCCTCGACCCAAGACGTCCCGTTGAACCGGAACACGTACGCCGCCCCACAATGTTCACCGGCCGCGCAATCATCCCCAGTTGCTCCCACCAGGGCCGTGTCTCCACTCACGGAGACGGTACCGAACCCGTCACGGGTGTCCGCGTCGGAGGCGGAGAGCTTCTGCTGCTCCAAACATTGGGCAGAATTCACAGGACACATGCTGAGCTTGACGGACAGATCGCCTGCCGGAGCCCCGCCGGACTCGCCGATGACGCGGATCTTGTAGCACACGCCCTCGGACGCTTTGAACTGAACTTCCGAGCCTTCCGGACAGGAGCCGGGCGTTGATTCACCGCAAAGAACGGCGGCCTCATCGACCGGGCAACCACACCTCTCGTATACCGCGAGTGCAAACTGCGGCGTGGAATCGCCTTCGGCACCGCAACTACTGATGGTAGCGAGCCCGGACACCGGCGCGGTCCATTCGTACCAAAGATCGTTGACCATCGTGTCGATGCACGCGGGACCGGGGAAGTCGAACGTCGCGCCGGCCAGGTCGAACGGCGTCGTGCCGGTGACGATGGATTCCGCCAAGCGGCAGTCGTCGTTCGCGACAGGTTGCTCAAGGGAGCAGGGTGAACGGAAGTCCACCTGCAAGACACCTTCGTCCTCGTGATTCTTGCTGCCGACCTTGACGAAGTAGGTCTCCCCCACTGAAAGACCTGTTGCGCAGACGCTCGATAGCGTGCCGGTGCTACACACGTCGGTGTCATCGTTGCAGGCAATCACCTCGAGGCTGTTGCAGGCGGCCTCGCGTGAGGAACCATCGATGGCGCGGAACACCTGGATCAAGGTGTCCTGGACCGGCGCTTCGCTTCCGCACGTGCTGATGCGGGTCGAAGTCTCGGTGGCCTCGAACTTGAACCAGAGCGTTCGGAGCCCTGGGGTGCGCGGGGTCTCGTTGTCGCAGAAAAACTCAAGTTCACCCGGTCTAGCACCGTGGTTGCTGATGACGACGGTTTCGTTGGGCTGCACGGCCAGAGCGCCCCGATCCTCGGTTGGTCCATCACACGAATCGTTCAAGGGAAAAGTGAAGCGGCAAAGCTCGTCCAACGACCGAAGACAAGCTCGGTCCCATTCCACCGTGCAACAGAACGGATCGAACTCGCAGACATCGGTGCAGCAGAACGGATCCCGGCAACCCGGACTCGATCGCGCCAGCCCGCAAGCGCCTTCACGCTGAATGCAGGCACTGAAAGGACATGTTAGCTCAGGTGTTTCACAAAACTGTAGCCGCCTCCAGAGCCGGATACGCTCCACCGGCTCCGCAGCGTTGCACTCGTTGAGCGTCAGGTTTTCGCACGTGTCGTCCGGTTTGCAGCACGCCCCGACTCCGCACGCGGGGGTGAACGGATCGGGTTCGCAGGCCTCCGCCTCAAGCCACCGGTTGTTGGGGCAGTTCATCTCCGGCATCTCGCGACAGACGGCCTCCCCCGCTTCGTCCGTGAAGATCGTATCGCAACAGGCGCCGGCTGGCGGATCGCCCTCACAAAAAACCGTCACGTCGAACGCCGACCAGATATGATCTCCGAAGTCCTGGAAGACCCACTCTCCGTGGGGCGCATCCCCGTGATACTCTGCGTACGTGTCGGCCGTTTCACCGATGTCGGCCTGACGGCCCGTTACGATCGGGCCGACGACGTCGCTGCCCGTCAGAAACGTGATAAAGAAGCTCTCAGGCACGGGGATCGGTGGGTCAAAATCGAAATGCAAGACTTGGATCTCATTGGTGAAGATGAACTTCATCGCGCTCGTCCCCGGGATGCGGTTACCGGCTTCCGGATCGGAGTCGCTCAGCGTCGTCTTGAGATCGACCAGCAACGCGCCGGAGCAGATCGAACAACTGCCCTTCACCGACACTTCGTACGCCACCATGTTGCAGTCGCTTACAGACAAGGTGATGTCGTCACCGAAGCGTATGAGTCGCCCCGGAGTGAAGGCGGAACCCGACTGTTTCGTGTTGCGGTAGGCGGGGAACTCGCGCGCACAGTCTCGGACGAAGATCTTCGTGAAGAAGCTGGCGTGTGGAAACTGCGGGAAGCCGCCCAGTGAAGCGGCGCAGGCAAACCCGGGGAAATCAAACTGGTCGGCGGAAAAGCCCAGTTCGGCCGGCGCGCCGACGACCCAACCGGCGTTTACACGATCGAATGTGACCGCTACGTACAGCGTAGACGGGAGCAAGATGTCGAGGTCCGGCGGGATGACACACTCAACATCATAAAGCTCGCCGGCATGCGCGGGCACGAAGGTGGCCACGCACTCGGTGTTGGCGATGGGTGTGGGGAGTAGGGGGAGGGACACGCCCCCCGGGCAACTGTCGTACAGCGCAACGGTGACCGTGAGCGGCCTGGTGTCGCCGGTTCCGTCCTTGTCGCCGGTAACGCGAACGACGTATCGATCGAGGCTACAGTCGGCCTCGGCCGTCGTGGCGATGTCATCGGCGATACGAACGCCGGCTATATCGGAAAGCCCGAAGACGAACGAGCCTCGCGTGTTGCTGTAGACAAGTTGACCCGGCTCGCCGGCCGATGTGACCGATCCGCTGCCGGGCGAAACGGTAAGACGGCTGACTTTGGCATTCCGCACCAGCGGCCTGGCGAGACGAAGCAGATCGACCGGTGTTGGTGCGTCCGCCGTTGGTTCGTCGGCCATCGCCGTTTCCGCGGCGGGTTTCACGCGCATCTGTGCGACCGACAACGGTGCCGCGCAAAATGCCACCAGAACGACACCGATGGTCGATATCGTGCATGAAACCAGGGACCGGCAAGTGGGCGAACCCACCCCACTTCGTGTATTGCGCATGGGAATCTCCGTCATGGAAAGGACGCACACATCGCGACCGACGCTGCGAATAACTCTCCTTGGTGCGATCTTCCAGCGGTGAACACAAACCGTCCACCACCAAGAAGCGCAACCGACCGCGCCTCGCGACTCCCCACGCCGTGCCACGAAGCTGCCCTTTGGATTCGACCTCTGACCGTTATTATAGCCCCCCGAAGTGCCCGTGTCGAGAACACTTGAAAACTCGTCCGCTGGGCCGAGCGCACTGGACTCCCCACCGGTTCGGCACGCCGGTTGGAGTGCGTGACAAGTGACGCTCGGAACATGACCAACGAACCAACGGCTCTCCGTGGCTCGCGCTTCCGGGCCGTGGACGTCAGGTGTCCACGGCCGGAAGACGCGACCGACCTCGCCTCGCGACGCTCCCACGCAGGGCCACGAAGCAGACCTTGAACTCGAACTCTGTACCCTTCCCCGCGTCTCCAGAAAAATCCTCGGACAGCCGCAAGCATCTTCTAGTGCCGTTTCCAGAGAGGTGTATCGACTCTTCGCGGCTCCGGTCGTTGGGTGGCATGGACACGCTTGCGTGGCCATGTGCTCGGTGGCCGAGGCATGCCCGCGGTTCCGGCTTGGGCATGCCAACCAAGAAAACGGAAGCACCCGCTTGGAAGCGACACGAGCACCTATCCGGCACGACCGGGAAAGATCGATCGAACCTCTACCTATAGAACACCGCTGGCGCGAAAACGGCGGGAGAAAAAATCGACGTGGGGCAATTCTCGGAAGACCAGTAGATCCGGATAGCCGGGTGGCGCGAACCCGGTGACATGCAGACGCCTCGGCGAACTCGGCGCGACCTCGGTGGCATGGTGGCGCGGAGGTCCGCAGGCTGGCGCCTGCGGCTCTGACTTGCCGTACCCACCCCGCGCGCGTTGCCGCCGTTGCCGCGCTTCCGTACACTCCGGGCCATGGAAACGAAGACCACCATCGATCGGCTGGGCGACCACGTCGGCAAGAGCGTGACGCTTTCGGGCTGGGTCTACAACACGCGGGCCAGCGGGAAGATCGCCTTCATCATCGTTCGCGACGGAACCGGTTTGTGCCAGTGCGTCCTCGAAAAGAACGACGCCACGGCCGACTTCTTCGACGACGTCAAGAAGCTGCCGCAGGAGTCGTCGGTGGAAGTAACCGGCGACGTTCACGCGGAAGAGCGATCCGTCGGCGGATTCGAGTTGAAGGCGACGACCGTCCGTGCGGTCCAGGTGGCCGGCGACTACCCAATCACCCCCAAGCCGCACGGCATCGAGTTTCTGATGAAGCACCGCCACCTGTGGTTTCGCTCGCAGCGGCAGTGGCACATTCTTCGCATTCGGGCGGCCGTCGTCGATCAGATCCGCCGCTTCTTCAACGACAACGGCTACGTGCTGATCGACACGCCCATCTTCGCACCTGCGGCCGGCGAAGGGGCGCAGACGCTCTTCCAGGTCGACTACTTCGGTGAACCGGTCTACCTCGCCCAAACGGGGCAGCTATACCTGGAGGCCGCGTGCATGTCGCATCGCAAGGTCTACTGCTTCGGCCCGACCTTCCGCGCCGAGAAAAGCAAGACCCGGCGACACCTGACCGAGTTCTGGATGGTCGAACCGGAGATCGCCTTCGCCTCGCTGTCCGACGTGATCGACGTGGGCGAGGCGTTCATCTGCTCGATCGTCGAACGCGTGTTGCGCGATCACCGCAGCGACCTGGAAGCACTCGGTCGCAACATCGAGGAACTCGAAGCCGTCAAACAACCCTTCGCGCGCATCACCTATTCGGAGGCCGTGGACCTGCTGCACGGGCCCAAGGCCAAGGCGCTACTCGAACAAGATTTGGTGGACAAGACGGCACGTGTGAAGGAGTTGGACACCAAGATCGAGGAGCTCGAGGAAATCGCCAAGGGCGGCGGCAAGCAGTGGAAAAAGGACAAGGCGGCGGCCGAGGCGATCGAGCGGCGCGAGGAGCGATCCGAGCTTCAAGAACAGGTGAAGAACATTCCGCACCATCGGGAGCTGGCCGAGAACTTTACCTGGGGCTCGGACCTGGGCGGCTCGGACGAGACGATCATCTCGCGGCTGCACGATCGGCCGGTGGCCGTCACGCATTACCCCAAGACCGTCAAGGCGTTCTACATGCGCGAGGACCGCGAGGACGACCGGCTGTCCGAGTGCTTCGACATGCTCGCCCCGCAGGGCTTCGGCGAGATCATCGGCGGCAGTGCCCGCGAGGAAGACCTGGAGCGTCTGACCGCACGCATGAAGCACGAGAAGCTGCCGCTGGATGACTACGATTGGTACCTCGACCTGCGTCGGTACGGCTCCGTCCCCCACGGCGGCTTCGGACTGGGCGTCGAACGCACCGTGGCGTGGATCTGCAACCTCAAACACATCCGCGAGACCATTCCGTACCCGCGGATGATGGGGCGGTTTTATCCGTAGAGAAACAGTGCGTAGTATATATACTACGCACTGAATCGGTTGGCGCTTCCGTCTGCACGAGACCGAGCCTCGCCACCATCAGTCATTTGTCGCCGTATCGCATCTACTATATGTAGTATGTCTTTCGAGGCTGGTCGGTGAGCTAGCAACACGGGTAGGTCCGTTCACTGATCCACCAACTTGTTGTAGTATATATACTACAACAAGTTGGTGGATCAGTGGCAACGCGTCATGCTTACGGCCCGGACAGATCGCTACGAGGTCTGGAGTTGTCAGGACACGATCTAGCGTAGTATATATACTACGCTAGAAGCGGTGCTGGCATGGGCGCGAAACCCGTATTGGTGAGGAAGCCGCCATGGCACGTACCCGAATCAGCATCGCCAAGCCCGATATTGTCCGGCTCTTTGAGGCGTCTGACGGTCGTGTGTTCCGTCGCTCGGAGCTTGGCGAAATGCTGGAAAAGAACCGAGGGTTTTGGAGGCTGGCGCAATCGGAGACCGTGGCCAGTTTCGTTGATTTTCTGACGAAGCGAACGAGCCTGCGGCGCGAAGTTCTGGACTTCCCGCATCGAAAGGAAGTCCGGTACACCTGGGGCGAGGTGCCGATCTTCGAGCTACTACAGGCCGCCAAGCCCGATGCATACTTCACCTACTTCACGGCGCTTTACATGCACGAACTCACGGATCAGATCCCGAAGACCATCTACGTACTACTTCGGCACGGAATAATTGAACACATATGAGTCTGGGGTCGTATAGAGATGTATGAACACGAAGCAGGATGCGCGGAAGCTGGATTTGATTGGCAAGGAAGACTTGCGTCGGCGCACGGTGCGAGCGGTAATCGATCAGGGCTTGAGCAAGGCCGAGGCCGCACGGGTCTTTGGTGTCTCGCGCACGAGTGTGCATTCCTGGCTCGATCTGTATGAACAGAGCGGCCAAGACGGCCTGGTCCCGAAGCGCCCCGGCAGACCGAAGTGTGGTGGACGGCTGCAAGGTTGGCAGGCTGCGACGATCGTGAACATCATCAAGGACCACTGCCCGGAGCAACTGAAGATGCCCTTCGCCTTGTGGACACGCGAGGCCGTGCGTGACCTGATCCGTATGAGATTCGGCATCGGGTACTCCTTGGGGATGGTCGGTCGCCTTCTGCGACGCTGGGGTTTTACGCCGCAAAAGCCAGTCACGCGTGCTTACGAACGTAATGATGATCGGATTCACGATTGGCTCACGCGCGAGTATCCGGCGCTTCGGCGACGTGCGAAGCGAGAAAACGCCGAGATTTACTGGGAAGACGAGGCCGGGCTACGCAGTGATCATCTGGTGGGTCGCAGCTATTCGCCGCGCGGCCAGACGCCGGTCATTCGAAGCACGGGCAATCGGTTTGGCTGCAACATCATTTCCGCGGTGAACAACCTCGGCAAGATGAGATTTCGCGTCTTCAAGGGAACTTTCACGCAGTTGGTGATGATTGACTTTCTCGTTCGTCTGCTTCGCGACGCGAAGCGCAGGATCATCGTCATCGTGGATGGTCATCCGGCTCACCGAGGGCGGCGTCTGCGGAAGTGGCTGCAGGAGCACGCGTCGGAATGTGAGTTGGTATTGCTGCCGGGCTACGCGCCGGAGTTGAATCCGGACGAGTTGCTCAATCAGGACTTGAAGTCCAACGTGTTTTCCTCGGGCCGCCCGCGAACGCGCGAGGGACTCGTTGCCCAGACGCGGTCCTATCTCCGGGCGACACAGAAGAGGCCTGACATTGTTCGCGCGTACTTCCAAGAGCCGAATGTCAATTACGCAGCTGAGTGACGGCACTCAGGCATGTTCAAATAATCGGTGTCGGAGTAGTAGGCCATCGAAGGCATTGAACATGAGTGTGATCGATGTCGAAAGTGCGCGTTCCCTCTTTCCGTACAAGGGGCGATTGCAAGTACACGAGCCATCGTGCGAAGACAAGCTGCATGACGCACAGGAAGTAGAACTCGGCCTTCTTATTTTTTGGCTTCTTCGCCGATCTGTTCGTACCAGGCGTTCAAGACCTCGGCCAAACGGCGCCAGGCATCGACCAGACCGCCCGAGGTCAACTTCGTTTGCAGGTGATAGCCGAGAATATCGACGATCTGATCGATGGTCAGGCCAAGTCCGTAGTGGAACCAACTGGTCAGCGCGATCAATTGGTGGCCGAGCGTCGCCTTGGGCATCGCATCGGGAACCACCGGCTCGACGTCCTTCTTGCAGTTCGGGCAGTAGTCGCGGTGGATCGTGTGCTGGGTAACGACCGGCTCGATGACTTCGGGGATGTCTTCGATGATTCGTGTGCGTGATCGTTCGCAGCGTTGCGGCTTGCCACGGCAATGCGGGCCACACTTGAGGCGATGCGTCTTACGCTCGTCGATCTTGACCGGGCGCTCCCGCCGCACACCCTTGTGTCCGTTTCTGGCGCCGGGCTTCTTGTGCCGCTTCGGCGTGTTGGGCTTGGTGTAGATGGGCACCATGCCCGAGGGCGTCGAGGGAGATGGCTGTGGCCCGTTGTGTTGTGCTTGCAACTCAGCAAGGCGGGCGTCTTGTTCGGCGATGCGTTTACTGGCTGCGAGCAGGGCCAGTGCGAGGACTTCGGGATTCTCATCGGCCAGCCGTCGGGCCTGCGCTTGGGTGAGCGCGCCGCGCAGCGTGATCTGTATCAAGCCCTCTGTCGCTTTGCCATGAACCGTCACCGACGCCATAGGCGTAGGAATAAACGCATCTGCGCGCCGGCGCAAGTTGCCTATTTTAACATTTCCCGGCGCACTCTGGCATTGCAGATGGCTGACCTGTTACCAACCAACAACGTCCCCACATGACGCTCGAAGGGAGGATACCTAACGAAGTGTACCTCAGACTGCGACCGGCCAGCCAACGACCACGCATCGAACCACGCAAGCGCTGGCCTCGGGGTGCGCCATGTGCAGTGCCTCGTACGCTCATCGCCGGACAGCCCGGTGATCGATTCGCTTTGCAGGTCTACTTCCATAACGGCAAGCGACATCTGCCAACGTCTCCCTTAAGCCCGGATTTCCCCGATGGATTGATCGTGATGGCATGATTCGTGCATGTTTTCCCTGTAATTCAAGGTTTCCGGCCATATTGACAGGGGCATCCACTCGGTGACAGGCGAAAACAAGCACTTCGGGTTCAGTTTGACGGCAGGCTCAAACTCCGGTTCCACGGAGCGAAGATCACGAGCGACGCGGGCTTGCTTGCGTTTCGTGAATTGGATGAAGCATTCCGTTTGACGGAGAACGCCAGTGCAGTACTGTCAGACCCCCGTCATGGCAAGAACACGCAGCACACGTTGTTGGCCATGCTGCGCCAAGCGATCTTTGGACGGCTGGCTGGGTATGAGGATGTCAATGACGCGGAGCGCTTGCGCGTCGATCCCGCGATGCGCCACGTTGTGGGTGGCCGGGTGAAAACAAAGGAGGCTGCGTCCACCAGCGAGATGAGTCGTTTCGAGACTGAGATGTTGAGTTCGAAGAAGAACCTGACGGCGCTGATGGATCTGTCCGGCAGTTGGATTGACCTGGTTCAGCAGTGTGCTCCGCTCGACAAGCTGATTCTGGATTTGGACAGCTCGGTCAGCGAGACGCATGGCGAACAGCAAGGCTCCGCGTACAACGGTTACTTCGAGTGCATCTGCTATCATCCGCTGTTCTTGTTCAACCAGCTTGGCGATCTGGAACAGGCTATGCTGCGGCGTGGAAACCACAACAGCGCCAAGTTCTGGCGTCGGGTTCTGCTGCCGGTCATCGAGCGATACCGGGATCGCGATATTCCGAAGTACTTCCGAGGTGATGCGTCCTTTGCCATCCCGGCGCTGTACCTGATGCTGGAGGAGGAGGGTTTCCAGTACACGATTCGTATCCCATCGAACGACGTTCTGATGGCCGGTATCAGCCACCTGCTGACCCGTCCGGTCGGACGACCTTCGTACAAACCCAAGGTGTTCTATGAGAGCTTCTCGTATCAGGCGCAGAGTTGGGGCCGTCCTCGTCGCGTGGTGGCCAAGGTCGAGTGGCATTGGGACGAGTTGTTTCCAAGAGTCGGGTTCATCGTGACCAACATGACACGCTGGTCGAAGAAGGTGGTGAAGTTCTACAACGGTCGCGGGACCGCCGAGCAGTGGATCAAGGAGGGCAAATACGCCGTGAAGTGGACGCGGTTGTCGTGTCGAAACTTCAGGGACAACCAGGCGCGGCTTCAACTCTTCGCCCTGGCGTACAACTTGGGGAACTTCCTGCGTCGGTTGGCGCTACCGA
>CBDUXT010000009.1:0-93169 GCA_965371245.1 uncultured bacterium | reverse complement strand
GGCAACCTTGCTACACGCCGTTCAACAAGCGGCATAAGTGCGAAACTCGAACTTACGGGACGTTTTGCCTGCCTATGCAGAACAGATGATGCTGGCCGCGGATGTAGATGTTTCCGTCGGAGATGGCCGGGGTGGCCATGCAGACCTCGCCCATCGAGTTTTCCGCAAGCAGCTCGGCTTTGTCGCCCGCCTTGAGGACGAAGATGTTGCCCTCCTCGCTGGTGAAGTAGACCTTTCCGTCGGCCGCGACCGGTGACGCCGTGAAGCCCGTCGATCCGTTCCCCAACCGTTGGTACCAGCGACGCTTGCCGGTGCGGGCGTCGAAGGCGGACATCATGCCGTTGTCGCGGCAGCAGTAGAGCAGGTCCCCGTAGACCAGCGGTGTTTGCATGTAGTTCCCGCGCCGGTTGTGGCTCCAAGCCATGTACTCGTTTCGCGACTTGCCCTTCGCCGGCGTGATATCACCGGTGGCCGATGTTCGGATCGCGTAGATCGGCGCCTTTCCACCGTGGGCGTTGGTGATGAAGATCAGATCGTGCGCGACGATGGGCGTGGGCACGGGAATGTCACCACCGCCGGTCAGTTTCCAGATTTCGTCGCCGCTCATCACGTCGTACCCACCGATGTGCTTATAGCCGTTTACGATGAGTTGGGTGCGACCATCGCCCTCGTGGACGGTGGGCGTGCTCCATGTCGGCACGTCGGACCGCGGCGTGCGCCAGACCTCGGTTCCATCCTTGATGTTTAGCGCGGCCAGGAAGGAATCCTTCTGCACGTCGCATTGGATGATGACCAAGCCGTTGTGGATGATGGGCGAGCCGGCGTATTCCCACTGGGCTTCCGGGGCCACGTACCAGCCGGCATCGAGGACGCCGAAGTCTTTCTTCCATTGAAGGCGCCCCTCCATGTCGTAGCAGTACAGCCCCTCGGACCCGAAGAATGCCACGACGTGCTTGCCGTCGGTCACCGGCGTGCTGTTGGCGTGGGTGGCCTTGGTGTGGCGCTTGATCTTGGGCACGCCGCGATAAGCCTCCTGTTCCCAGAGAACCTTGCCGGTGGTTTTGTCGAGGCAGAGCACTCGCCAGCTATGCTCGGTGTCGTCCTCGACCGGCGCGACGGCCCCGTAGAGGCCGACCCTGAGGAGTGGATCGGCCTTTCCGCTGATCGAGGTGGTCACGAAGACGCGATCGCCCCAGATGATTGGGGAAGAGTGCCCGAGCCCGGGAATGCGCGTCTTCCACTTGATGTTCTCTCCGCTGGCGACATCCCACTTCGTGGGCGCCGGACCCTGTGCAACGCCGCCGGCATGCACGCCGCGAAACTGCGGCCAATGGACGGCAGCGGTCTTCGTTCCACCGGAGGTAGATTTTTCCTGAGCCGACGCATGAACGGCCACGAGTGAAACGAGCAGAATCGTTGTAGCCACTTGTTTGTACATGCGAACGTACTCCGTATGTGTGGTAGTTATCAGTTGTCAGTTGTCAGTTGTCAGCGTGCATTACGCGAGGGAGGTCACGCAGTCGGCCTCGATTTTCGCCCCCTTAACCACCAGCTCCTTGACGACCACCGTGGAGCGCGCCGGCGGGCTTGAGGGAAAGTACTCGCGAAAGAGCTTGTTCATGGTGGCGAAGTCATCGACGTCGGTCAGGAAGCAGGTACACTTGAGCACCTGCGCCATCGTTGAGCCGGCGGCCTCGACCGAGGCCTTCATGTTCTCGAACATCTGTCGGCACTGAGCCTCGAACGAATCGGGCAGGTTGCCGGAGGGCTTGCGACCGACCGAACCGGCCACGTAGACGAGTTCATCCAGGATGACCGCGCGAGAGAAGGGCGCGCCGGGACGACCAGCAATCGCTCGCCGACCGTCGGGCGCCGCGGCGGATGCCGACCCGGCCGTACCCAGCACCACGGCCGACCCCGCAGCCGCCGCCGTCCCCAGAAAACCTCTTCGTGATTCGACGTGCTTCATGGTGTTCTCCTCCTCACGGATTCCGTCCGGATCGTCATGAGCCGCCGGCCCTGAGCCGACGGCTTTCACCCCATACGACTAACGCACGGGGGAACAGGATGTCGATGCTAGGGTAGGCGGCGCGATTGGACAATACTGGACGGCGTCGAAAATCGTGAGATCACCAATCGCCAGGGGACCTGCGATCCGAACCATGCCATCATCCCCGACCCAACGCTTGCCCATCCGACTGTTCTGAGTTCGCACTTAAGACAAGGGAGTTGAAACATGAAACGCTCGGCCATCATGCTTTACGCGGTCGTCGGCGCCGGCCTGGTGATTCTTCCCGGCTGTGAGGCTCTGGTGGGTCTTCTCACGCCTTCGACGGTCACGGTTACGCTTCAGAACGACTCCGACCAGTTTCCCGTCGATGCAACCGTTTTCTACGATGACGAGGAGGACACGCTCAAGATCCTGGTCATCGAGTTTGGGAACTCGCAAGACTTTACGATTCCACCGGGGGAGAGCCGCAGCATCACGAGGAGCTGTAGCGATCTCCGCGGTCTCGTGCTGGAGGACGCCGATCTGCGCATATCGATCGGGCTCAGTCCGGAGACGAGCAGCAATCTCTTGCGAATCGGAAGCGACTTCGAGTGCGGCGACGAGGTCGTGTTCACGTTCAGCCACGACATCATTCCCACGAGCTTGCGGCTGAACATTACCACCCGGTAGACGCCGCGCGGGATCAGCTCGCGTCCGTTGGAGCGTTGCTCTCGGCCGGCGGTGTCGCACTTGTGTCACCGGAAGAATGAACAGCGCCTTGAATGGCCAACTGCCGAACCAGGAGCGTGATCTCCTGGCGCAGTTCGCGAATCCGAACGTAGACCATCAAGAAGCCCACCAGCATGCCCAGCACTGCGCAATACAGCACCAGGTCTTTGCCGCGACCGATGCCCAGCGCACGAGCGACCGTCTGCGTCAAACCGGGGCGAAGGATGGCGGCGGCGGCAGCCAGCCAAACCATCACCCAGACGAGTCCCTCGTGCCGCGCCGCCCATCCTCGCCAAACGGCAAGGAGCGTGATCGCCAGAAGGCAGGCGATGATCGGCAGCGCGACGATCTGAAACGGGGTCATGGCAGAATCCTTCCGAGCAAGTATTGGACGACAATACGAACGGCAGCCCGGCCCGACTGCCCCTTGTCGAGCGAGTATTGGGTGTATCGAATCTTCACCGGCACCTCCTGAAAGGGCAGCCCCGAGTCCTTGATCTGATCGATCAGCTCGCTGGCGTGGGCCATGCGATCCAGCGTGATCTTGATCTTGCCCGCGGCACGGCGAGAAAACGCCCGGAGCCCGTTGTGTGCGTCGGTCAGCTTGACGCGGTTGACGACGCGCGTAAACAGAACCGCCCCGCGAAGCATGCGCCGCCGTGCGGGTGGGATGTTCTCGGCGTCGCCCAGGAAGCGCGAACCCAGCGTGATCTCGCATGCTCCATCAACGATGGGCGCGACGAGCGCGGCGATATCGACCACACGATGCTGGCCGTCGGCGTCGAAGGTGACGACGTAGTCGGCGCCCTGACGAAGCGCGAACTCGATGCCGGTCTGAAGGGCCGCGCCCTGTCCTCGGTTGATCGCGTGGCGCAGGGTGTAGGTCGCGCCGCGCGAGGCTGCCTGGAACGTGTCATCGCTCGAGCCGTCATCCACGACGACCACGTTGGGATAGGCCGCGCGAACCTCTCGGACCACGCGTTCCAGACAAGAGCCCTCGTTGTAGGCCGCGATCACGACAAAGACGCCCGCGCGCACGGCGTCGGGCAATGATGTGCTTGTAGGTTCGACTGAATCGCTCATCACGGCCGGCACCTGCCCGAGCCGCGCCATCGCCGGCTCCACACCCACGAACGAACGGCTCCCGCTTATCGTACGAGGGCTCGCAGCCCGATTCCACGAGCCGGGCGAAGTGATTGTCGCTCGTCGCGGCCGATCTTTTTGGGACCGATCCTTGGGACACACGGCACAGGCTGGTCATGCCGGACCGGGAGGTTCAGGATGCGAACAGAAACGCCTTTAGCGGACGGTTGACAAGGCCCGCCCACTAGGCGCCGTTTTTTCGTGCCCGCGCGCCGCGCCCGGTTGATACCGGCGTCTTGTCCTCCTCGGCACACACGCCGATGCGCAGAAAGCCTTGCAGGACACCGCCCCCCTCAATCAAGAGGCTGGGCGCTTCCAGGTCGCCCTTGAGCGAGCCGGTCTTGCGAATGTTGACGGTTCCGCGCGCGGTGACCCTACCCTGAACCTTACCTTTGACGGTGAGGTTTCCGACCTTGATCGGGGCCACGACGTGTCCCTTCCGCTCGACAACGATGTCACCGCATGTGGAAAAATCGCGGACTGCGTAGTAGCTACGGATTTTGAAGTCTTCAAGGACGAGACGTTGTTTGCAATGCGGGCAAAAGACCGACATGGCGCGGCGCGCAACCTTAGTGTGCTGTCCGCAGTTCGTGCAGGTGACTTCCTTGACCGCACCCTTGCGGTATGTCGAACTCAACGGCATGGCAGGCTCCGCCCGCCCATGTGGAGCGATCCGCGGTTTCTTTCAGAACTCCCGTCGGGAACGAAACGCCGGCGGCTAGCGCCTGCCACCGGTCGGCACGGCAATACCCTTGCCCTTGGACGGCGACACAGCCGAGGCCGCCATGGACTTCGGCGCGTCTGCGGCCTTGGCCTGTCCGTTGACGCCAACGGTACACATGCCAATGAGCACGGCACCCTCGGCCACCTCCAGGCGTGCCGACTTCACGTCACCTTCAAGCCGGGCGGACCCGGTCAATTGCACCTTCGCCTCGATGGCGAGATTGCCCTTGACTTGTCCGTCGATGCGGATCGTGGAGGCCTGAACGTCGCCGCTGAGCGTAGCCCCTTCCGCGACGAGCAACTGCCCGCTACCCGTGATCTCACCATCGAACTTGCCCAGCAGGCGGACGCCCTTCTTGAAATGAAGCTGCCCCTTGAACACCGCGTCCGCGCCGATCGTCGTGGGATATTCACCGCTGTTGTTTTCGGGCATCATAACCCTCCTTGATTCTGTGATTGTGTCCAAAACATCGACCATGCCCCGCTCGCCCAAGCAAGGGGCAACCGACCCGGATTATAGACCGGACCGTCCAAGGTTCAATACGGTTTTGGGCAACATCCCGCGAAAGATAGCGTGGACAAAGGCAGGCGGTCCGGGTCGCCGTTCGTCGCCGGTGGTTTACTCACAGAGAATTCCGTGTGGCAGGGTCAAAGCGGACTGATGCCGGTCATGTGGCCACGGACCGCGGCGCGGGGTCGGAGGGCCACAACACGGATAGCCGGGCGAGCACCAGGACAGACGCCAGAGCGAGTACCGGGCCTGTGATATCCGGTGTTCCGCCGCCAGTGACCAACTCCAGCGCCTCGGCACAGGCCGCGAACGACGCCACCGCGAGCCCCGTCAGCGGCCACACCGGACCCAAGCGGAGATACCGGAACAGCCCGGCCACCGTGAGCCCCAGGGCGGCATAGGTGACGACGACTTCCAGCCCCGTAGAGGCGGCCGCCAGGGCGGATCGGTGCCAGAAGGCCTCAAACGGCATCCACCGAACCATCGACAGGTCCAACCGCGCGAGCGTGGGCCAAGCCGAGCCCGTCGAACCGGCTACCACCGCCAGGAGTTGCGCGAGTACCAACAGAGCCCACGCGGCGCCAGGCATGGCCGTGGTTGGCCGGTCGCCCAAGCGAGAGGAAAACAATCCGCCCAGCAGGAACGCCCCGCACCACGCCCCGACGAAGACGGCCCCACTTCGCAGGATGAGCGACATCAGTTCGAAGCAGTGAGAGGCGAGGAACAGTTGCATCACCTCGACCGACCCCGCAACCAGAAGACCGCTCTTCAGGGCTCCCAGCCAGGCCGCGAGGGGCGAGCGGCGTGCCTCCCGGCGGGACAAGGCGTGAAGACAACCCAAGAGGGCGTACCAAAGGACGCCGACGAACTCCCCAGCGAGCATTGCCAGGGTATGGCCGCCGGGGACCGCGGGATGTGTCACGGTGAAACTCCAGCGCGCCCTGAGGAACGACGCATGTAATCCCTGGGTGTCCGTTACGAAGTCGAACGGGGCGAGGCCGTAGAACAGCAAGCCGGCCGTCAAACCAACGGCCAACGTCGCGTACGGGTGTCGGGATAGACCGTTCCGGATGGATCGGACCCACCCGGCCCCCACGCCTCGGAGCGCCAGGGCAATTGTCGCCCCCGCCAGCGCTCCGAACGTGTTAAGAGCGACGTCCAGCCAGGATGCAACGCGCGTGGGCGCGCCGGCCTGAAGGTTCTCGGCCACCAGACTCACGGCCGCCCCGACCAGCACGGCCAGGAACAGTCGCCAACGAGGTGAGGGCTTGGGTGTGGCGTCGGATAGAACGACGAGCAACCCGATCGGCAAGTAGAGCAGGATGTTGATGAGCACATCCTCGACCGAGGCTGAATCAAGACCGCCCCCGAGAAGACCGCCCGGAAGCAAGCCGCCAAACACCGCCCAGTTGACGTCGAAAGGAATCAGCGATCCGTAGAGCAGGGCTGCCGCCCAGCCGATCGGCCACAGAACGGACAGGCGCGGACGTGTTGTCGCCGCGATTGAGAGCGTCGCTGGTACCGTCCTCGTCGCCGAATTGACCAAAGCTTCTTCCTCTCCAGAAATCTGGCTGGATCGGCGCGTTGCTGCAGCCCGACCGCCAGTCACCCACCGGTAGGTTTGGCAGGATCGGGGGGGACAGCGGGTCGAGGGCGAAGGTGCGAGCACGACCGTCGAGTCCGAGGTCGTGTTCCGATATAATCCGGCGCCGACGGGCGTGGCGACGCGACGTTGCATTGCTCCGGTTGCCGGCGGCGTGGTCGCGGGCGAGTTTTCCGGTTGTTCCGGTGCTCGCGGTCGCGCGGACGCGCGGCGGACGAAGGTCAACGGTGTGCCAACGGACGGACAAACGAGCCCGATTCGGTGTCACGGGAAGGTCCATAAGTCAATGAAAGCGGCGGTGATTCACGAATTCGGCGGACCGGAAGTCTTTCGATACGAGGATCTGCCCGAGCCTACCCCTGGTCCGGGCGAACTCGTCGTGAAGGTCGCGGCCTGCGGGATCAACCGGTACGACCTCTACCTGCGCATGGGTGCCGTCGTTACTGACCTGTCGTTTCCCCACGTGTTGGGCGCCGACGTCGCGGGGACGGTTGCGGGCATCGGACGCGACGTGACCGGCTGGAAGGAGGGCGACCGCGCCATCCTTGCACCGGGGTATCCGCTCGATCCGATCGACTGGGACATCGAGCCGGAGAACCGCGCGCCGAGCTTCGAGGTCACCGGAACGCACACCTGGGGAGGGAACGCCGAATACATCCGAATGCCCGCGCGGTTCGTCTTGCGAGACGAGACCGATCTTCCGCCGGAACAGGTCGCGGCCATGCCGCTGGTCTTGATGACGGCCGTCCACGCGGTGGAGACGCTCGGCGAGGTGGGTCCGGGCAGCCGGGTGCTGGTGCAGGCGGGGGCATCGGGAAGCGGGCACGCGTGTATCCAGATGGCCAAGGCGCTGGGGGCGCTTGTCGCCACGACCGTGGGCTCAGACGAAAAGATAGAGACCGCCTCGTCGGCCGGTGCCGAGTTGGTTGTCAACTACAACCGGAAGAGCTTCGCGGACGCGGTCCTCGACTGGACCGACGGCGTGGGGGTCGATACGGTGATCGACAACGTCGGGGCGAGCGTGTTCGAGGACAACCTCAGGGCGCTGCGCCTCGGCGGGATCTTCGTGAACTTTGGACTGGTCGGCGGTATGAAGGGAACGATCAACTTTCGCGATCTCTTTTTTCGGCAGCACCAACTCCGCGGCTCGCTGATGGGCAGCATGGATGAGCTGCGTCGTGGGCTCAGGCTGCTTGCCAGCGGCGAGATCAAGGCGGCCATCGATCGAACCTATCCGCTCAGTGCCGCGGCCGAGGCACACCGCTACATCGACTCGCGCGCCGTTCGCGGAAAAGTCGTGCTCATTCCACCACCCTGATAACGCGGCCCCCCATGGACACGCTGGTCTACCGATTTGACAACACCGAAGCGTTCGGCCTGCTCGACGTCGAGGGCACGGCGCGATCGGCCGTCTCCGTGAGCCTGGACGGCACCGAGCAGGCGCGGTTCCTTCGCGTTCGGTGGGCGCGGGGACGTGAGGACGCCTTGGGGGTTGTGATTGTTCTCTCGTTGCCGCCGCGCGCGGTGGACGGCACGCCCTGTCAGTGGCTCCTGGACGCCAGCGCCAACGGCGGCGCCTGCCGCGTCACCTTGGAGGCCGCAGACGCCTACGGGGCCGGGGTTGACTACTCGCTTGGCGTTATCCACGCCTCGGCGCCACGGATCCTCTCCGCTCCGGTCGCAGAGCCGACCGGCTTCTGGGGAGAGCGGGGCGAGACGAAGGACGAGCCGGTCACACCACCCATCGAACCGTATCGCATCCGGCTGTCGCCGCCGGATGTTTGTCAGAGCCTTGACATCATCGTGCGCACCCTGCACGTCACCGGAGACGTGCGGCTGGCGGCGCCGGGTATCGCGTAGGCAGACTCCAGCGCGTCCCACGATATCACGATTCCCCGGCGCGTTCGCATTCGGATCATAATTGCACCTCCGCTCACGACTTTCGTGTCAGATTGCGAAGCATGGGCAAATCCGCAAAGATGAAGGCCACATCGGGCGGATTTTGCGCTTGCCAGCTTTACCACCAAAAGACTACCCTGGGGTCGTCTTGTCGGGCGCGTCTCGGGGAGGTGCGTTGCCTCAAAACGAGTGTGCCGACAAACCACATCGAGGAGGAGTTGAAATGTTCAGGTTTAACAGAATTGCGTGCGTGGTAGCAGTTGGTGCGTTGGTTAGCGTCGCATTCGCCGGAGCCGTCCGAATCAGCGATGCGGATTTCGTCGTCTTCATGCCGGCCAACGCGGACGAGGTAGATGCCATGGCCATCCTGAGCTACAACGTCGGGCTGGATCAGACTACGCTTCAACTCATCACAAGCGGCCTGCCAACAAGCGGCGAAACGGGAACGGCCACCTACACCATTGGGATACAGGGGAGCGACGAGACGTGCGACATGGTCGTGGACACGAATGGCGTCGCCACGTTGCACGCCACGTTCGACGGCAACTTCAGTCGTGCGGACGTTGTCATCACGGGTCCGGCCCCAAGCCTGGACGTGATTGCCGTCGGCGTGAACCCACAAGGTCAGTAAGAGCGGCGACCACGACGATGCTCGCCGGCACGGGGCTGGAGGAGCTATCTCGGGTATGAACCGACGACTGCTTCCAGGATCCCGAAACGGCGGTCACGGATCGCAGTGCTTCTTCAACGCCAGGCGAAGGCGTGTTGACCAGTGCCGGATCGTGTGTCACGGTTCGGGGCTGGTCAACGCGCGTCGGCGTGCCGATGCGCAGAACGGCACGGATGATTGATCGGGACGTAGCGACTGATGGCTCGCGTGCCGCAGCGCTCTCTGTTATGCTGATGAGCCCAAGAGTCTCAACCTTCCTCAATCGACTGTCATGGGCCAGTCACCAGCGGCGAATTGATGACTCTGATTCCGGTCTCCGCACGTGTCATCCCGTTGGACCCGACCTGTAGCGCGACGTCGATTCGCGTAAGGTAGGTGGTCGTAACCACTGCGGACGGTCCGCCGGTTTCCACGGTCGCGTTCACGGTCACGAGTGTCATGGCCTGATCGCCGTGTGCGGTCCACGCGCCGCCGGCATCGGCCGTGTCGATAAAGGAAACGTACGGCGACGGTGTGGTCATCGTTTGAAACAGTATCAGCGCGGTGCCCGTTCCGGACGAGGGCTGGAACACAACCGTTGGGCCTTCGCTTGGCAGAAACCACGGTGCGTTCGGGAAATCGACGAACTTGCCGCTCCAGTTCTGACCATCGAGCGTGCTTTCAGAGAGCAGAGCCTCGTCATAGACCACGTCGGTCGGAAGGCGGTTGACGTCAGCCTGTCGCAACTGAACGGCGGTCACGCCGCCCGGCGAGCCCGTCTTTTTGGCCCGGAAGAAAAGACGCTCGATCTTCCAACGGGTGGTGTCGGGCGGAAGCAGCCCCGGGTCCGGCGAGAGGTACATGCCGCACCAAGTGCTCGTTGACACCAGGAACTCCTGTTCGGTCGAGACGGCGTCGAGAGGCAGGCTGATCACGGTCTGGGCGGGAAACACCTCGCCGGGTAGCGGATCGCCCTCCGCGGTGACGGACTTGAGCTGATAGTCCAAAGCGAAATCGTACACGCCGCCGATCGTGGTTGACGCGACACCGTTGTACTCACGCACGAGCGAGTCGCCGGGCGAGCCCGACCAACTGTAGCGGATCGTCTCGGGAATGTTGTCGGCGTTGCGATCGGGGACGGTAAATTGGACCGAGGTGGCCGTTCGCTCGGTGAAGGCGTCGGCGTTGAACAGCTCGCCCGCTAGCTGCTCGACGCGGCGCGATCCGTCCAGTGTCGCGATGAGGACACTCTCGTTTTCGGGCAGCGCGCGGCTCGCCAGGACCATGGCCGACGCCAAGCCGCCCAGAAGGAGGGTCGTGACGACCATGCCGAGGGTCAGCTCGACAAGCGTGAACGCCCGGCGGTGGCATGTTCGTCGGCGGATCATTACGGCACCACGGCAACCGGACCCACGGTAACCAGCCCCTCCGAGACGTTTATGGCTCGCGACAGGCCGCCCACCGCAACGACAACCGTTCCGGCATCTTGCAACGTCCCGTAGCCGTCAAATGTCACTGTGTTCGAGCTGTTGAAGCTCGCCGTAAGAATCCGTGCCCCATAAGGCGATTCGGAAAGGGATACGGTATACGGACGCTGCGGATCGGACAGATCCGGCACGGCAGTTAGCACGTACGACCCCGTTGCTGCATCGAAAACCACGCTCTGCGATGCACTTGTGAAACGAGCCCGCCTACGCGCCAGGGCGAGGTCCGTCTGCACGCGGCGTGCGGTCGCGTCCAGGCGCTGATTGGAAACGAACCGCACATACCGCGGAACGGCCAACGTGGTCATCATGCCCATGATGATCATAACGAAGATCAACTCGATGAGCGTGAAGCCCGAGCGTTCGTTGGACCGCCTCTGTGCCATCCTTCCCCCTTGGGACGCCCCGCGACTTCACTCCCCGCCAACGCAGCGTCGCACCTAAGTCGATCCCTTGCGCGAGAATTGTGTGGCACCGGCATCTTGCCGGTGGTTTCACGGGCTGGAAGCCCTCGCCACACTCATCATCGGGAAAGGCTCTTAATCAACGCCGTCACGTGATGTGTTTCGCACGCCTGGCGCCTTTTCTCACCCATCCCGCGATCTACCAAGACGCATGCTTCCGCGTGCGCCGACCTCCGCGCGGGCTAAAGCCCGCGGCTCAGGTACGAGGCACTCGTTCGTCACCTATCCCGGACCGGTCTTCTGCCTGGACACAGAGATCCTTCCGATAATCGTTCCCACCATGACGAGTTCGACAACGGTGAAGGCGCGTCGCCTCTCTGTGAAACCCGTCGCGGATTTGTCTTGGCGATCTTGGAACATGTGCCTATCGATAGGAAGCGTACGATAGGATCGGGACTGCGCAAAAAAGTGCGGCCGCGAGTGAGATTGAAGGCTCAAACTCGCGGCCGATAAGAATTGGTGTTGGCGTTTTGCGCCACGGGCAGGGCGAACCAAACGGCTCGCCCGCCTCGCATGGCGGAGGCTGGTTCTAGTAGGTGTTGTACTTGGTGGTTCGATCGTCCACATCAGCGTCGGCGCAGTTGGCGATGATGACGCCGGTGTCCTTGCTGTAGACCCATCCCTCGGTGCCGGTGCCGCCCACGCCGGCGGTTGCCACGAGCTTCACGACCTTCGACCCTTTGGGGCCGCAGACCGGAAGCGGTGGAAACCCGCCGCGCAGGTAGGGTCCGTAGATGTGCGTGCCGGCCGTCGTGCCCACGGCGCCGCCATCGTCCGTCATCTCCGTGAGTTGCGCGATCAGCGTTGCTTCGGTGTCGGCAAGCTCCGACGCCGGGAACTTCCCACCGTGCTCCGCCGCGTATATGTCGATGGCGTTTCGCAGACCGGCCAGCGAACCGAGTAGCGCGGAGTCCGCCGCCCCTTTGGCGCCGCGGCTGATGCGCGGCACGGCGATGGCCGCGATCACACCGATGATCACGACAACAATCACCAGTTCCACCAGGCTGAAGGCACGCAGTTTCTTTGACGTTGGTAGCATCATCGTCTCGCTCTCGAAAGTCCGGATTTCGCGGATGTCCGCCGCCCCTCCCAAGGGCACGGTAGGAGCCTACGATACATATCGATGACGACCGCCGGGCACTTTAGCCCGGTTCCGGAACACGCGGCGCATCGACGATCAAAATGGCGTCGCCGTCGTGACAGATGAAGCGGGCCTGGTTACCGGACAGGGACCGGAGCTCGCATCCATCGATCACCTGTCCCACCCGCACCCATTTGCCATCCACGACGGCTATTCTCAGACGTTGCAACATGATGACCGCATGGAGCCGGCGACGCGCGGAAAAGACGGCACTCGAAAGCGCCGAAGCGCGACCCGGCAAACCAGCGTGCGTGTCGTCCTTATCGGGCGATGCGCCACCCGTGGACCCGGCCACAGACACCCGCGCGAACAGATCGCGCACCGGCATGGCGGAAGCATAGTCCTCCACGCCCCGCGGGAATGGAACCTCCGGGATGGGGAGGTTCGCCGGCGGCTGGCTCGTGGTCGGTGGCGCGGCTGCCGCGGTCAGCCTGTTGACACCGGCTTCCGGCTGGTGGTTCTTGCGGGTTGGGTCCGGTGCCACAGCGTCGGCTCCGGAAAGTGCGACGCGATCCACCACCATCGCAATCGCCCCCAAGATCATCATGGCCGCGTAGACGCGCCGCTTCCTTCTGGACATCAGGTTCCCCCCCCCGTCGCCGCGCCCGACGCTTCCGGCGGAAGGGCGGAGAACAGGCTGATGGTCAACAAGGCGACGCGGGGCGCGCCGCCGCCCGCGGTGGTCGGGTTTCCACTGTGAATCCTCAGGTAGCCGACATCCGCCCAAAACTGGGACTCTTCGATCGCCTTTAGGAAGGTGAGCACGCCGGACCCTGGTCCCGACACCTCGTATTGGAACCGCTGTTCGAGCAGCCCCGGGTAGCGGCGGGAGCCGACGGGGCTGTGTCGCACGACGCGAAGCCCGTGCCGCCTCGCCACCGTCGCCAGTGCCTCGAAGTAGGCCTCGACCGGTGCGTGTGCGGGAAGATGCCCGCGGAGGGCGAGTTCACCCTCGACACGTGCCAGCCCTTTGGCCTGCCGGACGGTGGCGGCGTGGATCGATTGCTGGGTGTCCAGTGCGGTGCGGATCAGCCCATTGAGCCCGTCGAGCCGCTCCGTCGTCTGATCGAACCGAACCATCAGTAACCACATGGCCGCGACCGCGCAGGCGCCTACCAGGAACGCACCCACGCCGTCCAAGACACGCACCGGGATTTTGAGGCCTTGACCCACGGCTACCACTCGCAAAGAAGTTCGAAGCTAAAATAGGAACCATCCGATGCGGTCTCCATCCGCGAACGCTGGAGCGTCACGCGCTGGAACACGGCGGCGCTTTTGAGGCTGGCGACAAAGACGTGGGGCTCCGCGGCGTCGGCCGCGAAACCGACAATTCTCAGTTTTCGGGGTGCCTCAATCGCCACAGTCGCGATCTCACTTCCTTTGATGGAAACCCGCCGCACCCGCGCGTTGGAGCCACCCGCGGATGGCGAGACGGCAGGATCGGTGGCAACCGACGTCAGCCAGCAGCCGGGCGGCATGCACCGCTCGATCAACGAGAACATGGCCGACCAGGCGCGCTTGGCTCGCAGCGCTTCCGCCCGCTTCAACCGCACACGCCCCCGGGTCGCCTTCGACGAAACAACGCGAAGGTGCGCGCGTTTGGTCGTCAACTCGACTTGAAGTTCGTCGTATTGCGCTTGCAGCGTCGCGGCTTGACCGCGGCGGGTCCAATCCGCAAACGCCAGGACGCCGACCAGGACAAGCCCGACCGCAATCGCCAGCGCCCAGGCCTGGGCGTGTCTGCGCCAGGTCCGCACGCGCAAGACGGATGGTGGTACGAGGTTGACCGCAACCATTTCGTCGTCACCCATCGACGGCCAGCCCAACGGCTGCCGCGTATTGCTCCAGTTGCCGTGGTCCCAGGTCACACTTCAATCGGCAGCCCGCGCCGCCCAGGTAGGCCGACGCGCCCCGGACCGTGATCCCCAGCGCATCACCGAGGAACGCGGCCAGGTTTTCCATGCCCGCGCCCCCGCCGACAAGAATCAGATCGCCCGCCCGCCGGTTGGGGTAGCAGCTCAGCACGTATTCGTAGGAGCGTTTGACCTGCGCCGCGATGTCACGCAACTCGCCGCGCAGCGCGCCCAACAGGATCGAGCCCACGTTCTTGCCTTGCGGCTCGTCGGTCCGGCGGCGTCCGCGCCGCCCGGACATCGCAATCCCATAGTCGCACTTGTGCGTCTCGGCCGCCGGTAGGCTGACCTGAAGCACGTCGGCAATGCGTTCGCTCCAGTGGTGCCCGCCCCCGCCCACCTGTCGAACGAGAACCGGGACATTCTCCAGGCAGAGCACAAGACTCGTGCGCGCGCTACCCAGGTCCAGTACGCCCCAGACCCGATCGGGCTCCCAGGCGTCTAGCAGGGCACCGAATCGTGCCAAGGCAGCGGCACCGGAATCAACGGTATCGCACAGAAGCCCGGCGGCGCTGCACTCATCGAGAACTTCATCGACCAACTCGCGTCGAGCGCCCAACGCCATGGCGTTGGGGGCGGACAGGCTGGTGGTCGGCAACGACCAGTAGCGTGCCTCGATGCTGTCGATGGCGACGTCGCTGCACCGGCCGACCTCATAACGCACGACATCAGCCATGTTGGCGTCGCCCGAGGCGACAACCGACGCCGGGATCTCGAGCGGGAAGTACTCGACCGCGGGCGGATTCAGCGCCGCGGCTACGTGCCGACCCCTGCACCCAGCCTTCGCCACGCAGCTCCGGATATCTTGCGGGCGTCCCGGAGACGTGTCGTCGCCGGCGAGCCGGTGGGGTGACCGCGTCAGCTTGGCCGCACTACACACCGCGTACCCGTCTTGCGCGCGCATGAGCTGCACCACGCGGAGCCCGGCGTCCCCCACATCCAGTCCAATGCGAGTCCTAGCTGTTTTGCGACGTACGAAGGATACCATGCGGCGCTCTCTCCATCACTGCATTGCCGACGTCAGATCGAACAGCGGCATGAAAAGCGAAACGGCCACTCCACCAACCAGGAAGCCCATCACGATGAGAATGAGGGGCTCCAGCAACTTCATCGTGACGGTGATCAACTCGGAGTTGGTCTCGTCCAGCGTGTCGGCACAGAAGGTCAGGGCGCCGCCCAGTTCTCCGGTCTCCTCGCCCGTCTCGATCGCCTGGCAGATGGTCGCGTCGATCAGCCCGGATTCGTCAAACGCACAATGGACTTGGGAACCCGCGACAACCGAATCCTCGACGCCTTGGAAGAGTTTCTGAAACCTTCCATTTCGCGTCGATCTTCGGGCGAGTTCCAACGTTTCAAGGATTCCGACGCGACTCTCTAGCAGCATGCCCATGGTCCGAAAAACGTGCGCTTGGATCAGCAGCGACCGCATTCGTCCGATAATCGGAAGAGCCAACTGCATGTCACTGATCCACTGGCGACCGCGGTCGCTAACGAGATACAGCCCGCCACCGATGACCAGGATCGCACCGGCGACCAGAAAGAACACCCAATACCCCTGAATGATCGTCGCGACCGCAAGAAGAAACCTGGTGCTGGCGGGCGGTTCCACGGCGAGTTGCTCGAACATTTCCGCAAAGCTGGGCACGACGAAAAACAATAGCGAGATCAGAATCGACCCGGACATGACCACAAGAAGCGCCGGATAGGCCAGGGCACCCAGAATCTGGTTCCGCACGGTCCGTTGCCTTACGACGATCTCGGCGAGCCGGTCGAACATCGTGTTCAGAGATCCGCTGGCCTCTCCGGCCGCGACGATGGCACAGTAGACACCGCTGAAGGTCTTGGGGTGCTTGCCCAACGCTTCGGTGAGCGTCAATCCCTCTTCCAGGTCTCGAATGATCCAGGTGAAGAGGGAGGCGTGGACCGGGTTGGTGATCTGGCGTTTGATCGCCGCGACGGCCGGAACCACGCTGCTGCCCGCCCGCAACAGCATGGCCATCTGCCGGGTGAATACGACGAGTCGCTTCAGCGGAAGCTTGACGTCCACGGCGTCCCCACTGGCGACGTCGGCCGCCGCCGTGGGTCGGTCGGTCTCCGCGATGTTGGTCACGTAGAGCCCCCGGCTGCGGAGTGCATCGACGGCCTCCGCCGGGTCCCGTGCATCAACCGTATCGGTGGTCTTGCGACCCTCCCCGTCGATGGCGTCGTAAGTCAGGAGCATCAGAGTGCCTCCAGTCCGGCACCGGTGGGATCGCCCGCGATCGTGACCTCGGCGCGCGTAACCCGCATCACCTCTTCGAGCGTCGATCGGCCGTCATCGACCAGGTCGAGCGCCTTCTCGCGAAGCGTTCGCCAGCCGGTTTGTGCGAGATAGACGCGAATGTCCGTCTCGGTGACCCCGTCGCCAATCATGCGTTTCAGCTCGGCGTCGATGAGCATCACCTCGTACGCGGCCGTCCGACCCCGAAAGCCCGAGTTGTTGCACTCGCGACAGCCCTCGCCCTTCTGGAACAGTTCGTTGGTGCGGTGCGCCCACCCGACGTCCGCGAGCAGCTTCGGCGTGGGATAGTATGAGGTACGGCACGACGCGCAGAGCGTTCGGGCCAATCGCTGGGCCACGAACCCCAACACGGACGAGGCCAACAGATACGGCTCGATGCCCATGTCCAGAAGGCGCATGACACCGCCCGGACAGTCGTTGGTGTGGAGGGTCGCGAGTACCAGATGTCCCGTCAGCGCGGCCTGAATCGCGACTCGCGCCGTCTCCGCGTCTCGAATCTCTCCGACCATGATGACGTCCGGATCCTGACGCAGAACGGAACGAAGGGCTCGTACGAACGTCAACCCCACGCGCTCATTGACCTGAATCTGGTTGATGCGCGGAAGCTGGTACTCGACCGGGTCCTCGATGGTGACGATGTTGTTGCTCTCACTGGACAGCAGGTCCAGTGCCGAGTAGAGCGTTGTGGTCTTCCCGCTGCCTGTCGGGCCGGTCACGAGTATCAGACCGTAGGGGCTGCGAATCATCGATTCGATCGCGGCGCGGTCCAGTTCGCCGACGCCAAGTGAGGACAACTCGAACGAAATGCTCGCCCTGTCGAGAATACGCAGGACGACTTTCTCGCCCAAGACCGTCGGCATGGTGGAGACGCGTAGGTCCACTTCGCGACCGTCGGCAACGAGATGGACGCGACCCTCCTGAGGCAATCGCTTCTCGGAGATGTCCATGCGCCCGATCACTTTGACGCGTGACACCACCGCGGCATGGATCCCTCGCGGTGGCTTGAGCATCTCGCGCAGATGACCGTCTACGCGATAGCGAATGTGTGTC
The DNA here is from genome assembly GCA_965371245.1 of uncultured bacterium. Taxonomy (GTDB): domain Bacteria; phylum Planctomycetota; class Phycisphaerae; order UBA1845; family UBA1845; genus CBDUXT01. Next base: position 75,589 of record CBDUXT010000009.1, on the reverse strand, counting down.
CCGTCACGGTCGGGCTCGATGTGTATGTCGCTGGCCCCGGCGCGAAGCGCGGTCAGGATGGCGAGATTCACCAGATTGACGATGGGGCTGCCCTCGACCATCTTGCCGAGATCGGTGACCGGACCTTCATCGATGGCCTCCGTCTCCGAGATAAGCACGTCGCTCTCTTCGATCGATGCAAGGAACGCATCGACGTTGACCTCCTCGGCAAGATACTTTCGCTGGTATTCCTCCAGGTTTTGTTCCTGCACCAGCACGGGGCGGATCGTCAGACCGGTGAGGCTGTGTAGGCGATCCTGCAGGGGCAGCGACTGCGGCTCGGTCATGGCCACCGTGAGTTCGCCGTGGACGAGAAACAACGGCAAGATCTTCAGTCGCTCCGCTTCCTCCTTGGGTACACACCTGGCTACCTTGGGGTCGATCAGGCCGTGTCGCAGGACACAGCCCTTGACCCCTAGCTGGCTCGAGAGCGCCTGCACCAGCGAGGCCGACGATAACGCCCCGAGCTGTACGAGCACGCTCCCCAGGCGACCGCCTGAAGTTTGCTGCTGCGCCAGTGCCTCGGCGAGCTGCTCGGGCGTGACCAATCCGTCACGAACGAGTTGCTCGCCCAGCCGCACCGCATTCTCGATCGTCAGGTTCGCCATCGTGCTCTTCCGAGATGATCAAGACCTCGAGACGTCGAGGTATCCCATCGTCTCTTGCACCCCTTACAGGAAACTTCGGACGGCATCCTGTACGTCCTCGAAGAACTGGAACCGCTCGGCGACACCCGTCAGTTCCAGTATCTCGCGACAGGTGGAGGTCATTTCGACGATCTTCAGGCACGTCGCACGGTCGGCCAGTCCATCGGTCGCGTCGAGCAGGGCTTCCACGGCCACGCTGTCCATGTAGGGAACCCCTTGCATGGAAACGACCACGCGTGGGTTGGATGACTGAACGCGCTGAAGCAACAGCGTGGCGAACGCCTCGCCGTCTTTGTCCACAAGCGGTCCGACCGGTGCGAAGACATCCACCGTTCCAACTTGTTGCTGCTCGACCTTCATGCGCGCGCCGTCGTATCGACCGGTTCCCCGTCCACGTCGTTTGCCATGGTGACACCTTGCTCCCTTGCCCGCTGGCACTCGGCCAATGCTGCCGTCACCAGATCGCGCAACGGGGGCTGTCCCCCGCCACTGCCGGCAAGTCCGCATCGCGGGACCACCCGACCACCCCAGCGACCCTCATCTTCGCATTCCCGGCGCACCTGGGTGACGATCTGCGAGAGGATCAGCGCCGCGAGCTGCGAATCAACTCGGCGCAGCAGCAGGACGAAACGAGAACCGTCGAAGCGCCCCAGGCAATCGTCCATGCGCACCTTGCGCTTCAACGCATCGCCGACGCGCCGGAGCAGTTCGTCACCGAGCGCCCACCGCCCCGAGTCGTTGATCTTGCGGACGCCCTCAAGCGCCAGCACGGCGACGGCGACCGGCTCCCCTCGTTCGTAGGATTCGATCACCATGGCTTCCGCGCTGCGTACGAAGGCTTGGCGTGTCCGCAGCCCGGATGCGGGATCGACTTGCTTGGCCGACCGACCGTCCAAGGCTTCGACCAGCGTCCGCCAGAACTGGTTGACCAGCCGTTCGACCAACTGAAGCAGCGCGGCGTTGGGCTCCGGCGCCAGGGCCAGTTCCCCGACGACCACGACGCCAAGACGCCTTGTTCCGTGGCGAACGGCAAAGCACCACGCCGGCGGTGCGTGAGTCGCCTCGGCCAGGTGTTCCACCAGCTCCCCCTGAACGTTGTCTCCCGCGAGGTAGGAACGACCCGTCGTCACCACGTGCCCGACGATCCCCTTCCGCGAGGAGAGGCGCTCCGTGTCCGCCAGGGGATCTTCCCCACGTAGCGGTGCAAGCTCGCTCGTGTCGGCAAGGAGCCGATAGGGTCGTACGTGGCTCGCCTGACAACAGTCGGACAGCGTGGTGCGAATGAACTCGTCGAATCGAGGCCAGGGATCGCCGGCATCCCGGTGCGCTTCGAGCCAGTCATCGAACCGCTCCACGGCGGCCGACAGCGCAACAAAGGGACCCAGGTCACCGCGGAGGTTCGTGCTCCGGTCTCCCCCACTGGAAGGCGAGCGCGCGTCACGGGCCTCGTCGTTTACGCGTTCATTGGTCACATCGCCCGACCAGCAGCCCATGGCGGCGATCGCCACGGCGCCCGCGACGAGCGTCGCAACCGTCCACGGATCTTGCCACATGCCGACGCCTGATGTGGCCTGCACCAGGACGGTCCAGAAGAGGGCGCACAGAATCCCCAGTGCCAGCCCGCGCGTGCGTCCCAGCAGGCGTCCCCCCACGCCGACAGCGAGGATGATGGGGAACCAGGGCAGCGTCAGTGCCAAGTTCACGTCAGTCTCCCTCAAGGTCGCAGAGCTGAAGGTCGGCGACCCCGGCGAACTGTTCCGCGCGCCCAAGCATTCTCGACCAGGCGTCCGGGGAACGTTCGAGGGCGCCGCGGATGATGCGGTCAAAGACCCCGGCGAGTTCGGGGTCCACCGTCTGCGAGGCCTCCTGCTTGAGAATGTCAAGCGCCTGTCGCCAGTCAAAGGCGGGACGGTACGCGCGACTCGAGGTCAGGGCATCGAAGACGTCGGCGACCTGGATGAGCCGCGCCTGTAACGGAATTCGCTCCCCGGCCAACCCTTCCGGATAGCCGGTCCCGTCGTATCGCTCGTGGTGGTGCAAGACGCCGTCCAGCGCGTCGGCGAGCTGCGGCACCCCTTGCACCACTTGATGGCTGCGGACCGGGTGCTCCTTGATGTGGTCGAACTCCTCCGGCGTGAGGCGACCCGGCTTCTTGAGCACCTCGTCCCGGATCCCGATCTTGCCGACGTCGTGCAACAGCGCACTCCATCGGAGCATCTGCAAATCCGTTTGATTGAGCCCGACGGCGCGACCCAGCAGTGTCGCGTAGTACCCGACACGCATCGAGTGCCCCGACGTGTACTCATCCTTCTGATCGACGGCGTTGACCAACGAACGCACCATCGCCATGGACATCTCGCGCAATTCGCACACGAGCCGGTGGTTACGGACCATGTCGCCGCAGTACATCGCCAGTGATTCGAGCAGAAGCATGTTGCCGGTGTGGAACGGCTGCGCCTCTGACCCGCGGGTAAAGACGATCGCGCAGACGAAAGCTTCCCCTGCGAACACAGGGCCGACCATCATCTCCTGAACCATGTCGGCCAACGCGCCACTGGCCACCTGCTCGACGACGACGGACGCGGTGTCCCGCGCGCGATCGATGCCGGCGGCCAGCCAGTGCCGACCGGCGGCATCCGTGCCCAGGTCGGCGGCGTGTTCCATCGCGGGCGGATACACGACAAAGACGTCATGGTCGCTGAAGCTTCGCTGGAGGCTGTCGATGAACAGATCGACGACTTCACTTTCGTTCTGCACGCTCGGAAGCCTGCGCGTCACCTCAAAAACGATGCCGAGCTGTTCGTAGACGTTCAGCAGCTCCTGCGCCATCCCTTCATGTTCCTCGCAAATCCGCTCCGCCGCCTCCGAGACATCGGTGAGTAGGCTCTCCACACAGGCGTCCGAACCCGACGACCGAAGCCGCTCGCGCAGGGCATTGAGCCGCCCGGCGACATCGCCGGCGACGCGTGCCTCCGTCGGATCAAACGGTGTTGGATCAGACGTCGTCATGGCACACCGCCCGAACTTGCCGCAACGCCAAGGAATCGATCGATGTCCGCCACCAACCGCGACGGCACGAATGGTTTGGGGTAGAGGTGGACGCCGTAGGGCTCCATCTGTCTCAACAATTCCACCCGATCGCACCGGGCCGTTAGCAGCAGGAACGGAACGGTCAACCCGTGGTCGTCCCGCACGGCACGCACGAGACCCAGCCCATCGATAACGGGCATATTCATGTCTGAAATGATCAGATCCACCTGGGCGTTCTCCAGCAGCGCGAGTGCCTGCGCCCCGTTTGTGGCTTCGAGGATTTCGTGCCCGTGCCGGGACAACCACATGGACGTCACGCGCAGAATGTGAACCTCGTCCTCTGCAATCAAAATGCGCGCCACGAAACTAAGCCTCCTGATAAGCGTCCCGCGCCGCGGCCCGAGAGCCGGCGTAGGGCAAACGAACGATCAACGTCGTCCCTACGTTCTTTTCGCTGATGAGTTCGACGTCCCCACGATGGCGACGCACGATTTCTCGTGCGGTAAAGAGTCCGATACCGGTGCCCGGCTCGCTCTTGACCTGCGGATCGTCGCCACGCTGGAACTTCTCGAAAACCCGTGCGTGGTCGGCCGGATCGATGCCGATCCCGTTGTCTTTGACGGTGATGACGGCCTCGCTTCCTCTCACCTGTGCGCCGACCACGACATTGCCATCCGTCGGCGTGTACTTGATGGCGTTGCCCAGCAGGTTGTTGATCACCACCGCCAACTTATCGCGATCGGCCCGAATCGGTTCCATCTTGGACGGAAGCGCCACCTGAAGATCGATGTTCTTCTCGTCGGCCAGCGCGCGGACATCGCGAACTCCCTCCGAGATCAGGCTCGCCAGATCGACGTTGTCGATCTGAAGTTCGATCGAGCCCACCTCCAGTTGAGAGACGCTGAGCATGTCCTCGATCAGGCGTGAGAGGCGTCGCGTCTCTTTGGTGATCACGTTGTAGCACTCGGTGATCACCTCGGGATCGTCGAACATGCCGCTGGAAAGCGTCTCGGCATAGGCACGGATGTTGGTGAGCGGCGTGCGCAGCTCGTGGGTGACCTGCGTGACGAACTCTTCTCGCGCAAGATCGGCACGAACCTGCTGGCTGACGTCGCGAATCAACACCATGCATTCCCCGTGTTGACGCGCGTGCGGCAAGGGAATGGTGCGCATCCGATAGGAGCTTGGGGCGCCGCCCTCCTCGTCCGCCGTGAGAACGTCGGTCCGCGCCTCGAACGAACCGTCGTCGCGGAGGGCATCGCGCAACCGATCGAGGATTTCGGAGCCGAGGCCTTCCGCCTGCGCATCGGAGAGCACCGTGCTACGCGTCGCGTCGGCGCCCCATCCGAGCATCCGAGAGGCCGTGGAATTGACGTACTCGATTCGATCCTCGTCCGCGATGTAGATCAATCCCACGGGCAGCGCGTGCAGCGCCTCGGCCAGCGCGCCGCCGCTCGAACGCTCCAGCGCACGAGACAACTCGACGTCTGCGTCCGAGCGCTTCACGTCGCCCAACAGGCGCTGTGTCAGATCGATCAGTTGGTTCCAGGTGTCGGTCACCGCGTCGATCTTGTCGCCGATGCGCAACTCCTCGATCCCTTCCTCCAGCCGATCGCGTTGGGAATGCAGCCGATCGGCGATTCGAGAGACGCCGCGGAGTTGGGCGCGCAGGCACCGGTACACCACGAACAGCGCCCCCAGGACCACAAGCACAACGCCTAGCGTCTGGGCTTGGTCGGCAAAGCCCCGGCTCACGCCCGCCGCCGAAGGCAGCGTCACCTCCAGATACAGCGGTCGCCCAGGCGCGGCACCTTTCCCGCTGTCACCGCGGGGGGTCCCCGCCGTCCGGTCGATCGCTTCCGGCCGCGGCGCGCCGCCGCTCACGTGGACCGGCGCGCGAATGAACGTGTCGAGCGTCTGGCGACCCCCTGTGCGGACAGGAACCACCTCAAGCAGAGCCGGCGGCGATCGGCCGCCCGCTTCATCCGGTGCGATGGTCCCTTCCTCGCGCCGATTCGTCGAGGCGATGACACGCCGCGCTTCGTCAACGACACGGATGGTCCGGGTGGTCACGTTGCCTGCGAAGTCGCATAACGCTCGTCGATAGGCGGCGACCAGGATCGGATCGTCCGGTCCGCCCCCGTGCAAAGCCGAAAGCCGTTCTGCAAAGAGTTTCACTGCAAACCGGCTGCTTCGTTCGAGCCGCTCCGCGCCTTCTTCCCGCGCGGCGACAATCCCGACTTGTGCCACCGTCCCCAGCCCGACGAGGTAGATCAGGACGATCGACAGCCCGAACCATCGAGGCACTTCCTCCGCGGTCAGGAAACGACGAAGTGATTTGTAGATGAACCCCATGAAAGACTATCCCCGCCGGGGGCAAAGAACCGACCAGTCCCGAAGTCCTTATCGTTCGAGCCCAGCAACGCCTTGACTTCGCGGGCAAAGCGCGGGTCCGCTCTGAATCGGCGCGGCCGTCGCGCGAGCGCGATGCCTCCGGTAATGGTCCGGCCGGTTACGTTGCACGCGTGGACCCCACGGCGCTCCGGCCGGCGCATCACACGCAAGCCGTCCAACGCCCGGAAACAACCGACGCGCCTTACGGCGATCGATTGCATTTGCGGACGCCCCGTCCTCCGGGCAAGCGGAGCCGGGAGCCAAACAAGGTCTACGATATCGACCGGCTCATCGGCCCCGCGGCGGAGGGTGACGCGCCGCGGAAACATGCCGGCAGCACGCCCCCTGGAAGGTCCGGAGAAGGGTTGATCGACCGCTCTTTCCAACACGGTGTCGAAGCGCGATACTATCGGCCTGAGCGTGCGCAGCCGTGCGAGCGCCTCGAAGGAAACAGCGACAATGTCGATGACTCGACCGCTACCGGTTTTACCGCCCTGTCATCACCGGCCCCAACCCGCGACCGGGCCGTCCCGGGATGAAGTGCTTGCGCTGCGGAGAAAACACGTCGCCCCCGGGGTCTTCACGTACTACGAGCAACCGATTCAGATTGTCGAAGGGCACATGCAGTACCTGTGGGACGAGAGCGGCCGGCGTTACCTGGATGCGATCGGAGGCGTCGTGACCGTGTCCGTGGGGCACTGTCACCCCCGCATCGTCGAAGCCGTCCGCGAGCAGGTCGGCCGCCTCATGCACACCACCACGATCTACCTTCATCCCACGATGGCGACCTACGCAGAGAAGCTGGCGAACCATTTTCCCGACGGGTCCGAGCTGCAAACGACAACCTTCACCAACTCGGGCAGCGAAGCGAACGACCTGGCTGCCATGATGGCCAGGCTTCACACCGGGCAGTTCGAAATCATCTCGCTGCGCAACGGCTACCACGGGGGATCGCAGACGACCATGGGGCTGACGGGCATGGGCAATTGGAAGTTCCCATTGCCCCATTCGTTTGGTGTCAAACACGCGACACCCGCGTACTGCTATCGGTGCCCCTTTGGGCTTGAATACCCCTCGTGCGACGTCAAATGCGCGCGCGACGTGGGCGAATTGATCGATCACGAAACCTGCGGTCAGGTGGCGGCCTTCATCGCCGAACCCATCCAGGGTGCCGGGGGCGTCATCGACCCGCCCGATGAGTACTTCAAGATCGTCTACGAGATCGTCCGGGCGCACGGCGGGTTGTGCATCTCGGACGAGGTGCAGACCGGCTTTGGTCGCCTCGGAACGCACTTCTGGGGCTTCGACGCGTTCGGCGTCGTGCCCGATGTGGTCACCATGGCCAAGGGCATCGCCAACGGCGCGCCGCTCGGCGCCGTCACCACCCGCCGCGCGGTCGCCGCGTGCATGACGCAGAAGCTGCACTTCAACACCTTCGCGGGCAACCCCGTTTCCATGATCCAGGGGCTCACGACGCTGGAGATCATCGACGAGGACAACGTCCAGGCGCACGCGCACCGCGTGGGCGGTCACCTCAAGGAGCGTCTGATCGCTCTGAAGGACCACCACGACGTCATCGGTGACGTGCGCGGTCGAGGGCTGCTCCTTGGCGTCGAACTGGTGACCGATCGGGTCACCAAGCAACATGCGACCGAGAGGACAGCCGCCGTTCACGAGGGGCTCAAAGACCGAGGCGTCCTCGCCGGCCGCGGCGGCGTGCTTGGCAACGTGTTGCGCATCAAGCCGCCGATGTGCATCACCGAAGCCGATGTGGATTTCCTGGCCGACTGCCTCGACGAAACACTGGCTTCCACCGGCTAGCCGGCTGAAGCGGCAACTCTTCCGTCGCGGCGGGCCGTGGCTCATGGCTATTCCGAAAAGGTCGATGCTGGTTCCAACCTACCGCTCCCTGACGGTCGCGGCTCGGAAAAACAGCCTCGACAGAAGCACGCAGGTTGAAGACGTAGCAGCGTCTCACGGGAAACGGCACTAGGGTCAAGATCGACCCGCGCAAACGCACATGAGTGAGTCAAACACAAAGCATCGCACCCCGCTGCGGTTCGACCGCCGAGAGGTCGGCGGCGCCCTGGGCGACCTTGGCACGTTTCTTCCCCTGCTGGTCGGCATGGTCAACCGATGTGGGCTGCAAGTCGGACCCGCGCTGCTCGCCGCGGGCGTGATGAACGTCGTAACCGGCTTCGTCTTCCGAATCCCCATGCCGGTGCAGCCGATGAAGGCGATCGCGACGGTCGCCATTGCCGAAGGACTGAACGAGGCACAGATTCTTTCGGCCGGCATCCTCACCAGTGTCGTCATCCTCTTTCTCGCGGTCACCGGGATGATTTCCCGACTGAACCGCGCGATCCCCAAGAGCGTCGTGCGAGGCTTGCAACTGTCGCTGGGCCTGAAGTTGCTGAGCAACGGGTTCGCCATGATTGCGGGTACCGAGTCGCTCATCGGCTGGGACAGCATCGGTCTCGGCGTCGTCTGCTCAGCGTTGGTGCTGGCGCTCTATTTTTCGACGCGCGTACCCGGCGCCTTGGTGGTGTTCGCGATCGGTCTGGTCGCGCTCTTTGCCGGTGATGCCGCGCTCTTGCGCGACACCCAACTGGGCATGGAGTGGCACCTGCCGACGCTTGGCAGCCTCGCCGATTGGAAGGTCGGGCTGTGGAAAGGCGCCATTCCACAGGTCCCGCTGACCACCCTGAACTCGGTCATCGCCGTCTGCGCGCTCTCTGTCGATCTTTTTCCGAAACAACCGGCCACCCCGCGAAAGGTCGCGATCTCTGTCGCCCTGATGAACCTGGTGGCGTGCCCATTCGGGGCGATGCCCATGTGCCACGGCGCGGGCGGGCTGGCGGCGCAGTATCGATTCGGCGCTCGCACCGGCGGAAGCGTCGTCCTTCTCGGCGCTGTGAAAATCATCCTGGCCGTCGTGTTGGGTGGGTCGTTGTTGCTCTGGCTTCACGCATATCCCAAGTCGGTCCTCGGTGTCTTGCTCTTGTTCAGCGGTCTGGAATTGGGCTTGGTATGCCGCGACCAAACGGCCCGCATCGATTTTTTCGTTATGCTCATTACCGCAGGCGCCTGCTCGGCCATCAACACGGGCGTCGGCTTCCTGATTGGCTGGCTCATGGCCGCCCTCATCGTCTGGGGTATCGTCCGCATCGAACCGCCGCCTCCGGCGTCCCAGACTCGGCGGCCCCCTTCCCAAGGCTGATAGACGGTTTCAGTGTCAACCCGCGTGCCCTGGCGCCTCGCTCGCTTGCGTCCGCGCCTGGGCTGCGTCAAGCCAATCGAGGCGGTTGACCGATAGTCGTCTTCAGCGAGGGAACGGAAAGTGTGCATCGATAATCGGAGCCTGGTGGGAAAGCATGAGAGTTCTGGTCACCGGACATCGCGGCTACATCGGCTCGGTCCTCGTCGGCGTGTTGAAGAACGCGCGATGCGACGTCGTCGGGCTTGACTGTGACTACTACGCCGACTGTGATTTTGGGCGAGTTCAGGACGGTGTTCCCAGCTTCGACATCGACGTTCGAGACATTGAATTCACGGACCTTCTTTCGTTCGACGCCGTCATCCATCTTGCCGACTTGCCCGAGGCCGCATCCTCCGGGCTCGACCCGAACCTGGTCGGCGACATCAGGGAACAAGCGACGCTCCGCCTCGCGGAATGCTGCAAACGAGCCGACGTCTCGCGCCTCTTGTTCGCATCATCGTGCAGCGTGTACGGCCGAGCCGGCGGCGCGCTACTCGACGAGAATGGTCCGGTCGATCCGATTTCGGCTCACGCGGCCGCCAAGCTGCGATGTGAGCGGGCCTTGCTTCCGATGGCGGACACGTCGTTCGCGCCGGTTGTTCTTCGCAACGCCATGACCTACGGCGTGTCGTCACGAATGCGTCTTGACCTTCCGGTCAACGACCTGGTTGCGTCGGCCCTGGTGACGGGCAAGGCCGCCCTGAATAGCGACGGGCGCGCTTGGAAGCCCCTGATTCACGTGGAGGACTTGGCACGAGCGTACGCCTCCACCCTCACGGCGGACGCCGACATCGTTCGTGGACGGGTCTTCAACGTCGTTTCGAGCGACGAGAACCATCGAATGATCACCGTGGCCGACCTGGTCACGGAGTTGGTGCCGTGGTGCAGCCGGTCCACCGCACGCTTCACCTTGGACGAGCCGAGCTGCCGCATCGACGGGTCCCGGTTTGCGGAGGCGTTTCCCAAGTTTGAGTTCCGATGGACCCTGCCGGACGGCATCCGGCAACTTCGCAACGCGCTGACCGGTGCGGGGCTGACGCCGGGCGAATGGCGTTCGGACCGCTACCGAAGAGTGCTCCAGCTCGAGACCCTGTTGGATCAGGGGCGGATCACCTCATCACTTCGCAAGGTGGACGTCGAACGCGTCGGCGAAGGGTCGCGTCCTTTGTACCGAACATCCGCCTGACCCGGTTGGACGAGAATCATGGGCTGTTCCCAGCCGCGAATCCTGCTTGTCCACACCTACTACCCGGAGTTCCTGCAACAGCTCTACGCGGACGACCTGGGACTAGCCGAACTCGACTTCCACGAGCAGCGCAAGCGCATTCTTTCAACTGCCTTCGGCGTAGGCGACGCCTATTCCCATGGGCTGCGGGCGCTGGGCTGTGATGCCCAGGACGTGATCCTCAACGCCGACCGAGTGCAGAAACGTTGGGCCACGGAACACAACGTCGTGCCAGCCGGCAACGTTCACGAGCGGCGTCGCCAGGTATTCGCCGCCCAGGTCAGTCATCTTCGGCCCGATATCGTGTTCGTCTTCGAGTGGTCTCCTTTGGGCGACTCGTTCTTGGAGGAGATCAAAGCGTCCACACGGCTGCTTGTAGGACAGGTCGCCTCACCGCTCAGGCCGGAACGCACGTACGCGGCCTATGACCTGATGGTCTCCTCCTTCCCGCCGATCGTGGATTATTTCCGGAGCCGCGGGCAGGCGTCCGCCCACCTGAAGCTCGCCTTCGACGAGCGAATCCTCGAACGGATCACCACGAGCACACCCACGCACGACGTGACGTTCGTCGGCGGTTTCGCCCCTTCCCATCCCAATCGGGCGGCCTGGCTGGAAACGATCCTGGCTACGATGGAGGTGGACGTGTTCGGCTATGGGTTGGAACGCATCGCCGAACAATCGACCATCCGCGCTCACCACGGAGGACCGGCTTGGGGGATGAGGATGTACGAGGTTCTCAGGCAGTCCCGCATCACGCTGAACCTGCACGCGGAGATAGGCGTCGATGGATCAAGCCGAACCGACTGGGCGAACAACATGCGGCTCTACGAGGCCACCGGGATGGGCACCTGCCTGCTGACGGACGCCAAGGGGAACCTGGCCGATCTGTTTGACCCACAGCGCGAGGTGGTCACGTTTGAAGACGCCGACGACTGCGCCGCGAAGATCGCCTTCTATCTGAAACGGGAACCCGAAAGGATGGCGATTGCACAGGCCGGTCAGAAACGCACGCTCCGCGATCATCGCTACACGACGAGAATGGGTGAGCTCCTCGACCTGCTGACCGGCGCGCTGGCGAGCACCGCGGGCGGTCACGCCGTTTCCGGCCGCCGGGCCACGACCCGGACCTGAAACCAACTCCGCTCCCATCGGCTGTACACGCGGCACACGACGTGAAAGAGCCGAAGCCCCAGAAGCTGCATGACCGTCGCATAGCGCGGCGGCCATTTGTGCAGGAACGGCTCGGAGCGAATCACCTCGAACCCGGCCCGAGTGCAGAGGTTTCCGATGCACATCGGGCTGAAGCTATAGAGGTGCTGATTGATGTCGCGCGGCCTGTAAGCGTACCGAATCGATTCACACGGGACGACCAGAACCAGCAACCCGCCGGGCCGGAGCTTGGGATACAACCGGGTGAGCTCTGTCAGCGGCTGCTCGGTATGTTCGAGTGCGTTGTTCGAGACGATCACGTCGGCCCAACCGTCGGGGACTCCTTCGACCGACGCGTGCGTCGTGAGCCCGTGGTCCCGCGCCTGTGCTGCGGCCGTCGGGTTAATCTCGATGCCGATCTTCCCACGACAAGTCAGGTTCTCCAGCAGGTACCCCCCACCGCAGCCGAAGTCGATGACGTTGTCATCCGGACGGATGAACGCCTCGAACTTGATCTTGTTGGCGATGCCGCCGAACGCGCCGATGTTCTTCTGCCAGTCGAAGTAATGCCTGTCGTAGTGCCCCGAGGCGACGGCGCTTGGCGGCGAGCCCGTGCCGGACGCCTCGGCGGCGCGGCACGAACCCGGCGCCTCCGTCGGCGCCTCCGCTTGGATCGTTGCTTCCCGCGCGACCGACACCAGCGTTACTCCTCCTTGACCATCGCCAGTAGCGTGTGCGCCAGCAGCAGCGGCTTGAATTCCCGCGCAACGAGCACATGATCGTCGATCGCGCGGCGCACATCGGGAACCACGTCCGGCTTCTGGTTGTGTAGACCGTAACCGTAGTCGTGGAACAGCAGGCAACCGCCGGGGGCGAGAATATCGCGGTAGTTCCTGAAGTCGGCCGCCACCTGCTCGTACGCGTGGTCGCCATCAACGAACACGAGCGAGGCTGATCCCGGCCGGATCATCTTTGACGCTTCGTCGGACGTACACGGGAACTGAATCAGCCGACGCTCTTGGCCGATCTGAGCCAGTGCCACTCGTACGGCGGTCGCATTGTGTGGCTGCACTTGATGCGGATCAACGGAGAGAACCATTCCGTCTCCGCCGACGCCCCGCAGCCCGCGCGCCAACATGGCCAGCGACTGTCCACGAAGCGAGCCGATCTCGACGATGCATCGCCCCGCCCTGCTGCTCCACCCGGACAGGGCGTGAAGGATGCAGCCTTCGAGCGGTTCGAGCCAGGGCTCGGCATCCATCAACTCATCCACGTCTCGCGCGGAGAGCCCGTTCCATGTCACGCCGGCCGCATTCAGCAGATGCGTCGCCACCGCCTGCCAATTGTGCCATCGGGCAGCCGACGTAAGAAGCGCATCGTCCGGCGTCGTCTCCGTGAGGAGGAAGAGTTCGCGGAACCGCCGATCCGGGTCGCGGGTGAACGGCGTGAAGCGCTGCGGCAGGGTCGAGCCCGGCTCAAACAGCATCCTTCCCATCACCGTGTTGACGTCGGGCATGCCGCGGGATTGCGCGAACAGCGCTGCCGCCCTAATCTGGCATCGGCGCGGCAACGGGATGTTCGGCGTCACGACAACGGCGTCCGAGTCGCGGGTCAGGGTGAACAGATCGACCGCGGAGCCGATCAGCGACACCGGCACCTGTCTCGGAAACGGGTACCGCGGCTGTTCGACGGTCTCGTCGATCCCAGCGGCCGGCGCGGCGAGAGTTTGCTGCACGTTCGAGCCCCTTCCATACTATCAGTAGTGGGCGATTCGCCGATCCGTCCGAGCGAGTCGTGGCGGATCGCCTTGGAACGTTATCGGACAATCGCCACGCGGGCTTGATGGATGCTCGATGTGAACCTCGACTTCCAACGCACCGGCGCACCGTGCCCGGGCGAGCCGATAATACGATCGATGAACCACGACCCGGACCGACCCTTGCGAATTGCGCTGCTCAACTCGGCCGACCACGGCGGCGGGGCAGAGACCATCGTCCGGCTGCTGCGAGACGGGCTGCGCGATCGCGGGCATCAGGTGGATCTTTGGGTCGGTCGCCGCCGCGGCGACGAAGACCTGGATCACACGCGCCCCCTCTCCGACAGCCCGGCACCGCGGGTAGGGACCGACCGCTACGCAAGAAAGGGATTCTTCAACCTGGGGATCGCGGCCTCGGGCCGCTTTTGTGACTCATCCGCGCTCGCCGAGGTCGATATCATCCATCTGCACAACGTCCACGGCCATTACTTCAGCCTGACCGACGTTCGCCGGCTGGCCGAGCGCGCCCCGCTCGTCTGGACCTTCCACGACTTCTTCCCACTTACGGGCGGATGTGCGTTTCCGATGGATTGTGAGAAATGGAGGTCACGGTGCGGGGACTGTCCGCAACTCGGCCGATACCCGCTCGTCACGCCGTTCGACCGCACACACCGGCTCCATGCCATCAAGCGAACCCAGTTCCAGGCGCTTCCGGTGACGATCGTGACTCCGTCGGAGCACCTGGGCCGAGCCGCGGCAGAGAGCGGCATGTTCCCGCGCGGCACCGTGCGGATCATCCCCTACGCGGTGGACACCGAGACGTTCCAGCCCGGTCGCGCGGCGGCCCGCAAACAAATCGGGATTTCGCCTGATCGCCTGGTTGTCCTGCTTGTTGCCCAGGGGCTCGAGGACCCCCGCAAAGGCATCGACCACGCCGTCGCCGCCCTTCAACGCATCGCCCTGGAGAACCTGACCGTCCTGCTTGCCGGCGCCGGCGACACCACCGAGCTTGTCGAGGCACTCTCGATGCACGACGTGCGCCCGCTCGGCTACGTAACCAGCCGCACGCCGCTGGCCAAGGCCTACGCGGCCGCCGACGTGTTGCTGTTTACGTCCCTCGCGGAAAACTTTCCGTGTGTCGTCACCGAGACCATGGCCTCCGGCACGCCCGCGGTCGCGTTCGACATCGATGGGGTCAACGAACAAATCGAGCACGATCGGACCGGGTTTCTGGTGCCACCCGGCGACGCGAAGGCTTTGTCATCAACGCTGCAGCGCGTGCTGAAAGACCAAGCAGCGCGCCAGGCCGCCGGTTCGGCCGCTCGCGCTCATGCCCTGCGACACTGGACGATCGATCGGTTCCTGGACCGCCACCAGCGGCTCTACAAAGAACTGGCGTCGCGGGCGGAAGGCCGGTTGTGTCATTCGGTGCCACTGGATGTGCCTGACGAAGCGGCCGCAAGTAGCGAGCACGAGATGTGATGCGCTATTTGATTTATCGCAGCGAGCCGGCCCTTCAAGATCACCGAATTCCCCAAGATCTTCCATGATGCTGCTGGTGTGGAGGCTCATGGCGTGATAGAACGGTGGATAGGGCACTCAACGACGCAAGGCCGACGCGCTTCCCGCGTGGAGCTGACACCCTCATGCCGCTGGCAGCAGGCACCAGACTAGGCCCGTATGAGATCCTCTCGCCCCTCGGCGCGGGGGGCATGGGCGAGGTCTATCGTGCCAAAGATACAACCCTCGGACGCGAGGTGGCTATCAAGGTTCTGCCCGCCGACGTGGCGTCAAGTCCGGAGCGGTTGCAGCGATTCGAGCGAGAAGCCAAGACTGTCGCTACCCTCAACCACCCCAACATCGTCACGATCCACGGGATCCATAACGAAGGCAAGCATCGTTTCATCGCCATGGAGCTGGTGGAAGGCGATACGCTCGACCGCATGATGGCCCCTGGCGGCATGCCGCTTGGGCAGATCTTCGACTTGGCGATCCCGATGGCCGATGCGTTAGCCACGGCTCATGGCAAGGGCATCGTTCACCGCGACCTCAAACCCGCCAACGTCATGGTGACCAAGGAAGGCCGGGTCAAGGTGCTCGACTTTGGTCTCGCCAAGTTGACCGCAGCCGGTAAAGGCGGTTCTTCGCCCGACGACGTGACGATGTCGGCGCCGCTGACGGGTCGGGGTGTGATCATCGGCACCGTCCCGTACATGTCACCCGAGCAGCTTCAGGGCGAGAACCTGGATCACCGAACCGATCTCTTTTCCCTCGGCGTGATGCTGTACGAGATGGCTACGGGGCAGCGACCGTTCAAAGGAAAAAACTCTGCGACGCTGACCTCTTCAATTCTGCGCGACGCGCCGCGCCCGGTGCAGGAACTCAACAGCGTGGTGCCTCGTCACTTGGGTCGAATCATCGAGCACTGTCTGGAGAAAAACGCCGAGGACCGATACCAGTCGGCCAAGGACGTCCGCAATGAGTTACGGGCACTGCGGAAGGAAGTGGATTCGGGTAGCGATCTCTCCGAACCTCATTCCGTGTCATCGCTAACCCCTGCTTCTCTGCCGCCAAGTTCGACGGCGTCCTCAATCCCTTCCGGCTCTGCGATGTCCGCTCCAACGCGTCGCGGCGAATTCTGGATCGGCATCGGCGTGGTGTCCGTGGTCATCACGATCGCGGCCGTCTGGATGGGTCGAGATGGAAACACCACGGAGCGGACTGCGGCGCCGGCTTCCGGCGGTGTGTCGTCGATTCGCTCCATTGCCGTCCTGCCGTTCATTAGCCTTTCGGGCGACTCCATGCCGAGTCATTTTGTCGATGGTATCACGGGCGCGATCACCGACGATCTTGCCAAGATCAGCGCGCTGAAAGTGACCAACGCCCGGACGATGATGCGCTACAAGGATAACGAACCGCCGCTGGCGCAGATCGCCCGCGAAATCTCGGTGGACGCCTTCGTCACCGGAGACGCCCTGCAGGTGGGCGACCGCATACAGATCCGGGTCCGGCTCGTAGAGGCGAACACGCAGCGACAGATCTGGTCGGATCACTTCGAGCGCGATAAAGGTGATATCCTGAAGATCTACAACGACGTGGCCCGGGCGGTCGCGGAGGGGGTCAGGATCGAGCTGACGCCGTCAGAGAAGCAACTGCTGACGGCCGCCCCGAAAGTGAACTGGACCGCCTACGACCTCTATGCCCGTGGTCGAGAGCTCACCCGGAAGGGAACGCGCCGGTCGTGTCGCGAGGCGATCGGGCTTTTTGATGCGGCGCTAGCCATCGACTCTGGGTTCGCCCTGGCCTACGCGGCGAAGGCACAGGCCTACTTGGCCCTCAGTAGCACGCACCTGTCGCCGAGCGAAACCATGCCCCAGATGGCGAAAGCAGCGCGAGCTGCGCTGGCGCTCGATGACGGGCTCGCCGAGGCCCACGTCGCCCTGGGCAAATACTTGATGTATTATGAATGGGAATGGGCGGCCGCGGAGTTGGAATTCAAACGCGCAGTGGACGTGAACCCCAGTCATGGCGAGGCTCGTTTAGCTTACGCCGATTGGCTTGCAGCCATGAAGCGTGGGGACGAAGCGCTCGCCCAACTGGACATGTCCGTCGAGTTGGACCCGGCGCTGAAATACACGAATGACGCCTTTCATGGCGTGGCGTTCTCGACCCGGCGGTACGACCGCTGCGTTCGCGACGCGATGGACGCGCTGGCCGTGGACGCGAGCTACTGGCCGGCGCACCAATGGGCGGGCCTAGCCGAAAGCCAGCTTGGCAACCACGAAGACGCCATCCGTCATCTGCGCCGGGCTGTTGCCCTAAGCGAGGAGGCTCCGCAGATTCGGGCCATGCTGGGCGGCGTTCTGGCCGTGGCAAAACAGCCCGTCGAAGCGAGGGCGATCAGAAAACGGCTCAAAGAACGTAAGGATATCGACTATGTCTGTCCGTACGAGGTAGCTACCATTTCGATCGGCCTCAAGGAATATGACCAGGCACTCGACGAAATAAGCGAGGCGTGCGACGACCGGGCCGAGTGCATCCCCTATCTACAGGTTGACCCGCGGCTGGATCCGATTCGCCATCTGCCCCGGTTTGATGAGGTACTGATGCGGGTCGGTTTTGAACCGCCTCAGCGACCTCAATTGACGGTCGAGACCAACCGTCGCCTGGCTGTTCTGCCATTCGAAAACATAAGCATGGATCCGGATACCGACTATCTCAGCAATGAGATTCCCGCGAGCATCATCGACAAGCTGTCCGGGCTGTCGGGCTTGAGCGTGATCTCGCGTAGCGGAGCGTTTCGCTTTGATCCCGCGAAGGAGGATGCCAGCAGCTTCGGGAAGAGTCTCGGCGTGTCGGTCGTACTGACCGGCCAGCTCAACGCCCGTGGCAACAGCCTGACCATCCGTGCGGAATTGGTTGACGTGTCCACGAATCAGCAGCTTTGGAGCAAACGCTACGCCCGCGAGCTGACGGACATCATGGCCGTCGAGGCGGACATCACGCAGAACATTGTGGATGCGCTTCGCCTTCGCCTGACGCAAGAAGAAAAGATCGAACTCGCAAAGAGTGACACGAGCAATGCCGACGCGCACCGGGCCTACCTGGAAGCTCGACATCTGTGGAACCTTCGATCTGAAGACGGGTTCGCCGGTGCTATCGAACTGTTTGACCACGCCATTTCGCTCGATCCCGAGTATGCGGAGGCGTATGCGGGCAAGGCGGATTGTTACTTGTTACTTGCCCATTATTACCGTCCACCGAAGGAAGTGATTCCGCAAGCAGAGCAAGCCATTGAGACGGCGCTTCGCCTCGACGACTCCATGGGCGAGGCGTATGCATCACTTGGCTACCTGAAAGGGTGGTCCCAGCAGAATTGGGCGGAAGCTGAGGCGGCGTTCAAACGAGGCATCTCGCTGAGTCCGCGCTATAGCACGCTCTATCACTGGTCTTCCGCCCTGCTCATGAGTCAAAGTAGGTTCGATGAGGCACTTTCGGCGATCAGCCGTGCTGCTGAGCTTGAGCCGAACTCTCTTATCATCAAAACGGACACAGCCTGGGCGCTCTTTTGCGCCGGACGCGTTCGTGAAGCGTTTGATCACATCGAAGACACGAGGAAACTGGCCCCGGATTTCCTGCCCGCCCACGTGAGATACGCTTGGATGCTGATGAGCGATGGGCAGCCGGATCGGGCCATTCCGGTACTCAAGCTACTCGATGCTAGACGAGGGCGAGCATCCATTTCCGCAGGCATGCTCGGAGCTGCGTACGCAATGGCCGGACGCACAACCGAGGCGCAGGATGAACTGAACGTTCTCACGCAGCTGGCAAGCCGACAGTTTGTCCCCGCATGCGGTTTCGCTTCCATCCATGCCAATCTGGGAGATTTGGACGAAGCGTTTCGTTGGCTGGAGAGAGCGCATCAAAGCGGGGAAGTCTGGACCGCATTCCTGAAGATTGACCCGATGTGGAAGGCCTTGCACGGCGATCCCCGTTTCGATGACCTGCTTCGACGTATTGGGCTAGAGCCTGATGCCAAGTCGGGTTCGACCGCGAGAGATCAGAACGAGAAGATTATGCTGGCCGTTCTGCCGTTCGCGAATCTCGGAAACGATCCGGAGCAAGAGTACTTCAGCGACGGAATGACGGAGGAAATGATCACGCGGCTCGGGCGGCTACGCCCCGAATTACTTGGCGTCATCGCCCGCACCTCAGCGATGCGATACAAGAAGACTGACAAGTCAATCGACCAGATCGGTCGAGAACTCGGCGTGACATACATAATCGAAGGCGGCGTGCGACGTGCCGGCAACAATGTACGCATCAACGCCCAATTGATTCTGGTCAGCGATCAAACGCAGCTTTGGGGCGATAGTTACACGCGAAGCCTCTCGGACGTGTTCGAGATTCAGAGCGAGGTGGCCGATCAAGTCGCCGCCAAGCTTTCCGTCGAACTGCTCACTGAAGAAGCTCCTGGCATGGTCGATCGACCAACAAACAACACGGCTGCCTACGATGCCTTCCTGAAGGCTCGAGAATTCGTCTGGTACTCGGAATTCGGGCATGAGAAGTACGAGTCCGGGATCAGGTTGCTTGAACAGGCCATAGAGTTGGATCCGTCCTTCGCATTAGCGTACGCTGAACTGTCAGTTGGACACGCACTGATGCACCATTACGGATTCGATCAATCACCATCGCGTGCAGCCGAGTCCAAGGCAGCCGTCGATCGCGCCTTGCAACTTGATCCAGACCTCCCCGATGCTCACTTGGCCATGGGCAATTATTACTATTCATGCCACCGTGACTACGATCGGGCTTTGGCGTCGCTCGCCGTAGCGCGTAAATCCCTCGCGAACGATTCACGATTTCTGGATATCTACGGTTCCGTGCTGCGAAGAAAGGGGCAACTCGAAGTCGCTTTGGAGCAATTCATCTGGGCCCTCGCGCTGGACCCAGGCGATGCGAATAGCGCGGCCAATCTCGCGGGAACATATCAGATCATGCGTAACTATGAGAAGGCCGATCAGATCTTTGAACGTATGATCGAGATCGCTCCGCAGCGACAGTACGGCTATGACGGCATCGCTTGGAATTTCTTTCTCTGGCGTGGGGATCCGGAGGCGGCCCGCGCGGCCATAGAGGGCCTCACCACTCCGGCGAATCAGTATGTGTTCGCGACCGGGTATCGGCTGGAGTTCTATGCGCGTCGATTCGATACTGCGATCAAGGGCTTGGAGGAATCACCACTTGAATTCGCAGCGTTCCAGGATCTGTTCTTGACTAAAGCCCAGCTCCGTGGTCTTGCCCACAGATTCAACAATAAGCCCGAGCTGTCGCGAGCGGCCAATGAGAAGGCGCTCGTCATCCTGGAGGAGCAACGGGAGCAGCGTCCGGATGATTGCCGCGTTTACGGTTCGCTCGGCCTGGTTTACGCCGAGCTCGGGCGCTCCGACGATGCGATTGAGGCTGGAAAGCGTGGGCTCGAACTGTGTCCCGTCTCGAGGGACATCTTCGTCGGACCTAAGCGCTTGGAAGACCTTGCCCTGATATATGTGGCCGTGGGCGACTTCGATGCCGCGCTCGAACATATCGAGGGATTGCTTCAGATTCCTTGTAGATTCTCCACCGCTTTGCTGAAACTGGACCCCCGGTGGGATCCGCTCAGGGATCACGCCGGATACACGGACCTGATCCAACGCTACGGATCTACGGGCGCCCCGGATAAACCCGCGAAGCCATGACGCTTGTCGTAGTGAGGCAAAGAGCATTCGCAACCACGTGATCCGAACCGTATCGCGGTCGCAATGGACTTCTCGGCGGCGTCGCCACGCAGCGTGCGAGGCCAGGGTTCCCGGATTACACATGTCGAGACGGCCCTTACCCATCCACCCGAATGACCTCGACCGACCGGCCGAACAGTTCATCCGCTCGACGGGCCAGGGCATCGGTCTGATGCCACGATGACAGGACGACGGCACTTAATTGCTTCGGATCGATCTGCGGCGGGCGATGGACCGCGAGGCCGGCCACGGTCTCGCTGATCGCGATGCGATCGTCCAGCACGCAAGACACCTCGACGCCGGGAATGTCCGCTACCTGCTTGAGCAGCCAGGGCGTGTGCGTGCCCGCGCCGAATAGCGCCACCGGCCCGCGGTTTCTCTCCGCAAGCGACCGCCAGACCTCGCGCACCCGCGCTCGCCGGCGGTCGATGTTGATGGGGAACTCCTGATCGACCCGCTCGGCGAAGATGTGGTGATCCTCGAACTTGCCCGGCGAGGCCACGGCGTAATAGCGATCCGGGTTCGGTGACCCTGGTGCATGTTCCTCGATCAATTCGAAGCCGGCCGTCGTGAGCATCTGGCGGACCATCGGCACGTTGAACGACCAGACCCCGTGGGCACCCGTGGCATAGCGATCGAGCCGTGACATCGGCGAGCCATCGCCGTCGGGCAGGTCGATCGCGCTGGCCAAGACGAGCTTCTGCCGGCAACGCTGCCGCAAACGGTGGAGCACACCCAGCGGATCAACCAGGTGGTAGATCAGGCCGACGCAGAAGACGACGTCGAACGGATCGGCGGGAAGATGGCTTTCGATTCCGCCCCAGAGAAACTCGACGTTGTCGAAGTCGAGGGCACCGGCGAGCCATTCAGCGTGATCAAAGTTGTATCGGTTCCGCTCCACGCCGACCACGCGAGAGGCGCCGCCGCGTGCAGCCCAGAAGCTGAACAGACCATCGGCACAGCCGATGTCGAGCACGGATCGGCCAACCAGCTCCGACGAGACGCGCGGCGCCATCCACTCCAGCAAACTCCGAGAGCCGCGATCGACGGACCGGAGCACGGGGTTGATCTCGTAGTCCTCGGGAAACCGAGTGCGCAGTCCATCGACGAGGCCGATGTCGTGGTACCAAAGGCGACGCGCGCGGGCCTCGCGCTCAAGCGTCGTCCCTTCGACGGCGGCCGGTCGTTCCAGCACAGCGGTGTCTCGATTTCGGGAACTCATTCCGCTCGTTCTATCGGCACCCGGCTCCCAAGCGCTTGAAGCCGTGAAGCGCTTCGCGCAACATGCGCGGATGAGCCGCTCCGAGGATCTGTTCGAGAAGACGCTGGCAAACGCGCTGGCTGCGTGGGATTTGCCCATCCAGCTGAATCAGCTTGAACGGCTTCGCGCGTACTACCTGGCCATGATCGAGGCCAATCGCACCATGAATCTGACGCGGATCGTCGATCCGGTCGAGGCCGCGGTCAAGCACTTCGCCGATTCGCTCGCTCTCTTGGTGTGGGCGAGAGACCGCAGGATTGCTCGGCGCACGGTCCTCGATGTTGGGACCGGCGCCGGCTTTCCGGCCGTGCCGCTGGCCGTCATGCGACCGGACTGGTCCATCACCGCAATCGAGGCCACCAAGAAGAAGATCGACTTTGTGCGGCGCGCTTGTGAACGCATTGACGTGGCGAACCTCGCCTGCCACCACGAGCACTCCAGCCACTGGCAGCCGGGCGCCGCGTTCGATCTGGTCACGTTCCGCGCCCTCGCACCTCTTCCGAATGCCGTCGAGCAGACGGCGCGGCACGTGGCCGCCGGCGGTCGGCTGGTCGCCTTCAAGACGGCGTCACTCGAGCCATCCGAGCAGCGCGACGCCAAGGAGTTGCTTAGACGGTTGGGTTTTAGCCTGGAACCCTCGCACGCCTATGAGCTGACTTGCGTTGATGAGACGCTGGAACGAGTGCTTCTTGTGTATCGAAAGGACGCGACCGCGTAGCTCGTTTGCCGTCTTCCTGTTTCGGGTTCGCCGCTGGTTGCGAGGCGTCCAGGGGCTAGAGTCCGCGCGGGCTGAAGCCCGCGGCTCGGTACGAAGAAACGGGACACGCCGAAGAAACGCCTTGTGACGAGCGAGTCAATCGCCGAAACAGGTGCCAATCGCTCGGCACGCGCGGACCAACGGATCATCGACTGGCACGAGGCGCTGCCGGTCGGCCACGTCCGCCAGCGGTACGCTTGTCAGCTCGCCCGCCTGGAGCGCGACCATCCGGTTGAGCTCGCCGGCGACGATCATCTCGACAACCCGATGACCGAAGCGCGTGGCTAAGACGCGGTCGTGCGGGGTCGGCTTGCCTCCACGTTGGACGTGCCCGAGGATCGTAGCGCGGCACTCCACGTGCGTCCGTTCGGCAATCTGAGCGCACAGAACCTCGCTCACCCCACCCAGCCTAACGGGATCGGGGGATTCGTGTACCACCTGGTCCACTACGACATCGCCACCGAAGGGTTTGGCCCCCTCCGAGACGGCCAGAAGAGTATAGGCCTTTCCGCTCTGGCTTCGCGCGACGCACGCCTCGCAGATCTTGTCGATGCTGTATTCGATCTCGGGAATCAAAATGATGTCCGCACCGCTCGCGGCCCCCGCGTGAAGCGTCAGCCAGCCCGCGTTTCGCCCCATCATCTCCACAAGCATGACACGGTGATGGCTTGACGCCGTCGTGCGGATGCGATCGAGCGCGTCGGTCGCGGTGGTGACGGCCGTATCGAAACCGAAGGTGATGTCGGTGTGTAACAGATCGTTGTCGATGGTCTTGGGCACGCCGACCATGCAGAGACCCCGCTCGACCAGCCGCGCCGCACCGGACATCGTTCCGTCGCCACCGATGCAGACCAGCACGTCGAGCTCGTTTTCGCGGGCGTGCTCCACGACGCGATCGGTCACGTCTTCGAAGAGAAGGCGCCCCTTTGCGTCGCGCCCGGTGCAGAACCTGGCCGGGTCGGCCTTGTTGCTTGACCCGAGGATGGTGCCGCCGCGATCGAGGATGTTGGCCACGTCGGCGAAGGTGAGCGGGTGGACCCGGTTTTCGATCAGCCCGAGAAACCCGTCCTCGATGCCGTAGACCTCCAGCCCGTGTTCACGAATCGCGGACTTGGTCACGGCGCGAATGACTGCGTTCAAGCCGGGGCAATCGCCTCCGCCGGTCAGTACGCCGATCCGCTTTACCTTCGCCTGACTACTCATCGCGGCTCCCGCCCCAACAGACCGAACCCCCGTACGGCACGCCTCAATCCGCCGGATTCGGCGGCGACAGGTATCTGGCGAGGAAGCGATACACCTCACGCCGCGACTCCTTGGCCTCCTTGGTGTCCAGACGGTTAAAGCTGTGCCCACCGGGAGCGGCCTCATAGATCTTCGACTCGAACTGCTTCCCCTCGGCCTTGAGCGACTTGATCAGGTGCTCGACCTCCAGCACGTTGACGTCCGCATCGTTGGTGTTGGTATGAATCAATAGCGGCGTTTGCAGCTTGTGGGCGTTCCAGGCGGGCGAGCGCTTGCGATACTCCTCCACGTCCTGATAGGCCGACTTCCCGATGTGGTAGTCTACCGAGTAGAGTCGGCGATACCCTTCGGTCTTGTACCCCATGCGGGCGATCAGGTCGCTCACCGGGACGCCGGCATAGGCCACCTGATAGGCGTCGGGATGATCGAAGATGTTCATCAGCGTGTGCAGCCCGCCGTGGCTCCATCCCATGATGCCGACGCGGTCCGGATCGACGAAATCGAAGCTCTCCACCGCGAAGTTGCGACAGGCGAACGTGTCCGCGACCTCCAGGCCTCCGTAATCGATCGCCTGATAGAAGCCCCGGCCATAGCCCGTGCTGCCGCGGTACTCAGGCGCGACGATGGCGTAACCCTGCGCGATCAGCTCCCGCACGACATGGGCGGCGCCGGTGTTGTGGTTGCCGTGAACGCCGCCATGCACCAGAACCATGAGGGGAATCTTCGACGACCGATCGCGGTTTTTCGGGATGAACGTGTAGGCCCGAATGATCAATCGGTTGCCCGCGCCCTGGGCGCTCGGGTTTTTCTGATTCCGAAGCGGCGGGCCCGTCAGGCGCACCTTGTCCACCTCGGCCACGTCGTCGAGCTTGACGTGCCACATCAGGTCGTCCACGGCCTTGCTCAATGAATTGAATGTGTGGCGCCGGCTCTGTTGTTGCCGTTTGAGATCGCGGATCTCGCGCATGAGCATCTCGAGCGTGACCGTCTCCGATTCGTTCTCCTGTGCCTGGAGCGGAAAAGAGCTGGCAAAGCTAAGGGCCGCGACCGCGGCCATCGTTGGGTTCGACATAATAGGTCCCCTCACTGTCAAAGGCCGATGTTGACGAAGCGCCGCGCCGGCTTAGCACCGTGCGAATGACGCGGCCGCTCGGCGCGCGCTATCTTCAACAGAGAATACTCGATCGGACCGAACGACGAAAGGAACGCCCCACGAACACTCACGAAATGCTGCTGCTTCAGCGCCGCCTCGGCATCGTTACGACGCCGCTCGGGCCCATGACGCCACGCAGGCCAGTTTGGAATCCAACAGCCCCGCCGGTGACCGGCCCGCGCTTCCCACGAGAACCGAGAAAAGGCGACGCACCGAAGCCAAGACTTCCAGGGCCCAGGGGCGAGCTGAACGCACCGAAGAGAGACCGCGACGACCGCCCGTTGGCACCGGCAAAGTTCACGAACCTCGATGTCGTATGAACGGCGCCATAAACGCTGTGTCCGTAGTACAGGGGCAGGTGTGTCGCATAGTCGTACGCGTAGACATGATAGCTCGGCAGGTAGGAATACCCAAAGAGCCCAAACAAATCCGGTGCGTATTGGTCATTGGGTCCGGGATCCTTCGGCGGCAACGCCACACCGGTGGCATCGCTGACCGGGCTCGTAGCCACGACAGCCGGTCGAAAATCGATCGTCTTGTCGGCCTTGGTCACCGTTCCTTCGAGGCTGAAGCTCGGACCGAGCAGCGTGCGCTCCGCAACCTTGCAATCGGTGAACGTCGGCTTACCGCCGAGACTATGCAGGACGCGCTGCGCAACGCTCGCGTTGACCAGAACGATCGTACACTTCGAGAAGGTCGGGCTGCCGTTCACGCACCGGATCACGGCGCTGCCGCGACTCGGAAACTTGTCAACGATCCGACACCGCTCGATGGTAGGGCTGCTGTCGAAACAGTAGATCCCACGTCCCAACGACACGTCGGGCGTGCGGCTGGTCATGATCGTGAAACCTAAGAGACGACTCTTCGGGCTTTCACCTTGTGCGAACGTCACCGCGTTGCCCAGAGAACCCCCATCGATGACCGTCATGCCGACGTTCGCCGGGTTGTCAGGCTGGACGCTCTGAACGTGAATCGCCTTCCCGTGAAAATCAATGTTCTCGACGTAGGTACCGGGCTGGACAACCACGGTGTCTCCATCGTTGGCCGCATCAATCGCGGCCTGGATCGTTGGGTGATCGCGTGGGACCAAAAGAACGTCGCCCCGGGTATTGTGAACGACGGAACCGATGGCGAGCACAATCACGAGAAGTCTCGTCGATGATCTGAGTCGGACCTTCACAACCAAACCTCCTCCGCCCTGTTGAGCGAGTCCCGGCATCGACGCAAGGCCCAAGCTCCGGCCGTGTCGCCGATCGCCTTCATCCTGAGTTGTCCGGTGCCCGCGCTCGCCGTTCCTCGCGGTCGGCTCGGCCGAGCACGATGCGCACGTATCCTCTTGCCCGTCGTCATTCTACATCCGCCGAGCGTCCGAGGCCAGGGACGGGTCCGCCACGGGCGCTCGATTGCGTGGGAGCGTCGCCCATCCGCGCCACGCCCCCGACCACCGGGCACGAAGGACGGTGCGGCGTTGGTTGCCCGTCCCAGACCGCCCAATCGTAATCAACCCGGACGGCGAATGTACCGCCCGCGGAGAGCACCATGGCCCGATGCAGCCCGGGTGACCTTCGGCATTTCGTTTACAGGCCCACCGGGTGGTCGTACCATGCCGGTGACAGGGGGTCGTAGCTCAGTTGGGAGAGCATCTGGTTTGCAACCAGAAGGTCGTGGGTTCGAGTCCCATCGGCTCCAGTGGCGTAGTTGGCAGCCAGCCCGCTTTTGTATAGGTTACGACGTCCTCACAGCCTCTACAGGAGCCCCAGCCATGACCAAACCTGGACCGAAAGGCAACCACTACGTCCACAATCGGGAGACGATTCTAAACCTCCGAAGAGATAAAAAATCGGGGCGTTTCTATCCCGTTGGCAAGGGCTCGCCGTCCTTTGGTTCCGATCCAGAAAAGGCGATCCATAGGTTCCGCCTGTGGCAACGTGAACAAGACGGATCGCCACCACCACCACCGATCCCTGTCACCATGCCAAACAGTCTTGAAGCTCTCGACGCAACGATAGGGCGGGATCGTACGATGATCCCGACCACATGGAGCCCAGACGGGATCGAAACCGACCTTGAATCCATCCGCCAGCAAGAGCGGGATCGGATACGGAACTTGATCTACAGCGATCCCAAGCGAGCGTCTGTCGATCTTGATTGCGAGCCTCTGGCGTTGCTTGCCAACGTCGAGGACTTGAAACCGCCCGCCGCGTCAAAGCCTCTGTTTGATCTGCTTGAATCCTACCTTGACGTGCGGACGCTAACGCCCACGGAAGCCGAGAACTCCCGTACATGGTGGAAAGAATTTCGAGCCATCACGGGAGCGAAAGTTATAACCGACCTGAGCCGAGACGCTTTCAAAAAGTACCGAAAGACGATCAAGGCTCGGAAAGAGAAACGCTCCAGCGTCTGGGTTCGCTCAAGATTTGGCAAGATCAAGACCATTATCAATGACGCTGCCGTCGAACTCGACCTGAGCGATACCGAGAAAAGCATCCTGTCTCATAAGACCTTGCTGAAGCAACCACCAAAGCCAAAGCCCAAGCCCTTGGATATTTCCGCAAAGAACATGAAAGCGATCTTGTCCAAGGCTGACAAGTGGGAAAAGGCTGTCATACTGTTGTCACTGAATGCCGCGTATTATCCCGTTGATTGTAAACGCTTGACATGGGATATGGTTAACTTTGAAAAAGAGTTGATCCGTTTCGACAGGAGCAAATCAGAAAAGCTAACGGACACCCCCCTTCCCAGAATTTGTGCGTTGTGGAAGCGGACGATACGAGCGTTGAAAGCCATCAAGAATGGACATAGTCACGTTTTCTTGTCCACTCAAAAGCAACCCGCCGCAACCTGTACGTTTAATGACCACTTCGTGGCACTTTGTGACAAGGCGGGAGTCAAGGATCGAACCTTTAAGCATCTTCGGAAATCAGCTATGACCGCTGCAAGCAATGATCCAACCGTCCCTGATCGCCAAATTGATTTACTTGCTGGACAGTCTGCGGGGATCAAAGAGCACTATGTTGTAAGACGTAACGTGGAGCTTGCTTGTGAAGCGATCGAACGATACTATTTTCGCGGAAAAAAATAGGAATGGACAACTTCAGCGAGAAAACAAAAGAGCTTCAGGCTGCCCAAGAGCGGCTTCACCAACAGCAGACTGACGAGCGAAGGCACCACGACCAAATGTCTATGCAAGACCGCTCGGCTACCGCAGCCGAGAACTCTGTCAAGATCGCCCGATGGTCTTTTGGGTTGGCTGCTCTTGCGTTGGTCTTTTCATTAACAGGCTGGTCAATCCCTGTAATCTTCAAATGGCTTATGAGCTTCGGAAAATAAGGAACAGGACGCTGCCCACATGCGACCACTCGTTACGTCAAACGCCCGCCAGTTCTTTGGCTTTCGCAAGTCGCGTCTCCAGCGAACCGATTTCAGCAATCGCTTCCTTGACTTTTTTCACGTCCGTTGCCTTACGCAACTTGAGTTGCTCCGTGATTTGGGCTTGCCATGTCAAGAGATTTGGAATCGGAGTCGCTCCGTCGATCGTAAGTCCTGTCTTCGTTTTGCCGCTCTTTTTCTCTGGGCATCCGTCCTTATGTCGCTTGCCAACGCCCGTCGTGATCCCACAAGATTTACGTTTTTTCGCCATGATTCAGCCTTTCGAGATAACTATTCTTTGAACAATTCACTGAGTATTGCCGTCATGCAGGCACGACACTTCGGTAGCTCGCCTGCCTTGGTCACACGCTCCTGGCAAGCGTCGAGAGAGCCTCTCAACATCTCATCCTCAGACAGTCCCGCGTTCTTGAATACCCTGTAATCCGATGTCATCTTACGGATATAACCGCTGTCTTTTCCCCATTCACGACATGCCCCGAACGGATCGCTGGCCTTCTTTTTCTTGGGCTTGCCTTCCAAGGCTGCCACTCGATCCCGCAAATCATTGACGGCTTGCTCAAGATCAGCCACGCGATTTGCGATACGCTTAGGCTTCGGCTTCTGATTTGAGGCAAACGACAGCGTAGTAGCTACGAGTGAAACCGCGATAACCAGAACAAGGGCTCTCATCGCCATGATTCAGCCTTTCAATCGAAGAAGAATTCGCAATCAGGGCGAAACCATACCCACGGAACCAAATCGTCGCAAGCCTGAGATCTCGCGAGACATAAGTTTCTTAACGCCGAGAAAGCCAGATCACCGTTGGCACCGATCCGCAGAACTTCACGAACGCCCAGACCGCAAAGATGATTATCAAGGACATGAGTATTTCGATGCGACAAGACAAGAAGGGCTTCAGCTTTGGAGCTTCGGGCGACAAATCGATTTCGGCTTCGCGATAACCCCACCATGCGTCAAGGTTAACCCAGACCATCATCAGCGTGGCAGTGGCGACGGCAACAAAGAGCCACAACGCACTCGTGTTATATAACTTCTGGTCAGCTTGCGGCAATTCTTGGATGTTGAGCCAAACCACGCCGCCGACGATGGCTGTCGCGAGTTTTACAAACAGAAGAAACGCCTCGATTATCTTCTCGTTGTAATAGCGTTGCTGAGCGGTGACGAACTCATAACGACGTTCGAGTCCGATCATTGTTGCATCCTTTCAAGCGAGTAAGCCAATGTAACCCACAACAACAAGAACCTAACGCCTCAAGCAAGACCAGCAAGTCTAAGCCTATGAAAATTTCGCGGGAAATTGAAATCCTTCAGGGGCTCCATAAAAGCCCATAAACGGCTCGAAATCCCTCCAACGTCTAATCAGACCATCCAACCTCCAAAGGCTCTCAGATCGTATTAAAACGGCTCCTACGGCAACCTCGAATCAGCCCCACAACCCCAGAAAACAAGCCCGAAAAGCCTGCAAACTCTTTCCCTGATTTGGTTGAATTTCTCTTGCGCGGAGAGCCCAAAACAGCTAACACACGGGCTGGCGAATAGTCGCCACTTGGAGCCCGAAAGCATGAAGAAACCAGCCAAAAAAATCGGCGTCTATGTCCGCGTTTCCACCCGTGATAAGCAAACCACGAAGAGCCAACGTCACGCCATACGTGAATGGGCAACCGCAAATCGAATCCAACCCGATCAACTCAAGTGGTACGAAGACAAACTCAGCGGAGCCAAAGCAGAGCGACCAGCCCTTACCGGGCCAAACGCCGACGCGGTGCGCCGGGAACTGAACGACGCCCAGGCTACCCCCGTGGTAGGCGAGTCGGACGCGCAAGAACTGCGCGAAACGCGTGTCGGTTGGGTAGCGGGTACCGGCATTGCCACGGAAGCGAGGATGTAGGAGGGCGCCCGCCATTTTGTTTGGAATGTTCATTGAATTTCCGGCCTACCACCGACCGGTGGGGTACACTTGGTCACAGCATTATCGCGTCGGCGGCGGAACTGAAAAACCTTTCTGCTGCGGCTACTTGCGGGACGCAGCCTGGCCCGAAATTCCCCGTCGCCGACGCCTTCATTACTCCCAGACGCATCGCATCCTATCCGCCAACCTACCGACGACGGCGAACGCGCCGGACCGTGGCACGCGACAACGCCGGAACGTAGCTCAACGCCACCATCCGCCCGGCCAGCAGTTCAAGGGTCCATCGCTTTCGACCCTCCGGCGCTTGGGTGCACGTCAGCGCGATGAGTCGAGCTTCGCCTTGACCGTCCAGCCGACGTTCGTACTCGCGGTCCGGCTTCTTACGCTCCAAGGCGGCTTGCAGCCAAGGTGTGTGCTGCGAATGAGTCGTGTCGCGGCACGAGTCGGTCGTCCGCGCCGAGGCGCAGGCGGTTGTTCGCGCGGACTCTTGGACCGACCTGTTCGCCGTTGTGCGCTGGACCGCTTATCATGGGCGACCATGTGGTTGGATCGGCGAGCGGGCGTGTTTGTCGTGTTGGCGGGGGTGATGGTCCATGCCGGTGCGATGGCGCTGGTGCATCAGCGCACCGGGCGGATCGACGGGTACGCCTTCGAATCGTTGGATTGCACCGAGTTCCACCAACTCGCCCGTAACCTCGTCGAGCACGGCGCGTTCAGCCAGGCCGAGGAACCGCCTTTTGCGCCGGACACCTGGCGCACGCCGGGCTATCCGATCTTCGTCGCGATGCTCATGCTCGTGGTGGGCGATTCGCCGGTCGCGATCATTGTCGCGCAGCAGATTCTGGCTGTCTTCTCCGGGTGGCTGTTGTATCGCCTGGCAAGCCGGTGGATGACGCCGCGATGGTCCCTTCTGGCGGCCGTCCTGTTCCTGATCGAACCCTACGGCGCGATGTACTCCCTATGGCTATTGTCCTCCACGTTCTTCTTGACGGTGGTGCTACTTTCGTGGCACGCTTGGCAGAAAGTGGTCGAGCTGCGGACGTTGACGTGGGCGGCTGTGCTGGGCCTGCTCATCGGGCTGGCGGTTCTCACTCGTCCGGTGGCGGCGTTGGTTCCGCCGCTGCTGCTGATGGGGTTACTTGTTCAGCAGGTGATGGCGGGTCGGGGAAGGCGTGCCGATGAAGGCGCCCGACGTCGGCGCTGGGGCATACCGGTGATCTTCGCCGCGTCGTGCCTGCTAGTTGTCGGAGGGTGGATGTTGCGGACCTATCGGGTCGCCGGGCACTTCACGCTGTCCCACCAGGGTGGCATCGTGCTGGCCTACTTCAAGGCGACGGAGGTTTCGTTGTGGCGCGCAGGCCGGACTCGCGAGCGGTACGTTGAAACGTCGCTCAGCGAGGACCGACGCCATCAACCCCACACCGTGTGGGAATCGATCGACCAGCGACTGCGCAGGCGGTTTGCGGCACTGCCCGACGATGTTCGAGGCACCCTGCGCTGGTCGAACCTCGCCCAGGGCAACAGGACCGGAATCGACTCGTTTGCACTGTCGCGAGCGCTCGGCGCAATCGGCTGGGAAGAGTTATCGAAAGCTCCGATCAGCACGCTCACGTGCGGATTGGTTCGGAGCGGATCGCTCTTGACGTTCCCGCTGAACCTGGCCGCTTTGCCGCCGGATGGCATCGCTCCAACCCGCCTGAAATGGCTGGCGACGGGGCTTGCGTACCTGGCCTTGTTGCTGGCCGTGCTGTTTCGGTTGGCTCGCCGGGGGCTTCGGTTCGATGAGGTCTACTTTCCGCTGGTCTGCACGGCCGCGCTGCTTGTGGCCACCACGCCGCAGCTCGACCCGCGGTTTCGCGTGCCGATGGTCCCCCTGCTGCTGGTGGTCGCGATGATTCCTTTGCCCCGGCGATCGACGACCCCGTCCGCTGTCGATGTCGAGTCGCCCACCGAGTCCTCCTGAGTCCGATGTGGTACCGGCTTTCAGCCGGTGCATACAAGGGCTGGCAGCCCGCGCCACAGTGGTTCCACGGACCGCCGGGTCTCGGCACGAACCACATGGCAGCGCTGCGCTTGGTCATGGCACCCGTGGTCATAGCACCGGTTATCTCGCGCTTGCCGGACCATGAGAGCCCTATCATCAGTTCGCCACGCGTATGTCCGAAAATACAGGGTCTGGCGGTGCCGTTTCCGCGCACTCTGGGTGATGCGGGGGGGATGCATGACAGAATCGGCGTTGGGCAGTTTTCAGAGCACCGGCAAAACCGGCTTGCCGGCGGGCGCGAGCCCGGTGACATGATGACGCAGGGGTCCGCAGGCTGGCGCCCGCGGCTCTGACTCATCGTCCCCGTTCCGCCGGAAGTGTCACGGACCCATGCGGGGGAGGTCCATATACCAGGAGAAGGTTGCGTTGAATACCGGTCAGCGAACCACAAGGTTCCCCTGGTGGGACGTCCTGTTGATCCTGGCTATCAGCCTGGTTGCAGAGGCCGGGCACTTCTCGATCCAGCAGGGTCGATCCATCATCAGCGGCGATTCGGTGCAGTATGTCGATAACGCCGAGGCTCTGCTTTCCGATGGGTCCGATCCGCACTTCGCCCTGCGCAAGCCCGGATATTCGTTCCTGCTCGCGGGCGTCGCCCTGACCCTGGGGAACATGGGCTGGGCGGCGGTGGCGGTCAACCACGTGCTTCAGGCGCTGTTGCCGCTGGCGGCGTTCGGCTTGGGTGTGTGCCTGGTCGCGCGATGGGTCGGGTGGCTCGCGGCCGCACTCACCGTCTGTCGACTTCAGACGTTCATCCTGGGCGAGCGGATCATGTCCGAATCGCTCTATGCCGCACTTCTGGCATTCAGCGTTCTCGCGCTCGCGATAGCCCTTTCGCGTCGTCGTTGGGGAGGATGGCTGCTCCTCGCCGGGACGCTGATGGGGCTTGCCTGGCTGACGCGATCCGTGGCGGCGCCGCTGATCGCTGTGGGCGCCGTCTCGGTGCTGTGGTGCTCAAGAAGCGACCCGCGTCGCGCGATCGCCTCCGTCATGATCCTGCTGGCCCCCGTCGCTGCCTCGGTGCTTCTCGAGTGTGAGCTGAACCGGCGCTACGATGACCGGTTTAGACCAAGCAACGGATCGCTGGGTCTGGCGATGACGGTGCGGTGTCACTATATGCAGGGGCTGCCGTTTACCGACTCCGATGCGGCCGAAGCGTCGTTGGCGCTGTTGCCGGACCGCGCGCCGGACCTGGCCTACGTCGCGACGAACCTGGATGCCTGGGTCGCTCGTCATCGGGCCATCCACGATCATGGCATGACGGAGTGGGATTTTGACGCTCTAATGAAACGGGCGAGCGGCGAGGTCGTCGTCGAACACCCGATCCCCTATCTCAAGCAGAGCGCCGTATTGGCCGGAGCGCATCTGCTTCGCAAGACGCTGCCGAAGACGACGTCAGCGGTGCCCGCCGAGCGACGGCGACCGGCGTTGACCCATCCGCTTGCACCCGATGTCGAGACCGCAAACAAGCGATGGTTCGCCTACTGGTCACTTCCGCACCGCACTGTCGAGCACACCATCGACCTGGTCGATCGGATGCGCGCCGCGGCTGCAACAAAGGCACCCTTCGCGGCGGGTGAGCCCTGGGCGACGCTGCGCTTTGCCGTGATGCACCCGGCTACCGTGGCCGTCGTGGGCAAGGTGAACCACCTGGGCTCGCTTTGGCCGGCGCTGGCGATCATCTTCTGCGCCGCGCTGGGACTGAACCGCCGGGTGTGCGGCTTCCTCGCGCTCGCTTACCTGGCCGACGCGGTCGTCATTGGGCTGACGGCCAGCACCTATGCGTCGATGGCGCGGATGGAGGGTGTTTGGCTGGGGATCGATACGGCCTTGGCAGCGGTCTTTGTGGGATCGACCGTCACGCGTTTGATCGGGATGGCGAAGGCGCGACTCGCGCCGCCGCGCGCGGAGGTCGTAGAGACCCACGACCCGTGGCACCGCCGACCGGCGAGGATACCGGTGCGCGGAGGTACGGTGACCAGCCAGCGCAGGACACACGTCCCGGTCAGGAGCAGGATTCGGCGCAAGCCGCTTCCGGCGGGTTCGGGGTCGGATGTCAGAAACGAACGCAGCCTCGGTGATCGACGAAGGATGCGCTCGATGGCCCCGGTGGCGGGGCTTGTCGTCCTGCTTGCGGTCTTGGGCGTCTACCGCTGGACGCTGATTGATCGCGGACACTTCAACTGGGGCGACGAACTCTGTTATCTCCCCGCGAGCGACCTGATCGATTCGGTGAGTCGGGGTGAGTTTGCAGAAGCCGGCGTTCATCTCTTCGAAGCCGGACGCGACGTGCCGCCGGCTCGTCCGGGGTTTGTGCTGATCAGCGTCATCCCGACGCTGGCGCAGCGCGGCGTGGAGGCGCTGGGCGGTGCGGCGCGAGACACGGTTCGTTCCTTTGACGTGGCCTCTGCGTTCAACGTGCTGGTCACGCTGGGAATCACCGCGTGTCTGTTCGGGGTCGGACGCCGCTGGACGGGCAGCGCATGGGCCGGCCTCTTGATCGCCGCCGTCTATTCCCTTCTCTGCAACGCCAACGTATGGATCCGGCATCTGCTTCCCTACCCCGAGTCGCTGCTCATCTTCCTTGGCGCCCTGTACATCCTTTCTCCGGCCAACAAGATCTCCGGGCGGCGCACGGCGGTGGCCGGTGTGCTGTCGGGCTTTGCCTATGCGTGTTATCCGGGGC
Source organism: uncultured bacterium (assembly GCA_965371245.1). Lineage (GTDB taxonomy): Bacteria > Planctomycetota > Phycisphaerae > UBA1845 > UBA1845 > CBDUXT01. Next base: position 40,368 of record CBDUXT010000009.1, on the reverse strand, counting down.
ACTACGCCTTCGTACTCATCAACGCAGTGGTCGCGACGCTGCGATCGCGATCTCGCGTGCTTTCGCCCGCGCTGTTCGCGATTGCCTTCGTATCCGTGATCGGCGCCTTCGAGGCGGCGGCGCAGATGACCGGTCGCTCGTATCTCCAAGACCTTCGATCGCTTTCCGGAACCATCTCGATGGGCGACCCCAAGGAAGGCTTCGTCTTCCTCTGGCACTACCTGCAAGACGTGGAGACGGTGGTGGGGATCGTGCTGCTGGCGCTTTTTCTCGCGTTCGCGGGGCTGGTCCTTTGGCGACGGAGCGCGAACATTCCGCCGGCCGCCCGCATCGCGATGGTCGCGGCCATCGTGTGCTATCTTTTCCACGCGTCGATGGGCGTGCTGCTGGGCCGGATGGTGTGGTATGGTCGTGTGTTGATGATGTACCTGCCGTTCCTGGTGGGTGGGGCGGTGCTGATGGTGTTTCACGTGCGCTGGGTGTGGGGGCGGCGGATTCTTGTGGGGAGCCTGCTCGCGGCTTCCGCCGTTTCGTTCGCGACGTTTGCTGTGGAGTACCGACAAGTCGTCTACCCGGCCGACTTCCTGCAAGAGACCATGACCGCGCTCGGGCGCGACGTTACGTATCCGCCCAACGCCTTGTGGGGACGGCCGCAGATCGATCCGCCGGAGACGATCGAGCGGTTCGACCCGGCGCTTGCGATGGTGACGGACACGCGCCCCGGTGGCTCGGACAAGTACGTGTTGCTCGTCTCGCACGATGCCGCGGCGGCACGGCGCCCGGAGTTTATCTGCGCGAACTTCAAATACCTCTGGTACGTGCGCGAACGGTATGATCGTTTCGAGCCACCGCCCGGATATGTGCTGGTGGGCGAAGCGCTCCATCCCGAGGCGTTCCGGGCGACCTGGTACGAGGGTCGCAAGCCCTGGGAGCGGCGCCGGATTCAACGGCGCCAATACAAGATGCGCATCTATCGCCGAGGCGGCGACGGGACACGGATCGCGGAAGCCGCTGGTGGACTGGGGCGCTAGTGCCGTTTCAGAAGGGGGCTCAACTTTTGGCGGCTCCGGTTGTTGGGTGGCATGGCCGAGCGCAGCGCGGTCATGAGCTGGGTGGGCAAAGACATGCCCGCGCCTCCGGCTTGGGCATGCCACCCGACGCCGGCTTACTCGGCGGCTAGCGGAAGCGCTTGCGGTAAATCGCTCGCGAATTACCCGGCTCGGTCACCTCTTTGAACCGGGCTTTCTCGAAGATGCGCGGGACGCCGGTCCAGGCGAAAGCCGCCGGCATGGGCGTGTCCGCGTTTCGAGGTGTAACGGGATAGGCCTCCAGCTCCTTGGCCCCGAGTTCCTTCGCCAGTCGGACGGCTCCCTTGAGCAGTGCGGTGGCCACCCCGCGCCCGCGCCAGCGAGCAGGGATGTAGAAGCAGGTGATCGACCAGGTTCGCTTTGTCCAGTTCGTGGAAAGCGCCTTGGACCGCTCAAGCCGAGGGAAGTCCTCGCGCGGTCCGACGCAGCACCAGCCCACGGGCTTCGTTTCGCTGAACGCCAAACAACCATGCACCGTGCCAGCGAGCACCAGTTTCTTCAGCGCCCGTTTGTTCCTCGCTCCCTTGGCCTCTTCCCACAGCCGCCCACCACGCGGCACGCGCCACCACATGCACCAGCAACCCCCGCAGGCGCCGTTTTTTCCGAACAGTTCCGCCATGTGCGGCCAATCGGTCGGCTCCAACGGGCGAACCGTCAGGCCTGTTGCGCGAGTTCGTCGGGTGCTCGGGGGCATGGTCAGCGATCTGTGCGCGAGGCGCCCGTGCCTATTCTCGGGCGTCCTTGTAGACCTTCCCGGCCTTCATGACGAAGACGACGTTTTCGAGTCGGGTGATGTCGTCCAGAGGGTTTTGATCGACCGCGATCAAGTCGGCGAAGCGCCCCGGCGCGATCGTACCGAGGTTGTCCGACTGGTCGAGAAGGTCGGCCGCGTTTCTCGTCGCGGCCACGATGGCTTCCATCGGCGTCATGCCTGCTTCAACCATGTGTTTGAACTCCTTGGCCGAGTCACCGTGTGGAAAGACGCCGACGTCCGTGCCGAAGGCGATCTTGACGCGGGCCTTGACGGCTTTCTTGAAGGACTCTTCCATCAGCGGCTGAATCTTGGCGGCCTTCTCGGCGATACCGGGCGGTAGGGTTCCGGCTTCGGACATTTCCTTGACGACCTCGCCGACGTATCGCGTGGGAACCAGGTAGGTGCCGTGTTTCTTCATCAATTCTATGGCCTCATCGTCGAGGATGCTGCCGTGTTCGATTGAGGCGACGCCCGCGCGGACGGCCCGTTTGATTCCCTCGTTGCCGTGCGCGTGCGCGGCGACCTTGCGCCCGGCCATGGCGGCCTCTTCCACCATGACCTTGAGTTCCTCGAAGGAGTATTGCGTCGCCCCGACCTCGTCGCCGGCCGACAGCACGCCGCCCGTCGCGCAGGTCTTGATGACATCGGCGCCGTGTTTGATCTGGTAGCGGACGGCTTTTCGAACCTCATCCACCCCGTCGGCCCTTCCGGAGCGAATGTCCTCGAAATGGGCGGACAGGTCCGGGCGGAAACCGTTGAGGTCGCAGTGGCCGCCGGTCATGCCGACGGCGTGGGCGGAGACGAACAGACGCGGACCGACGATGTACCCGGCGTTGATCGCGTCGCGGAGGGCGACATCGACAAACTCGGCGGCGCCGACGTTGCGGCAGGTGGTAAAGCCGGCCTCGAGCATCTCGCGGACGTACCGCGTACCCTTCAGCGCGGTGAGCGGGGCCGACTCTTCGGTCCAGCGGTAGCGCCAATTCCCCTCCAGCAGCATGGTGACGTGCGTGTGGCAGTCGATCAGGCCCGGCAGGACGTACTTGTCGGACAGGTCGATGACGGTGGCACCGTCCGGGATCGTTCGCCCGACGGCCTTGATGCGGTCGCCTTCAATGATGATCACGGCGTCTTGTTTGGGTGGTGCCCCGGTGCCGTCGATGAGCCAGCCACATCGAACGGCCGTGACGGGCGGCTCATCCTGGGCATGGGTTGCGACGGCAGCGGTGAGAGTGAGAAGCCAAGCGGCGGCAACGGTTCGAATCTTCATGGCGGGAGCTCCTTTCGGTCCGGGGGCATGCTAGCGGCATGAGCAGCCATAGACAAACCGGCGCGCTGCGAACACCGCGCGCCGTGGTGTCGCCGGGTGCGCACCATCCCCGGCTCCGGGCCATGTCCGTACGTCTCCCGCCCGTCCCAAGACTATCTGCTTGATTCAGGGGGTCGTTCTTGGTATTTTAGGGTGGACAGATCGCGTCCGATTCGGGTCGGACACGTCACGTCACGGCTTGGGAAGGGTGTAGCCAAGGCAACCGCCGCGTCAACACGCGGTGCCCTGCGAGAGCGCTGGGCGCGGGCTCTTGGCGGGGTACGACCGTTACTTCCTCTTGGGGGAAAAACGAGGTGACAACCAGGGAGTGTTTCGAGATGCGCGTAGGGAACTCATTCATGTATTTCGTCAACGTCGTGTTGATCGTGGGGCCGGCCACGCTGTTAGCGGCGGCTGCACCGCCCAGGGCGGGGCGTGCGTCTCCCAAGCCGCTTACGTGTGCCCGGTCGATCGAACGCGACGCGCTTGAACCTTCTACGTCTTCGCTCACGGGTGCCAGCGCCGGGTTCAATGCCTTGGGTGTGTCGTTGCTTGGCCAGGTTACCAGGGCTGAGCTTGGCGGCGGCAATGCGAACGACGTATGGGGATACGTGTCTCCGTCAGGTCGCGAGTATGCGATCATTGGGTTGAACGTAGGGACGGGTTTCGTCGAAGTAACGGACCCCACGAACCCGCGGATCGTTTCCGTCGTGCCCGACAGTACGTCGATATGGAGCGACATGGCGACATTCGGCGAGTTCGCCTACAACGTGAACGAGTCCGGCGGGGGCGTGCAGATCATCGACCTTCGCAACATCGACGACGGCGTCGTTTCGCTAATCGGTTCCGCGTCCGGCGGGGTGACCACGTCGCACAACATCTTTGTGAATCCTGCCAGCGGGTTTGCGTACGCCTGCGATACGAACCTCAACTCGCCCTTCGGTGGCGGATTCATCGTCTACGACCTGACCAATCCGGCGAACCCCGTTCCGGTCGCTGCGTGGAATGAGCCGCAGGCCCATGACCTCTACGTCACCAGCTACGACGTGTGCCCCTACGCCGGTCGTGCGGGGCAACCGTGTGAGATCGCGTTTGCCTTCGCCGGTGGGCAGGGGCTGAAGATTGTCGATGTGACGGACAAGAGCAACATGACGACGATCAGCCGGCACACCTACACGAACCTGGCGTTCTGTCATCAGGGTTGGCCCCGCGAGGACCGGCGCTACATGTTCTTCGGCGATGAGGTCGATGAAATCAGCTTCGGCGTCCCGACGACGACGTATATTGTCGATATTCAGGACCTGGGAAACCCGATCGGATTGCCCTCGTTCGGTAACGGATTGCGGGGGATCGATCACAACATGATGGTGCGCGATCATTTTCTGTTCGAGGCCAACTATGTCAACGGCCTGCGCATCTTCGATTTCAGCGACATCAACAACGTGCGGGAGATCGGTTTCTTCGACACGTCCCTCTTCGGGGATTCCGTGACTTTCGGCGGCGCGTGGGGTGTCTATTCCGCCCTGCCCAGCGGCGTGGTCCTGATCTCGGATGAACAACAAGGGCTCTTCGTTCTCGATGTGATTGAGGCGACAGGCTGTTCGGACGACGCAAGTTGCAACGACGGGAACGCCTGTACGATGGACGTGTGTAACGCCGAGGCGACCTGCGTCAGAACGCCGCTGGCGGCGGGCGTCGCCTGCGACGATGGTCTGATCTGTATGATCGATACGGCTTGCGACGGTGCGGGAAACTGTGTCGGCGTGGATATCAATTCGATGCCGTGCGTCAATGACAGCGATTGCGGACCCGGCCTGTGCGACCTCGGCACGAGCCTGTGTAGCTGCTTCGAATGCGAACCAGCGCCGCAACCGATCGTGTTCGCGGACATGGTCGCCGCCAACCGGTTCTTTTCCTTCGCGCCGGCTTCGTTCGGGCAGCTCGCCGCGCTTCGGGTGACCCTCGCCGACATGCCGCCACCGTTCGAGGCTTTCGAGGGAACGCAGCTCTGGGTTGGCGAACCGTTTCCCGTGTCCGAAATCCCCGGTAAGGACGATTCCACATCGCCGACCTTCCTGGCCGCTCCCTTGGTGTGCGCGCCGGTGGTACGCGACTGGGGCTCCGTAGGGCCTCTCAGCGTCTTCGGTGCGGCCGTCGTGCCCGGCGGACAGTACGCGGTTCAGGCCGTGTCAAGGAGCTGCCTGAACTCGAACCAGCCGCTGTTTTCCTCCGCGACGGTCGTGCCCACGAGCCGATGGGGCGACGTCGTGGAGAATTGCGCCCAAACGCCCTGCACCCCGCCCGATGGACTAGTTGGAGTCGCGACGGACGTGGTCTCCCTGCTGGACAAGTTTGCCGCGCGCGTGGGGGCCGTCAGCAAGGCCCGGGCGGATCTGGAGCCCGGGATTCTCGACTTCCAGATCACCATTGTCGATGTCACGTCCGCGCTGGATGCGTTCAGCGGCCAGGCGTTTCCCTTCCCGGGTCCCGCACCATGCCCCTAGTGCTTTGTCACACGTCGTTTTGCGGGTTCGTTGCCGAGTCAGAGCCGCGGGCGCTAGCCCGCGGACTGGTCCCGCCGCTAGCGCGGCAGGCTCTGATTAGCACGACCGGTCGCGGCGTTCCGGGTAACGAAAACCCGCAGATTCAGGAGTGAAGATGCACTAGTCGCCGTTGCCGTTTGTCGGTTCGTCCGGCGGCAAGAGCCAGAGGTGCATCAGATAGGCGAGGATCGGCGCGCAGATCGACGAGCCGCCGTAGTCGGCCGAGGTGATTTCGTAGCTGGACAGCCTGGGAATCAGCAGCCACGAGCCGACCAGCACAACCAACACCACGACGAACACTTTCCAGAAGATCCGGCCGACAAACGGCAGCTTGCTCATCGTCTTTGGTGCCCTCGTTCCCGCTCGATCGTGGCCAGGTAGCGCCGCCGTGCATGAAGACCGTGTTCACTACGGGCGATACGTGGCCCTGCGCATTGAATGACTGACAAGGTGACGCCGTGTCACCCGCGTGTCTAGCGTAGGTGAACGGCGAGGAAGGAACAAGGCGACTCGGTGCATGCCCTGACCCTCACGCCTTGCGCAATCGAAGTGAGTTGAGTACGACGGTCACGGACGAGACCATCATGGCCGCGGCCGCGTAGTAGGGCGGCACCTTCCCTGCGGCGGCGAGCGGGATGGCGATGGCGTTGTACGCGAAAGCCCAGAAGAGGTTCTGCTTGATGATCCGCACGCTACGCCGACCCAGGGTGACGACGTCGGCGAGCTTGCCGAGGTCGTCGTGAAGGATCGTGATGTCGGCCGCACCCGCCGCGACGTCTGTCGCCGAGGCGAAGGTGATCCCCACGTCGGCCTCCGCCAAGGCCGGGGCGTCGTTGATGCCGTCTCCGACGAAGGCGATGCGCTGTCCGAGGCGCCGCCGTCGAGCGACCTCCTCGCGCTTACCCTCCGGGGTCATCTCGACATGGACGTCGTCGATGCCGAGGTCGGCGGCGACGGCGGCGGCGGCGGCCGAGTGATCCCCCGTGATCATGGCCGGTGCGATGCCAAGGGCGCGTATCGCGTCAACCGCCGCCGGCGCATCCGAACGCGCCTTGTCCCTGATTGACACGGCACCGACGCAGCGCTGGTTCTTTGCAACCCACACAACGGACTGACCGGCGGGCATGCCGTTGGTGAGTGTGGCAGCCGCGGCCGCGTCGATGCCCCGCGAGATCAGAAAAGCCGCACTGCCGACCCGGATGATGTCGTCCTGGAAGCGTGCCTCGACGCCGCGTCCCGGGTCGTTCGTGAAACCATCGGGTTCGTCCAGTTCCAACTCCAATGACCGGGCATGGGCGACGATCGCGCGCGCCAGCGGATGTTGGGCATACTGTTCCGCCGACGCCGCCAGCCGTATGACGTCTCCGATCGCATCGGGCTCGTCATCGACCGCGACGACGATGTCCACGGCCGGTCTGCCCGTGGTCAGCGTTCCGGTCTTGTCGAGGAGCATGGCGTCAATGCGGCCCGAGGCTTCCAGAGCCGGTGCGTCGCGTACGAGGATTCCGCGAAGGGCGGCCGATCCGGTGGCTACCAGAACCGCCGTCGGTGTCGCCAACCCCATCGCACAGGGACAGGCGATCACAAGCACGGCCACCGCTCGGTCGATCGCCACGGTCAAGCCGCCGCCTGTAACCAACGTGGTGAGCCCCAGTGTGCCAAGAGCTGCCAGGATCACGATCGGAACGAACACGCCCGCGACCTGGTCGGCCAGCCGTTGCATGCGAGTCTTGCCGGACTGGGCTTCCTCTACCGCGCGGATGATGCGCCCGATGCTGGATTCGTCGCCGACACGCGTGGCTTCCAAAGTTAAGAGACCGTCGCTCACGATACTCCCGGCCGGCACATCGTCTCCACAACGCTTTGCCACGGGCATCGACTCGCCGGTGACGGCGCTTTGATCGACGGAGGCGGACCCCTCGATGATCCGGCCATCCACCGGGGCGATAGCGCCCTGCGCGACGCGGACGCGGTCCCCCACGCGGAGCCGCTCGACCGAGACCTCGCGCAAGCCGGCATCGGTGATGAGTTGCGCGGTGGTCGGCATGCGTCTCACGAGCGCGGAGATCGACGACGCGGCGTCTCTTCGGGCAAGTGTTTCGATGTATCGTCCCACGTTGATGAAGATGAGAATCATGGCGGCGGTGTGGAAATGCGTTGGGTGCTCCGCAGCCGTCAGAAGACTGACGACTCCGGCGGTGAAGGCGGCCGTGACACCGAGGGCGATCAGCAGATCCATGTTCGGCGAGCGGTGAATCAGCGCGCGTAGACCGCCGACCAGAATCGGGGCGCCGGCCGACGACCACAGCAACAGGGCACAAAGAAGAGCCTGGACCGCCGCCGGCCAAACCTGCCCGCCGCGCCCGCTGGATTGAAGCACCGGGGCCAGCCAGTGCAACGCCATGATCGGCACCCCGGCCGAAAGCGCCTGGCCAAGGGCTTGCTTCTGCTCGCGCAGCCTGGCGGCGTGCGTCCGATCCAGCGAGGTGGCCTCTCGGTCGGTCGGGCGCACCGTGTCGGTGTCGTACCCGGCATTGCGGACCGCCTGGGTCAAGGCGGCACGTGTTGGGGGTGGCTCGCCGACGTCGATCGCCGCGGTCTCCGTGGTGAGGTTGACCCGGGCCTGAAGCGTGCCGGGCACGGACAACAGCGCCCGCTCGACGCGGGCGATACAGCCTCCGCAGGTCATCCCCTCGATCCGCAGGCGGATCGTTCGTATTGTCGTTGGCGGTGGAGAGCTTATGGGGTCGGACCTTCTGCTGGGTGCCCAGCACTCCCTGGGAGAAGGCTGGCGCACCTGTCCATCGGGGCCTCATGGTTCGACGGTAAACCCGCTGATCTCGAAAGGCCCGGCGCGGCGAATGGCGTCGAGCACGACGCCCCGTTTCGTGACCGACTCGTCAAATCGGACGTTGGCGGAGCCGACGGTGACTTCGCACGCGGCGAGTCCGGTAAGCTGCCTCAGCGCGTCCTCGACCGCCCGCACGCACCGCTCGCAATGCATGTCTTTAATTAATATGCTTAATGTTAACATGATGACGTCATTCGCGGCGCGATAGCGGAGCCCGCGTCCGTTCCTGATTCTAGTAATCGTCAGCGACAAAGCCACAACCGAGATGTTCGAGCCTCAGGACGGGTTCACCGGCGGAGTCTCTTCATCGGTTGCCTGAGGCATTCGGCGCAGGGGTTGTGGACATTTCCGCAATGCGGTCGCTGGCGTGGCCCGTTGCCGGCTGCCGGACCGGGGCGGCCGGGCGTCGTGGCTCGATTCCCGTGGGCGAGTTGACTTCGTGACGTGGCTGGCCAAGAATGTAACGGTCTGGCACCGGGCTTGCTACGCTTTCTCCGGGCGCCGTCGGGCGGAACGGGCAAACGACCGGCGACTGATGGGACTTGGGCTCCGATGCCGACGACGAAAGGAAACTGAACTACAGCCGTGGTGAGCCGGGTCAACCGGCTCTAAGGACCAGCGGATCGTTGCTCTTCCGCCATCCTCTCTCCGGCCCGAACACGGGGGAGCGGCGTGCTGGTCGCAAACGCGGCTTTTGGATAGGTGAGACCGGCGGAACAAGGCTCTTTCGACTCTCCTCTCTCCGGCCCGAACAAGGAGGAGTCCCGCCGGTCTTGCCGTCCATTTCCTTGACCGAAATCCCGTGTAACAAATCCCCGACCCCGCTGTAGGCGGGCGTGGCCACCGCCGCTAGAATCGTCGTGGAATGTTCGTCCCACACGAATCAAGGGCGTACGCCCCATGAAGGTCGCGGTCGCCCAGCTCAACCTCACCGTCGGTGACATCGAGGGGAACGCCCAGAGGATTCTGCGCAGCTTGAAGGCTTCGCGGGAACGGGGCGCTGATCTCGTCGTCTTCCCTGAACTCGCAACCGTCGGCTATCCACCCAAGGATCTGCTCCTGCGCCGCGACGTGGTGGCGCGCAACCTGGCGGCTTTGAAGCACATTGCGACGGCCTGCCGCGATCTGACGGCCGTCGTTGGCTATGTCGAACCCGATGACACCGGAACCGGGCGAGGGCTGTTCAACTCGGCGGCCGTGTGCCGCGACGGCGCGATCCAGGCGTCCTATCGCAAGATGCTGCTTCCGACCTATGACGTGTTCGACGAAACGCGGTATTTCGGCCCCGGCGGCGAGGTGTGCGTGACGGATGTCCCCACGAGCGGCGGGACGTGCCGCGTCGGGATCACGATTTGCGAGGATCTTTGGAACGATCATCAGTTCGAAGGACGCCGGGTGTACGGCGTCGATCCGATTGCGCAGACCGTGCAGGCGGGGGCCAAGTTCCTGGTCAACTTGTCCGCGTCGCCCTTTAGGGCGGGCGTTCAGACCACGCGCGAGGAACTGTTCGCCGGGCAGATCCGGCGGCTGGGGGTGCCGCTCGTCTACGCCGGACTGGTCGGCGGAAACGACGACCTGATTTTCGACGGCGCCGGGCTTGTGCTGGCCGGCGACGGAATGCTTGTCGCGCGGGCCAAGTCGTTTCAAGAGGATCTCCTGGTCGCCGACCCGGACGCACCGCGCGACGCCCGCGTCGAGCCGCACCCCACGCGTATCGACGGGATTCGTGAAGGACTCGTGCTTGGTGTTCGGGACTATCTGCGGAAATGCGGATTCACCGACGTCGTCCTGGGCATCTCCGGCGGAATCGATTCGGCGTTAACGGCGGCCATCGCGGTGGAGGCGCTGGGGGCACGGCGGGTACACGGTGTGGCGATGCCGTCGCGTTTCAGCAGCGACCATAGCGTGGATGACGCGCGCCGTCTTGCGGAGAACCTCGGCTTTCGATTCAGCCTCATCGAGATCGAACCGGTTCACTGCGCGATGGAGTCGGCCGTCGGGCCGGTCTTCGCCGAGCTGGGGTCCCCCGGTCCGGGCGTGGCCGAGGAGAACATCCAGGCGCGCGTCCGCGGCACCATTCTTATGGCAATGTCCAACAAGATGGGGTCGCTCTTGTTGACGACCGGAAACAAGAGCGAGCTTGCGGTGGGGTATTGCACGCTCTACGGCGACATGTGCGGGGGGCTGGCTGTCCTGAGCGACGTCCCCAAGACGGTCGTCTACGAGCTTGCCAGACGAATGAACGAGCGGGCCGGGGCCGAACTGATCCCGCAGCGCACGATCGACAAGCCACCGTCGGCCGAGCTACGTGCGGATCAGCGGGATCAGGACACACTGCCGGCCTACCCCATTTTAGACGGGATTCTCGAGCGGTACATCGAGCAAGACCAGCCCGTTGAAGAGATTGTGGCCGCAGGCTTTGATGGCCAAACGGTCGCGCGGGTTGCGGGTATGGTGGATCGTAGCGAGCACAAACGAAAGCAAGCCGCGGTGGGACTGAAGGTGACCAGCCGGGCATTTGGCACCGGTCGGCGAATGCCGATCGCCGCGCGATACGCCTCGGCCCACCCTGACGCATAGGGCGTATTCGCGGAACCGTGTGGCAGCGGCATCTTGCCGGTGTTCTCATGGACCCAGAGCCCGTGCCACACGTCCTTTCGCTTCTTGGTTGCTGTCGTTTGAGCCTGCCGTTCAGCGGGGGAGTTGGTCGAGTCGCTCGGCGTGCTCCCGGCACTCGTCGGCCATTTCCTTGAGCATGGGCTTGAGTTCGGTGTGGGTCGTCGACTCGTGCAGGGCGGCATAGAACCGACCGGTTCGGCACTCGGAGGCGCGGATCATCTCCAGCGCCCGGTCGAATGAGGCCGTGTCCGTGACCTCGATCAGTCGCGGCCCGACGATGACCAGATCCTTATCCTCCGGCGTCAGGACGAAGTCGCTGTCGGGGAACTGCTGTCGCAACAGCTTTTGGATGATGGCGTGGTGGTCCTGTTCCTCGTCGGCCATTTCCTCGAACACCTTGCGATGGGCCTTAGCCGCGGCCTTTTCGCAGAGCGTGCGATACCGATAGGCGGCTACGGATTCACCATAGGCTGCCAGGGCGAGTGCCTTTTCCGTAGAGAGTCTGCTGACCGTGGCTTCAAAATCGTTCACGTCGGAGGTTCTATCAGACGATCCCCCCAGTGACAAGGTAAGGCTCGACTCTGGGCCGCGGCACCACCGGCGTGCCATGACCACGTGCCGGTATGACCGGTCGTCGATGGGTGTGTGACAGTTTTGGCAGGCCGTCCAGCCATCTTGCCGGCGCCACGCCGCGTCAGAGCCGTGGGCGCAAGCCCACGGACACGATACGAACAAGCACAGGGCTTCTACGATACCAGTCCCGTCACAGGGCTCGCGCCCTGTGCTCTGAAAACTGCCCGCCGATTCGGTCATGGACCGGTCGCCGGCGGTGATAGACGCTTGACGTCGCGAGCGCCTTTCCCGTATACTGATCTTCGTGGCCTGCGCCCCCGTTCGTCACCGCCTCCGCTCCTGCGGCCTGTTTGTCCTTGCCTCCGTTATACCGTGCGCCGGCTGTGATTCCGTCTTGCCCGCTTCGGGTTTGGCGCGGGCCTCCCCCCGAGTTGCTCCCAGGCTCCCCATCACCGCCACGGCCGATCCGAACATCTTGCGCAAACCCCTGCCCCCGGCCGGGTCCACCCGAGTCGTCGCGCTTGTCTTCGATGTGGTCCGGTTGGATTTCCCCATGGGCGACCTTCGTCACTCACGCAAGATCTGGAACCACGTGGACGAGCTTCGCGTCGGGGCCGACATGGTGTCGCGGCTCGCGCGGAACAGTCTGCGGGCGGGCGTGGGTTCGCCCAGCGCGTGGCCTGCCATACAGGCGATCGTCGAGGCTTCCGGGGCGACGGCGCGCCGTCAGACGATCGTTCCGCAACAAGGCGCCCCGGCCTCAATCCAAATCGGGACGATCCACGGCGAGGAATCGGTCTTTTCCTACGGGGCGGACGGCCGACTCGTGGGCCGTACGTTTGCGACCGGTGACAAGTTCCTCACTATCGACTATGCCTACCGTCCCCGGCTGACGGGATCGACTGATCTGAAGTTGACGCTGGAAATTCGTAACGATCGCGGGGAGATGACATGGGAGCGCAGCGACGGTGTGATCCGTGAGGTACCGGCGATCGATCGCCGGATCTTCGCCGACCTGGCCGTTTCGCTCGCGCTCAACCCCAACGAGTTCGCGGTGCTCGGTCCGCACGATGCGGCCGGCAATCACAATCTGATCGGCAACCGGTTCTTCACGGCGGCGGAGTCGTCCACCCGGGTGGAGACCCTCCTGGTCATCACGCCGAGGGTGTTTCAAAGGACGGTTGCGAACAAGCCTCCGTCCTGAGGTCGTGTAGCTGCCATGGCCGGCAACGGAACCGACGATTATTTCCGACAGCTCTGCCAACATCTGGGCACGGCCCTGATCGCCACGGACGCCGACCTGAACATCGTCACGTGGAACCTGGCAGCGGCTCGAACCTTCGGTGCGGCGGCCGACCAGATGATGGGTACGCCGATCAGCCGGGTGATTCCGCGGGATCGCCGGCGGATGGGCGATCGGCTGTTTCGCCAGGCGATCCGGACCGGCGAGACGATCCAGTTCGAGTTCCAACACCGTGACGAGACCGGACTTCAACGTGAGTTGGCCGGTACCATCGCCCCGGTCGTCGGCGAGAAGGGTGACCGGATCGGCGCATCCATCTGTATCCGCGACATCACGCGAAGAATCGGCCTCCAGGACGAGATCCACGAAAGCCGCAAGATGGTTGCCCTGGGAGAGATGGCCGGCGCGATCTCGCACCATTTCAACAACATCCTCGGCGGGATGATCACCAGCATCGATTTCGCCCGCTCCTGTGATGACCCCGCGCTCCATCGGCGAATCCTGGATCCGGTGGCTTCAGGGCTTCAACGTGCAACGGCGCTGGTCACCGGGCTGCTCGCCTTTGCGGAGGGCGATCGGCGGTCCGAGGATCTCAGCGACCTGACCGAGCTGGTCAACGAGCTTGCGGACGAGTTGGAGCCGGTGCTGGTCGATGCCCACATCGAACTCACGCTGAGCATGGCAAAGCTGCCGGTGATTCCGGTGCAGCGCTTCGCCGTGCTGACGGTGATGCGGAACATCGCGCAGAACGCCGTTGAGGCGATGACCGACGGCGGCTCGCTGCACCTCGATGTATCCGTTGATACCGGGTCGATCGTGATTCTGATCGAGGACACCGGCTGCGGACTCGACGAATCCACCAAGTCGCGGATCTTTGAACCGTTTTGGGGGACCAAGGGAACGCTGTCGTCGGACTCGGGCAAGGGGATCGGGTTGGGGCTCGCCATCGCCCACGGGCTTGTGCATATGATCGGCGGGACCATCTCGGTCACGTCCCAACCGGGCGAGGGTACGTCGTTCCGGGTGACCATCCCGCGTCCGCGGACCACCGACCCGTAACGGGCCGGTGCGCTTACACCCCGTGGAACGGGTCGGCATCCGACTTGCTGACGGCAACGCTCAGCCCGGGAACCATCGACTCGAGCCGCTCGGCCAGCGGCGCGAGGATCGGCCGCTCGCTGGCCCAGTGACCCAGTGCGATGGCGCAGCAATCCTGGCGCAGGATGGATAGCGCGTCGTGGTGGCGCATCTCGCCGGTGACGACGACGGTTTCGCGGGTGAGATCGGTGCGAAAGGGGAGCGAGCCCGCCGCCCCGACGACGATGACACCGCGGGTGAGACGACGGTCCTTCGGACCCACGGTCTGAACGCAGGTGCCGCCGGTGGAACGTTTGAGCTTCCTGGCCAGTGAGCCTAGAGTCGTCGGTCGCGCGAACTGTCCAAAGCGTCCGATGCCGCGCTGCGGGCGGGCCTCCAGCGGATAGATATCAAAAGCCGGCTCGTCGTAGGGGTGGGCGGCCATCATCGCGCGTACCGCGTCAGGCAGTCGAGGGGAGGGGACGACGACCTCCAGCCGGACCTCCTCGACGCATTCCATGCGCCCTTTTCGACCGATGGAGGGGTTCGTCGATTCGCCGCCGAGAAACGTTCCTTGCCCGGGCGATCGGTAGCTGCACCGGCTGTACGCGCCGATGTGACCGCCTCCCGCGGCGAAAATGGCATCGACGACGGGGTCGAGGTGATCGCCGGGAACGAACACGACCAGCTTGCGGTGCTCGATACCCGGCTTAGGAACATACTCCAGCGGCTCGGTCTGGCGAATGCCACACAGCGCGGCCATGACGTCGTTGGTGCCGCCGACCGCGGCATCCAGTGCCGTATGAGTGGCATAAATGGACACGCCGGCTCGGATGCAGCGGAAGACGGCCGCCTCGGTGCCCGAGCTGTCCGCCCGCAATGACGCCACCGGTCGGAAGATCGGTGGATGGTAAGCTACGATCAGGTCGATCTTGGAGCGGATCGCCTCCTGCACGACGTCCGGTGTGAGATCGATACAGGTGAGGGCCCGCCGTGCGGCCGCACCGGGGTCGCCGGCCAAGAGCCCCACGTTGTCCCAGGATTGCGCCAGAGAAGTCGGCGCGATGGTTTCCATGGCCGTGCAGACATCGTTGACCCTGGGTTGTTTCTTTCGTGCCGACGTAGGACTCATGTGCTCCCGCACTCCTTTCGTACACGGTCTCGATACCCTTCGAGCAATCGCTTCGCCAGCGGACCGACCCGCCCGTCGTTCAGGTCGTGTTTTTCGACGCGAATCACGGGAAGCACCTGCATGATGGCATTGGTGAGCAGGATCTCATCGGCCCCCAAGACGTCCTCGATGGTCAACGGGCACTCATGTGCCTCGATCCCTTCGTCGCGGGCGATCGCCAACACGACGCCGCGCGCGATGCCCGGCAGAACGGGCGTGTCCAGCGGCGGCGTCTTGAGTGTTCCCTCGCTAATGACAAAGACGTTGCTGATCGATCCTTCGGCCAGACGGTTCGCCGTCGTAAACCACAGCCCCTCCACGCAGTCGGCCTGTCGCGCCTCGCGCAGCCCCAGCAGTCGCGAAAGGTGGCCCGTCACCTTGTGCCCGGCGAGCGGATCGGTGGGCGACTGGCGGTAGGGACAGATCGCCACGGGAACCCCCCGTGCGTAGAAGGAATCCGGGTAGGACGCCAGATTGGCGGCGGTGACGATGACCGTCAATTGCGGGGTCGAATCCGGCTTGGCGCCATCGACCCGGCCCGCGCTGACCGTCAGCCTCAGGCGCGCGGCATCGAGCTCGTTTCGTTCGAGAAGCTCGACCAATGCGTCGGCGGTCGGCAGCGCGTCGCGATCGATGGGTGCCAGAATGGTCGCGGCGGATCGGCAAAGCCGGGCGAGGTGAGCCTCCAGTCGAAAGACACATCGATTTTCGGCACGCATGGTTTCGAACAAACCGGCTCCGTGCAGCCAGCCGCCGTCGAAGATGCTGACGTTCGCGTCGTCGGCATCGACGAAAGCGCCGTTGAGGTAGGCCGTCTGTGTCATTATGATGGCACCTCCATGCGTGGTCGCGTGGCAGCCCGCGCGTAACACCCAAGGGCCTTGAGCATGCCCGCTGCCTTGGCGTCAACCTCTCGGGCCTCCTCCGCCGGATCGCTGTCGGCCACAATGGCTCCGCCGGCGTGGAGATGCACCGTGTCGCCCGTCTGAACCATCGTGCGAATGGCGATGTTCAAAGCCATCGCGCCATCAAGCCCGATCCAGCCGATGGTTCCACAGTAGACGCCGCGCTTAGTCGGCTCCAGCTCGTCGATGATCTGCATGGCGCGGATTTTGGGGACGCCGGTCACCGACCCGCCCGGAAAGGTGGCGCGAAGCAGGTCGCGATAGGTGCATTCCGGTCTGAGTTCGCCTTCGATCGTGGCGGTCCGATGAAAGACCGTCGGATGGGTTTCGATCGTGCCGGGGCATTGGACCCTGACGGTTCCGAACCGACAGACGCGACCCAGGTCGTTGCGGAGCAGATCGACGATCATCGCCAGCTCCGCCCGATCCTTTGTGCTGTTGGCCAATTCGTCCTTGAGGGCCTCATCGGCGGCGGCCCCCTCGCCGCGAGGGCGGGTGCCCTTGATGGGCCGGGTCACCACGTGCCCGTCGCGCAGGTGCAGAAAGAGCTCCGGCGACGAGGAGACGATGGCCGTATCGTCCCACATCAACAGAGCGGCGTGGGACGACGGGCTCGTGTTGCGCAGCCTTCGGTAGATCGCCAGAGGCGTGGCGTCCGTCCGGACCGCGAATCGCCGGGTGAGGTTGACCTGGTAGATGTCGCCGGCGCGGATGTACTCCTGGGCGCGTCGAACGCTCGCAAGGTATTCGGCGTCAGAGAGGTTGGCGGTCGGTCGGGACGTGCTGGGGGTCGGCTTGGGGGTGTCCGTCGCCCTTTCCAGGCTCGATTCCAGACGGCCGCGGATTCGCTCCAGCCGCTCCTTAGCCGGGGGTCTCTTTTTCCTGATCGGGTCCGGCCAGTCGATCGCGACGACGGACCACCGCTCCTGGTGATGATCGTACACGGCAACCGTGTCGTACAAGGCGAACCGAACGGCCGGCATCCAAGAGCGACCGGGGGTATCGCGGGCGGAGGTCGCGGAGATTCCCTCAGTGGCCAAACCCGCCTCATACGTAGCGAAACCGATCCATCCGCCCGCGAACGGGACATCGGGAGGCGCGGCGATCTTGGGGTATCGAGCCAGTCCGTCAAAGAGCGTCGCCAGGGGGTCGGGGTCGTTTGGAGGCGATTCGATCACTTCGATGGGTTCGCACGCGAAGAGCGAGTATCGCGCGTAAGGCAATGTGAGACAGGAGCTTTCGAGGATCGCGGGGCCTTCCGCCTGAGCAAAACTCACAGCCGCGGCTTCGACGGGTACGGTCACATCCAGTCGGCGCAGAAGGACGCGGGCGTTCGGGGGGCGGTCGGCACACATTCGGCCGGGGAGTATACCGGAAGCACCTGCCACCGATACCGGCGAGCCGGTTTGCCGGTGTCGGGCGGCATTCGTGGCTGGCCCGGCGGGCCTGGTACGCCGAGTCAAAGGCGCAGGCGCTAGCGTACGGGCCCCTGCGTCAGCATGCCACCGGACTCGCGCCGGGCGCTCTGTGAAATGCCCAACGCGGATTCTGTCACCCACGCGTGCCGGTCGTTCCACGGACTTCAAACGCATTGACAGTTGGGGGCCTGCGAAGTACCTTCGACGAGCGCGGTTTGGCGCAAGCGGTCATCCAGGAAGGCAGCCGGTTCTGACGTAAGGATCATCCGTCATGTCTCGAATCGATTCACACCGTTGGGAAGTCATCTTGAGTGTCTCTGCGGTCGTCTCGTGCGGCATGGCCGTGCAGAGTTCGGCGCAGGTTCCGGACAAACCGATGCTCGGTCTGGCGGAGGTGACAGCCTCCGACGTATACCTGCGCAGCGGCCCCAGCCTTAACCACTACACGATTACGAAGCTGAACGCCGGAGATCGTGTCACCGTGGTCGGGGAAACCGGCGGTTGGTTCGAGATCGCTCCGCCGGTAGGCGTGTTCAGTCTGATTTCCGGCGACTACGTGGATACGGCCGACGAGAAGACGGGGATGGTCAATGGAGACAACGTTCGCGTCCGGGCGGGCTCGCTGCTCAATAAGAACAAGTACACGGTGCAAGCTCTGTTGTCCAAGGGGGCTGCGGTGAAGATTTTGGGGCGAAACGCCGACGGGTTCCTTCGGATCGAGCCGCCCAAGGGCGCCACCCTTTGGGTCAATCGGAGCTTCCTTGAGTTTGTCCCGGAGCATCTGCGCCAACTCGAAGCGGAGGTGGCGGCACCGGCGATGGGGCAGCCGTCGGCTGCTGCGCCCGAACCCAGCGCGGTAACGCGAGACACGGCGCCGAAAACGTCGAGGGCGAAAGAGACCACGCCGTTCGACGGCTTGCCCATCACTTCGCATCGCGCCGACTTACTGTCTGTTGATGTCGCAACGCGCAAGGAGTTGCGAAAGCCGGTTGTCGAGCGCCGGTTCGATCCGATGATCGAGCGATATCGCACGATCGCGGCGCAGTCCGAGGACGAGGTTGCGCAACGATACGCTGAGGCACGCATCACCCAGCTCACTGACATGGCCTCTCTGGTCGATACCATCCGCGGGTTGCGTATCCAGGTAGAGAGAACTGAGTCGAAACGGCGCGAGCTGATGAACGATCGCGCAGGTATCCGGACGACGCTCCCGCCGATTCCCAGCGGCATCGACGTCCAGGGCGAGCTTCGTGTGAGCGCCCTCTACCCGATCGGCTCGTCGCCCCGTCGGTTCAGGCTGGTCGATGCCACCGGCCCGATCGAGCGAACCATCTGTTACGTCGAGATTCCGGTCGATTCCAACATCGAGGTGGATCGGTTTTTGGGTCGGTACGTCGGCGTGCAGGCGTCGGCGACTCGCCTTCAAAAGGGCGGGGTCGATCCCGTGCCCATCTACATCGCCAAGCGACTGACCATGCTTCAGGATACCGGCGCCAACAATGTCGGCAACGCCGGGGGATGAGTGACGCACCACCGCCGGGGTCGTTGGCGCGGCGACGCAGGCTGGTTCTTGGATTGTGAACGGGATAACGGTTCAGGGTGGCCGTGCGTAACGGTGCATCCAAACTCTTCTTTGAGGAACCCTTGATGTCTAAGCGTTGGACTTCTTTGATGCACAAAGTGGCGCCGATTTTGGGTGCGGGCTACCTTCTTCAAACCGGCGGGTGTACGTTCTTGGATACGGGAACTCTAGGCCAGGACTTCGTGACCGCCGTGGTCAACAGCGTGATCACCAGCTTCCTGTTCAGCTTGCTGGGGGTGGGTATCTAGGAACGAGGCTTTCCCCGCCCGTCACCCGGTGCTGCCCGCCGATGGCTGCCGCGCGGTCCATCTTCGGGTCGAGGCCGTTCCATGCCGCCGCCACCCATTCCCCGTGTTTCCATCGTCGGTAGCGGTGCCATGGGGACGCTCTGTGCGATACTCCTGGCGAGCCGCGGCTCGCGTGTCACCCTGTGGGGTCGCTCGCTGGAACAGGTCGCCGCGCTTCAGCGTGATCGTGAGAATCGGCGTTACCTTCCCGGCTATCCGTTGCCCGAATCCGTCCACGCGGTAAGCGAACTTTCCGGCGCCTTTGATGACCCCTCGCTGATTGTTTCCGCGGTTCCATGCCAGTTTATTCGGCCCGTCTGGGAACGGCTGGCCGAGCACCGACCGCCCGATGTCCCCATCGTCAGTGTCGCCAAGGGGCTGGAAGTCGGCACGTTGCTGCGTCCCACGGGGATCATCGCCGATGTCGTCGGCTCTGCGCGGCTGGCCTGCCTCTCCGGGCCAAGTATTGCTCCAGAGTTGGCTGACGGGAAACCCGCCACGGTCGTGGTCGCTGCGTCGGACGCCTCCATTGCGCGTCTCGTTCAGGATGGTTTCTCGACGAGCTGCCTGCGCGTGTACGCAAGCGAGGACCTCGTCGGAGTGGAGCTGGCTGGGGCGGTCAAGAACGTGATCGCGCTGGCCGCCGGACTTTGTGACGGGCTCGATCTGGGGGACAACGCAAAGGCTTCGCTCATCACGCGCGGACTGGTGGAAATCACACGACTGGGGTTGGCGCTGGGTGCTTCGGTTGAGACGTTCCGTGGGCTGGCCGGCGTGGGCGACCTGGTGACGACCTGTGTCTCGAGGATCGGTCGGAACCGGACGGCCGGCGAGCGCCTCGGGCGCGGCGAGACCGCGGACCAGATCGTGGCATCCACAAGCTCGGTGATCGAGGGGATTCCAACGACGCGGAGTGTTCTTGAACTTGCCGCGATGCACAAAGTCGAGATGCCCATCGTAGCGGCCGTGGGTTCCGCCCTGTTCGGCGGACGGCACCCCATGGATGCCATCAGCGACCTGATGACCCGTCCTCTAGGAAGCGAGTAGCGCGCTGCATTAGCAGTTTGGCTTCGCCTGCTCGTCGAACACGAACCCGTCCGACAGCAAGAGCGGTATCAACGTGGCGAGCCAAGTGACCTGGGTGTCGTCGCCCAACTCATGTTTGTGGAAGACGTCCGCGACGGCCGAACGCGAAAGCGGCAGGCTCATCTCATGCTCGACGAAGTCCCGGAGCGCGCGCCGATGCGGCGGCAGCGCACTGCGAATCCACTGTGCCACTGGTTTGGCCGACAGCCCAAGTCGTTGTCGGCTCGGCCACCATTTCGTCCGGTCGTAGGCGTGGGGCGACAGCACCCGCGGCATCCGTGCCATGACCTTGACCCGCGTGGGGCGGTTGGGCCAGGTGCTGGTGGTCGGAAGCGGCGCCAGTCCCGGGCAGCATCGCCGGAGGAACAGTTCGCCGATGCGCTTCCTGGCTTTCATCGTCCAGGGCAGGCGCATCGCCAGCAGCGAGAACTCACGATCGCACAGCGGCGCCACGCAGGGAATGGGCTGTGCCGCAAGACGAATCCCGCCTGGATACCACTTGGCCACGCGCTGCGCGTTGGCGTGCAGATCCCAGAGCTGGTGCGACTCCAGACCGTCGGGAAACCGCTGCAACATTGCAAGCATGCGCCGCTGCACGCCACCCGACAGCGCTTCGTCAAGGTCATCGGGGAACAGCGTTCGCGGTCCCTCGGGGTCTCGCCATGCATGGGCGAGCGTGTGGGCGAGTTGTTTGCGGTCCATGGTTTGCCGGCCGATGGCTTTGGCGTACTTCATGGTGATGCTGGTTCCCAGGCCGGAAAACAGGAGGTCGTGGTTATTGAGGAATGCCTCGCGCATGGCCATGCCGCCGATTCCCCACAGCTCACACGGACCCACGCGACGCTGGATCGTGTTGGCGTACCTCGCGAAGTGGGAGACCACCCGCTCGCCCACGCTGACGCGTTGCCACGGCTGATGACAAAGCCGGGCCGCGGATTCGGCGAGGCGTGACTCGACGCTGTCGATCGCGCTGTGGGTGACGCAATCGACGCGGTGTCCGAGCCGTGTCAGTGCCGCAAGGACAATGCGCGAGTCGGTCCCGCCGGTGAGAAACAGGGCCGGGTGCGTCGATCCCTCGGTCCAGCGCTGCACGGCCCGCATGATCGTCGCAAAGAGGCGCTCGTGGGTGTCGTCGTCATCGGGTAAGCAGTCGAAGGACTCGGGCAGGTCATGGGTCGCGGCCTCACGCTCCAATCCACGAAGCGTCAGCAACGTGGCGGCCGGCACCTGTTTGATTCGTCGGTCGATGGTCTCATCGAGCAGCGCATAGCCGCCCCAAAGGAAATCGTAGACGCCGTTGACGTTCCAATCGACGGGGCGACCCAGCGCCTCGGACAGACGGTGGAAGTTCGTACCGACCAACCATTCGCCGTGATGCCGAGCATGGAAGAGGGCGGTCGGTCCGCCGAAGTCGCCGAAGAGAAACAGCGCATCCGCCGCAGTGTCGTGGAGCGCGCCGGTGAAGAATCCGTCGAGTTGCGCTAGTGCCGCGCTGCCGGATTGCTCGTACAGATCGAGGGCGGCGCGGGCGGAGTGTTCTTCGCTTGTGGCACACTCCTGTCCGTTGCTGGGCGCGGAGACCTGCCCCGTCATCCAGCACCGCCGTGAACCATCGGCCGAGGCGGCGTACTGCGGCGGATCGTCCGGGTCGGCGACATACCGAACGCGGGTGGTAGGGAGCACCGTTGTAAGCCGTCGCCCGCCGGGCAACGGCGCGCCGGAAGCGGCTGACGTGTCGGCCACTGTTGAGGTCGAGTCATGCCCTGCGCCGGCGTGTTGAATCTGCGACACATTCATGTTTTTCGATCCTGCGGTCTTGCCCCGCAAGGGTTTATCGACGTTCGGGAGACACGATTGGAAGTTTCCTCTCTCGCCGTGATGCCCAATTCCGCTTCTGAAGCAAACCCGCGTCGCTGCGCGACCGATAACCCCTGAGATAGCGAACTGGTACGTGATCTTGCAGGATCCCACGGATGATGCGCGCGTTTGTTCCATTCTCGACCGGCGTTCAGTGGGGGCGGTTCGGGCAGTTGTTGCTGAGCCTGACCTGGCGCGATCTGCGCGTCCGGTACAAGCAATCCCTCCTGGGCATCGGTTGGGCGATCTTGCTGCCCTTCACGATGATGCTGGTCTTCACCTTCGTCTTCACCCGCGCCATCGATGCGACTAGTGCGTTGAAGCTCGACATGCCCTATGCGCTGTTCGCGTACACCGGGCTTGTGCCCTGGACGTTCTTCTCCGTGAGCCTCGCCGGCTGCGTCAACTCGCTGGTAGCAAACCGCAACCTGGTGACGAAGGTTTATTTTCCGCGCGAGGTGTTTCCGTTGTCGTGCGTGGCCGGCTCGCTCGTTGACTTCTGTATGGCCATGAGCGTGCTGGCAGGCCTGGCGATCTACTTTCATCTAACCGGGGAGTACACCTGTTCCTTACGCTGGTCGCTGCTGTTCGTGCCGGTCATCGTGATCGTGCAGGTTACCCTGACGGTGGGCGTAGGGATGTTCCTCGCGACGGCCAACCTCTTCTATCGCGACGTTCGCCAGATCTTCGGCGTCGGCATCCAGCTCGCCCTGTTCGTCTCGGGCGTTGTCGTGCCGGTGCCGCGGGACGGGACGCTAGGCGCGATCCTCGCGGTCAACCCGGTCGTGCCGATCATCCAGGCCTATCGTGATTGCATGATTCAAGGAACACTGCCGGCCGCCGGTCCGTTCGCCTATGCGGCCGTGGTGTCCTCCATCGCGTTGGTCCTGGGCTGGGCGTGCTTTCGACGGGCGTCCTTTCGCTTCGCGGAGTGTATTTGATGAAGGGCGCGGTGGTCAGCTTCGAGAGTGTGTCCAAGCGATTCCGTCTGGGGCAAGACCATGAGTCGGTCCAGGATCTCATTGCGGCGGCCGCGCGGCGGCTGCTTGGTCGAGGAAAGAGACGAGAGGGGCCTTCCTCGTTCTGGGCGGTTCGGGACGTCAGCTTCGGGGTGGAGCGCGGGCAGGCCGTTGGAATCATCGGACCCAACGGGGCCGGCAAGAGCACAATCCTCAAGCTGCTGGCGGGCATCCTGCGACCTGAACAGGGCAAGGTTTCGGTCACCGGACGGCTTGCGGCCTTGATCGAGGTGGGCGCCGGTTTCCACGGCGATCTGACCGGTCGGGAGAACATCTTCCTTAACGGCGCGATCCTGGGGATGGCACGCAATGAGATACGACGCAAGCTCGATGACATTGTGTCGTTCGCCGGACTCGAACGGTTCCTGGACATGCCGGTGAAACGCTACAGCTCGGGCATGTACGCCCGGCTGGGGTTCAGCATCGCCGCGCATGTCGATCCCGATGTGCTTCTGGTCGATGAGGTGTTGTCGGTGGGCGACGCCGTCTTTCGTCTTCGCTGCCTGGAACGGATGCACGAGCTGGTCCGTCGCGGTACGACCCTCGTCTTCGTGACCCACAATCTCGACCAGATGCGCGCCGTCTGTCCGCGGGCCGTCGTGTTGGACAAGGGTACAACGGTCTTTCAAGGATCCTCGCGCGAGGCCGTGAGCCATTACATGGAGGCCGTCTCGCGCGCGTACGCCGCCCGTCCGACCGACGTGGAGACGGGCGATGAGGGTGACGGCGCGTCCGTCGAACTATCAGGGGTGCGGTTCCTCGATGACGTCGGCCAAGAGCGATCGTGGATATCGCCCAGAGAGGCGGTGCAGGTGGAACTCTCGCTGCGCCTTCGCCGCCCGATTCGACGGCTGGTGGTTGAATTGAACCTGCGCGCGTCGGTCGGTGACAATCTACTGAGCCTCAACTCCGGGCGGGGCGGACGGATGTTCGACGCGGCTGCGGGGGAGCAAACCGTCTGCGTCACGCTGCCGGCACTGCCGCTGGCGGCGGGGCAATATTTCTGGAACGTGCGGATCTGGGATGCCGAAGGTGGCACGACCCAACTCGATACACCTTATCGCTACCCGATGGTGATCTTCGATGACGGTCCCGCCATGGGAGCCCTGTCGTTGGAACACCACTGGACGTACGCCCGGGAGGCAAGCGCGCCCGTTTCGTCGCTGGCGGTCGAGCCTTGCCGACCGTCGGATTCCGGGAAAGAGGTCCATGAAGCTATGCGTTCTAGGTAACGCCCGGTCGGTGCATCTTCAGCGCCTCGTCTCGGGTTTCGTCGATCGTGGCCTCGACGTACACGTCGTCACGCGGCAACCCGCGGACCTTCCCTGCACGACGGTGGAGCGGTTCGCCGTTCCGCGACCGAGTCTGGGCAACCTGCGCGGGTGGCGCGGGCGATGGCGCCGGCACCTCTGCGATTTGCTTCGTCGATTCGATGTGGTGAACGTACAGTTTCTGTCCGTGGCGGACTGGGGCTTCACGCCTGAGATTATGGCCCACGGGGTTGTCGTGGCGTCGCCGTGGGGCTCAGACATCGTTCCGCAGCCTGGTCACAAGCCGCCCGCTACCCTGCGACAGTCGCGTATCGAACTGCTGCGTCACGCCAGCGCCGTGACCGCGTGGGGTCCAGCGTTCGCTCGGCAGGTCGCCTTGTTCGCCGGCATCGATGTGAACACGATCGACCTGTTGCCGCTCGGGGTCGATACCGAGTTGTTCCGGCCTGTGCCTCACGAGATCGGGCGAAGCGGTGAGCCTCGCCGCGTGGGGTTCCTCAAGGGGTTTCGACCGGTGTACGGTGCCGAGTGCCTCGTGCGGGCGATCCCGATGATCCTCGAACGCGTGCCCGACGCGCGCTTCGAGTTGATCGGCGACGGGCCGACGCTCGGGTTGTGTCGCGATCTTGGCACCGAACTCGGCGTCGGCTCGGCCATCGAGTGGTTGCCGTGGGAAGCGCACGCGGACGTGCCGCAAAGAATCGCCCGATGGGATCTGACGGCGGTCCCCTCACTACGGGAATCGTTCGGAGCGGTGGCCTTGGAATCGTCGGCCGTCGGCGTCCCGGTGGTCGCCAGCCGCGTCGGCGGGCTCGTCGATACCGTTGTGGATGGAACGACGGGCTTACTGGTCGAGCCGGAGTCGCCGGTCGCGCTGGCCGATGGAATCGTTTCGCTCTTGCAGGATGACGCCCGGCGTCTGCGGATGGCGGCGAGCGGCCGGGAGCGAGTTAAACAGTCGTTCGAGTGGAATCAGATTCTCGATGACTGGGTCGTGATGTTTCAACGTGCCTACGATCGATCGTGCCATCGGCCGATGGCTCATGCAAAGGCGGCGGTCCGTGTCTGATCCGTTGGTCTCCATCGTCGTTCCCACCTACAACCGCGAGACGCTGCTTCCGCGCGCGCTCGACTCGATCGTTTCGCAGACCGTGACGGACTGGGAGATCATCCTGGTGGACGATGGTTCGACGGACGGAACCAAGGCGTTGGCCCAGCGATACCAACAACGCCTCGGCGACCGCTTCGTCTACATTCATCGAGCGAACACCGGGTGCGGCGGCGCCAGAAACCGCGGCATCGACGCGACTCGTGGACGGTTCGTGGCCTTTCTGGACTCCGACGACGAGTTCATGCCCGACAAGCTCGAGCGCCAGCTCTCGCTCTTTCGCCTGCGTCCCGAACTGGGATTCGTCTACAGCGACTACGCGTACATCGATCTGGCAGGCCGGCGACACGAGAGTGTGTTCGCCACGCTGGCGAAGCGAGCCCGCGAGGTCCATACCCAGCAGATTGCGCCGGGTCTTTGTATTTGTACCGGAAATCTCTTCGACGTACTGCTTCGCGAGTACTTCATCGCGACGATCGTTGGCATGGTTCGGCGCGAGGTCTTGGGCAGTACGATCCGCTGGTCGGCGGATCCTTCCTACTCGGCCGAGTGGCTTTTCTTCCTGAAGGTGGTCCGTGTGTGCCCGGCCGGGCTCGTGGACGAGCCGCTCAGCCTTCACCACTTCGTCGAAGGAAGCGTGACAAGAACCAGCAAGCATCGCAACCTTCTCCGGTTGCGCTCGCTGCTACTGGAGATGAACCAGTCGTTTGATGATCTGACCGGACCGCAGCGGACCGTGGTGCGCCGGCATCTCGCTACGACCTGCCGTCAGCTCGGCTACAACGGCTTTCGCTCCGGAGCCAGCCGACAGGCGGCGGAACACCTGGCCGAGTCCTTCCGTTGGCGGCCGTCTCTTCGCGCGCTCTACGACATCATCCACGTCGGAGCCCATTGGCTTCGCAGCCGCGGTGCCCGAGCCGGGAAAACAGCCGCTCGTCGAGGCCCTTGCCAACCCTCCGCATGATCCTTCGCCAGCCTCCGGTGTCGCGCGACGGCGCCATTCCGTCCGGGAGCACTTGCGACCCGCGGCGGTCATCGTACGGTACGTCCCTCCCGGGTCTCGTTGGGCCGAGCGAACGGCCGAGGCGCTTCGGCGGGGTTGGCGCACCGCGCGACGCGTCCGGTCAAACCGCACGCAGAGGAACGCATCCATCGACGACGTTCAGGTCAACTCAGGTTCCCAGCTTCGCCGGGCGATCCGTCTTCCGCAGGCTACGGCCATGGTCGTCGGAACGATCATCGGAACCGCGATCTTCCTTCAGCCGGCCGAGGTCACACGGTTCGTCCCGACGGTGGGCGGGGCGCTAGCCGTCTGGGCCGCATCGGGCGTGTTGACCATGTGCGGCGCACTGGTCGTTGCGGAGTTGGCCTCGACGTTCACCCAGAGCGGCGGCGTGTACGTTTATCTCAAGGAGGCGTTTTCACCGGCGGTGGGGTTTCTGTGGGGTTGGGCGATGTTCTGGATCATGCACTCCGGGATCATCGCAGCCCTGGCCATGGTCATCGCCCGCTATGCCGGGGCGCTGTTCCCTCAGCTCACGGACAACGGGCAGCGGTACGTCGCCATCAGCGTCATCCTGCTGCTCTCGGCCGTCAATTACGTCGGCGTTCGGCACGGCAGCCTTCTGCAGGCGCTCTGTACGGTCGGCAAGCTGCTGGCTATCGCGGCGATCATCGTCCTGGGGTTCGCCATCGGCTCCGACGTTCCCGAGCACTTCGTCGTATCACCTGGCGCCGGCGACACCGTCGGGCTTCGCGAGTTCGGGCTTGCCATGGTGGCGGGTCTCTTCGCCTTCGGCGGATGGCACATGGTCGGGTACAACGCGGGGGAGACCGTCGAGCCGCGCAAAACCATTCCGCGCGCGCTGGTCATCGGCATGATCGTCGTCACCGTGTGCTACATGCTGCTCAACACGGTCTACATGTATGTCCTTCCGATTGAGCAGGTTGCGTCATCCGAACGGATCG
This sequence comes from uncultured bacterium, assembly GCA_965371245.1. GTDB lineage: Bacteria > Planctomycetota > Phycisphaerae > UBA1845 > UBA1845 > CBDUXT01. The sequence goes on along the minus strand of CBDUXT010000009.1, from coordinate 12,639 downwards.
CTGCCGACCTCGCCCACGCGCTCTTGGGTGCCGGGGCGGCGAAGGTCATGTCCGCCCTGGTGATCTTCTCGGGCTTCGGGGCGCTGGCCGGCATCGTGCTGGCGGGTCCGCGCGTCTATTACGCGATGGCGCGGGACGGGCTGCTATTCAAATGGTTTGGCGGGGTCCACGAGACCTACCGTACGCCGCATCGGGCCATTGTGTTGCAGGGTATCTGGTCGGCCGTACTCGTCGCCACGGGAAGGTACGAGGCAGTGTTCAAACGGGTGGTCTACACCGAGTGGATTTTCTTCGGGCTGATGGCGATCGGCCTGTTCATTGTCCGGCGGCGCCGGGACGTGACGCGCGCGTACTCGGTGTGGGGTTATCCGATCGTACCGGGCGTCTTCGCGGCGGCTTCGTTTGCGGTGGTGATCAACCACGTTGCGGCTGAGTTCAAGGATGGCGCGAAGGGTTTGTCTCTGGTCCTGATCGGGCTTCCGGTTTATTATGCGTGGCGAATGATTCGCCGAAAAGAGCAGCGGGCCCAAACGCCATGATAACGATCGATTTCCACAATCACTACTATCCGCCGGAATACCTGGACGCCCTGCGCGAGGGGCCGAGCAACTACCGGATCACGGTCGATGACGACGGCAACCCGGTGCTGCACAGCCCCGGCGACTACAACATCATCGTCCCCGGCCACCGAGACATCGACTTTCGCCAAAAGGTGTTGGACGATGCCGGTATCGACATGCAGGTGCTCACCTTCACGGCGCCGGGTACGCTGCTGGAAGAACCCAAGCGTAGCGTGCAGCTCGCCCGGCTGGCCAACGACGCCTTGGCCACCATCAAACGAGAGCGACCGCGCCGGTTCACCGCCCTGGCGACCCTTCCGCTGAACGACCCCGTTGCGGCGGTTGGCGAGTTCGACCGCGCCACCGGCGAGCTTGGCCTGCCCGGGGCGATGCTGTTCGGCAACGTGAACGGCGTCGCGCTACACGACGAGCGCTTCTGGCCGATCTATGAAAAGGCATCGGACGCCGAGGCCGTCATGTACATCCACCCGACCTATCCGCTCGGTGTCGAGGCGATGGAGGAGTACATGCTGATGCCGCTGGTGGGCTTCATGTTCGACACGACGCTGGCCGCCGCGGGCCTGATCTTCAGCGGCGTGGTCGAACGGTTCCCCGGCATTCGCTGGGTGCTCTGCCACCTGGGCGGGACGATTCCCTACCTGGCCGAGCGCCTGGATCGCGGGTTTGAGGCGTTCTCGCAGTGCCGCGCGAACGTCACGCGGCCGCCGAGTGAGTTGCTTCGCCGGTTCTACTACGACACCGTCAACTTCGACGTCGGCTGCCTGCGGCTGGCCATCAACTTCGCCGGCCGCGGGCAGATCCTCGCCGGCAGCGATTACCCCCACCAGATCGGAAGCCTGAAGCGCATGAAGCAGAGCATCTCCGAGCTGGACCTGACCGCCGAGCAGCGGGCCGACATTCTTGGCCGCAACGCCCATCGTCTCCTAGTGCCGGTCCCAGAAAGGTAGTTCGACTTTTCGCGGCTCCGGTCGTTGGGTGGCATGGCCAAGCGCAGCGCGGCCATGTGCCGGATGCGCCGACCCATGCCCGCGCCTCCGGCTTGGGCATGCCACCCGACGCCGATCAGCGGGCCTACAGTGGGCGCGTGAACACGGCCGTGAACCGGGCGAAGTCGACCAGGTCCACGTCGTTGTCGCCGTCGAGATCGAACGCGGCCAAGCAGGCGTTGACGCACTCGGGGGACGACGGCTGGGGTTCTTGATCCGGTTCGGACATGCAGTCGGCGAAGGCGGAGTAATCGTCCAGATCGACGACGGCGTCCACGTCGAAGTCACCGAGGCCGATCGTTTCGCACACGTCGAGCGTAAGATTTACGTTGCAGTCCCGGCTGGTGCCATTGGCGATGTCAGTTGAGTCGGGGATGTCGTTGGTGTTGCAGTCAGGTGCGATCTTGAACGCGTTGGCGCTTAGTAGTCCCGTCACATAGACGGTGCCCGAGGTGTCTACGGCGATGCCGCTGGGTCCGACAAGACCATTGCCCGCGCCGTCGCCGGTCGCGTCGATGATCTCGGTGATGACCCCGGAGGGCGTGATCTTGAAGGCATTGTCGCTTAGTTCTCCTGTCACATAGACGTTGCCCGCGCCGTCCGCGGCAATTCCGATAGGACTAGCAAGACCATTACTCGCGCCGTCGCCGGTCGAGTCGATGATCTCACTGATGACCCCGGCGGGCGTAATCTTGAAGGCGTTGGCGCTGCCCCGCCCAGTCACGTAGACGTTGCCTGCGGCGTCCAAGGCGATGCCTTCAGGATCATCAAGACCGTTGCCCGCGCCGTCGCCAGTCGCGTCGATGATCACGGTGATGAGGCCGTCGGGCGTGATCTTGAAGGCGTTGTTGCTGAGCCACCCCGTCATGTAGACGTTGCCCGCATCGTCCACGGCGACGGCGGCAGAACCATCAAGGCCATTGCCCGCGCCGTCGCCAGTCGCGTCGATTATCTCGGTGATGATCCGGGCGGGCGCGATCTTGAAAGCGTTGTCGCTGCGCGTTCCCGTAACATAGGCGTTGCCGGCAGTGTCCACAGCCATGCCGCCGGCACCATCAAGACCATTAGCCGCGCCGCCGCCGGTCATGTCGATGATCTCGGTTATGACCCCGGCGGCCGTTATCTTGAAGGCGTTGTTGCTGAAGAACCCCGTCACGTAGACGTTGTCCTCGGCGTCCACGGCAATGAGTGCAGCAAACCCAAACTCGTTGCCCGCGCCGTCGCCGGTACTGTCGATGATTTCGGTGATGACCCCGGTAGGCGTGATCCTGAAGGCCTTGTTGCTTGACCCTCCCGTCACAAAGGTGTTGCCCACGGTGTCCACGGCGATTCCGTTGGGTTCGACAAGGCCGTTGCCCGCGCCGTCGCCGGTCGCATCGATGATCTCGGTGATGATGGTCTGCCCCTGCGCGGGCGTTCCGCCGCCCAGTAGCCATGCACACGTTGGGATCAGCGCGATCATCGTTGCCTTGGAATGCTTCATAATGATCTATCTCCGGCCAAGTCGTTGCTTCCTCCGAGACTCCCGATTGAGGCGTTGAGGAGACTCGATCATAGCAAGATGGCCGGTCAAATCCAGACCCGTGGGACTTCCGCTTCCCTCGGCGACCACTTGAACCTTCCGGACGGGGATATCCCATTTGTCAGGGCGGTAGGGCAGGGTCGATGACCTGCCTTTACCCTTGGCCCACGTGAAACCAGCGGATTCGCGACGGAATCGAATACGAGGTGACCATACTCACCTCAAACCGGGGAATTGCAGTTACGTCCATCGACGGTTGTCCTGGCCGTGACCGAGCGTTCCTTCTGACGTCAGGCTGGGTTGGTTTGATCCGAATCGGCCCGCGTCGAGTACGATCGAAGTTCCTGACACCGATGATTGATCATAGATTTATAGAAAAGGCAGGTCATCGACCTGCCCTACCTGGCGGGTGACCGAAGCCGCACCAGCGTCGGCGACGGATGAGGGCGACACATCGGGTTCACGCACCCATGAACTGACGGAGTGACGCGCCGACCCGCGCTACGTCCAGCCGTTCGCCGCCGCTGAGCCGAACGAGGATCGAGCGGACGTTCCTCTTGGCCTCGTCGGCGGCGTGATGATGGCGTCATCCACGATGATCGGGGGAATTATCGGAGGAAACTAAACAGACCGCTCGTTTTGCCGATTCTTTTTTCGGGCGTACATGACGTGCGCCCGTAACCAGTTACGCCACGCCTTGCCCCAGGGCGTGGCGGCCTTTCGGATCGACGTTCGTGGCGTTCACGGTGCGTGGCGTCCCAGAGGCATCTCGCAGCGCAAGGAGGCGGTCCATGGTCTTTGTCCTGCTGCCGGCTTTCAGCGAGGCCATGTCTTTCCGCGTACTGCTTCCGAAAATCCGCGCGGCCCTCGGGGGGGCTGGACGGATCCTACCAAGTTGTCGTCTGCGACGACGGCAGTTCAGACAGCACGCGCGAGTTGCTCCGGCGCTTTACGGAGAGTATGCCCCTTCACGTTCTGCGTCACAAGCTGAACAGAGGTCTGGGAGAAACCAGTCGCGACCTGTTCGAATACGTGGCAGAGGTCTGTGAACCGGACGATGTCATCGTGCGAATGGACTGCGACGACACGCACGGTCCCGAGTTCATTCCGTCCATGATCGCCAAGCTCGAAGAGGGCCACGACGTGGTCATCGCTTCGCGTTTTCAACCGGGCGGCGGGCAGACGGGCGTCAGCGCCTATCGCGCCCTGGTCAGCCGGTGCGCCAATCTGTTTATGAAAGTACTCTTCCCGATCAAGGGCATTCGTGAGTACTCCTGCGGGTTTCGCGCGTACCGCGCCGGCATCATTCAAGAGGCCGTCAACTTTTACGGCAACGACTTCATCCAGCTCAAGGGGCTCGGTTTCACCTGCACGCTCGAGAAGCTGGTCAAACTCAAGCTGCTGGCGGCGCGCATCACCGAGGTTCCCTTCATGCTTCGATACAACCAGAAGCAGAGTCAGAGCAAGATGGTCGGCGGCGTGACGACACTCGGCTACCTCACCATGGTTCTCCTGTACTACTGGCCCATCGGTGGCTGGTCCCGGCGCATGCGGAGGCTCAAAAAGGGGTCGCCGGGTGAGGCGAGCTTCGTTGTGGGACCCGGCGCACCGGGTTCGCGAGAGCAGGAGAAGACTCCGCACCAGGATCGTATCGACCCTTGGCGCCGTGGAGCGCCAGGTCGCGCCCTACCGCAGACAGGATGGCGAACCGGCATGTGCGGAATCTGCGGCGTATTCAGTTCCGCGGGCACGGCGCCCGCCGAACGCGCACCCGTTGTTCGAGACATGATGTCTCGTCGGGCCCATCGCGGCCCGGCCGGCGAAGGGCTCTGCTGTGGCGAGGGGTTCTGTTTCGGTCATCGGCGGTTGGCCATTATCGATGTCGAGGGCGGTGCCCAGCCGATGACATCCGAGGATGGGCGCTACGCGCTCACCTACAACGGCGAGATCTACAACTACCTCGAGTTGCGTGCCGACTTGGTCGATCGCGAGGTCCAGTTCCGGACATCCTCGGACTCCGAAGTGCTCCTCCAGATGCTCATTCGCAAGGGACCGGCCGCCCTCGACGAGCTGAACGGGATGTTCGCGTTCGCCTTTGTCGATCGTCGGACGGGCGAGTGGCTTCTGGCGCGCGATCCGTTTGGGACCAAGCCGCTCTACTACGCCATCCGCGGCGACGAGCTTGTTTTCGCTTCGGAGATCAAGGCCATCCTCGCCCAAGCTCATCTATTTCCTCGATGAACCGGCCGCCGGTCCGGGGCTCTTCCCGCAGTACATTGTCAGTCAGGACGCGGCTCGGCACGTCAAGGTCGTCTTGGGCGGACAGGGGGGAGACGAAATCTTCGCCGGATATGCCCGCTACCTGATCGGCTACCTCGAGCAGGCCATCAAAGGCGCGATCCTCGAAACGCAGGAAGAAGGGAAGCACGTCGTCACGCTGGCCTCGTTCATTCCGAATCTGCCGCTGTTGCGGCGGTACCAGCCGCTGATGCAACACTTCTGGCGGGACGGACTGTTCGACGACATGGACGCACGGTACTTCCGGTTGATCCATCGCGGACCCGACGTTGCTCGCCTGTTGACACCCGACGCCCGCGACCGGTTCGACCAGGATGAGGTGTTCGCCGATTTCCAGAAAGTGTTCAATCACCCGCAGACTCGGTCGCTGGTGAACAAGATGACCCACTTCGACCAGAAGGCCATGCTGCCCGCTCTTCTTCAGGTTGAGGATCGCGTGAGCATGGCCGTCTCACTCGAGTCCCGTGTTCCGTTTCTGGACACACGTATCGTGGATCTCGTAACGACCATGCCGCCATCGATCAAGTTTAGAGGCGGGCAAACGAAATACATTCTCAAGAAGGTGGCCAGGAATCTGCTGCCTCAAAGCGTGTTGGCCCGAAAAGACAAGATGGGGTTTCCGGTTCCACTCGCTGAATGGCTCGCGGACGGCCCGCTTCGCAGCTTCGCCGCGGACGTGCTGCTTTCCAGAAATTGCAAGGAGCGTGGGCTCTTTGAACCGAAGGAACTGGAGCGTCTGATAGACGAGCCATCACGCTTCGGTCGACAACTGTGGGGCGCGCTCTGTCTCGAACTCTGGCATGGCCGGTTCATGGATTAGTTGATATGACCATGCGGCCACCCTTCTTACCAACGCCGATCGAGAGGACATCGGACCCTCGATATCGGCGGTATTCGTCCGCAGAAGATAACAGGGATTACGACATGCTGCTTTGCGACACGCCAGACGCCCTGGAGGCCGATCCCAACCCGGTTCACGAACTCCGATCACTGGGTACGGGCACGATCCGTCGCCTGCTGAGTGAGCAGGACCGCGACCGCTACTCACCCACGTACGGGTGTTTTGATCGCCGGTATTGGGCGTGGAAACTGGTAGACTTTCCAGAGGCGACGTTCCAGCGCAATGTTCATTCCATGGCATGGCTCTACACTGATCCCGGCAGCGAGTTTTACAGGAACCCGATACTCTTCGACAGCGTCGTTGCAGGGTTGCACTTCGCGGGAACGATTCAGCACCGCGACGGCTCCTTTGATCAAGCGTTCCCGAACGAGCACAGCTTCGGCGCCACGGCGTTCCTCCTTCACTCACTCCTCGAAGCGTTCCGGCTTGTGGCTGCGGAGGTTGATTCTACGGCCCGCGAGGAAATCGAACATGCGTTGCTGCGCAGTGCGGGCTTTCTGAGCACGCACACCGAGGGACATGGGTATATCGCCAACCACCGCGCCGCAGCCGTGCTTTCGCTTCTGCTGACGGCGGAGCACTTCGGCGACACGCGATGCCGAGACACGGCCGAAGGTCTCCTTCAGAATCTGATCGAGCATCAGTCGCCGGAGGGCTGGTTCCCGGAGTACGACGGCGCCGACCCGGGCTATCAGACGCTCTGTCTGTACTACCTTGCCCAGGTTTCTCAAAGGCTGGACACGCCCGCACTCCAAGTAGCCCTGAATCGTGCAGTGACATTTGTCAGCCACTTCGCTCATCCAGACGGATCATTCGCCGGCGAGTACGGTTCACGTCGGACGGCCATCTGTTACCCCGGGGGCCTCGCTCTGTTGAGCAGGGACTTCCCTCTTGCCCTGGCGCTCACCCGGGCGACATGCCGCGCCATCGCCACCGGACACACGGTAACCCTCGCTGATGTGGATATGGGCAACATCGCCCCAGTGCTTTCCAACTATCTTTGCGTGCTTCAGACCGGCGTGCTCGAGCGAGACGAGCGCGCGCCGCGTCTCCCGTGGGAGGAGTCAGAGCTACGGCAGGACTTTCCCGATGCCGGGCTTCATGTCCGCGGTACGGACCACTACTTTGCAGTACTTGGCGCATCCAACGGCGGCGTCTTACGAGTATTCGCGAAGCTCGGGCGGCGGGCTCTATGGGATGACGCCGGATATGTGGGACAACTCGCGGACGGAACACTGATCACAACACAGATGACGCGCCTGGAGAATCCGTGCATGGTCGAAGATACTCGAATCACACTGACCAGCTCGTTCCATGAGATGCCCCACGCCTTGCCCACGCCCTTTCGCTTCGTACTGCTTCGCGTGGCGAATCTCACGTTGATGCGTTCCCTGTGGTTTGGAGATCTCATCAAGAAGATCTTGGTGCGTCTTCTGGTGGCGCCACGACAGCGGTGTCCGATGAAGCTTCAGCGTTGCGTACGCTTCGAGAGTCATCGTGTTGTTGTGGAAGATACGACATCCAAATCATCGACGCGCAACGTGAAGTGGCTGGAATGTGGCTCCCGGTTCGTGAGTCTTCATATGGCGTCCGCCGGATACTTCGAAGGCTCACCCCGCGACCGGGCCGCACATGCTCGGGTGGTCGGCGCCCCGGGCTTGAATCGGACACATCGGGTCAGCACACGGTTTGTCATCGACGCGCACCGTGCCCGGGGTTCGGCTTACGGGAGGCATGACCAGTGAGAATCGCCCTCGTGAACCCGCCGATAAGCGCCGCCGAGCAATATGGCAGTTTGGAGGACCTCGCACCGGAACTGCCTCTGCTCGGCGTTGCCTTTCTATCAACGTATGTGAAACGCTACGGTTTTGATGTTGACCTCATCGACCTGGCCGGCGCATCGCAGGAGGAGAGCGTCAAACGTCTGCGGCACTACGACGTGATCGGCTTCTCATCCTATATCACGAATCGCACCGCAATTGTGCAACTCGCGCACCGGCTGAAGTCCAATGGCCGGACCATTATTGTCGGAGGACCTCATGCCACGCTGTTCCCCTCGGATTTCGAGGCGTCGGCCGTGGACTATGTTGTTAGCGGCGATGGCGAACTCCCCCTGGCCGAGCTCCTTGTGGCCATCAGGGATGCACGCGACCTTGGTGCGGTCCCGGGCATCGCGCGAAGCGGAGTCGATGGAACCCTTACGCTAAACGGAAAAGCTCAAACGATAGATGACCTGGACCTCATTGGTCCACCCGACGTGCGAAAGTACGACCTCAGCCGCTATCACCCGCCAGTGCATATTCGCGGACGGAAAGTCATCCATACCCTCTTTTCGCGAGGATGTCCCTACATGTGCACTTTCTGTGCGGCGGCCGAAACCATGGGGAGAAGAGTGCGGACCAGGAGCGTGACCGCAGCCATTGATGAACTCAAAAGGTATAGGGATGCCGGATATGACTCAGTCATGTTCTATGATGACATCTTCACGGTCAACAGCAGGAGAGTGCTCGACTTTTGCGGCGCGTTAATCAGGGCCGGGCTGAAACTCAAGTGGACGTGCTTCACGCGAGCCGACAGTGTCAAGAACAAGGAGATGCTGCCGGCCATGAAGGAAGCCGGGTGCTACATGATGACGTTCGGGTGCGAGACGGCAAACGACAAGACGTTGCACCTGCTGGAGAAAGGACTGACCCGGGCGGACAATGTCGAGGGGATAGCATCCGCATCGGAAGCCGGCATATTCACGAGTTCATCGTTTATGATCGGCCTCCCAGGGGAGTGTGAGCAAGACATCTTGAAGACAATCTCGTTCGCGCGTCATTCGGGTCTGACGTTCGGCGTGTTTCCGATCTTCGAGTCCTTCCAAGGAACTCGCGTCTTTGCCGCATGTAAGCGCTACGGATCCTGGCAACGCATCGAAGGGGAACGCAACCAGCTGGTCGTGGACCGGGAGGAAGTATGGGTTCCCGATGGCATCAGTAGGCCTGAGATCGTCGGATTGGCGAGAAGGGCCTTCCGAGAGTTCTACTTCGAACCCAGGCGTGTCATTGCGTTGTCCAAATATCTGCTGTCTTCCTTGCCGCCACGACGTACGCTGAAGTGTCTCAAGGGAGCGGCGACCTATTTTCTCGGTGTGCGACACAAGCCACGATCGCAACACAATACGCACTTCTAGTCGATTATCAGGAGTTCCCGGTTGCAGTCGCGTATTCGACGTTTGGCTAAGGATTGCCTGATCTACGGCATCGGCGGCGCCGCGGCCAAGGGTGTTGCCGCGCTGCGCCTGCCGATCTACACACGCTCTTTGAGCCGGCTCAGTTCGGCATGGTCACGTCGGTGATCGTATTGGGTGGTTGAGTGGGGACCGTACTGGCGGCGGGGACAGGGTCTGCCCAGAGCTACTTCTACTTCGAGCAAAAAAACAATGGCCCGTCCGCACAGGCGGAGGTGATCATGGCCGTCCTGCAATGGCGCGTGATTTGGGGGGCGGTTGTCCTGAGTGGCTTGCTGCTGCTTTGGCCCTACTTTGGCGCGCGCCTGTTCGACAGTAGTGTGGCACTACCGGTGTTCGCCATGGTCTGCGTGAGCGTCTTGTTTGGGCAACTTAGCAATCAGTGTGCAGAGGTGTTGCGGCTACTATATCGGCCGTGGAGCTACACGGCAATCACACTTAGCCACGCGGTTGGTTCGGGGTTGCTCACCGTGGTCTTTGTATGGTGGCTTGACTGGGGGACTACCGGGTTCTTCGCAGGCAGTGCGATCGCCTCGCTGATTGTTGCCCTCGTCGGGTGGTGGTCCATTCGCGCGCAGTTGGACTGGTCGGAGTGGCACGGGCGTTGGTGGCCGCGGTTGCTTTGCTTCGGTGGGCCGCTCGTGCCCGCCGCGTTTGCAATGTATGCCTTGAATACCACGGACTACCTGTTCGTCAAGCACTATCTCGGATTCGAAGCGCTCGGTGCGTACGCGGTCGGCGCGAGGATCGCCATGGTGTTGGCGCTGGCTGTTGGAGCTTTCGGTTTGGCCTGGGCCCCGGTGTCGAATGATGCGCTTCACAGCAACGAGGGGGCCGCACTGTTCAGGACGGTGGGACGACTCTATCTTGGGTTCGCTTCGGCGTGTGCGGTCATTCTCGCTTTGCTCGCGCCGGTTCTGGTCGCCGTCCTGAGCCCATCGGCTTACCAGGGAACGTACGTGATTGTCGGGATTCTTGCATGGCAGAGCGTCTTCTATGGCTTCTCCTACATCAGTTATGTGGGGATGTGTAAGAAAGAGCGAACGGGATGGATTCCGTTTGCGGTGGGCTTGGCGGCGGCCGTGAACATCGCTCTGGATGCGTTCCTCGTCCCCCGCTATGGCGCGGTGGGCGCCGCGATCGCGACGGTTGTGTCGTTCTTCGTTTGGATCGCCCTCACGCTCGCCATCAGTGAGAGACTCTGGCCTGTACGCCATGCTCTGTCGGTTCTGTTGTCGGAAATAGGAATCGGGATCGTCGCGTCCGCGGGGATACTGAGTGTCTATGCGCAAGGAGGGTCGGTGTGGCAAGCCATCCCTTTTGCAGTGGCGGGGGTTGCCGTTCCGATTGCTCTTAGCGTGGAACGGAGCCGGATCGCGGCATTGGCCGTTGGAATGCGCCGGAACTGGGTCAAAAACCGTCGCCGGGCTGCCGACCCGGGAGCATCCGGGTATTCCAGAGAGGAGCCTGTGGGCTGAGGAATGGGCGCATGACGTTCAAGGAACCTGTCACCGAGTTGGCACCCGGACGGCGCGGGAAGAGATTCGCGGCGCTCATGTATCTTTTGAGAGGGATGGCTACCAAGTGTGGTTGGCCGCTTTCCCCGGAGGAGCGGCGCCTGTTGGACGCACTGTGGGATGTGGAGCGCCTCAGCCACTGTTACGCGGAGATCGCGGACCAGGATCGGCCGCTATCTTTGATCTTCCGCACTTCTCGCTCGAGGATGTTCAGATGCTTCTCAAGAAGGTTTGAGCGAGCAGGACACGGGCTAATCCTGGCGTGCTCTGATTTTGCGGATATGCCTCGAGAGGGTCGGTGGTTTATGGGCGTGGTGAATGTCGTGCGCATGCTGGACGGTCGCTACCTACTCACCTTTGATGGATCGTCCTTGGCAAACGACCGCCTCGCGCAGATTTTCGCGGCTGTCTCGAGCGATGGCGAGACGTTCGAGCCCCTCAACGGCGGATACCCGATCTTCACGGCGCGACGCGTGAAGAGTCGATCAGTTACGCGGGTGGCGAATCCGCGGATTACGGTCCTGGAGCGCGACAGCGTCTACATGCTGTCCTTCAACGGCCACTACCAATCAGGACTCTATGGAATTGGGCTGACCTTCACACGAGACTTCAAGGAGTGGTGGGAGCACCCTGGCAACCTTGTTCTAGCACCCAGCGGTAGTCCGACGACCGATCCGTTCTCGGGGCGCATCGAGGGCGGTGCCTTGCTCAAGGAGAACCCCGAAGACGAGAGGAGGGACGTGCGGATGTTCGTGACGGGCATTCCACGCAAGGGACTGACAAGGTCGGCGCACGGTGACAATCTCTAATGCTTTCCCTCCTCCAAAGATTCGTGCGTACGTTTGGCTGGATCGGATTCCTTCGAGTGGCGGTCCACCCGGTGACGCTTCTGGTAACGACACCGATCCGTCTGGGGCAGACTCTGTGGTCCTGCCGGGTCCTGGCGGACGGACAGTGAGAATACTACAACCGCTTCACGGCGCGGACCGGCCTCAACTCACTCTTCTACTGGACGGAAGCGATGTCCCTCGCGCGTTACGGCCGACGGGGAAGAAGCCCTTCTCTGGGTGTCGGCGATTATCCGCTTTCCAGATGGTTCTTCAACACACTGCCTTCGCTCCTCGCCTATTGGCGGCTCGCTCCGATCGTGCCGTTGGTCGGTTTGTTCGGATGGTGGCAGACGCATGCGATATGGGTGCGTCCCATCGAGGGGTGGTGGGTCGGGGCGGTCCTGGCGCTCGCGCTCATAAGCACGGGGTTCTATGCCAACACCTTTGTCCTCCAGAACTATAATGCGCTCGGATGGGTCTTCTTCCCCCTAGGGCTGTACGGCCTGGCGACGGGAAACTGGCTGCTCGCCGCGTTCGCGTGGCTGTCCGCAAGCTTCTGCAGTTTCACCGTTGTCTTCATCGCAGGGCTGCTGTCGGCGCTCGTGGCGCTGGAGCATATGTCGCCGTGGCCGCTCGCGGCCATCCTCCCGGCCACCTTGAAGCTACTGACGCATTTTGCACCCGCGGTTTCCCAAAACGAAGGGAAAGCAAGCGCGCTTAATACTACAGCGCCGGATAGGCTCAAGCGAGGCTGCGATTTGAGTCGATGAAG
>CBDUXT010000008.1:0-94419 GCA_965371245.1 uncultured bacterium | reverse complement strand
GTAGAGTGCGTCCTTGGTAAGGACGAGGTCACGGGTTCGATTCCCGTCAGCAGCTTTCTTTTTGAGGTGCGTTGACTGCGGCGTTCCCGATTGATTGTCAGGGCGTGGGATCGGTCCTGCGTGATCGGTGTTGCTGATTTCTAGGATCTGATTCCAGCGCTGACCGCTCAAGTTGTTTGCGAGCGGTCGGGGCGAATCAACAAGGCTGGGCGTGGAAGACGCTGAGCGAGTGGAGGTAGGTACCGGATGGCCAAGGAACAATTCCAACGAGGAAAAACCCACGTCAACGTGGGCACGATCGGGCACGTTGACCACGGCAAGACCACCCTAACGGCAGCCATCACAGCCGTGCAGGCACGCAAGGGGCTGGCCACATTCAAGCCGTATGATGAGGTTGCCAAGGCGTCGGAATCGCAAGGTCGTCGCGACGCCACCAAGATCCTGACGATCGCGACGTCCCATGTCGAGTACGAAACCGAAGCGCGACACTACGCGCACATCGACTGCCCGGGACACGCGGACTATGTGAAGAATATGATCACCGGGGCCGCCCAGATGGACGGTGCGATCCTGGTGGTGTCCGCGTCCGACGGTCCGATGCCCCAGACGCGCGAGCACATCCTTCTGGCCCGCCAGGTTGGCGTGCCTCACCTTGTGGTGTTCCTCAACAAGGTCGATCTGGTGGACGACCCGGAGCTCCTCGACTTGGTCGAGATGGAGGTTCGGGAGCTGATGTGCAAGTATGACTTCCCGGGCGATGACATTCCGGTCATCCGCGGATCGTCGCTACCGGCGCTGAACGATTCCAAGAATGAGGAGGCCACGAAATGCATTACGGAGTTGATGGAGGCTCTGGACAATTCCATCCCGGACCCCGAGCGCGACGTTGATCAGGCCTTCCTGATGTCCGTCGAGGATGTCTTCAGTATCAAGGGACGCGGCACGGTGGCGACCGGGCGGATTGAACGCGGCAAGATCACCGTGGGTGAGGAAGTCGAAATTGTCGGGCTGAGCGATACGCAAAAGACGACGGTCACCGGCGTCGAGATGTTCAACAAGCTGCTCGACTTCGGACAGGCGGGCGACAACGTCGGTTGTCTGCTTCGCGGCACGAAGAAAGACGAGGTTGAGCGCGGGCAAGTGTTGTCCAAGCCCGGTTCCATTACGCCGCATACCAAGTTCGACGCACAGGTCTACGTTCTGACCCAGGAGGAGGGCGGGCGTCACACGCCGTTCTTCAACGGCTATCGTCCGCAGTTCTACTTCCGAACGACGGACGTGACCGGCGCGCTTGAGCTCCAGGGTGCGGAGATGTGCATGCCGGGCGACAACGTGGTCATGGCGGTCTCGTTGGGTAAGCCGATTGCCATGGAGCAGGGGCTCCGGTTTGCGGTGCGAGAAGGCGGGCGTACGGTTGGCTCGGGCGTCGTCGTGAAGGTGACGGAATAACCGAGCCGGCGGAAACGCCGGCAAAGCGGATGTGAGCAACCATGGCCAAAGCGGCAAAGCGAGAATACGTCTGGCTCCAGTGCAAGGAGTGTAAGGACTTGAACTATCGCACCAGCGTGAACGTCATGGGCGGAACGCCCAAGTTGGAACTGCAGAAGTATTGCAGACGGGAGCGCAAGCATACGACCCACAAGATCAAACGGAAGTGACAGCGCCGTGGTCGGTGTCGAATTGGGTGTGCGTAGGAGCGTAGCTCAATTGGCAGAGCACCGGTTTCCAAAACCGGCGGTTGGGGGTTCGATTCCCTTCGCTCCTGTTTGGCGGCGAGTTCGCGAGCACGTTCCGGCCGCGGCGGCCGCGGAGAGTCTCGAAATGTGTAGCAGTAGGACGTAGTGATGACTGGGCAGGAATCCACGTCGGTCGCGCCGGAAAAGCCCGGAGGGCGCGCCGTGTCTAGCAGTGGGCAGAGTGGGCAGGACCAACCACAAGCCCCGCGCCAACAGCAGCCCAAGCCGGGGTTCTTCACGGCGTACAAACCCGAGCAAGGGCGTGTCACGCGGCGGGGGACGATGGTGGGTGTCGCGGTGTTGGTTGTGTGGGGCGCCTGGTTCGCTCAGGATCGTTTGCTGGTTTATCAGGGTGACGAATGGTGGCGGCTGTTGATCACGCCCGGGATTCCGATCCTGATGCTCGTGGTCCTGGGCGCGGTGGGTTGGCGGGTGGTGTTTGCGTCCCGTGGGCCCAGCGATTTCATGATCGCCACCGAGGGCGAGATGAAGAAGGTGAGTTGGTCCTCCAAGCGGGAGGTCATCGGCTCGACCAAGGTCGTGATCATGTTCACTGTTTTCCTGGCGGCGATGCTCTTCGCCGTGGATTTGGCCTTCCAGATGTTCTTTCGCTGGATGGGCGTGCTGAAGGTATGACGGAAGAGGACACAACAACGTCCGAAGCGATCAGCGCCCCGGGGTCCGATGCGATTTGCGCCCCAGGGATGGACTGGTACGTGCTTCGCGTGGCCTCGAACAAAGAGGAACAAGTTCGCGATGCGCTGGAGCGCAAGATCAAAATCGAAGGGATGGAGGAGCGGGTCGGCCGTATCCTCGTTCCTACGCTGAAAGAAAAGCGCATGCGCGGCGGCGTGTTGCGCGTGGTGGAACGCAAGCTCTATCCAGGCTACGTCTTCGTTGAAATGGCCTGCGAGGAAGACGGCTCCGTCGCGGAGAACGTTTGGTTTCTCATCAAGGAAACCACCGGCGTCGGCGATTTCATCGGCTCAGACGGAAAGCCCACGAGCATGCCCGAGCACGACGTCGTGCAGATGCTGGCGGCCTCACAGAAGGCGGAGGAAGAGCCGAGCCTGTCGGGCCTGAACATCCACAAGGGCGATCAGGTCAAGATTACCGACGGCGCCTTCGAGAGTTACGAGGGCGAGGTCGAGTCGGTCGATGAACGCCGCGGGATGGTGAATGTGATCGTTTCGATCTTCGGCCGGATGACCCCGGTCGAGGTCGGTTACTGGCAGTTGGAAAAGGTCGAATAGCCCGTCCGGGGGCCGCCAGCGCGGTCCCGGTGGGCGATGGGAACCGAATAGACGGTGGCGAAGAAATCAAAAAAAGAGGTTAAGGCAACGATTCGGCTACAGGCACCGGGCGGGTCGGCTACGCCCGCGCCGCCGGTGGGTCCTGCCCTCGGTCAGCACGGGGTGAACATCGGGCAGTTCGTGCAGCAGTTCAACGCGGCGACCCAGGCCTTGAACGGCATGAAGGTGACGGTCGTCATTTCGGTCTACGCCGATCGAACGTTCAGCTTCGAGGTCAAGAGCCCGCCGGCGTCCGTGCTGCTCAAGGATGCGGCCAAGATTGCCAAGGGAAGTGGCGTGCCGCACAAAGAGAAGGTCGGTTCGGTCACGAAGGCCCAACTTCGCGAGATCGCGGAAAGAAAGATGCCGGACCTGAACGCCGGTTCCATCGAATCGGCTGAGTTGGTCGTGGCGGGCACGGCGCGATCCATGGGTATTGAGGTTGTGGACTAGGAACCGCGGGCGGCCGCGGCGTGACGAAAACCATGGGAAACCAAAGCGTACGCTACAAGAAACAGGCTGAGATTCGGGGCGATGTCAAGGTGTCGGTCGGCATTGACGACGGCATCGAGCGGGTCAAGAAGATGGCCGCCGTCAAATCCGATCGCAGCTATAAAAACGGTCGCAAGCGGAAGGACCCGGACCAGGCGATTGAACTGGTGATGCACCTGGGTATCGACCCGCGCCAGGCCGACCAGATGCTCCGCGGGGCGATCACGCTGCCCAAGGGGCTGGGCAAGGAACGCAAGGTGATCGCCTTCTGCGACGGCGCGCTCGTTGATCAGGCCAAAGAGGCCGGCGCGATTGAGGCCGGAACGGACGAACTGGTTGAGAAAATCCAAAAAGGCTGGCTCGACTTCGACGTGGCGATCGCCCACCCCTCGACCATGGGGAAGGTCGGTAAGCTCGGTCGCGTTCTTGGCCCGCAAGGAAAGATGCCCACCCCCAAGGCCGGTACGGTGACGCCCGACGTCGCCAAGGCCGTCAAGGAGTTTTCCGGTGGGCGGGTCGAGTTTCGCAATGATGCGGGCGGGAACATACACATGGCCGTCGGTCGGGTCAGTTTCTCCGCCGACGACCTCAAGGAAAACATACAGGCCGTGATCGACCACATGGTGAAGCTCAAGCCCGCAAGCTCAAAGGGGCATTACGTCAAGCGGATTTCTCTGTCCGCCACGCGTACGCCCTCGGTAACCCTTACGGAAAGTGCGTAGTCTCGCGGTCGGCTCGACGCCGGTCCGCGCTGCCACGATGAGAACCGCTCGATACAGGATCAGCCGATGAGTAAAGCCGTCAAAGGCATGGTTACCGCGGAGCTTGCCACGCGGTTCGAAGGACTCGCCAGCGCATGCCTCGTTGATCTGACGGGGCTGGACGTTCAGGCGCAAGAGTCGATCCGCCGAATGGTCCGCGAAAAGTCCGGGCGCCTTCAGGTCGTGAAGAACAGTCTCGCTCGCCGCGCCATGGCGGGTGGCCCGCTTGAGCCGCTGGGCCATGCGATGGACGGCCCATGCGCCGTTGTCACCACGTCGGAGTCTTTGATCGACGTGGCCAAGGGGCTGGTCGAGGCGGCGAAGGAATTCACGGAGCTGACGCTCAAGGAAGCGATCCTGGACGGAGATCCGGGGCTTCTTACGGTGTTGCAACTCTCAAAGATGAAGAGCCGCGCCGAGCTTTTCGGCGAGATTGCGATGTTGTTGGCCTCTCCGGGACGGGCGCTGGCCGGTTGTCTTTCGTCGCCCCAATCCAAGATTGCGGGTTGCCTGAAGGCGATCATCGAAAAGGCCGCGTGACCCTTCACCGATTCATGAAAACACGATGCAACGCTACACGCCGACTGGTTCGCTGAGGCGAATGAAATGACCCGCACCGGGCGGGTCGCCTATCGACGTGGCGACGATAAACCCATAGGAGTCCATCACGATGGCAGAAGCACCGGTAGCCGAGTTCACCGCCGAGATCGGCGAACTCGCCGAAAAACTAGTCAGTCTATCCGTCAAGGATGCCCAGTCGCTCGTGGACTGCCTCAAGAGTGTCCACGGCATCGAGCCTGCGGGGGGTGGCGTGGTCATGGCCGCCGGCGGTGGCGGGGGTGCTGAGGAGGTCGAGGAACAAACCACGTTTGATGCCGTGCTCGAAAGCTTCGGTGACAAGAAGATTCAGGTCATCAAGGTTGTTCGCACCATCACGAGCCTCGGTCTGAAAGAGGCCAAGGATCTGGTGGAATCCTGCCCCAAGGCATTGAAAGAGGGCGTCTCCAAAGAGGACGCCGAGAAGATCAAGGGTCAGATCGAAGAGGTCGGCGGCGCCGTCAGCATCAAGTAGAGAGGTGTGGCTGCCGTGGTTCGCCGGCGGCTCCGCGCCGGGTCATGGGGCGGCCTGCGGATCGGATCGAGTGGTACGGATTTTCAGTGAAACGCATGTCCGCCGCGGGGCGGGAACGACCGGCCGTCGGGACGACCGGTCCACCGGATGCCCCGCCGGCCGTTGGATGGTTCCCGTACGTTGATGGATAGGCAGGGCGGCTCGGCTTGGCGGATGGGTGCCCCGGGCTACCTGTTCTTGCGCGCCCATTCGTAGAAGCGAGGACGCAGTTCAATGGTTACAACGCTACCCGTAAGAAACTTCGCGAAGCTCGGTGATGGGATGCCGATCCCGGATTTGATCGGGATCCAGACGGATTCCTATGCCGGGTTTCTTCAGGCCGACACGGACTCGAAAGAGCGCGACGCCCACGGGCTGGAGGCGCTTCTTCGGGAGATGTTCCCGATCGAGAGTTATGACGGCGTCCGGTCGTTGCACTACATCAGCTATGAGTTGGGCAAGGCGCGGTACACGCCGGATGAGTGCCGAGAGCTGCGCCTGACCTATGGCCTGCCGCTGCGTGTTCGCCTGCGGTTGATTCGCAAGGACAGCGACGAGATTCAGGAAGACCTGATCTACCTGGGTGACATGCCGATCATGATCGGCGGCGGCGAGTTCATCGTCAACGGCGCCGAGCGTGTGATCGTCTCCCAGCTTCATCGTTCGCCCGGCGTGGACTTCATCAAGACTCAGGCGGAGGGCGACCGAGCGCTGCACTCGTGCCGGATCATTCCGGAGCGTGGTAGCTGGATCGAGATCGAGGTGACCAAAAAGGACGTTCTGGTCATCAAGATCGATCAGTCCAGCAAACTGGCCGCCACCACGTTTCTCCGCGCGATGGACGAGAAGTACTCGACGGACGAAGCCGTGGTCGAGGAGTTTTACCGAACCAAGAGCGTGCGTTCGTCTCAGCTCACGCCCGAGATGTATTCGGTCACATCGATCGTGGACGAGGACACCGAGGAGGTGATCGTTCGCGCCGGGTGTCAGCTTGGTGACGCCGTGGAGCGCATCCAGGAATCCCCCATCAAGTCGATCCGTGTCATCTCCAAGGTGCTCGATCCGCTCATGCTCAACACGCTGGCGGAGGACACCAGCAGTTCCCACGAGGAGGCCCTCCTCAAGATCTACGGACGTCTGCGCCCGGGGAACCCGCCGCAGCTCGAGAAGGCCAGGAAGCTCTTCACCGAGAAGTTCTACGACGAGAATCGCTATCGGCTCGGCAAGGTGGGACGGTTCCGCCTCAACCGCAAGTTCGAGATCACCGACGACGCCGGGGCCATGACGCTGACGACCGGGGACATGATCAATTGTCTCAAGTATCTGCTCAAGCTGCGAACGGGGGAGGCGGCTTTCGCGGTGGACGACATCGACCACCTGGGCAACCGCCGGCTCCGCACCCTCGACGAACTCTGTGCCGACGAAATGCGGAAGGGGTTCTTGAAGTTGCGGCGGACGGTTCAGGAGCGGATGAGCCTCAAAGACCCGGAACAGTTGGGGCGCGTGGCCGAACTGATCAACAGCAAGTCGATCAGTTCCGCGATCGATCTGTTCTTCGGACGCGGCGAGCTCTCGCAGGTCGTCGATCAGACCAACCCACTGTCGCAGCTCACGCACGAACGTCGCCTTTCGGCGCTGGGACCCGGCGGTCTGAATCGCAAGCGGGCCGGGTTTGAGGTTCGCGACGTCCACATCAGCCACTATGGTCGTATTTGTCCGATTGAGACGCCCGAGGGGACCAACATCGGCCTGATCGCGTCGCTCAGCATCTACAGCAAGGTTGACGATTTCGGGTTCCTGATCACGCCCTACCGGAAGGTCGGCAGGGACGGGGCGATCGGGGAGGCGCGCTTTCTGCGCGCCGACGAGGAGATGGCGGAGGTGCTCGCGCCGCCCGACGCCGTGGACCCGAAATCCAACGCGCTGAACAAAGGCTCGGTGATCGTCCGGCGGCATGGCGACATGGGTCAGGTGCCCAGCAACGAAGTCACGTACGTGGACATCTCCCCGAAACAGACCGTGGGTGTGTCGGCCTCGTTGATTCCCTTCCTGGAGCACGACGACGCCAACCGTGCGTTGATGGGATCGAACATGCAGCGCCAGGCCGTCCCGCTCCTGGAGGTCGAGCCGCCCGTCGTGGCGACGGGCATGGAAAAGCCGGTCGCGGGAAACAGCGGGATGGTCGTTCGCGCCCGGACGACGGGGAAAGTGACCCAGGTCGATTCGCAGCGGATCCTCATCGACGACACGGACGAGTACGTCCTGCGAAAGTTTCAGGGTCTCAACGAGCGCACCTGCATGAACCAGCGCCCCCTTGTGACCGTCGGGCAGCGGGTCGCCACCGGAGAGATCATCGCGGACGGCCCGGCGACGCGGAACGGCGAACTCGCCCTGGGCAAGAACCTGCTCGTGGCCTTTATGACTTTCGACGGAAACAACTTCGAGGATGCCATCATCCTCAGCGATCGTCTCGTGCGAGACGACACGCTCACCAGCATTCACATCGATGAGTACGCGGTGGAGTGCCGGGAGACGAAGTTGGGTCGTGAGGAGTTCACGTCGGACATTCCCAACGTCTCGGAACGGGCCCTCGCCAATCTCGACGCCGGCGGGATCGTGCGGATCGGGACGCCTGTTCGGCACGGTGACATCCTGGTCGGCAAGGTCAGCCCGAAGTCCAAGAGCGAACTGAGCCCGGAGGAGAAACTGCTTCACGCGATCTTTGGTCGGGCCGGCGAGGACGTCAAGAATGACTCGCTCGAACTCCCGTCCGGCGAAGAATGCATCGTGATCGGTGCGAAGCGGTTCAGTCGACGGCTGCACATGTCGGACGACCAGAAACGAGATCTCGAGGAGGCGGTTGCGACCTACCTCAACGTCCAGAACAGCCGAGTCATCGCCAGCTTCCGGCAGATGTGCCAGGAACTCGAGGGGGTCATGGGCGAGCCCATGGTCGATCCCAACACGCGGCAAAAAGTTGGTCACAGTTCACTCGACGAAGTCATCATGGAGCAGGTCGAGGTCTTTGCCGAGCACGTTCGCTCGCGGGATCTCAAGTGGGTCAAGCCGGCGTCGGCGCGGGCGGAATGTCTGCAGATCGCCGACCGGTTCTGGCCGCACATCGAAGAGCTTCAGGAAGAGCGTGATCGCAAGTCCGCTCAAATGAAACGGGGCGACGAGTTGCCCTCGGGCGTGCTCGAGATGGTGAAGGTGTACGTGGCCACCAAACGACGAATCTCGGTGGGGGACAAGATGGCCGGTCGCCACGGCAACAAGGGCGTGATCGCCAAGATCTTGCCGCAGGCGGACATGCCGTTCCTTGACGATGGGACGCCGGTCGATATCATGCTCAACCCGCTGGGGGTTCCGTCCCGCATGAACGTGGGGCAGATTCTGGAGACGCACCTCGGCTGGGCGGCGACGATTCTCGGTTTTCAGGCCGTCACGCCGGTCTTCGATGGTGCGACGGAAACGGAAATCCACGCAGCGCTGCACGAGGCGAATGAGAAAGCCGACGAGATCGAGTCGGACGCGGCCGCCGTCGCCGACGCGGGTAGGGCGCGAACGCGTTTCGTCAAGCTGCCGCCCGGTGGCAAGGCCTATCTTCGGGACGGTCGAACCGGTGAGTTCTTCGATCAGAAGGTGACCGTCGGCTACATCTACATGCTCAAGCTTCATCACCTCGTGGATGACAAGATTCACGCCCGCGCCACCGGACCCTACAGTCTCATCACGCAACAGCCGTTGGGCGGCAAGGCCCGTACGGGCGGTCAGCGGTTTGGCGAGATGGAGGTTTGGGGTCTGGAGGCGTATGGGGCGGCGTATGTCCTTCAGGAACTCCTGACGGTCAAGAGCGACGATGTCGAGGGTCGTACGAAGATCTACGAGACGATGGTCAAGGGCAAGAACTCCCTGGAGGCCGGCACGCCCGTTTCCTTCGACGTGCTGTGCAACGAGATTCGAGGTCTGTGCCTGAACATCCAACTGGAAAAACGTCGCGTGGGCTGAGTGTACGGTCGTACCACGTGCGTTCGGATGCGTGCCGACGTAGGCACGGGTCGCAGCCCACATGCAGAAGCGAGGTCAACATGATGATGCTCGACGACATTACTCTGGAGACGGTTGTCCAGCCGGCGGCGGACGATCTACTGGCCTTCTACAAGCGGCAAAACCACGCCACGACGGCCTCCCGCGAGAAACTGGAGCGCATGATCGAGAACTCCTCCTGCTTCGTTACGGCCTATCGGGGCGGTGAGCTGGTCGGATTCGCTCGCGGCGCGACGGATGGCGTGGCGGGTCGACTCGTGGAGTGCAAGTTGGATCCCGCGTTACAGGGACCCGCCTGCGTGACGCACACGGACGGACGCATCGAGGACGATACCAAGGGGATTGCGACTGAGATGGCGCGTCACGTCGTGGCGGCCTTGCGCAAGTCCGGCGTGGAACGGATCGATGTGCTGGCTTACGGGACGGAAGTGGACTTTTGCGAGGGGCTCGGGTTCAAGAAGATCAAAGGGGTTGTTCCGATGGAGCTTCCCACTTTGGTCGAAGTCGGTGATCCAGCGGCCGTCTCGGTGGCGACGACCACGTAAGGACAATGAACAGACGCCCGGGTGGGTCGAACGCCACCGGGTTTTGGTTGGCAAGAACTGTCGACAAAGGGATGCTTCCAGATGCTTGAGAACATCTATGATCGCGTCAACGATTATGCCCAGGTGACCATTGCGCTGGCGTCGCCCAACGACATCAGGAGTTGGTCTTTTGGCGAGGTCAAAAAGCCGGAGACGATCAACTACCGCACCTATCGCCCTGAGAAGGACGGTCTGTTCTGCGAGCGCATCTTCGGTCCCGAGCGCGACTGGGAATGTGCCTGCGGAAAGTTCAAGGGGACCAAGCACAAGGGAATCATCTGCGATCGTTGCGGCGTCAAGGTAACCCACTCGAGGGTGCGGCGCAAGCGGATGGGGCACATCAACCTGGCCGCCCCCGTCGCTCACATCTGGTTCTTCAAATCCATGCCGTCGCGCCTCGGGGCGCTGCTCGACATGAAGACCGCGAGCCTGGAAAAGGTCATTTATTTCCAGGACTACGTCGTCATCGACCCGGGTGATACCCCGCTGAAGCACCGCCAGCTCCTGACCGAGGAAGAATATCGGGCGGCGTATCAGAGTTACGGCAGTTCGTTTCGGGCGATGATGGGGGCCGAGGCGGTCAAGGAGCTTCTCGCGGCGCTGAGCTTGCCCGAGCTGTCCGCGGCGCTGCGCGAGGAACTCGCGACCACCGGTAGCAAGCAGCGTGAGAAAGATCTCTCCAAGCGTCTCAAGATCTCAGAGGCGTTGCGTGCGTCACCGAACGAGGGGTCGTGGATGGTGCTGGACGTGATTCCGGTGATACCGCCGGATCTTCGCCCATTGGTCCTGCTGGACAGTGGCAACTTCGCCACCAGTGATCTCAACGATCTCTATCGCCGGATCATCAACCGAAACAGTCGCCTCAAAAAGCTTGTCGATCTCAATGCGCCCGAGGTCATCATCCAGAACGAAAAGCGGATGCTCCAGCAGGCGGTCGATGCCCTGTTCGACAACGGGCGTTGCCGTCGACCGGTTCTGGGGTCGAGCAACCGCCCGCTGAAGTCCATGACCGACATGATCAAGGGCAAGCAGGGGCGCTTTCGCGAGAACCTGCTGGGTAAACGCGTGGATTACTCGGCGCGATCGGTCATCGTGGTGGGTCCCGAGTTGAAGCTAAGCCAGTGCGGCCTGCCCAAGAAGATCGCGTTGGAGCTCTACCAGCCGTTCATTATCCGCAAGCTCAAGGAACGTGGGCTTGCCGACACGATCAAGTCCGCCAAGAAAATGCTGGAGCGCCAGGACCAGGCGATCTGGGACATCCTCGAGGAAGTGATTTATCAACATCCCGTCCTCCTGAACCGCGCGCCAACCTTGCATCGCATGGGGATCCAGGCCTTTGAGCCGATTCTGGTCGAGGGGAACGCGATCAAGATCCATCCACTCGTCTGTCGTGGGTTCAACGCGGACTTCGATGGCGACCAGATGGCCGTTCACCTTCCGCTCTCGGTCGAGGCCCAGGTCGAAGCCCACGTTCTGATGATGTCCACCAACAACATCTTTGCCCCGTCCAACGGATCCCCCATCATGTCGCCCACGCAGGACATGGTCATGGGTGTTTTCTATCTGACGACCGGCCACGTCAGTCCGGAGGTCAAGCCCGAGGAGGCGCCGCGCTTCTCCAACCCGTTCGAAGCGCTGCTCGCCTATGACCACAAGCGAATCAAGATCCACGACAAGATTTGGGTGCGAATCGATGCCGGTGAGGTGGTCAGCGCGGTCAAGGAGCCGGCGGAACCGGTTGCGTCCAATCGCCGCGTTCTGACGACCGTCGGCCGGATCCTTTTCAACGACGTGATGGTTACGGGTCTCCCGTTCTACAACTGCGCGCTATCGCAAAAGGGCTTGGTGCGGGTCATCGATGAATGTCACGAGTTGCTCGGGCGGTCGGCGACAATTGACTTGCTCGACGCCATTAAGTCGCTTGGGTTCCGCCACAGCACGCTCGCCGGGCTGTCGTTCGGCGTAACGGACATGCGCATCCCCGAGGAGAAGCAAGGCATTATCGACGCCGCGCAAAAGAAGGTGGACGGAATCCAGAAGGCGTTCCATGACGGAACGCTGACGCGGCTGGAGCGATACAACCAGGTGATCGACGTTTGGATTCACGCCCGCGAGCAGGTCACCCAGGCGATGATGGTGGGGCTTCGTTCGGACTATCGCGACAGCGACGGCGTTTACCGGAGAGCCGGAGACGCCGGGGCGACCCCCTACCTGAACCCGATCTATCTGATGACCGAGTCCGGCGCTCGTGGTAGTGTGGACCAGATCCGCCAACTGGCGGGTATGCGGGCTCTGATGGCCAAGCCTTCCGGCGAGATCATCGAGACGCCGATCAAGGCGAACTTCCGGGAAGGGCTCTCCGTTCTCGAATACTTCAGCTCGACCCACGGGGCGCGCAAGGGGTTGGCCGACACGGCCCTCAAGACGGCCGACTCCGGGTATCTCACGCGGAAACTGGCGGACGTGGCGCAGAACGTCATCGTCAACACCCACGACTGCGGGACCATCAACGGGGTGACCAAGAGTGCGTTGTACAAGGGCGAGGAAGTGGACATCCCGCTTCGCGAGGCCATCATCGGTTGTGTCGCCAGGGATGGCATTCGCAACCCGATCACCGACCGACTGATCGTGGCTGAGAACCAGGTGATCACGAAAGAGATCGCCTCGGCGATCGAAGAACTTGGCTTGGACAAGATTCGTGTGCGCAGCCCGCTTACCTGCGAGCTACCCCAGGGTATCTGTGCGTTGTGCTACGGGGTCGATATGTCCACGTCGGAAGTGGTCGAGCTGGGCATGGCCGTCGGAATCATCGCCGCTCAGTCCATCGGCGAGCCCGGAACCCAACTGACGATGCGTACGTTCCACACGGGCGGCGTCGCGCAGAAGGCGGCGATGGAGAACACGCTCCGCTCGCCCCAGGCGGGTACGGTTCGCTACCATGACCTCAATTCGGTGGACGTTCCCGGTCCGAGCCGTTCGAAACGCAGGGTCGTCTTGAAGCGCAACGGCGAGATTCTGATTGTCGATGACAAGGGGCGCGAGCTCTCACGCGACAAGATCCAGTACGGCGCCGTCTTGAAGGTCAAGGACGGCCAGAAGGTTTCCCGAGGAGATATTCTCTGTGAGTGGGATCCCCACTTAACGCCGATTCTCTCTGAGGTGAAGGGTTTCGTCCGTCTTCAGGATGTGGCGGAGGGTGAGACCGTCCGTCTCGAGCAGGAAGGTGGCAGTTCTCGTTTCGTTGTGGTCGAACACAAGGGTGAAAAGCATCCCCAGATTGTGATCGAGGACAAGGAAGGGAACGTGCTTGACTACCACTACTTGCCGGCCAAGGCCAGGATCGAGGTCGAGGCGGGCCAGGAGATTCTTCCCGGTATGGAGTTGGCACGGCAACCGCGCGCCATGGGCGGGACGCAAGATATCACCGGTGGTCTGCCGCGGGTGACCGAGATCTTCGAGGCTCGTCGTCCCAAGGAGCCGGCCGTCATGGCTGAGATCTCGGGGGTTGTGGAGATTCGAGCGGACAAACGCCGCGGCAAGATGACCATCGCGGTTCTCAACGAGAGCGGCATGGAGAAGGAACATCATGTGCCGCATGACAAGCACCTGCTCGTTCATGCGGGCGACTCCGTGGAAGCCGGGGACCCGCTGATCGAGGGTCCGATGATCCCGCATGACACGCTTCGGATCAAAGGAGAAGAGGCCCTTCAGAACTATCTGCTCATGGAGGTGCAGTCGGTCTATCGAAGCCAGAACGTGACGATTCACGACAAACACCTGGAGATCATCATTGGGCAGATGCTGCGCAAGGTGAAGATCGAGCAGCCGGGTGATTCGAAGTTTCTTCCCGGCGAAGTGGTGGACAAGTTCCGTTTCCGCAACGAGAACATGAAGGTTTCCAAGAGCGTCGTCATCAGCAACCCCGGGGACACGGACCTCGCGATCGGTACCGTGATTTCCAAGGTCGATCTCTCGGCCGTCAATGAGGAGGCTGACGAGCGCGGCGGCGAACCGGCCAAGGGCAAGCGGTCCAAGCCCGCCTCCGCGACGACGCTGCTGCTGGGGATCACCAAGGCCAGCTTGTCGAGCGAGTCCTTCATCTCGTCCGCCTCTTTCCAGGAGACGACCAAGGTTCTCACCGAGGCGGCACTGGCGGGGGGTGTGGATACCTTGCAGGGGCTCAAGGAAAACGTCATACTAGGCCACTTGGTTCCGGCTGGCACGGGGTTCAAGGGGTACCAGCGGATGCGCGTCAAGCAGATCGGCGAGCCGCTTCCGCGAGAGGCCGAACTGCCGGCGGAACTCGCGTTGGGCGCAGCCGCTTCCTCCGCGATGGGATCGACGCCGGTCTCGCCGTTCGCATCCGTCGGCATGGCGACAACTGTCGCAAGCCCGGTGGCCTCGCCGTTCTCGAGTGAGACGGCGGCCCGGGGCGGCGACGGGGACGCCGGTGGCCTCGGCGTCGGAGAGCCAGCATCGAGTTGACAGTGGGCAAGCCCGAGACGATCGGCGGTGTCGCCGATCGGGTGAAGCCTGAGGACCGAGCCACACTATGCCAACGATCAATCAGTTAGTGCGTCTGGGGCGACGGAAGGTCGTCAAGAAATCCAAGGTGCGAGATCTCGACCAGTGTCCGCAACGGCGGGCGGTCTGCCTGATCGTCAAGACGCAGACGCCCAAGAAGCCGAACTCGGCCCTGCGGAAGGTGACGCGCGTGCGCCTGACCAATGGCAAGGAAGTCACCGCGTACATCGGCGGGATTGACCACAACCTGCAGGAGCACTCGATTGTTCTGATACGCGGCGGTCGTGTACGAGACCTCCCCGGTGTCCGGTACCACGTCATCCGCGGCGCGCTGGATACGTCCGCCGTCGAAGGCGACAAGGAAGGGCGTCCGCGTAATCGGGGACGCAGCAAGTACGGTGTGAAGCGGCGCAAATAGCGATGGTCCATCGGGCGGCCAGCCGAGACAAGGCGTGATGAGACAAGGCGAACCAACCTCAATCCGGCCCTTTGTGTGTCCCGTCGCCTTGCCGGCCTGGCGGTTCGGCTCGGTCGCGCTGGGCATCGTGGGCTGTTGTTTGCTTGTGGCGCTTGGCGCGCAGGTTCGCATTCCCGTTCCCGGCACCCATGTGCCGGCGACGTTGCAATCCGTTGCCGTCCTGCTGACCGGCTTTGCCCTTCGCCCGACCCCGGCGGCTGGCGCGATGTTGTTGTACTTGGCCGGTGGGTTCTTGGGACTACCGTTTTTCGCCGTGGGGACTGCTGGCACGGCCGGGTACCTCGCTGGATTCGTTGTCGGCGCTTGGCTCGTGAGCCTCCTGCGCGGCAGGGACGAGGCCGGTGTGTTGCGTCTGCTCCTGGCCGGTGCCGTCGGCACCGCTGCGATCTTCGCTGCGGGTGTCCTGTGGCCCATCATTATGGCATCGGTGATGGGCTTCGGCGAAGGCGGCGTGGAGTGGGCGCTGGCGACGGGGCTGTTCCCGTTTGTTACACTTGCGGCCGTGAAACTGGCTCTGGCCGTCGCGGTGGTGGTTTCGTTTCGCGGTTTGGGTTTGAAGTCGTTGCGCCGGCTCGGGTAACCCCCAAAGGCGTGTGTTCGGCGCTTCTGCGGCCGACGAGGAAAGATCAGTTACCATGGGTTACAAACGGTTCACGAAATCGGCGGAGCAACTCAAGCCGGACACGCGGTACGAGAGTTTGGTCATCTCGAAGTTCATCAACGCCATGATGCTCGATGGGAAGAAGTCAACGGCGACGCGTATCGTATATCGCGCCTTCGACTTGATCGCCAAGCGAATCAAGGACACGCCGCCGAACGAGGTGTTCGAACAGGCGATCGCCAACTGCCGCCCCAACGTCGAGGTGCGTTCCAAGCGCGTCGGCGGGAGCAACTATCAGGTTCCCATGCCGGTGAATCGCAAACGGCAGCAGTCGCTGGCCTTCCGTTGGCTTCGTACGGCGGCGCGCGCCAAGAAGGGAAAGCCGCTCGCGGAGGGGCTGGCTCAGGAACTCATGGATGCGTTCCGCAACGAGGGTACCGCCGTTCAGACCAAGACCAACATCCACCGGATGGCCGAGGCGAACAAGGCATTCGCCCACTTCGCCTGGTAATCCGCTAGACGTTGAATCAGACGCGAGCCCACCCGGGTAGCCGGGTGGGCTCGTTGCATGTTTGCGGCATCGCCGGTCTCGCGGCGGTGCCCTTTGACGGTCTCGACCATGGACGATCTCACAAAGGTCCGAAACATCGGTATCGCGGCGCACATCGATGCCGGGAAGACCACGACGACCGAGCGAATCCTGTTCTACACCGGCCGAACCCACAAGATGGGCGACGTGGATGCGGGCAACACGATCACCGACTATCACGAGGAAGAGCAAAAGCGCGGGATCACCATCTATTCCGCCGCGGTGAGCTGTCCGTGGCAAGGGCATACCATCAACCTGATTGACACGCCGGGCCACGTGGACTTCACGGCCGAGGTCGAGCGGTCGCTGCGCGTGCTGGATGGCATGGTCGCCGTATTCGACGCCAAAGAGGGTGTGGAGGCGCAGTCCGAGACCGTTTGGCGACAGGCGGACAAGTACCGCGTTCCGCGCATCTGTTTAATCAACAAGATGGACCGGATCGGGGCCGACTTCGATCGATGTGTCGAATCGATCCGCGATCGCCTCGGCGCCAACCCGCTGGTGATCCAGATCCCGATCGGGTGGGGCGATGACTTCTCGGGGTTGATCGACCTCATCGAGATGAAAGCGGTCTGCTACCAGAAGGAGGCGTCGGGTAGCTCCTTCGAGGTGGTGGAGATCCCCGCCGACCTGGTGGAACCCGCCCGTCGCCGCCGGCACGAGCTTATCGAGGCGGTGGCCGACACGTCCGACGCGCTGATGGAGAGATACGTCGCGGACGAGCCGATCACGCCGGAGGAGATCCGTGGCGCGATCCGCTCGGCCACCCTCTGTCACGAAGTGGTTCCGGTGCTGTGCGGCAGCTCGCTGCGACACATCGGCGTGCAGCGGATGCTCGATGCGGTGTGCGCGTTCCTGCCCAGCCCCCTGGACGTTCCCCCGGTCACGGCCATCGACGCGAAAGGCGGCGAGGCCGAGTGCAAGCTGCCGTGCGATCCAGCGGGGTTGCTGGCGGCGCTGGTGTTCAAGATCGTCGCGGAAAAACCGCTCGATTTCTACTACCTGCGGATTTACTCGGGAACGCTGACGGCGAACAAGCGGGTCATCAACCCGGTGAACGGCAAGAAAGAGAACATCAGCCAGATCTATCGGGTCTTCGCCAAGCGTAGAGAACAGCTCGAACGTGCGTCGGCGGGCGACATCGTCGCCGTGGTCGGACCCAAGCATGCCCTGACCGGGCACACGCTCTGTGACCAGCGCCGCCCGGTTATCTTGGAATCGATCGAGTTTCCCGAGACGGTGATCAGCGTCTCCATCGAGCCGCGCTCCTCCAAGGATCGCGACAAATTGGTCGATGCGCTGGCGGCGCTGGAGCGACAGGATCCGACCCTTTTGGTTACGACCAATCCTGAGACGGGACAGACGCTGATCTCGGGGATGGGAGAGCTGCATCTCGAGATCATGGTCCAGCGGCTCCGGAAAGACATGAACGTCGATGCGGCCGTCGGGCGACCGCGCGTGTCCTACCGAGAAACGATTGCCGCGGCCGGGAGCGGTAACGGACGATTCGAACGGCAGCTTGGGGGTCGCGCCCACCTCGCCGGCGTCGATCTTCTCATCGAGCCGCGCCCACACGTCAGCGGTCGGCCACACTTCGAGTTCAAGAGCGCCCTCCGGGAAGAGGACTGTCCCGCGGAGTTCATCCAGGCGATCGAGGCGGGGGTCATGAGCGCAGCACAGAGCGGTACGCTAGGCGGTTATCCGGTGATTGACTGGGCGGTGACACTCAAGCGCGTGAAGCTTCACCCGGATGAGAGCTCGGACGTTGCCTTCGAAAACGCTGCTCGCATGGCATTCTATGCGGCGATGGAGGACGGCCGGCCGGTGCTGCTTCAGCCGATAATGGACGTGGAGATTGTGACCTCGGATGACTACATGGGCTCGATTATCAGTGATCTAAACGGGCGGAAAGCCGTGATCCGAGAGACGAAGATGCGCGGGGGAGATCGGGTCGTGAAGGCGGACGTCCCACTCGCACAGATGTTCGGTTACATCACGAAACTGCGGAGCCTGTCCCAGGGGCGGGCCACGTCAACGATGACGCCCACGCACTATGCCCCGATGCCTGAGGCAGAGGTGAAGGCCCTGGTTGGATAGCGCAAGCCCCGTCCACCTGTCGGGGGCGATTCGGTGGTTGTCAGCGAGAAGCGGTCTCTAAACAGCGATCCACGATGGCGGAGGCCGTCTTGACGGGTCGTCCAAACGGGTTGTACGCCCATTTCGCCCGGTTCTTCACGCGAAGGTGAGGAGGGCGGATTCGGGGTGATCGTCTCCCGTCCCGGGGGGGCGTGACAGAATCGGCGTGGGGCAAGTTTCCGAGCACCGGTGGAACGGGCTTGCCGGCGGACGCGAGCCCGGTGGCATGCTGACGCCGGGGGTCCGCGGGTTGGCGCCTGCGGCTCTGGATCGGCGCAGCGGTCCCGCCCGAAGTGCCGGGGATCCGGGCCGGGGCGTCCGCGGGCAGGCGAGCCCGCTCGTAGCGAAGGCCGTCTCGCCGGTTTCTGGGGCTGGAGCGGTGGTTTTGCGGCCCAAGAAAAACTTGGGCAAGCAGTGGTTGACACGGATCGGGGAGCGTATATTCTACCCGGTCTGCGGCTATTTTGTGAACGGGTGGGCCTCAAGTGGCTCGCCGACAAGGAATTACTGATTCGTGACCGCAAAGAACAGAATTCGGATCCGGATGGAGGCCTACGATACCCGTGCCCTCGACGCTTCGGCTCGTGAGATTGTGGAGCAGGCGAAGCGTACGAGTGCGAAGGTTCACGGCCCCATTCCGTTGCCAACCCGTATCGAGCGGTACACCGTTCTCCGCGGGCCCCACATCGACAAGAAGTCCCGAGAGCAATTCGAGATGCGGACACACAAGCGCATCATCGACATCAGTGAGCCGACGGCCCGTACTGTCGAGGCAATCAATCGTATCCAGGTACCAGCAGGTGTTTTTGTGAAGATCAAAACGTAGAACCATTAGCGTTCGCTGCACGGTACCCGCAGAGGGTTGTTCGACGTCGTTTCGTCTTCAGATACCAAAACAAGGCGTGTGAGTTCGATCGCACGCGAGGTCAGGAAATAAAGGTTCGCCAGCCCTTCGGCGACCGAGTGTGGGTGTTCTTCATGGTTCCGGCGCTACTTGGCACAAAGATCGGGATGACGCAGGTCATCGGCGAAAACGGGCGCGCCGAGCCCGTGACCGTTATCCAGGCCGGCCCGTGCGTGGTCCTGCAGGTTCGAACCAAGGACATCGATGGCTACGATGCCGTTCAGCTAGGTTTCCGTGAAATCAAGCCGCATCGATCGACCCGGGCGATGATCGGCCACGCGGCCCGGGCGGCTACGGGTCCAAAGCGTTCGCTTCGCGAGATCAGGACGCCCGAAGGAGCCGGTGTCTCCCGTGGCGATGTCTTGACCGTCGAGCAGTTCGAGGGCGAAGGCGTTACGTACGTCGATGTGGTCGGGACGACGAAGGGCAAAGGCTTCACCGGCGTCATGAAGCGTTACGGCTTCGGCGGGAAAGAAGCTTCCCACGGCGTCGAACGAAAGCATCGATCGGGGGGCAGTATCGGCGGTGATGCCCCAGGTGCCACCGGTCGTGGGATCAAGAAGGGCAAGCGAATGGCAGGACAGACCGGCCATGTTCGGCGAACCACCGGCGGGCTGCGGGTCGTGAAGATAGATAAAGACAACGATCTGTTGTTGGTCCGAGGGAGTGTTGCGGGTCCCACGGGCTCGGTGGTGTTTGTTCGGATATCGACGAAGAAAGGCCAGGGCGGGCGCGGATGATCGTTGTTCCTGTGTTCAACATGGCGGGTGAGTCGGCCGGAGAGATGGAAATCGATCCGGAGGCGTTGGGGGGTCGGGTTCGACATCGGCTCATCAAACAGGCCATTGTCGCCTATCTGGATCATCAACGGCAAAACAGCGCTCGGACGAAGGGGCGCAGCGATGTGTCCGGCTCGACGAAGAAACTGTACCGACAGAAGGGTACCGGGAACGCCCGAGCGGGTATGCGACGAACCCCGATCCGACGCGGCGGCGGGATGGCGTTCGCCAAGCGACGACCGCTGCGGACGAAGGAGTTTCCCAAGAAAATGCGCCGGCTGGCACGCAACAGCGCCGTCCTGGCAAAAATCGAGGCCGGGCAGGTGATGATCATCGATGACCTGGCCTTTCCTGAGGTTCGTACGAAGGCGCTGGCGACGATGTTGACCGCCATTGGCGCCGAGGGCGGCTGCCTCCTGGCGACACACCAACACGACAAGAACATGTATCTTTCCGGCCGGAATATCCCCAAGACAGAAATTCGCGTCGTAGAAGAACTCAACGCGTACGAGGTTCTCCGGCGCGGCAAGTTGATTTTCTCGAAACAGGCCTTCGGCTGCCTGGCGGCGGACCCGGTGCGGTGGCGCGGCGGCGACGAGGACGGCTCGGACTAGCGGCTGACGATTATGGATATCTACCACGTGATCAAACGGCCGCTGGTGACCGAAAAGGGCACGCATCAGGCGGGTCTTTCGCACGCGGCGACCAAGCACAAGCCGGCGCGCGGTGGATCCTACACCTTCCAGGTCCATCCGGATGCGTCGAAGCCGATGATCCGGCAGGCGGTCGAGAAGATCTACAACGTCAAGGTCCGTTCGGTGCGTACGTCGAATCGTACGGGCAAGTCTCGTCGGGTTCGCTACAAGGTGGGCAAGACGCCGAATTGGAAAAAAGCGGTGGTGGTTCTCACGGGGGACCACCATATTGATTTGTTCTGAAGGAAGCAGTGGTGGCGCCCCGGACGGCTCGTGGCTGTTCGGCCGCTCTGGATTGGCGCCAAGTAGAGGTTTGGTATGGGCGTAAAGACCTACAAGCCAACATCCCCCGGACGCCGGGCATCGTCGGTCAACGACTTCGCCGAGATTTCGGACAAGCGGAAGCGCCCCGAGAAGTCTCTTTGCGAGCGGATTCGCAAGACCGGCGGGCGGAATCATCACGGCAAGATCACGGCGCGTCACCGCGGTGGCGGCGCGCGACGGATCTACCGGCGCATCGATTTCAAACGCAACAAAGACGGCGTTTTGGCCACCGTTGAGGCAATTGAGTACGATCCCAACCGCACGTGTAACATCGCCCTGTTGAAATATGCGGACGGGCAGAAGCGATATATCCTGGCGCCGGTCGGTTTGAGCGTAGGCGAAGTGCTCGAAAGCGGCTTGAAGGTCGAGCCCAAGAGCGGGAACGCGATGCCGCTCAAGAGTATTCCACCGGGTCTCGACGTTCACAACATTGAACTCAACGCCGGCCAGGGCGGAAAACTGGTTCGCAGCGCGGGTGTTTCCGCCCGGCTCCTCTCCCGAGACGGAGGTTGGGCGATCATCACGTTGCCCTCCGGCGAAATGCGCGAGGTCCATTCCGCCTGTCGAGCAACGATAGGCCGGATCGGTAACGCCGACCACCAGAACCTCCGATGGGGCAAAGCCGGCCGAACCCGGCATCGAGGTCGGCGACCGCACGTTCGCGGTACGGCGACCAACCCGGTGGCGCACCCGCTGGGCGGTGGCGAGGGTCGAAGCGGCGGCGGTCGCCACCCTTGTAGTCCCACCGGGAAGCTGGCCAAGGGGTCGCGTACGCGTCCGAAGCACAAGGCGTCGAACAAGCGTATTATTCGCCGGCGAAAGAGCCGGCGTTACGGGCAGCTTCCGTCGCCCAAACACTAGACGGACGTCAGTGGGTCGGCGTGTGGCCGCTCCGTGACAGGGAAGACCGAAGATGGCGCGATCGCAGAAGAAGGGGCCTTTCGTCGAGGAGAAGCTCTTTCGGAAGGTGATGAATATCAAGGCCGCCGGCGGAACGGCGCCGATCAAGACGTGGTCACGACGATGTACGATCGTTCCGGAGTTCGTCGGCCACCGGTTTGAGGTGCATAACGGCAAGGCTTTCTTGCCGGTGTATGTCACCGAGGACATGGTGGGGCACAAGCTGGGCGAGTTCAGCCCGACTCGGACGTTCCGCGGTCATTCAGGCGGCAAGAAGAGAAAATAGGGCGATCGCGCGCGTACCCGGCGAATCGCTTGGTGAGTTGAGTGGACACAGCTTTGGACGACAAGCGGACCTTTACCTCCGTGTTTCGTTTCGCGCGGATTTCCCCGCGAAAGGCGCGGCTGGTCATCGACCTGATTCGCGGGCGTCGCTGTGCCGAGGCGCTCGATCAGTTGCGATTCAACCACCGGCGCAGCGCGCGGATGATCGAGGCGGTTCTCAAATCCGCCATGGTCAGTGCGGACGAGGACGAGGCGGACATGCATCGACTTTACGTCATAGAGGCGAAGGTGGATGGCGGACCTTACTATCGACGTTGGCGACCCAAGGACCGCGGGCGCGCCCACCCGATCGCGAAACGGACGAGCCACATCGTTGTGAAGGTGGCGGAAGGCTGACGGGAATCTGTGTTCGTGGCGGCGATTGGCCGCGACGGGAGCCGACACTGTGGGACAAAAGGTCAACCCAACAGGGTTTCGAATCGGAATCACGGAGGACTGGCGTTCGCGCTGGTTTGCGCCGAAGGCGGCCTTCGCGGAATTCCTGATCGAGGATCAGCGAATCCGCAAGTTCGTGGATCAGAAGCTGAACCGTCAGCCTCCGTATGCCGCGGTCGCCAAGGTCGAGATCCAGCGAACCCGTGATGAGGTCCGAGTGTACCTGCACACGGCCCGCCCCGGTCTGGTCATCGGGGCCAAGGGCGCCGAGGTGGACAAGCTCAAGGAGCACCTTGAGGATCTGATCGACCGGAAGATCAACCTGAACGTTGTCGAGATCAAGGTTCCCGACCGGAATGCCAAGCTGATCGCCGAAGGGATCGCGGAGCAGCTCAAGAAGCGGACGAGTTTTCGTCGGGTGATGAAGATGCGTATGGAGGCGGCGATGGCCGCCGGGGCCCTTGGCATAAAGATCATGTGCAAGGGGCGGCTCGGCGGTGCGGAGATGGCGCGGCAGGAGACGCAGATTCGCGGCTCGATTCCGCTTCATACCCTTCAGGCCCATGTCGAATATGGCACGGCGACCTCGTGTACCAAGACCGGAACCATTGGTATCAAGGTTTGGCTTTACCACGGGCGGTACGGTGAAGAGGCGGCGGTGCCCGAGGGTTCCACCATGGGGCGTGGGCGAGAGGGCCGACGTGGAAAACGCGGATAGCGAGTTGTTACGCCGGGTTCGCTCGGCGCCCACGGAGCAGATGTCATGGCGTTGATGCCGAAGCGAGTCAAGTGGCGAAAGAGTCAGCGGGGGAAGCTCCGCGGGACGGCCACCCGAGGCAATTCGGTTGCCTTCGGCGAGTACGGCATCCAGGCGCTGAGTTCAAAATGGATCACGGCGCGGCAGATCGAGGCGGGGCGTGTGGCCGCCACTCACTACCTGCACCGCGAGGGCAGGGTCTTCGTTCGGATTTTCCCGCAGAAGCCGGTCTCGTCGAAGCCATTGGAAACACGGATGGGTAAGGGAAAGGGTGATCCGGCGTATTGGGTCGCCTGTGTGCGGGCAGGCACGATTCTCTACGAAATCAGCGGTGTCGAGGAAGAGGTGGCCCGCATCGCCATGCAGCGCATTTGCCATAAACTGCCCTGCCGATGTCGTTTTGTGAAGCGCCGGCACGGATTGTAAGGACGCAGGCATGCGAGCGAGCGAATTTCGAGAGATGAAGACGGCCGAGCTGCACGGCGAGTTGGATCGGCTGCGCCGGCACTCGTTCGACCTGCGGAGCCAGGCCGTCACCGAAAAGCTCGAGAACCCGAACCAGTTGTTCGCCTGTCGGCAGGACATTGCCCGGGTGTTGACGGTCCTGCGGGAGCGGGGCGAAACCGGGATCGAGGAGACGCAGGTTCACCTCGAGTCGGCCAAACGAAGAGCAGGAGCATAAGGGCGGTACGCCGCGGCGTAGCCGGGACTCTAGCGGGAAACGATGACGAACGTGGCGGGTGATTCAGTGCGGGTACGAGGCAAGCGTGATCGTCGTGACGGCACGGTCGTGTCGGACAAGGGCGACAAGACGGTGCGCGTGCGTTTCCAGTATATGGTCAAGCACGCCAAGTACGGAAAGTACTATCGGCGATCGACGATCCTGCACACGCACGACGAGAACAACGAGGCCAACGTCGGTGATTACGTCGAGGTGGAGTCGTGTCGTCGGGTGTCCAAGACGAAGTGCTGGCGACTCCTGCGAGTGATCAGAGCTTTTGGCTAGCGAGACAGTCCATCCGGCCGGCTCAGGAAGCCGGGCGGTGAGGTTTGAACCATGATCCAAATGCAGACCATGGTGGACGTGGCCGACAACACCGGCGCGAAGTCCGCGATGGTAATTAACGTCTACAAGGGCAGCACGGCCCGGGCCGGCAAGAAGCGGCTCAAGTCCGCCCGGATCGGGGACATCGTGTTGGTTGCGGTGAAGAAGTCGCTGCCCAACAGCGAGTTTTCCGGTGGAGCCGACCGCAAGGACCGGTCGAAGCGCCGCAAGGCAAAGGCGGTCGTGGTTCGCATCAAGATGCCGACTCGCCGAAGCGACGGGAGCTATGTCCGCTTCGACTCGAACGCGGTCGTCCTCTTGGATGAGAAAGACGAGCCGCGCGGCACGCGGATTTTCGGCGCGGTGGCCAGAGAGCTGCGTGAGTTGAGCTTTATGAAGATCGTCTCCCTCGCGGAGGAGGTCGTTTAGCGACAGTCGCAACGGTGGTCCGCGCCCGGTCGTGGAGCCACGAGGATGGATCGATGGCGGTTCACGTACGAAAAAACGACCTGGTCGAGATCATC
Organism: uncultured bacterium; assembly: GCA_965371245.1. Taxonomy (GTDB): domain Bacteria; phylum Planctomycetota; class Phycisphaerae; order UBA1845; family UBA1845; genus CBDUXT01. The sequence goes on along the minus strand of CBDUXT010000008.1, from coordinate 69,420 downwards.
AGCGGCGACCACCGCGGCGCGCGCGGTAAGATCCTTCGAGTGGACTTGGCGTCGGGTAGGGTGCTGGTCGAGGGCGTGAACATGGTGTATCGCCATGTCCGCCCGACCCGTCGAAACCCACAGGGTGGTCGGGTCCAGAAAGAGGCGCCGATCCATATTTCCAACGTGCTTCCCTACGACTCCATCGCCGGCAAGGGACGCCGCGTTCGGTTCGAGGTGAAGCGCGACAAGTCAGGGAAGGTGTCCCAGAAGCAGCGCGTCAGTACGACGGGGACGACCCTGCACACGCTGACGCGATCGGAGAAGGTCGAAGGTTAGGCACTGCGGCGGGTCCGCAAGATCGTGATGCTATGGCAAGGTTGTTGGAACGCTACAGACAAGAGATTCACGCTGAGTTGAAGACGGCGTTGGAGGTTGACAATCCGATGGCCGTTCCGCGCCTGACGAAGATCGTGGTGTCGGCCGGAACCGGGTCCCCGGTGGTGGACAAGAATCGGCTTGGGGCGGTGTCCAAGGATCTGGCGAGGATCACGGGGCAAAAGCCGCAGGTTCGTCGGGCTCGAAAGGCCGTGTCGAATTTCAAGACTCGCAAAGGTTACGAGGTCGGTGTCCGTGTGACGATACGCGGCCTGCGGATGTACGAGTTCTTCGATCGTCTGGTGAACGCCGCCATCCCGCGTATGAGAGACTTTCGCGGCTTGAATCCGCGTAGTTTCGATGGTCGCGGGAACTACTCGATGGGCATCTCGGATCAGGCCATTTTTGCGGAGATCGACTTGTCGAGTGTGACGCACGCGCACGGCATGAACATCACGTTTGTCACGAGCGCGCGGCGCGATTCGGACGCCCGTGAGTTGTTGGAGCGGCTGGGTATGCCGTTTCGCAAGACGGAAGAGCAGGCGAACTGATGGCGACGAAGGCTTGGATCGCGAAGGCAAAGCGGGAACCGAAGTTTGCATGTCGTGTCGTACGACGATGTGAACTGTGCGGGCGGCAGCGGGCCGTGTACCGGAAGTTCAGAATCTGCCGGATCTGTTTCCGGAACCTCGCCCACGAGGGGTTGATTCCCGGAATCCGAAAGGCGAGTTGGTAGGCAGCAGTCGGGCTCGTGTGAGCCCCGCCGACGCGACGGAGCGAATGAATCATGTGGTCTGACCCGATTGCCGACATGCTGACGCGAGTTCGCAATGCGGTGAGCCGCCGGCACAAGCAAGTGACGATTCCGGCCTCGAAGATCAAGATCGGCATCGCGGGTGTGCTGCGCGACGAAGGCTACGTCAGCGGGTTCGACGTGATCGAAGACGGCAAGCAGAACTTGCTGCGAATCGACCTGAAGTACGGCGCTCGCGGCGAAGATGTGATCCACGCGATCGACCGGATCTCCAAATGCGGATGCCGGGTCTATCGCGGGACGGCGGACTTGCCGCGCGTGCTCGATGGGCTTGGCATTGCGATCGTCTCCACCAACCAGGGTGTGTTAAGTGATCGGGTCTGCCGTGAGCGGAACGTCAGTGGCGAGGTTCTCTGTACCGTCTACTAGGCGGACAAGGAAAGACCGATGTCCAGAATCGGAAAACTGCCGATCGCTGTTCCCACCGGCGTCACCGTGAAGGTGGCGGGGCGCGAGGTCAGTGTGTCCGGGCCGAAGGGCACGAGCGCCTGGGTCCACCCGGCGACGGCCAAGGTTCACCTCGACGCGGGCCGATCGGTCCTGGAGGTGACGCGCGTCGATGACACGAAGCAAGCTCGGGCCAACCATGGGCTGACCCGGGCGCTGATCGCCAATATGGTCAAAGGCGCATCCGAAGGCTTTGAGCGTCGATTGTTGATCTACGGGACGGGATACAACTGCAAACTGCAGGGTCGGACGCTGCACCTGAACGTCGGGTTTTCCGGGCGTCGGCGCGGCCTCGGGTCGCAGTTCGAGATGGCGGTTCCCGAGGGTCTCGAGGTCGTCGTGGAGAAGGAGGCCGCCCGCGGGGACGCGGATCCGGCGTCGCTGTTGATTCGCGGAAACGATAAGCAACGGGTCGGTCAGTTCGCGGCCGAGATTCGCGCGTGCCGAAAAACCGAGCCATACAAGGGCAAGGGCATCCGTTACGACGACGAGCAGGTACGCCGCAAGCAGGGCAAGGCGTTGACCGGCGCGGGATAGGCCGGTCGCCGACCGCACGGGGTCTTACGAGCAGGACAATGAAAGCCAGTACGATCAAGACAGTTCGGCGAGCGCGACGCAAGCGTGGGATCCGAAAGCGCACCTTCGGGACGATGGAAAGGCCGCGTCTGACCGTTCAACGTTCGCTTAAGCATATTTATGCTCAGATCGTCGATGACGATCGCGGCGTGACCCTTTGCGAGGCGAGTACGCGGAGCAAGGATCTTCGTGACAAGATCAGCAACGGCGGGAACGTCGCGGCCGCGAAGACGATCGGGCTGGCGCTGGCGGAGCGAGCGAAGGCGAAGAACATTCAAGTCGTTCGGTTCGATCGAAACGGGTACCGATTCGGCGGCCGGGTGAAGAGTTTGGCCGATGCCGCGCGCGAGGGTGGGTTGTCGTTTTGACGCTGGTACGTTGAAACCTGCACGAGGTAACGATGGGTAAATCGAGACAGTCTAACCCAGGTCGCGGCGGTGACAGCGACGGCCCCGACGAGATCGTCGTAAAGATCAACCGCTGCGCCGCCGTCGTTAAAGGCGGGCGCCGGTTCAGCTTCGGCGCGCTGGTGGTGGTGGGTGATCGCAAGGGTCGCGTCGGCATTGGCTACGGAAAATCGGTCGAGGTTCCCTCGGCCGTGGAAAAGGGCCGGAAGAATGCGACGCGCGACATGTGCAAGGTGAAGATCCTTGGCGGGACGCTTCCGCACCGCGTGATCGGGCGTTTCGGTGCCAGCCGGGTGGTCATGGTTCCGGCCAGGCCGGGAACGGGTGTGATCGCGGGCTCCAGTGTGCGCGCGGTTCTTGAGCTTGCCGGTCTGCACGACGTGTTGACCAAGAGTTACGGCTCGAACAGCCCGCGCAACCTGGTTCAGGCGACGTTCAACGGTTTGATGAGCATGTTTACGCGGGAAGAGATCGAGCAACTTCGGGGCGTGCAACTGGCTGGTTAGCCGGCTTTGGCAGCAGAGGTATTTTCATGGACATTGCCGACATCACCAAGCTGGCGGGTGCGGACAAGCATCGCAAGCGCGTCGGTCGCGGGCGCGGCTCTGGTAGCGGAAAGACCTGTGGTCGTGGGCACAAGGGTTTTGGCCAACGGTCCGGGTGGCGCCGTCGCGGGATGCAGGAGGGTGGGCAGATGCCGACTTTCCGACGCATCCCCAAACGCGGGTTCAGCAATGCGGCGTTCACGGTTCGCTACAGCGTCGTGAATATCTCCTCGTTATCCGAGCGATACGAGGCTGGTGCCCATGTCACCGTGCAGGCTTTGCTGGAGGCCGGGTTGATTCGAAACCTGCGTCTGCCGGTGAAGGTGCTGGGCGACGGTGCGCTTGACAAGAAGCTGACGGTTGATGCGGCGAAGTTCAGTAAGTCGGCCGTGGAGAAAATCCAGGCGGCCGGTGGCGAAGCGCGGGTGGTCGGTTGAGTTCGGCGCACCAAGGGATTCCCGGCTGAAGACGAGCCGGTTTCAGAGAGATCATGTTTTCAACGTTTCTCAACATATTCAAGGTTCCCGAGCTACGCAACAAGATTGGGTTCACCCTTGGGATGCTGGTGATCTACCGGATCGGGTTTTACGTTCCCGTTCCCGGCGTGGACCAGCACGCGATGAACCAGGGCGCCCCGCTGGGCAGTGGTGGGTTGGGCGATCTGTTCACCTACTTCCAGCTCTTTACGGGCGGCAACCTGCGGCAGAGCACGATTTTCGGGCTCGGCATCATGCCGTATATCTCGGCCTCGATCATTTTCCAGCTTCTCGTGACCGTGGTTCCGTCGCTCGAGAAGCTCCAGGCCGAGGGGGAGTCGGGTCGAAAAAAGATTCAGGAATACACGCGGTACGCGACGGTGGGGCTTTGCCTGGTCAACGCGGCTGTCTGGATGAGTTACCTCTCCACGAAAGGGTACCTGTTCCCCGTGTACCAGGGTCCCTTCTTCGGCATGAGTTTCACGTACATGGTCATGGCCATGTTGATGCTCACGACGGGTACCGTGTTTTTGATGTGGCTCGGCGAACAGATTGACGAGTACGGCATTGGTAACGGAATCTCGTTGATTATCATGGCCGGCATCGTTGTTCAGCTTCCGGGTGCGATGACCTTCGTCTGGTCGCATTTCACGTTGTCCGGGTCGGCGGGGCCGGGTGAGATCGACGTTCCCAAGCTGCTTTTCCTGCTCACTACGTTCGTCGGGGTGGTGGCCGGCTCGATCCTCATCATGCAGGCTCAGCGGCGGATCCCGATCCAGCAGGCCAAGCAGACCAGAGGTCGGCGCGTGTACGGCGGACAGCGTCACTACCTTCCGCTTCGCGTCAATCACGGTGGCGTGATGCCGATCATCTTCGCAAGTTCGATGCTGATTTTTCCGGGGATCATCTTCGGCGTTCTGTTCAGTTCGTGGCCCAACGGCTTCTGGGCCTTCTGGCGGGACGCCTTCATGATGGGCGAATATCCCTACAACCTTGCCTACATTGTTGCGATCTATTTCTTCGCCTACTTCTGGACAACCGTGCAGTTTCGTCCCAAGGAGATGGCGAACAATCTTCGCGACTACGGAAGCTTTATTCCCGGTCTGCGGCCCGGAAAACGAACGGCCGACTACCTTGAGAAGGTGATGGGCCGCATTACCTACGTCGGTGCCGCGTTCTTGGCCATCATTGCCATTATTCCGACCGTGGTTGCCAGCTCCATGCGGATTCCGTTTCAGGTGTCCGCGTTCCTGGGCGGAACGGGGTTGCTCATTGTCGTGAGTGTGACGCTGGACTTGGTTCAGCGGATCGAGGCCAGCCTCATCATGCGGAACTACGGCGGGTTCCTCGGAAGTGAGGGCCCGATCAAAGGAGCAAGGGCGTGAGCCGGTCCGGGCGGTGGCTGTCGGTGTTGCGGATCGAAATCAGCGAACCCGCGGCTTCGGCAGTGGAGGTTTCGCTGTAGAGTCGAACGAGTGAAGAAGCCTCGCGGTGTCATCTTGAAGAGCGCTCGGGAGATTGAGTTGCTCCGCGTCGCCGGGCGGGTTGTGCATAACGTGTTGAGCAAGGTTACCGAACTCGTACGGCCGGGCGTCACCACGGCCGAGTTGAACGCGGTGGCCGAGGAAATGATCGCCGAGACCGGCGGGGTCGCCCTCTTCAAGGGGGTCGAAAACCCGCAGGCGAAGTTTCCATTTCCGGCGGCGCTTTGTACGAGCGTCAACGAGGAGTTGGTCCACGGGATCCCCAACGACCGTGCGCTGCAAGAGGGCGACGTGGTCAGCGTGGATTGCGGCGTCAGGCTGGATGGGTATTGCGGTGACTCGGCCACGACCATCCCCGTCGGGCAGGTCTCGGCGGAAGTGGCCAAGTTGCTGGCGGTGACCCGGCGTGCGTTGGATGTGGCCGTCGAGGAGATGCGACCGGGTCGTATGTGGAGCGAAGTGGCTCGGAAGATCCAGGCGTCGGTTGAAAAGGAGAACCTGTCGGTCGTCCGAGATTTCGTTGGACATGGGATCGGGCGGGAGATGCACGAAGACCCGAAGGTTCCCAACTACTGGAACGATCGCCAGGGGGCGTTCGACTTTGAGTTGGTCGCAGGCATGACGCTGGCGGTGGAGCCCATGGTGAACATGGGTACCCATTTGGTGGATTATGGTGACGATGACCGGTGGGTGGTCGTGACGCGTGACCGTAAGTGTGCGGCCCATTTCGAGCACACGGTGGCGGTCACGGAATCCGGCGTGGACGTCTTGACGGATGGGCGCTAGCGAGCGCCGCGCGGTCGCGCGCGGCAGGAGAAGGAAACGATGAAGGTCAGGGCAAGTGTCCGTCGTATATGTGAGAACTGCAAGATCGTCAAGCGCAAGGGCATCGTGCGCGTCATCTGCACAAACCCTCGTCACAAACAACGGCAGGGATAAGGGAGACCACTCGTGCCGCGTATCTCAGGTATCGACATTCCGGCGCAGAAACGCATTGAGTTTTCGCTTCGATATATCTACGGCGTCGGTCCGCAGATTGCGCTCCAGGTGCTCAAGGAAGCCAACGTCGAGGTGGGGATCAAGGCGAAGGATCTGACCGAAGAAGAGATCGCCAAGATCGGTAGCGTTATCGATCGGGGCTATCGAGTTGAGGGTGAACTCCGCCGAAGCGTCCAATCGGACATTTCGCGTCTGAAAGACATCCGATGCTACCGAGGGATCCGTCATCGTGTTCACCTGCCCGTGCGTGGCCAGCGGACCCGAACGAACGCGCGAACTCGGAAGGGTCCCAAGAAGACCGTGGCGGGCAAGAAGGGTGTCAAAGAACTTAAGTAGCGGGAGTTTGTGATGGCTAAGCGATCTGGAAAACGTCGGGTTCGTCGCAGTGTGGCGCGCGGCATCGCCTTTATCAAGGCGTCGTTCAACAACACGCTGGTGACCATCGCCGACATGAACGGCGACGTGCTGTGCCAGGCGTCGGCAGGCACGGTGGGTTTCAAGGGGACACGCAAGAGCACGCCGTTTGCGGCGCAGCGCGCCGTGGAGCAGGTTGTTCATGCCGCCAAGAAATTCGGGTTGCAAGAAGTCGAGGTTCGGGTGAAAGGGCCTGGGTCGGGGCGTGACGCGGCGATTACCGCGCTGCAAGGCGCGGGGATCCGCATTCATTCGATCGAGGACGTGACGCCGCTGCCGCACAACGGCTGCCGCCCGAAAAAGAAGCGCCGCGTGTAGCGGGCGGACCCTGTCGGATCAGGCTCCGCGGCTCGAAGTGTGTAAACGGACAAGACCATGGGACGTTATCTGGGACCAGTGTGTCGCCTTTGTCGTCGCGAAGGCGTCAAGCTCATGCTCAAGGGTGTGCGCTGTGAAACCGCCAAGTGTGCCATGGAGCGCCAGTGGCGAAGTCAGCCGCCGGGCATGCATACCTGGCGTCGGCGGAAGCCGACCAACTACGGCGTGCGCCTTCGCGAAAAACAGAAGGTCAAGCGGTACTACGGCGTGTTCGAACGGCAGTTTATGCTCTACTTCCGCTCGGCCGAGCGTGCCAAGGGCAACACGGGCGAAGCGCTGCTGAGCCTCCTGGAGCGGCGGCTGGACAACGTCGTTTGGAAGCTGGGGTTTGCGCCGTCCCATCGGGCGGCTCGGATTGCGATCGCCCACGGTCACATCTACGTGAATGGGCGTCGTGTGAACCGCCCCAGTTATCTGGTTCGCAAGGGTGATCGGCTCACGGTGAAGCCGTCGGATCGCAGCCGAAAGCTCATTCGGGCGGCGCTGGGAGACGGCGGACCGTCGGTGCAACCTTGGCTGAATCTGGATGCCCAGCTCATGGAAGGGGCCGTCGAGGGCCTTCCGACGCGCGAGGACGTACAGATTCCGGTCGAAGAGCAGTTGATCATCGAGATGTGTAGTCGATAGCGGTTGATTCCGCTTGTCGCGCCCGGCAGGAAAGCGAACCAGTTCAACTCCGGACTAATCCGGTTGGAGGTCATTCCGATGCGTGTAAGGTGGCAAGGATTGGAATTGCCGAGCCGCGTGGTTCTCGACGAGGCGGCAAGCACCGACTCGTTCGGGCGGTTCGTGATTGAGCCGTTCGAGCAGGGGTTTGGCACAACCATCGGAAACTCGCTTCGGCGGGTTCTGTTGTCCAGCCTCGCAGGCGCGGCCGTGACGTCGGTCAAGATCGACGGCGTTTCTCATGAGTTCACCAGCATGGACGGCGTGCTCGAAGACGTGACCGACATCGTCTTGAATATCAAGGGGCTCGTCCTGTTGGCCGACAGCGACGAACCGAAGACGTTGACGGTCGAGCGAAACACCGCGGGCGAGATCCTCGCGGGCGACCTGGAAACCGACCCCTCAGTGACGATCATCAATCCGCAGCACCGAATCGCCACGCTCACGCGGGACGTTCCGTTTCGGATGGTGTGTCGAATGGGCTCGGGACGAGGATATGTCGTCGCCCGGGAGAACCGGTCGGCCGATCAGGAGGTCGGCGTCATTCCCGTCGATTCGATCTACTCTCCCGTGCTCCGGGTGCGCTATCGCACGGAGGATATGCGCGTCGGTCAGCGAACCAACTACGATCGACTGATCCTGGATATCTGGACCAACAAGGCCATCTCGCCGGCGGACGCACTGTTCGAGGCCGGCATGATCCTTCGCAAGCACCTCAGTCCGATTTTGATGATGAGCGAGCTTGGGGAGGAGACGGTCTCGCCGTCGATGCAGCTTGAGGACTTCGGCCCGCAAGAGCATGGCGCGCAGTCTGAGCTACTCCTTCGCCCGATCTCGGCTCTGAACCTCTCCGTCCGGGCGAGTAATTGCCTGGAGGCGGCGCGGATCACGGAGATCGGACAGCTCGCATCGCTTAGCGAGGCTGAGTTGCTTCGCTTCCGAAGTTTTGGCAAGACATCGCTACACGAGGTCCGACGGAAGCTGGCCGAGTTGGGGCTCGGGCTGGGGCCGCAAGCCATCGGCCATGAAGACCCCACTGGCGAGGATCATCCCGTTGCAGGTCCGGCGGGCTTACACGAAGAAGAAGGTTCGCCGGTCGAGTCCGACGCCGGGACGGTCGTTGCGCCGGATGCCGGGCCAGTCGCCGGGCCGATGGACTCCTACACGATGGGGGATGAGGCGGTCAGCAGCGAGGCGACCCGGGAACCATCGTCGTAGTGGGGTTTCCAAGAAGGTCGGTGCTCTTTCGAGCCGACGGCTTCCTCACCGCCGCAGCTCGGAGAGACAGTGTCGGCAGCAGCGCGCCGGCTGAAAACGTGGCGGCACCTTCCTGGAAACTACACGAGGCACCTGGATAGAGTTATGAGACATCGTATCCATCAGCGCAAACTGAACCGGACCTCCGAGCACCGCAAGGCGTTGCTTCGAAACATGGCTCAAAACATGATTGAGCACGGGCAAATCACTACGACGCTGCCCAAGGCCAAGACGCTGCGACCGTTCGTCGAGCGGGTCATTACGCTGGCCGTCAAGACGCGGACACGGGCCGCGGCGAGTGACGACGTTGGGTCGCTTCGAGCGCGCCGCCGTCTGCACCAGCTTCTTGGCGATCGCGGGCTGATTCCCAAGGAGCATCGCGACACCTATGCGGCCATGTCGGATGCCCACCGCGCCAAGACGATGCGTGCGGCAAGCGGTCGTCGCTATCGAACCGGAGAGCCCAAGGGGCGGCTCGCGTTTACCGCAGAGTCGGTGATGCACCGCTTGATCGAGACCGTCGCGGTGCGGTTCGAGGATCGCCCGGGGGGGTACACTCGCCTTATCCGCTTGGCGAAGAAACGCCTTGGTGATGCGTCCCCGCTGGCGGTCTTGCAGTTCGTCGGAGATGAGGACGCGCCGCTGTCGTTGACCAGGCCGGCCAAGTCGTCTCGGCGGCGCAAGGCTGACGGGCGCTATGCCCTGGCCGTCAAGGCTGCCAAGCGTCGTTCGGGCAAGGCTGCCGGCACGCCGAAAGCGTCCGCGCCATCGGACGAGGACGCGCCGAAGGGCGAGTCGCAGGCGGATGCATCAGTTGATACGGCGGAGGAGCAGCCCGCTTCGGAGTGAGGGAAATCACCTGGGGCGTCACCGTTGTGGCGTGCCGGATGCCATCGGCGTGACGGCCGAAGGACGTCTGCCCATGCATGAATTGCCGCGTGGGCCGCCGGGGCTTCGGCCTGCCTCGGAGCTTTCCATGCCGCGTGATCCCGATTGCCTGTTTTGCAAGATCGTTTCTTCCACGATCCCCGCCTCCGTCGTCCATGAGACGGACGATCTGATCGCCTTCCTTGATATCCACCCCTTGGCGGACGGGCACTTGCTCGTCGTGCCGCGCGAACACTACACGCAGCTCGACTTGATCCCGGGTGACGTGTGCGCTCGCGTCTGCTCGGCGCTTCCGGCGCTGGGTCGGGCGCTGCTGACGGCCACCGGGGCGGCTGGCTTCAACATTCTCCAGAGCAATGGGCGGGCGGCCGGTCAGGTCGTCGGGCACGTTCATTTTCATCTGATCCCGCGCCGACCTGTCGATGAGCTGGGGTTCCGCTGGCACGCCGGCAGCTACGCGCCGGGACGGGATGTGGAGATTCTGGCAGCCTACCGACAGGCGCTTGGCGACGATGGATAGCGAGAATCCTGCTTTTTGCTCGTTCTTGGATGTCGGGAATGGCTGACCGCTTGCCGGGCGGATGCCCCACCCAACAGGCAAGTGCCGACGCACTACTCGCCGATGACCTGCACGATCACCCGCCGATCTCTTGGGCGCGTGTCGAAGTCGATGAGGATGATCTGTTGCCAGGTGCCTAGCTCCAACCGGCCTTCGATCACAGGGATGGTCAGGCTCGGACCGAGCAGCGAGGCTCGAACGTGTGAATGCCCGTTGTCGTCGTGCCACGTCTCTTCATGGCGGTATCGCCCGTGCTCCGGCGCGATGATCTCGAACCCGGCCTTCAGATCGTGATTGGCGAGTCCCGGTTCGAACTCGGTCGTCGTAATCCCGGCTGTCGATCCGATGACGAAGACCGTAGCCGTGCCGTTGTGGATACGGCCGATCTCCAGGCAGTGGGCCACTTGGTCGGTGATGTTGACCACGTCGTTGTTGCCTCTGGTTGAGAACTCCACCTGATGTGATTCGACGGACATGGCGCCGAGTGTACCCTCTTGAGGGAGTCGATCAACGCACCTCGTGTATGGTCACAGGTCATTTTTCGGGTTCATATCCACCCCGTTCCGTGTGCCACTACTCTTGAGCCGTGCCGACGGCGACTCTCGTGGAATCCCCGCAGTGCTCAAGAGCAGTGGCAGGCCCGCGGATTCAGGCGTGGCGATGCACGAGTCGGACCGCGTGCCCGTTCGAGGCGTCTCGATCGGCACGCCGCTGCCCGCGCATCTGGGGGCGGGTGTGTGACAGTTTTGGCGGGGCGTGCAAAGCCATCTTGAGGGCGGCACGCCGGGTCAGAGCCGTGGGCGCAAGCCCACGGACACGATGCGAACAAGCATAGGGCTTCTACGATACCAGACCGGTCACAGGGCTCGCGCCCCGTGCTCTGAAGACTGCCAGCCGATTCGGTCATGCACCCTCTTGGGGCTGACTCTGTCTTGCGGCCGGCGAAGAGCGTAGCATGGTGTCATTATGGCGAGGCTGGACTATCAAACCGCGGGTGAATCGCATGGTCAGGCCCTAATTACGCTGATCGATGGCATGCCCGCGGGTGTCACGATTGATCTCGACGCGGTGAACGCGGAGCTGCACCGCCGCCAGGGGGGATATGGGCGAGGCGGGCGGATGAAAATCGAGAAGGATCAGGCCGACGTCCTCTCCGGTGTTCGCCGCGGCGTGACGATCGGGTCGCCGATCGCCGTCCAGCTCATCAACCGGGATCATCGCATCGACACCGCGCCGCCGATCCACCGCCCCCGCCCGGGCCATGCGGACCTGGCGGGAAGCCTGAAGTGGCTGACGACCGACTGCCGCGAGACACTGGAGCGGGCGTCGGCTCGAGAGACGGCTGCGCGCGTGGCCGCCGGGGCCATTGCGAGGTGTCTGCTCCGTCTATTCGATATCGACGTCGTCGGCTACGTCACGCGAATCGGCGGTGTCGCGGCATCCGCGACAGACTATGCGGTGGCCGAGTTGCGCGCGGCGCGCGACGCGAACGAGGCCTACTGCCCGGACGCCCAGGCGGCTGTGGGGATGATCGATGCGATTCGTCAGGCCAAGGTGGACAGGGATACACTCGGCGGCGTCGTCGAGGTTCAGGTGCACGGTCACCCGCCCGGGCTCGGGAGCTGCATGCGTTGGCAAGACAAACTGGACGGTCGGTTGATGCAGGCCGTGGGCTCCATCCAGGCGTTCAAGGGTGTGCAGATCGGTCTGGGTTTCGCTGCTGCTGCGCGACCTGGTAGCGCCGTCCATGACGAGATCGACTTCGATCCGTCGCTTCGAAACAGCCCGAACCTGGGGTTCGTGCGTCGATCCAACAACGCAGGGGGGCTCGAGGGCGGCATGACCAACGGGGCGCCTATCGTAGTGCGAGCGGCCATGAAGCCGATCAGCACGCTGCTTCGCGGCCTCGACAGCGTGAATCTCGAGACCAAGGCGCCGGAGCGGTCGGATTATGAAAGGAGCGACGTCTGTTCCGTTCCCGCGGCGAGCGTGGTGGCCGAGAACGTGGTTGCGTTCGAGGTGGCGCGGGCGTTTCTTGAGAAGTTCGCCGGCGATACCGTGATCGAGGTCCGGGCGGCGTACAAGGCGTACATGGCGGCGGCGCGAGCGCTCGGGGGCGCCTGATCGATCTTGGCGGAACCTGGTCACCCTCGTGTGGCACCGGTGTTGACCTGCCGAGAGCGGACCCGGTGCCAGAGGCGGATTTGTTCCGAGGCAAACGCATCGGCGTCCTGACAGAATCGGCGATACGCAGTTTTCGGAGTGCCGGGTGCGAGCCTGGTGTCATGGTACCGCAGGGGTCCGCGGGCTGGCGCCTGCGGCTCTGATTCGGCGTACCCGTGGCTCCGGAACTGTCACGTACCCGAAGGTACCGGCGTCCTGACATCCAGCGGCTGTGGCGGAATTGGCATACGCGCTAGACTTAGGATCTAGTGGGCGAAAGCTCGTGGAGGTTCGAGTCCTCTCAGCCGCAATAGAGACCTGCCGGTCGCGCGGGCTGGGTCATGGGTCGTTGACATACGTCCGTGGGCGGCGAACCTATCGGACGTTGCCCGGTCCGCTTGAAGGGCGCCGGATCGTCGCCTAGACTCCTTCAGGTTGCGGGCGGTGACGGACGGCGCAGAGGTACCCTCGGTACTTCCCGCTTACGGCTCGCGATCGAAACTCATTGCAACAAACTCAAAGAAGGGGCATGGCAACCGATGGGCCTGACAAAAACCCTGATCCACCTACACACCAACTACTCGTTTGACAGCAACACCTCACCCGAGGCGCTGGCAAGCTTCGTCGAGCGCGAGGGCTTCGGCTGTGTCGCCGTGACCGACCATGACACGATCGAGGGCGCGCGTCACCTGGCGGCCATCACGAGCGTGAAGGTTGTCATCGGCGAGGAGGTGACGACCCGCGACGGTGACGTGATCGGTCTGTTTCTCGACCGGCGCATCGCGCCGGGTATGTCGGCACGAGAGACGGCCGAGGCGATCAAAGAGCAGGGCGGGTTGGTGCTGGTTCCGCACCCGTTTCTGAAATTGCTCGGGCGCGGGCTCGGCGACGCCATGTGGGACATCGTCGATCTCATTGACGCGGTCGAGGTTTGCAACGGGCAGAACCTGCTCCGTGGTCCGGATCGCGAGGCGGCGCGTTTCGCCGGCCGGCTCGACCTGGCGCGCTTCGTGGGAAGTGACAGCCATCTGGCATCCAGCGTCGCGCCGTGCTATCAGCGCATGCGCGACTTCGATGGTCCGGAGGACTTTCTTGCCGCGCTTGATTCGGCCGAGCTTATCCCCGGGCGCCATCCGCTCTGGTACTTCGCGGCGGCAGCCTATCGATTGACCCGCCACGCTGCGGGCCTGCCGTTGCCGCGGGGGTTTGGTGTCAACGCCGAGGCAGCGCCGGCTGCCAAGCCTGAACCCGCCGTGTGCGAAGGCGTTCGATCGTAGCAACGTCTCAAATCCAATCTGCCCATCGGCGAGCCCTGCTGGTTGCGGGCTTGTGTATCGCCACGCCTGAATCCGCGGGTGCGCCACTGCTCTTGAGCAGCGACTGGGTTTCACGAAAGCCGCGACGGGCACTGCTTGAAAGCAGTGGCACACCATGCGGTGTGGATCCGGACCTGAAAAACGAGGTGTGACCATACGCTGGTCCACGTCGCGTGACTGTCGCGCTTACCGCTTCGCGCAGGGTTCGGCCGGCGCGAACGGAAAGGCAATCCCGCTAAAGGCATCGAGCGTGCGGGTCACGTCCGTGATGTTGATGAGGCGATCGGGTATGGCCGGCTCGACATCGCAGCGGGCCTTGACCGGAGCGCCCACCCGCGAGCCGAACTTGTCCAGGACGGCGATCACATCGCTGGGTACGTTGATTGTGCCGTCGGGGGGTGTCCACGCCCCGTCCACAAAAGCGCCGACGGTGTCACCCCATTGGCTTGTCGCCACGACCAGCGCGGACGAGAACGCGCTCTCATCGAAATCTTCGCAGGCCCCGCTGACCACTTGAATCCGGTAGACACCGCCGGGAACGATCGCCTGGTGGGAGACATGAAGCGTATCGATGGTGCTCCAGGTCGTGAAGAGGGGGACGCAATCGAGCGTTGCCGCGGCGAACCTGCTTGACCCGGGTCCGGGTAGCAATTGCCCTCCGAGTTCGCTCACGGTTTCCGGTCGGGTGGCCCACATGGAGTGACCGTTCAGGACGCTGTGTGGTCCGGGAAGGTCCGCGAAGGTGATTCTGATCGCCTGGGTCGCGCCGGCGTCTCCGGCGTGGAACGACAGGTACCGAAGCGTGGTACCGCTTCCCTGGTCGGGGCAACAAGCGGCCGATTCCGCCGGGGTCGAGGGCGGGCAGTCGCAGATGTCGGGGATGCCGTTTCCGTCGAGATCCTCGAGTTGACCGCTGTCGATGTCGCACGAATCAGGAGTGCCGTTGCCGTTGCAGTCGCGACTGAAACCACTGGCGATATCGCAAATGTCCTGGGTGCCGTTGATGTTACAGTCTTCGTCGGGTTCGCACTGGTCGAGCGCGAGGTTGCCGTTGCAGTCTTCGCCGATGCCGGCCGCGATGTCGCAGATGTCCTGCGTGCCGTTGAGGTTGCAGTCTACGTCGGGTTCACAGTCGTCCGGAACCGCGTTGTTGTTGCAGTCTCCGCTGGTTTCGTCGGCGATGTCGGTTGCGTCATCGACACCGTTTCCGTTGCAGTCAATCCCAACGCGAAGGTGGTAGACGTCCTGCTCGCCGTTGAAAGTGGCCGAGTACGCCAGGTCCACTCCATCGTTGTTTGACACCGCGTGATAGTAGTCACCAATCTTATTCTGCTGCGGGAAGTTAAGATGGCTGTTGAAGATAGGGCTGGCCGGCTCGTTAATCGACCAGGTGTCGCCGGCGTCGGTTGAGAAGGCGTAGTGAAGCTCGGACAAGTTCGCAACTCCCGTGTTGCGCGTGTCGTTCCAGAAGACGTCGATGCGTCCGTTCGGCGCGACCGATATGGTGCCGAACCACTGAAACGCGCCGTTGCCGATGGGGTCGTCGTTCACGCGCACCGGAGCGGTCCAGTTCATTCCGCCGTCGGTGCTGCGGATGAACATGACGTCCATCGGGTCGGGTCCGGGCGGATTCACCGAGCCCAGGATGTACACGTTTCCACGAGACGGGCCGTCGGAATGGTCGGTCTTGACCCACACCTGTCCGTGCAGCCCTGCCGGATTCGGCCCCGCGAAGCCGAGGCCGGCGGTTGTCGTGCCCCCCAGGTCTACGTTTTGGATGAAATCGAACGTGGGTGGGTTGGCTTTGTTCTTTGCGTCCAACGAGCGGGTAACGAGGTGGCCGCTGGTGTTGAGCGTTGCACCGGCCAGGTACAGCTCTCCGTCAGGGCCGACATCGAGCGTGCCCCACTTCATGCTGGGCAGCGGGAGACCGATCGGCTGCTCGAACGATTCGCCTCCATCGATGGATCGGGCAAAGTCCGCTCCGCTACAGCAGGTGAACTGAATGTTCCAGACCACGTAGATGTTGCCGCTCCCGACGCCGCTGGTGCGGTCGATCGCCATCCATTGCTTGTCGCCTCCGAGCCCAGGAACGGGGCCGGTCCACGTGACGCCGCCGTCGATCGACTTGAACAGTTGCACCGACGTCGCGGAACTGAGGCTGTAGTAGTAGAAGTTCCCGTCGGCGTCGGCGTCGAGAACCGGGTCGCTACGGAACCGGCCCGGTTCAAGTACGCCGGGAAAAGTCCATGTCTGCCCGCCGTCCTGGCTGAAGGCATACCCGGCTTGGCGGAAGTTGGACTGGATCGTGTCGAACTGGCGCCAGCCGATGGCGATTCGGTTCGGGTCGAGGGGGTCAACGGCTATCGAGGGCTCGTTGGCTGCATCTCCGACGATGTTGCCACCGAAGGCGCTCACGTTGACCTGTACGCTTGTGAACCGACCGCGTGTGACCACGGCCCCGGCCGTGACGCCGCGCTGGTTCGCCGCGGCCGGGAGACCTGGGGCGTCCACCGGGACTTCATGATGGCCCGGCGGGCTTTTGGTCCTCGCCGTTTGGGTGGCCGCAAGCGGCGCGGTGAACACCAGGCACAGGGCGGCCGGCCAGTGGATTCGGTCCGTCATGCGTTCTTCTCCAGGGTGAGGACGGCCTGGCCCCCTCCTTGAATGGCGGTGAAACGCTTGCAAACCCGTCACGATTTGCTTGCATCGACGGTGCTTTTGTCGGAAACGCGATCCGCCGAACGGATGCGGGCGGTCACCGGCGTAGCGGAGCCGGCTCTGGGGACCGGAACTCAGTATTTCTCCGCCGTGGCCAGGTCGAATCCGTCGTGGGCGGGGTTGAGGTTGCACTTTCGATACCCGGCGCGGCAGGCATAGCACGTGGTTACGTGACCGATCATGAGGTAGACCAGGAGGTCTATAAAAGCCGCGCTGACCAGGATGCTCCATGCGATCACCACGTTGATGGTGAAAAAGTAGAGCGCCGCCAGGCCGAAGACAACGACGACCGCGACGCCCAGCGCCTGCGGAAAATCTTTACGCACGAACATCTCCGTCCCGTTGCAGACGGCGCAGCGGTCGGGTGTGTTGTCGGCGCGCATCGCCGGCGTGATGGTCATGGAATGTGTTTGATGGCAACGCGGACACTCGATCGTGCCGTCGCACTCTTCGAGCGGTTCAAGCTCGATGATGGCGACGCACGTGTCCGTCGGGCAGTCGAATCGAATCTGCATCATTCCATGGATCGTTGCGACGATCCTTCCCTCTCTTGGAAACGGCAGTCGTGCAAGAGCGCCCTGCTCTGCGGGTAGGGCGGGCTATTGCCCGCCTTCTTGTGGTCGAACAGCGGCGGGCAATAGCCCGCCCTACCTGCTGCTATAGCGGCCAACCACAGTCCGCGACGAGCTGCAAACTCGCTAGCTCGCCGATGTAAGCGAACACGGAACCGAAGTATAGGATCCCCGTCGCCGACTGTGTCGAACGCAGCCGGACGCAGTCGGACACCATGTAGGCAAACAAGGCGACCCCCAGGATGCCCACCGCCAGCCTCAAGGTCAACACCAGCCAGGCCTGGCCAAACTGGATCAGAATCGATGGCTCGGTACCGCTTCCCACGACCCACGCCAGCGAGAGGCTGACGGGAACGAATGCGGCACGGATTCCGACCGCCCACAGCAGCAACCGGCTGAAGTGCCGTAGCGGCAAGATCGTCATGCGTGTGGCCGTCAGATAGGCATGACCAAGCAGCCACGCGACGGTGATGCTCCCCAGAAGCGCCCCGCTCAGAATCTGGCCCACGGCGACCCACACAGTAACAAGCCGTGCGCTGGGTTCCTCCATGAGGCCGGACTGCGCCGACAGGCAGGCGGCGGCCAGGCCGAGCAGACCGCCGGTCAGGCAGATTGCGCGGAATGGCCACGGGATGCGGGTCGCCAGGGGCGCGAGAAAGACCACGACCATCGCGACCATCCCGGCGCCCATGCCGAGTAAGCCCGCGGCGCCGATCCGGCTGATGTCGAGGTTGGTGCCACGAAGCTGCCACGCGGTCACGCCGCAGGTCAGGCCGAAGGCGAGCAAGGCGATCAGCCGGAGGAACTTCCAGACGATCTGATCGGGGCGACCGGTGGCCGCCACGGCGAGTATTCCGCCGGCTAGTGAGTACATAAACGTGGCGACCATGGTCGGCTTTTCTTCCGTTGATGGCTGAGTCCCCGACGCGCTGCTCCGCAGCGAGCCGCGGCTTCGGCGACCAGCCTGGCATTGTGAAGAGGTGCCGGGTGTTTCGCAACCGATCGCTTCGTGGCGGGCGCGATCCGGATGCTTGGCAAGACCGGTCTTGCGCATTCTTCAGTGCATCCCGCGCGAGTCCGGTGGCATGCTCACGCGGCGGTGCGCAGGCTGGCGCCCGCGCCTCTGACATGGCGTACCGGTCCGGCCGGACGTGGCAGGGGACCGGCGCGGTACCGATTCGGCAGGTGGGGATCGGCCGGTGTTGCCGCAACGGTCGCAACTCCTGCGCGTGTGGGACTAGCGGATCCAGGGATCGGCGGGCCTACGCTCCTTGGGCCGAGAATTGTCTAAGTCCTTGTCATTGCGGAACTAACGACCGTGTTCGTGGGCCTTTCGAGGCGGTGGACCGGGTTGCGGTGCGGTGATGGCACGCAGTCTGTTAGGCCTGGGGCGGCGTGTCGTCGCTGTGGCGGCGCGCGGTGGAGACCAGGTGTATGCAGGTCAGGTTCGCGGAACTTGATTCGCCCGGCGGTGTCGATGATCTGGCACTCGACTGGGAATCGTTGGGGCGCCTGGTTCGCGTGCGAACGCTTCAGGCCGTGGCACTGGACTTCGCGGCTCGGGCGACCACGCGAGGCATGGCGACGGATGACACGACCGACGCCACGGATCGGATTTTGGAATAGGCGATGAGCACCTACGGACTATGGCTGTCGGCCGCGGGCATGAAGGTGCAAAGCCATCGACAGGACGTGCTCGCAAACAACCTCGCCAATACCAACACGACGGGCTTCAAACAGGACTTCGCAGTGGTGACGCAACGACGGATCGAGAGCCAGGAGTCGCTGCAGGCCGGATCGTTCGGGCACTCCATCCTGGACGGTCTTCCCGGCGGGTTGAACGTCCGCGCGAGTCATCACGACTTCGCTCAGGGGTCGATCGAGAAAACGGGTCGGCCGCTCGATGTCGCCATCGACGGCGAGGGCTTCTTCGGCGTGACGGATGGGACCTCGACACGGTACACCCGCGACGGGCAGTTCACCCTGAACAAGGAGGGCGAGCTGGTCCTCAGTGCGGGCAAGGGGAAATGGAAAGTACTCGACGATGCCGGGGCGCCGATCGAGATCGATCGGGCGGCCGGGGCGTTCGAAGTGTCCCAGGACGGTTCCATTCGACAGGGGCGAGCGGTCGTCGCCAGGCTGGGCCTGTTCGCCGCGACGGACGAACAGACGCTGGCGAAGGTCGGGACGAACCTCTTCGACGCTGGTGACGAGGGAATGACACCAATCGAGGGGCGATTCGTTCCGAAATCGCGCGAGGCTTCGAACGCCGACGTGATGAGCGGTCTCGTTCAGATGATGGAGGCGTCACGGGCGTATCAGCTCAACGCGACCATGATTCAACTTCAGGATCGAACCACCGAGCAGACGGTCAACACCGTCGGCCGGCTGGCATAGGAGAACAAGGGTAGATGGGAGTCACCGCGTTACATACGGCCGCTTCGGGGATGCGGGCACTTGACGAAAAGCTCAACGTCGTGGCCAACAACCTGGCGAACATCAACACGCACGGGTTCAAGCGGTCGCGCGTCAACTTCGAGGATCTTCTCTATCAGGTGAAACGCGAGCCGGGCATACGCAACGCGGACGACGAGCCGATTCCACACGGGATTCTGGTGGGAACGGGCGTGAAGGTATCGGGCACGCAGCTCAATTTTTCCCAGGGCGCGGTGGACACGACCAACAAGGAACTGGACATCCAGATTGACGGTGATGGCTTCTTTCAGGTTCGCACGATTCAAGATGGAACCGAAGTCATCGCCTACACCCGTGCCGGCAACTTCACGCGAAACTCCGAGGGGAACATTGTCCTGGGCAACAGCGGTGGTGCGATCATGGAGCCGCCGATCTCGATTCCCGAGGACACCATTCAGATTACGATCGGTCGAAACGGAGAGGTTCAGGTACGACAACAAGGCGCCAACACGCTGAATGTCGTGGGGCAGATCGAACTCGCGCGGTTTGTGAGTAACGAGGGGCTCAAGCAGCTTGGGCGAAACCTGTACGTCGAAACGGACGCCTCCGGTCCGGCGCTGACGGGTCCGCCGGAAACCGATGGACTCGGTGCCACCGTGGGCGGAGCCCTCGAAATGAGCAACGTCGATCCCGTGCGCGAGCTGATCGACCTGATCACCACGCAGCGGGCGTTCGAGTTGAACAGTCAGACGATCCAGAGCGCCGACCAAGGGCTCCAGATCCTCTCTAACCTGAGGCGGTTCTAACGGAGTAAGTCGCGTGCGGTAGGTGCGGCACGCAAGAGCGCAGGCGGCGGTACCCCAGTAGGGGCGATCGCGAGCAGGATGCAATGATGCAACGCAAGGATTGCGAAACCATGCCCCCACGTGCCGTCGGCTCATTCCTTGGACCGCGCGGCGTGTACCGCTCGCCGGCGATTCAGGGGCTCGTCCTCGGGTTGACCGCGATGACGGCGCCCTGCCTGGCGGGCACGGTTCGGCTGTGGGCTTCGGCTGTTGTGGTCGATGAGACGGTCCGTCTGGACGATGTCTGCGAGTTGTCCGGGTTCGACCGGGAGACCGAGCGGAAGCTGGCCGAGATCACGGTGAGCGATGCACCGGAAGCCGGCGGATCGCGTATCATCCATCTGGAACTCGTCCGGGGGGCGCTTAGCGCGGGCGGTGCCAACATGGCCACCGTGACGCTGAAGGGCGCGACGACGTGTGCCATCACGCGCCCGGCGACTCCGATTCCTCAACCGCGCACAGAATCCGCGCGACCCCGCCAGGTGCGATCGGCATCGGGATCGGCACTGGGATCGGTAGAGCCTCGGAAGGTCGAGCCGGGGACACTCCGCCAGGCCGTCATCGATTACTTCAACGCCGAGCTGGCGCGGTATGGGGGGCAAGCGGACGTTGTCTTTCACCGTACGTCGCAGCAAGTCCTCGACTTGTCCGGTCCGACCTACGAGTTCAGGATCCGCCGGCGGGGCCGCGTTGC
Organism: uncultured bacterium; assembly: GCA_965371245.1. Classification (GTDB taxonomy): domain Bacteria; phylum Planctomycetota; class Phycisphaerae; order UBA1845; family UBA1845; genus CBDUXT01. The sequence goes on along the minus strand of CBDUXT010000008.1, from coordinate 48,427 downwards.
CATTGGAGCGGTCAAGCTGGAAATCGATGTGATCGCGGACGGCAAACCGAGTCAGACGATCCCGCTCGATGTTCAGGTGTCCATGTTTCGGCGGGTGATGGTCGCACGCCGGGCGATCAACCAAAACGCGCCGGTGGGACCCGTGGATGTTGAGCCCATGCGTCTGTCGTTTTCGCGGCTTACCGGGATCGGCGTGGAGAACGCGGCGTCGGTGGTGGGGCAGCGTGCCAAGCGATTCATTCCGGCGGGGACGATGATCGATCCCTCTATGTTGGAGCCGGTCCCCCTCGTAAGAAGAGGCGAGTTCGTACGCGTCAGTTCCATTACGGGTTCGGTTCGTGTCGTGCTGTCGGGCACGGCCCTTCAGTCGGGTTTTCTGGGTGACACGGTCACGGTGCGCGCGGTGGACAACAAACGGGTGGAATTCGACGCCGTCGTGGTCGGGCCGGGACAGGTGCAAATCGGTGGGCGGAACGCGGTGGCGGGCGCCGACCGGGTGGCGAGAAGGGGTGGATCATGACGACGCGACGCCTGAGAACTCTGCTGTTTGCCGCGGTCTGCTGGGTGGGTTGCGACGCCTCGGCCCAGACGTCGTCGCTGGGGGCGCGGAAGCGACAGGCCGACGCGGGGAAGGTGATCTCGACACCGTCGCGCGAGACGCCGCGGATCACACGCAACCAGACGTACGACCGCTATTCGTGGGTATCCGTTCCCAAGGTCAAGCGCAAGAACTACGGAGTCGGCGATCTGATCACGATCATCGTGAGCGAACGCCGGACCTTCCGCGCCGACGCGGAAGTCGAGACAGAGAAGAAGGTCGATGTCGATGCCAAGCTACAGGCATTCCTGAAGCTGACGCAGGGCGGCGTCGGCGCGGCGACATTCCAGCGCGGCGAACCGGCCGTGAAGTTCACCTTCGACACGGCGTTCGAGGCCGACGGAGAGATCAAGCGTCGGGACAACCTTACGCTGCGACTCACCGGCAAGGTGATCGACATCAAACCCAACGGGTTGCTCGTGATCGAGGCCCGCGGAGGCGTGACCTTCGACGAGGAGACCACGGTGATGACACTCACCGGGACATGTCGCAAGGAGGACGTGACCGCGGACAACACCGTGCTCAGTACGCAACTCGCCGACAAGGACATCGTCATCCAGAACAGCGGCGTGGTGCGGCAGGGGACGACCCGCGGTTGGATCAGCAAGCTTCTGGATTGGCTGAGGCCCATTTGAGATGAAGACGAAACAAACCATTGCTGCTTGCGTTGTTACGATCGTCGGTCTGGCGGCTCCGCTTTTCGGACAGGCTCCGGTCGCTCGCGTTGGCGACGTGACGCGCCTTCAGGGCCAGGGCACCAACGTTCTGGTCGGGTCGGGGCTGGTGACGGGCCTGATGGGTACCGGCGATGGCACCAAGTTCTTGCCCACCATGAAGCAACTCGCGACCATGATGGAACGGTTCGGGGGGAACGTGACGTCGCTCGACGACGTTCTGGGCGCCAAGAACGTGGCGATCGTCATGATCGAAGTCATGATTCCCGAGCACGGCGCCCGCGAGGGCGACCGGCTCGACGTCGCGGTGACGTCGCTGGCGGCCAAGAGCCTTGAGGGCGGACGGCTCCTCTCGACGCCGCTGATCTACCACGACCGGAACGTCAAGGGGTTGTTCGGGTTCGCCCAGGGACGGATCACGCTGGACGGTCCGACCAAGACCGCCGGGATCATCTACCAGGGCGCGCGGATGGAGCGCGACGTTCTTATGAACGTCGTTTCCTCGGGCAGCGATCTTCGGGCAGCCGGTTTCAGCAACCTCTGGATCGAGGCGGGTCAATCATACATCACGCTCGTCCTGGAACATCCGAGCTGGTCGATGGCAGCCGCCGTGGCCCAGGCGATCGACAAGGAGTTGAGCATTTCGGCGGACGTCGATCGGGTGGCGTTGGCGATGGACGCGAAAAACGTGGTGATACTGCTCCCGGAGCATCAACGAACCGACCCGGCCTCGTGGATTCGCGACGTCGAGCAGACGCCGCTGCTGATGGAGTCGGGGGAAGCCCGCGTCACCATCAATCGTAACTCGGGCACCATCGTACTGACCGGAGAGACGAGAATCTCGCCGGTCATCATCTCCCAGAAGGGGATGACCGTGACGGTGGCGGCGCCCGGTCCCGACGGCACGATTCCGCGTCCGGCGTTCGAGCAGCAGGATTTTGTGCCGCTGGATGTCGCCGCCAACCGGATTCCCAATGTCAGTGACCTCTTGGAGGCACTGAACCGATTGAAGGTTCCGTTTGAGGATCGCGCGTCGATCCTTGAAGAGATTCATCGTGTGGGCAAGCTGCACGCCCGGCTCATTCACGAGGGATAGGAAATGAATATTAGTGAAATCGGCGCGGCAACGGCGGCATCGGGAAACCCCCGCTCCGCGCAGGCGCGGTTGCGCGAGGCGACCGGGCGAATGATCGGGTCGATGTTTTTCGGCACGATGCTCAAGGCGATGCGCGAGAGTTCGCTGAAAACCAAGTACGGTCACGGCGGTCGCGGAGAAGAGATCTTCGGCGCCCAGTTGCACGGCGTGTTGGCCGAGCAACTCGGAGTCAGAATGCGGCACGGGGTTGGCGATGCGTTGTTCAAGCGGCTGGACCGCCAGCAACAGATGATCGATCGGGCTCGGGAGGCCGCGGCAGGCCAAACGGTCAGTGAGACGAAGCGATGACCACCACGATGAACACGAACGGACTTCGTGAACTGGTTCGCGTGTTGGGGATCCAGAAGGAACTCCACGCTGAACTCACGGGCGTGGTTCAGGACAAGATGAAAGCGATGCGCCGCGCCGACGTTGCGACCATGCGCCGCCTCGGCGAGCGGGAACACGCACTGATCGTGCGGATCGAGGAGCGCGAGGGCTTGCGCCGGCAACTGATGGATCGGTTGGGCGAAGGCGCGGGGCTGCCCAAGCCATCCGGGCGGGCCATGACCATCTCTCAGCTCAGCGCACGCCTTCCGCAATCCGAGCGGGGCGTGCTGCTTGCGGCCGCAGGTGAGCTTCGCGCCGTTGCCTCGCGTTTGATCAAGGTCAATCGGGTGGCGGGGCAGGCCGCGGAAAAACTGGTTGGGCACCTTCACTGGGTGTTCGCCTCCGCTTGCTCGCAGCGAAGCGAATCGGCCGGGTACGCCGGCGACGGCGCGGTCGTCCCCGAATCGACCACCCGCCTCTTTGAGGCCGTTGGATAGACCGTCATGGGACTGCTCAACTCAGCGCTACAGATTGGCCGGTCCGCCATCCTTGGGTATGAGGCGGCGCTGCAGGTCGTCGGCAGCAACATCAGCAGTGCGGCCAGCCCGGACTTCACGCGGCTGTCGCCGCAACTGGATCCGCTTCAGGGTGGCTTCCTCACGCTCGACTTGCAGCCGGGCGCGGGTGTCGCGCTAACGGCGATTCAGCGCAACATTGACGAGGCGCTGGAGGGTCGGGTTCGCCTGGCCATCGGCGAGCAAACATCGGCGACCACGCAGGAGGCCACGCTCGGTCAGTTGGAAGCGCTGTTCGACGATTTGAGCGGATCGGGCATTGGCTCTCGTCTCACCGACTTTTTCAACGTGCTCGACGAGGTCCAGAACACACCGGAGGATCTTGCCATACGTGATCTGGCCGTCAGCCGCGGCGTGTCCGTGGCGGAATCGATCCGTCGGCTACGCAGCCAGCTTACGCAGCTTAGCGAGAGCATCAACGAACAGATTCGCGTCTTGGTGGGCAGCGCGGACAGCTTTGCCCGAGAGATTGCCCAACTCAACCAGGAGATCACGACAGCCGAGGCCGGGCGGAACGGACAGGCCACCGGGCTGCGCGATCAGCGGGACGCGGTGCTCCGGCGCCTCAGTGAGCTCTTTGATGTCGTGACTCGCGAACAGCCCGACGGGACGGTGAACGTGTACGTCGGCAATGAAGCACTGGTCCAGGGCTCGGTCGCACGTGGGCTGATTGCGGTTGACGAGGTCAACGGCGATACGATCCGTACGTCCGTGCGATTCGTCGATACGAGACAGCAGATCGGCGTGCATGGCGGGCGGCTGGAGGGGCTGATCTTGAGCCGTGACCAGGATTCGCAGATTCAACTGCTCGATGAACTCGCGGCCGCCATCATCCACGACGTGAACCGGGTCCACGCCGACGGCCAGGGCCTAACGGGGTTCGTCTCCCTGATCGGTTCGTCCGATCTGCTTGCCACCGACGTACCGCTCGACAGCCCGGAGGCCGGACTTTCGTTCCCACCGACAAACGGGAGTTTCTTTCTCACCGTGACGGACGATGCGACGGGGACGCCGATCGCCCACCGGATCGATGTGAGCCTGGACGGCACCGGTGCGGGTGCCACGCTTGAGTCGCTGGTGACCGACATCAACAGCCAGGTCGCCGGCGTCACGGCGACGATCACCGCGGACAACCGGATCCAGCTTGACGCCGACGCCGGTCGCAGCTTCACCTTCGGCTACGACGGCCAAGACCCGCGCGCCGATACCTCGGGCGTGTTGGCGGCGCTCGGGCTGAACACATTCTTCTCCGGCGACGACGCCAAGAGCATAGCCGTGAACGAGAAGTTGATTGGGCAGTCTTCGCTGCTGGCGGCGGCGTCCGTCGCGTTGCCCGGAGACGGCGCCAACGCTCGCCGCCTGGCCGCCCTCGCCACCGACGTGAGTACGCAGCATGAAAATGAGTCGCTCCTGAGCTTCTACCGCACCATCGCCAACGGCGTGGCCGTCCGCGGTGCGGCCGTGCGGGATGTCGCCGACGCGACCGAGACGGTGCTCGGGTCGCTGGAAGCTCAGCGGCAGAGCATCAGCGGGGTGAGCCTCGATGAGGAGGCGATCGCGCTGGTGAAGTTCGAGCGTGCGTTTCAAGGAGCCGCCCGGTTCATCAGCGTCGTGGATGATCTGCTCGGAGAGTTGATGCTCCTGGTTCGGTAAGGGAGCTTGTATGGCCGGCGCGCCGGTCACTTGGATGACAAACGATGTCCGTTAGCCCGATCAACGTATCTAGAATCACTCACACCTTTCGAACGTCCTTCCTGACGGACTCGACCAGGCGGACGCAGGGCGATCTGTTTCTAACGCAGGCTCGTATTGCCACCGGGCGCAGCTTCGTGACCCCTAGCGAGAATCCCATCGCGGCCGCTCGCGCACTCGATCTGATCCAGGCGCTTCAGCGTCAGGATCAGTTTGTCGCCAACCTTCAACACGGGAGCAACTTCCTTGCCGCGGCGGACGGCGCGTTCACCGAGATCAACGATCTGCTCATCGAGGCCTCCATCATTGCCAGCCAAACGGTCAGCAATCTGACCGCGGCGTCGGAGCGCGACGCCGAGGCCGAGGTCGTTCGCAGCATCCGTCAGCAACTGACCGCCGTCGCCAACCGGGACTTCAGCGGGCGGCATCTGTTCGCCGGGCGAGACACGATCGATCGCCCCTTCATCGATGCCCTCGGTGGAATCGCCTACATCGGTGACTTGCAGGGACTGTTTGTGCGGGCCGATGAGACCTTGATCTCGCCCGTCAGCATCCCGGGAAGCATGCTGTTCGGCGCATTGTCGGATCCGATTTCGACTGACGTGGATCTGACACCCATCCTGACGCCCGAGACACGGCTCGACGCCGTCTCGACGCTGAGCGGTCAACCGGTACAAACCGGTGTCCTGGTCTTCAACGAAATTGGCGGCGCGGGTGTCTTTTCCGCTGATCTGACCTCCGCGGATACGGTGGCCGACCTCGTCACGCTGATCAACGACGCGGCCAGCGCCGCCGGCGCGTCGCTCGTCGCTTCGTCGGACGACAACGGGCTGATCGTGACACCCAGCGGCTCGGAGGTCACCATCACCGACACGGGGAGCGGGGCGGTCGCCGCCGGACTCGGCCTTCTCACGCAGACGCCCACATCGACCGTGATCGCGGGATCAACCTTGACCGCGCGTGTCACGCGGCTGACGCCGGTCGAAGACCTCGCCGGGGGGGCGGGGATCGATCTGGATAGCGGGTTCATCATCACCAATGGCACGCGCGCGGCCACCATCGATATTTCCGAAGCCCAGGCCGTTCAGGATATCATCAACGCGATCAACGCCGCGGACGTCTTCGTGTTGGCGAGGATCAACGACGCCGGCACCGGGATTGACGTCTTCAACCAGGTGTCCGGGACGTCGCTGACCGTCGGCGAGAACGGCGGAACCACGGCGACGGACCTGGGATTGCGAACGCTTGATACGGCCACGCCGCTGTCGAAGCTCAACTTCGGACTCGGGGTCTCCATCGAACCGGGGAAGGACGACTTTCGGATCACGGCCAAGGATGGGTCCACGGTCGATGTCAACATCGACGGGGCGGAGACGATCGGTGATGTCATCGACTTGATTAATGCGGCCGCGACCGATGCGTCGGTGCCGATTGCGGCCGAGTTTGTGGAGACCGGGAACGGCATCCGCCTGCTGGATACGACCGGCGGAACCGGTGCCCTCTCGGTGAGCATCCTGAATCTCTCCAAGGCCGCCCTTGATCTGGGTCTGGTGAAAACGGTCTCGGGCACCGCCACCGAACTCGTCGCTGATGATGTCAACCCCACCCGGACCGAAGGCGTTCTCGGAGCGCTGATCGATCTGGAGAACGCCCTTCGGGCGAACGACACGACCGGGATTTCACTGGCGGGGGAGCGGATCGACAGCCTGACCGGTGAGGTCACGCGGATTCACGGAATCGTCGGGGCGCGCGCGCAGTCCGTGGGCAGAAACGTGGCGCAGACGGAGGATGCCGCGACCACCACGCGGCAGGTTCTCTCGGGACTACAGGATCTCGATTTTACCGGCGCGATCACGGAGCTGCAGGCGCTGACGACCCAGCTTCAGGCGAGCTTCCAGACGAGCTCGACGCTCTTGAATCTGAACCTGATGGACTTCCTGCGGTAGGACCCGCGGGCGATTCGTTCGCCGCCTGGTTCGCGGGAACAGACGTCCTCGAGGAGAGGAAGGATCGAAACAACGGTGGGGCGGATGCGACGACGCGCAGGATGCGAGTCGCACCGCCAACGGTTGCCCGGGCGGGAGTTGCCGGGACGCGGCACAAGAGGTGCTGCTGGCAAGAGCGCATGGATAGGTGATCGAAGGTCGATCGCGGCGCTCGATAAGGCCGACCGTGTGGTATTGGAATAGGGAGACTTGCGATGCTTATTCGCACGTCGCGTTTCGGACAACTGGAAGTGGACCCGGATCGTCTGCTGACGTTCGAGGACGGTATCCTCGGATTTCCGCAGCAAAAGCAGTTTGCCCTGATTCAGACAGGCGAGGGCAGCGGTTTCTACTGGCTCCAGTCTGTCGAGGTGGAAGATCTGGCGTTCGTGGTGACGGATCCACGGCTGTTCGTTGCCGACTACGAAGTGCCGGTGAAGCTTGAGGATCTTGCGTGCATCGGGATCGACGACGCCAAGACGGCCCAGGTCTTCACCATCGTGAACAAGGTGGGCGACTTGCTGACCGGCAACTTTCAGGGGCCGCTCGTGGTGAATGTAAACACCCGTAAGGCAAGACAACTGGTGCTCAGCGACAAGCGATACTCGACCAGGCACCCGTTGATGCGGACACCGAAGCCGGCGGCGCTTGGAAAAACGGCGTAGCCAGGCACTGAGGGTGGTCCCACGCACCGGCGGGGGGCTATAATCAGTGGAGGCGCGGATGGCGGCTTGTACGCCATGTCCGCGTTTGGGACGCCGTGTCGGACCACCCCGCACGATTGCGGTCGGGCGAACATCGCTGGACGCCCGGGTCCGCCGTGCGGTACGAGTGCCGCCTGTCCGTCATGGCGTCGGATCACAACGTATCGGCATTACAAGGAAGGAGCCGACTATGTTGGTGCTATCCCGACAACGGGATGAAACGATCATGATCGGTGATGATGTGGAGATCACCATCGTCGACATTCGAGGTGACAAGGTGCGCATCGGTATCAACGCGCCGCGTCATATTCAGGTTCATCGCAAGGAAGTCTACGACGCGATCAAGCGCGAGAATCAACAGGCTGCCCAACTCAACCCGCGAGACGTGTCCGATGCCGTGTTGCGCGAAGCGAGCAAGACCAAGCCGGAAAAGCAGACACGTGACGGCGTGGGAAGAGAGACGGGAAAGAAACCACGCGACACGGAAGATGCGAAGCCCGGCGCGTTGCCGGCTGAATCCAAGAAACTCGTGGATCCCAAACGTCCCGATCAGATGGGGCGGCCGCAGTAAGTGGATTGAATGACAAAGACATGTCTCGGTGTTCGTCCAAGACAGCCGAGGAAATCAGGGAGGATTGCTCATGTCACGGATCAATAGTAACGTCCCGTCTCTTGTGGCTCAGCGACATCTGGGAACCGCGCAGAACTCACTTCGGCTCTCGCTCGAGCGGCTGTCCAGTGGACTGAAGATCAACCGCGGTGCCGACAACCCGGCCGGGCTGATCGTGTCCGAGCGCTTGCGCTCCGAAATCTCGGTCGTCGGACAGGCCATCGACAATTCGCTGCGCGCGATCAACGTCATCGCCACCACCGAGGGGGCGCTCAACGAGGTACAGGCGCTGCTCACGGATATTCAGGCGCTGACCGTCGAGGCGGCCAACAGCGGCGCCTTCTCCGACGACGAGATCGCCGCCAACCAGCTTCAGATCGACAACGCGATCGATTCCATCACGCGCATCGCCAACACCACCACCTTTGCCGGGCGGAAGCTGCTTAATGGAGAGCTCGACTACGTCACCAGCGGCGTCGTTCCGACGCAACTGGCGGATGTCAGTGTGCAGGCCGCCAACTTCGGCAGCCAGGCCTTCGTCGGCGTGACCATCAACGTGTCGCAATCGGCGCAGCAGGCTCAGCTTGCGTTCGCTGGAGCCGGTCTCGGTGCCACCGGGGCAACCATCGACATTCGAGGCAACGACGGCATTATCACGCTGACGTTCCCGGCGAGTGCCACGACCGTGGATATGGTCAACGCCATCAACCAGCAGAAAGACGCGACGGGTATCACGGCCGTTACGAGTGGAGCGGCTGGGGTGAACGGCATGCGGCTCACAAGCGCGGACTATGGAAGTGAGGCGTTCGTCAGCGTTCGCGAGATCGGGACGACCGGTGTGTTCAGCACGACCGATCGGGCCGGCGTGACCAGCAGCCGGACGAACGGTCGGGACGCGGCGGCGACCGTCAACGGAATCGCCGCGACCGCCGACGGACTGGAGCTGAACTTCAGCTCGACACTACTGAAGCTGGAGGTCGTCCTCGACACGACCTTCGGAAGCGGGGCGGGAGCGACCCTGGGGTCAACAAGCTTCGCCATCACGGAGGGCGGTGCCCTGTTCCAGCTTGGACCGCAGGTCAACACGAACCTTCAGGAAAACATCGGCGTCAAGAGCATCCAGGCCAACAAGCTTGGCAACAGCATCGTCGGGTTCCTGTCGGAGCTGAAGACCGGACAGATCAATTCGCTCAAGACCAAGAACTTCCAGGCGGCGTCCAAGATCGTGGAGGAAGTCATCACGCAGGTGGCCGTCTTGCGCGGGCGGCTTGGCGCGTTCGAGCGGAACACGCTTCAGCCCAATATCCGGCAGTTGCAGATCACGACCGAGAACCTGACCTCCGCGGAGTCGGTCATCCGAGACACCGACTTTGCCGAAGAGACCTCGGAGCTGACGCGGTCGCAGATTCTCGTTCAGGCCGGCACCAGCGTCTTGGCGATCGCCAACGCGCAGTCGCAGAACGTGCTGACGCTTCTGGGTGGATAGGATGGTTTGGGTATGGGTTTTCCTAGAGCATTTCCCGTTGCTCTGTATTGATGCACGTTTCTGCGAAGGCGGACGTTCCGAGCCGCGGGCTTGAAGCCCGCGCGGCGCTCGTCGAAGCGGCGCCGGCACGTTTCTGCCAAGCGTGTCTTTCCGAGCCGCGACCGTGAGGGAGCGGTTGGCTGGATAAGGAACCGACCTTCTTGTCGGGTGGCATGCCCAAGCCGGAGGCGCGGGCATGCGTCGGTCCACCCGGCACTGGCCGCGATGCTCAGGGCCATGCCACCCAACGTTCGGAGCCGCGAAAAGTCGCGCTACCTTTCCGGAAACGGCATTCGAACGGGAAATGCTCTAGGGAGTTCTTCGCGGTCAGGCCGCCGGGCTACTTCTTTCCTTGCGCGCGTTGCCGGGCGAAGAACTCGCTTAGCAGCATCCCGCACTCGCTGGCTAGGACCGAACCGACCATCTCGACCTGATGGTTGAGGCGCGGGTCGGCGGGGATGGAATAGAGTGACGCGCAGGCACCGGCCTTGGGGTCCGTTGCGCCGAAGACCAGGCGCCGGACCCGACCCAGGACGATGGCCCCGGCGCACATGGGGCATGGCTCCAGCGTGACGTACAGGGTGCAGTCGTCCAGGCGCCAGTTTCCCACGGCCGCCGCCGCCGCCGTCAGGGCGATCATCTCGGCGTGGGCCGTCGGGTCGTTGAGCGTTTCGCGTTGGTTGTGCCCGCGGCCGATGACGCGCCCTTGACGCACCACCACCGCCCCCACGGGAACCTCGTCAGCCTCCCACGCCGCGTGCGCCTCGCCGAGGGCAACCCGCATGAACCGTTGGTCATCACCCACGTGATGGTTGTCGTCTCGGGGCATGTGTTGTTCATCGAACGAACCGGGCAAAGCAATCACTCCGATCGAGGCCGCTGGTTTGGCAGTCCAGTGCCGTTTCCAGCCTACCGCTCACTCACGGTCGCGGCTCGGAAAGACGGCGTCGCGGCCGGAAGACAGTCTTGGCGGAACCGCGCCGCCTGAAAACGTAGCAACATCTTACTGGAGACGGCAACAGGTTACCGGCGGGTGCGGAACCTGGTGCATCGTCACGCGTAAGCCTGCGGGTTGGGTGGCCCATGGCTTTAGCCGTGGGGGACGCGAATCCGGAGACCATTCGAGTCCCCCCACCTCTGAAGAGGTTGGTCACCCACCGGGCAAAACCCGCCGATGCAAGGTTCACCGTACACTTGCGTCAGAGGTCGCCGAGGACTCTGAGACGCTCGGCGATCTCTTCCGACGCCGCCGACCAGTCAAGACCGATCAGCCCCTCAATCTTGGTTTGCAGCCGGGTGGCTACGCGAACGGCGAACTCAATGCGCTCCTCTTCGGTGCCGTTGTGGAAGGATGGGTCGGTCAGTGGCCAGTGCGCGGTAAGCGGGCCACCCGTCCACGCCGGACAGGTCTCGCCGGCGGCGTTGTCGCAGACGGTGATGACCACATCGAGCGGTGCGTCGGCAAACTCGTCCCAGCTCTTCGAGCGCGGGTCGATCATGGGAACGCCGAGCCGCCTCATGGCTTCTACCGCCAACTCGTGAACAAAGCCGGCCGGGTGGGAGCCCGCGCTGACGGCGAGAAACCCGTCGCCGCCGACATGGCGCAGCAGCGCCTCGGCCATCTGCGAGCGGCAGGAGTTGCCGGTGCAAACAAAGAGGATGGTTCGTTTGGGTTCCAACTCGCCTTCCGTGACGATGGTCATGCGCGCCACCGAGCGTTAGGCCCCGACGACCGGCCTTCGGATCGATGAACGAACCCGTAGGGTGCGTCCCGGACGCACCTTCTCTTTTTGGTGCCACAATAACGACACTCGTCGTCAGTGCAGAGTTCTCTCGCTTACTGAATCGTCCAGGTCCCAGGCGTGAAGACATCGCCAAGTTGTACGTGTGTTTCTCCTAGGATGCCGATGCGATCCCAAGTTCCGACCGGAGCTGCCCACTCGACAAGGGTTCCATCTTCGGAGAGGGTTCCGGTCTGTTGCCCCTTGATAATGAGAGATTGTACAAGGTTCGTCGTGTCTTCCGTCGGGAACGTCTCCAGTCGATATTCATACTCGAAGGTCCAGGTTACCTGACTTCCCTGCAATTGAATATCGAACGTCGTAATCGTGAGAAAACCGGCTCCCTTGAGACCTGGCACGAAAACTGCGTCATCGACCGTGTAGAGTTGTGTACGTTCTCCAAGAGGAACCGTTGTTACCCCTTCAGTGATCGTTCCGCCCCACAGGCTAATAAGCCCGGCGATGTCGAGTGTCACTGAGGCTTGCTCAAGCTGTCCGCCCATAGCTATTTCATATCGTTCCGGCTGCTTGAACGATGGGTCGCTCTCGTCGATGGTCATTGCGTTTAGTAGCTGCGTTGAACTCCAAGTCGTAGCCGCCTCGAACGGGCAGGCGTCACCTGTTCCGTCCAGGTCTCGATCGTTCTGGTTGGGGTTGGGATCGTTGATGCAGTTGTCGCAAACATCGCCGACGCCGTCCTCATCGGTGTCGATCTGGCTGGGGTCGGCCGATGCGTTCGGGCAGTTGTCGCAGGCGTTGCCCACGCCGTCCAAGTCGTTGTCTTTTTGTAAGGGATTAGGCACTTCGACACAGTTGTCCTCCAGGTCATCGACCCCGTCATCGTCGCAATCGTCGGCGAAAATGCACCCCTCGCACACGTCGTCGGTCTCGTTGCACGTCTGTAGGCCAACGCAGGGCGAGTCGTCCTCCGGGGGACAGCCCGTTTTCGGGTCACAGGTCTCCGGGCCGTTGCAGAACAGGGTGTCGAGTCCGCAGCGTGTGTCGTCCGGGACGCTCAGACACTTGTCGGTTTCTTCGCCGCACGTGTCCACCGTACACTCGACACCGTCGTCGCACGGATCCGTGCCCCCCTGACAGTCCGCGACAGCGTCACACGTTTCCGCGCCGTTGCAGAACAGCCCGTCGTCGCAGTTGGCGTCGTTTTCCGGGTTTGTGCATGTGCCGATGTTGGGTTGGGCTCCTTCCGTGCATGCGTCATCCGTGCAAAAGACCTCATCGTCACAAGGAAATCCCGTGGTTAGGCATGAGTCGCCAGCTTCGTCGCACGACTCTAGGCCGTTGCAGAACAGGAGGTCATCGATGCAGGGAGCCGTGCCTTCCTGGCAGATTCCACTGGCCGTGTCACAGGTTTCAAGCCCGTTGCAGAACAGTCCGTCGGTACACTCCGCGTCGATGGTACAGGGTATGTCTTCGCACACCCCCGTTGTTGGTTCGCAGAACTGGCTCGAATCGCATAGAACGGTGGTATTGAAGACGCAGCCGGTGGAAGAGTCACAACTGTCCGTCGTACAGAGATCGTCGTCATCGCACGTACTGCTGATGTCATCGTGCTGACAGATCTTGCTCACGCAGGAATCCTCCGTACAGGCATCGGAGTCGTTACAGTCGGCCGCCGAGAAGCAGCACGTGCCCTCCGCGATGCCGCAGCCGCAGACGCCCGGCGCGGTCTTGTCCGGATCGTCGTCACACTCCTCGCACGCGTCGCCCGAGCCGTCGCCGTCGGCGTTTTCCTGAAGCGGGTTGGCCGTGTCCGGACAGTTGTCCATGCCGCCGCAGATTCCATCGTCGTCCGCGTCGTTGGACGGATCGTCCGGGCACAGCGTGTCACACGCATCCCCCGCGCCGTCGTCGTCGGCGTCGTTTTGATTCGCGTTGGGGACCTCGTCACAGTTGTCGACCGCCGCACAGACGCCGTCCCCATCGGGGTCGTTACCGGCGTCACCAAGGCAGTCGTCGCACGCATCGCCGAGCCCGTCGTCATCGTCGTCGGCCTGGTCGGTGTTCGCTGCCGCGGGGCAGTTGTCGCAGGCATCCGCCACGCCGTCGCCGTCCCCGTCGGCCTGGGTCGGGTTGGCGTTGATCGGGCAGTTGTCGCACCCGTTGGCCACGCCGTCACCGTCCGTGTCCAGCGAGTCGTCAAACCCCGGACAGGCGTCCTCGTTGTCCGGAACGCCGTCCGAGTCTTCATCCAGGATCACGAATCGTGCATTGATCGATGTGGCGTCTGTCGGAAGAACGGTTAGCGGGTTCGCTCGCGCGGTCGTGGTCCCAAGCCAACGATCGAATTGCCAGTCAGCGGCGGGGATTGCGGTCAGTTGGATCAGATTGCCCACGGCGATCTGCTCGACGGTGCCCTGTCCCTCGATCGTGATCTGAAGCTCGGCCGGCGGCACGGGCTGACCGGGGCCATTGCCGTTGTCGTTGACATTGCCGTTGCCGGCTGGGTCCGGGACGGTTACCATCGGGCAACCTGAGGCCAACAGCATGAGCATGGGCGCCAAGGCGAGAGGGGTCCACCGTGCGTGCCTGGCGAAGGGTCGGAAGTGCATTCCGCGTTCTCCGGTCGAGGTCAATCGAGAGCCGTTAGTTGTTGCAAATCTCAACAGATTCGCGAACCTGAATTATCGCCGATGTATGTCGCCGAGGCAACCGCACGCGGCCTGAGGTTATCGGGGGTCGGGCGCCTTCGGGAGCGCACCCGGCTGTTGGCCGGGGCGTGTCGGCGATGCCTCGGCCACTGAATCTGAGGGCCGACGCCCGCGCGTCAACGACACATGAGGGCCGCACTATCCGCGCAGCCCTGATCCCAGTCCGTCTGGCAGCAGAACGGATCGTCGGCACAGATCGTCAGGCAGCAGCTCTGGTTTTCGCATCCGCTCGATCCGTTAGACAGGAAGCAACTCCCTTGACCCGCGCCGCACGTGAGCCCGCATAGGGCGGCGGCCTCGTCCGCGCAGATCATGTCCCACGTGTCCACGCAACAGAACGGGTCGATCAGACACACCGTGTTGCAACAGTCGATGTCATCGCAACCGCCGGTGCCATTCCCCTCCGAACATCCACCACCGCCCGCGGCACAGGCCTCGAAGCTACCGGTACAAAGCCCCTGCGCCTCGCCGGCACAGAAGTCGTCCCATTCGACGTCACAACAAAACGCATCGGCGTCGCACGTGGTCGCACAGCAGTCCGCGTCCTCGCATCCCGCCGAGCCGTGTTCTTCGAAGCACGCTCCGGCGTCCGGGGCACACGTGTCCACGCCGCACCGGACCGTCAAGGTGCCGTTACCCTGGTCCCCGCCGAATCCACCCGCCCGAATCAAATACTCTTCCCCGGTCACCACCGGCACGGTCACGCGCGAGTCGAGCGCGCCCACGCCGCAATCGTCGTCACTGCACGCCTCGGGCAGCAGCGTCGGGCAGGCGCTTCCCCCGTAGACGGCCAGCTTCGTGTCATAGGAGCTGCCGCAAAGGCTGACGAGCAGCTCGCCGTCGCAGGTGGCCGTGTAGACGAACCACACGTCCGAGCTGATCTGGGTCTCACCATACGCGCCACAGGTGTTCGGCACTTCCGGACCGTCGGTCGTCGCGGCGATGTTGACGAACGCGGTCTCGCCGTCCGTTACGGTGAGGGGCGCGGAACAGTTGTCGTTGGTTGGCGCGGTTTCGATCAGACAGTTGGCGTCGCACCCGTCGCCCTGGTTCGTGTTGCCGTCGTCACATTCCTCGCCGGCCGCCGCGTTCGGGTTGTTGTCGCCGCACACGGACACGGTGCAGTTGGCGTTACAGGTGGCGGACGCCCCGGCGTCGTCACAGGCCTCGCCGGTTTCCATGATTCCATTGCCGCAGCCGGGCGGCGGCGGAGGCGGCGGTGGATTAGAGCCGGGCGGACATCCGTCTTCGCCGACCGGATCGCCGCGCGGCGTGTCCGGGCAGGCGTCAACGTCGCCGCACACTCCGTCGGCGTCGGCATCATTGTCGGCGTCGTTCGGGCAGGCGTCACACGCATCGCCCTCGCCGTCTTCGTCGGCATCAAGTTGGTCGCTGTTGGAAACGGTCAGGCAATTGTCATCGTCGTCCGGCGTGCCATCGCTGTCCTGGTCGCCTTCGCAGTCATCGCCAATGCCGTCCGAATCCGTGTCGACTTGGTCCGGGTTCGACAACCCCGGGCAGTTGTCGATGTCGCCGCAGACACCGTCGGCGTCAGCATCATTCTCGGCGTCGTTCGGGCAGGCGTCGCAAGCATCGCCGGCGCCATCAAGGTCCGTGTCATCTTGCGCCAGGTTGCTGACGTTGACACAGTTGTCCGACGCATCCAACACGCCGTCGCCGTCCGCATCACCCTGCCCGGGCGGCGGGTCGGAATTGTTATTCGTATTGCCGTTGGTGTTACCGTTGACGTTTGAGTTGCCGTTCGGGGTCGTCCCCGGGCACCCGGCCAGCAGAACCAACGATGCGCCCAGGCACGCGGCCACACGGATCGGCGTCAGACAACGATAAATCTCAATTCGCATGTTTTGCTCCTCACGAAGCCGGAATCGACTCCGGTACCCCAGGTCGGTCTTGCCGGAATGACGACCGCTGAAGATCACCCCGTACGAACTGTATGCCCACACCAAGGGTCAAAGCAAGCCTCTCAAGAGGCTGGGGCGGGGTTATCGGAAGCCCCCGCACGCTCCCTGGGGCTTGAAACTGCCTCGCGGACGACGTAGGTTACCTATTTTTCGCGGACGCGCGCCAGGAAGCGCCGCGGCCCACGCTCAGGGAGGATCTTTCTGATGACCGATACATGCCGAGTTGGCATCGGGTACGACATTCACCGGCTCGTCGAGGGTCGCCCACTCGTGGTCGGCGGGATGAAGATTGACCACACCCAAGGTCTGATCGGTCATAGCGATGCCGATGTCGTTCTTCATGCGGTCATCGACGCGCTGCTGGGGGCGGCGGGGCTGCCGGATATCGGCGATCTGTTTCCAGACACGGACCCGGCCTACAAGGACATCGACAGCCGCGTACTGTTGAAGGATGCGATGGAGCGAGTCTGTGCGAAGGGGTTCGTGGCCCATAACATCGACGTGATCATTCACGCCGAGGCGCCGAAGATGACGCCCTACAAACGACCCATCGCCGAGTCCATCGCGGCGCTGGCGGGGCTGGCGGCGGAGGACGTGAGCGTGAAGGCCAAGACCAACGAGGGCATGGGGCCGCTCGGTTGTTCGGACGCCATCGCCTGCACCGCGATCGCGTCCGTGGTGCGGCGCAGTGAAGTCAAACAAGGATAATTCCTCATGGGCCTGGTAGCCTATAACACGCTTACGCGAAAAAAAGAGCCGCTCACGCCGGTTACCGAAGGCAAGATCGGCATCTACCTCTGCGGACCCACGGTCTACAAGCCCAGCCACATCGGGCACGCGGTGGGGCCGATCATCTTCGACGCGATCAAACGATACCTCGTCTTCCGCGGTTTCGAGGTCACCTGGGTGGTCAACATCACCGACGTGGACGACAAGCTGATCGTCGAGGCCGCCAAGCAGAACGTGGGTACGTTCGAGCTGGCCGAGCGCATCACGGCCGACTACCTCGACGCGATGAAGAAGCTCCACATCGACGGCATCGACCTGATGCCCAAGGCCTCGGAGCACATCGGCGATATCATCAGCATCGTCGAGCGGCTGGTGAAGCGAGACGTCGCCTATGAATCGGACGGCGACGTCTATTTCGACGTTGCCAAACACCCCGGTTATGGCAAGCTCTCGAATCGCAGCGTCGAGGATCAGGAAGGGCAGCGCGCGCTGCAAAGCGGCGAGAAACGAAACCCCAGCGACTTCGCCCTTTGGAAGGCCGCCAAGCCGGAGGAGCCCGAAGAGGTCAAGTTCGATTCGCCCTGGGGAAAGGGACGCCCCGGCTGGCACATCGAGTGTTCGGCCATGGCGATGCGCTACCTCGGCGACACCTTTGACATCCACGGCGGCGGCTTGGACTTGGTTTTTCCGCACCACGAAAACGAGATCGCCCAGTCCGAGGCCGCCACCGGCAAGCCCTTTGCCAAGATCTGGATGCACAACGGCCTGACCCGGATGAACACCAAGAAGATTTCCAAGTCCGACGCCAGCCCGGAAATGCAGGCCGCGCTTGCCAAGATGACGCTGCACAATCTTCTTGACGTCTACACCGGCGAGCACATTCGCTTCTTTGTACTCAGCACGCAGTACCGCCGGCCGATCGAATACTCGGACCAGGAACTTGCCGACAAGCGCAAGGGCCTCGATACGTTCTACCGTCTCTTCGACCGTGTCGAGCGAATCACCGGTCGTTCACCCTATGAGCGTAGCGCCGAGCCGCGGGCTCTAACCCGCGCGGACACGAACACTTGCGCCGAGCCGCGGGCTTCAACCCGCTCGGACAAGGATCCCAGCGCCGAGCCACAGGCTTCAGCCCGCTCGGACGTCGCGAGCAGTTCGAGCATTGCGAAGATTGCGGATGAAACTCTCACGTCCGCATGCGACGAACAGTTCGGCGTGTTCACCCGCGCCATGGACGACGACTTCAACACGGCCGGCGCCATCGCGGCTTTGTTTGATTGGGCGGGCCACATCAATCGCTTCATCGAGCAAAACAAGCTGGACAGCGCCGAGCCGCGGGCTTCAGCCCGCGCGGATTCGTCCGGCGCGACCGACGCCCTGGCGGCAACGGCCCGCCTCATCGGCACAGCCCGCCTCATCGGACTGTTCCTCGACCCGCCGGAAAAAGCGCAAGCCAGCGACGACGGCCTGACCGATCAGATCATGCAGATTCTCATCGACGTCCGACAGCGCGTTCGCAAGAACAAGGACTTCGATACGGCCGACCTCATCCGCCAGCGCCTAACGGAATCAAACATCACGCTGGAAGATCGCCCCGACGGAACGATCTGGCGGAGAGGCTAGGCGGTCTCGCGTTTGTTGTTCCGAGCCGCGGGCTTCAGCCCGCGCGGATGCCCCGGTGTTGACGCGTTCTCGGCACTCATGGAACGCTACACGAGAAGGGACTTCGCTCTAGAGGTGGGAATCGCTGTGCCGTTGCGGATTCACTTGGCCTTGCGGCTTTCGATTGCCCAATTGCGCGCCACGATAGGGCTTCCGACAAAGTCGAACGGCCCTACTCAAGCTGAGTCGGGGCATCGACCAGGCACGACCAGGCGCGGATGTCTCATTCAACTCCGTTGGGCGGTGTGTCACAATACCTTCGCGCATTTTCGTCTGGGGACAAATTCTTCTTCCCGCCTATCGCGCATCGACGCACGCCCCTGCTACGCAACCCAACCGCGCTCAGGCTCCGCGGCGAATCCGTACGACGTCGAACGTAGCCGGGCGGTCCCGGGTCGATGACCCGACCTACAGCTTGCGGTCGGTGGGTGGCATGGCCAAGCGAAGCGCGGCCATGTGCTGGGTGGGCCGACGCATGCCCGCGCCTCGGGCTTGGGCATGCCATCCGACGTCAAATGACGGCTGACGCTGCACTAGAACTTCACCTTGAACACCGGTCGAAGGACAATGGCCGCCAGCATGGAGACCACAAAGAAATAGGCGATCCACCAGTTGCTTCCGCAAACACCCTCGTCTCGAGGAGGGTACACGACTTCGACAAGGGTGGCGGGCGACTTCTCAGGGAGGCGCGGTTCGATCGGGTGGAGCAGTTGTGTCGTCCAGTCCGCGGTTGATCGCATTGCGCTGACTCGCTTGCGGCCGCGCCCCACGACCAGTTCCTTCTCGATGATCGTTTGCCCGAGCGAGAAACTCAACGTGTACCGGCCGGGTTCGCCGCCCGTGAAGCGCCATACGAACTGTCCGCCGCCGGGCACCGGGCCGACCGGCGTGTCGATGCCGGTGCATGGCTTCAGCGTGACCGCCGTCGTGGCGCTCTCGTGATCCGCGAGGGTCACTCGAATCAGCGCTCGCTCGCCCGGCCACACGGGTCGCCATTGATAGCGAACGCCCATCTGCGCGAGCCCCAGCATCATGGGGAGTAACATGAGCAGGACCGGCGCGAGCACGTACCGCTGCAAGCGAAGGATCGCCCAAAGCAGCCGTCCCTGGCACCGGAACATGACGCCGAGGTCGTCCTTGAAGAGTTTCAGTGCCAGAAGGTTGGCCTTGATGTCGTCCTTGGCCCGGCCGATGGCGTCCTGGTTGGAGGTGTACCGAAAGGCGATGAGCATCACCACGCCAACGACCACGGAGAGGAAGGTCAGTCCGATCCACGCGGGCATCAGGTCGAGCAGAGCATAGACAACGTCACCCGCTACGGTGGCGACTGGGTTGAGCATCGCCAGAAGCGGCGAAAGAACGGGGTCGAGTACGACGTCCAGCGCCCCGCCCAGACCAAAGAGTGCGGCTGTTAAAAGGGCCCACAGCCACAGCACCGCGTCGGCGCCGGTGATGAGCACCCAGTTGACGACGTCCATCATCACGGTGGCCGATCGGTTCCTCGTTTGCTTGGAAACGCGCGGTGTCTACTCGATGTACCCGAGCCCCTTCAGGCGCTCCGTGATCTTTTCATCGCTCGCGGCTGACTCAAGCATGGACAGCTCTTTCTCGAGCACGTGTACGATGAACTCGTCGGGTGAGGTGTAGCCCGCTTGCTCGGAAATCTTCTTGATCCGGTCGTACAAAGGACCGTCGATTTTGATCTTGGCCACGGGTGTCACTCCTTGTTCGCGGTGTTGACGCGGGCGGTGCGTGTAGATTGGAAAAGACTCGCGCCTTCCATGGTCGCCGGGACGGTCACGCCGAAGGCCTCCAGGATGGTCGGCGCAAGGTCCAGCAGTGACGGCGCCCTCTTGCGGATCGGCTTGTTGGCGAAGATGACGCCCGGTACTTCGTCGGCCGCAATGCAGTGATCGGCGCTCCAGGCCGAGTCGTTGTCGAGGAGCACCTCGTCGGTGATGTCGCCCAGCGCCGTTGCCCACGACGAGCGATAGCCTCGATGATACCCGATGATCAGGTCGGGTGCGGTCGATGCCAGCGGACCGGTGTAGATGTCATCAGAGCGATACACCTCCTTGATGACCTTGCGACCGGTGGCGGGATCCGTAACGGCCAGAAGCTTCTCGGAGAGTTCATCAAGCAGTGCCGCGCGCTGTGCGGGATCGACCACGCCGTCGCGCTCGCGCCCGGCGAGGTTCACGTACAACCCGTTGAGCCCGAGTCCATACGCCTTCGTTCGGCTCCAATCCACCAGCGTGCCGCGCTGCGCGTCCAGCAAGGAGCGGCAGCGCCGCGGCAGGACGTACCCGTTGTTGCGCAGCCAGGTGTTGAGGTTGAACTGCCGGCGAAAGTTGCCGAAGCCGTGGTCGGACATGACCAGCACGGTGGCGGTTTCACCGGCGCGCTCGAGTACGTCACCGACCACCGCGTCCATGCGACGATAGAGGTCGGCGATGACGCCGTTGTACTTCTTGGCCTGATCGGGCGTGCGAACCGGGTGCTTTTCCTCGGCGTCCCACCAGAACATGTGAGCCTGAAGGTCGGTGCTCGAAAAATAGAAAAATAGCAGCCCGCCGTCGTAATGATCCAGGGCGAACTCGCGCAGGTTGAGCCGTTCGGACAGAACATAGTCGGCCTGTCGCCGATACTCTTCGTCATTGAACACGCCGTTGGACAGCGCCTTGTGATCCTCTTGAAAACCGGCGGTGTAGAACGGACCGAGTTCATCGGCCAACTCCTTCGCGAACTCTTTCGGCTCGGTGAGCTGCTGACCACCGGTGTCCGCCGGGTCGATGTTGATGGGCGTAACGTAGAGTCTGAACTTCGGGCGAACCTGCTGGAGATAGAAGCGGCAGATGCCGCTGACGTGTGCGTTGGGCATGAAGGGCGGCATGGTCAATTCAAAGTCGATGCCGCGCCATTCGCTCCACTCGCCCTCGGCTAGAACAATCGTCTGCCCCTGGATTTCGATCCGCGCGATCGGCTCGGTGGGGTGGCGGTAGATTGAAAACGGCACCTCGCTGGCAGCGGGCGCTTGCAGGCTTGTGTTCTGTGGGCCGGTGAGCACGGCGGTCGCGGCGTTCCTGACGAACATGGCCGGCTTGCGGATGCCGCCGTCCTCGTCGCGAGGCGCAAAGAGGGTCTCATCGAAAAACTGATACGTACCGTAGCCACCTAGAAGATCGGGCACGCCCATGCCGCTCAGGCAGTGCATGTGACCATGCGTGGACGGGCTGGGGGGATAGTTCGCCGGAATGTCGTACAGCCAAACGGGAATGCCGGCTTCGTCGAGAAAGTCCCAAAAAGGAACGCCTCCGCGACGAAGCCGCGTCCGGGCCGGCTCATGTTGAAACGGCCAGAACGACAGCGGAATCTTGTGCTCGCCGATCTCCCATCCCTCTTCGCCGCCGAGCGTGTCGGCCGACGAATAGTAGGGCAGGCATTGGGCCGACGGGTCGCGGTGGATGAAGTCGAAGATGCCGTGGACGCCGGGATTGGCCCCGGTGATGAAGCTGGCCCAGGCGACGGGGCTCTGGGGAGGAATGGAGGTGGCGAGCGGTCGATAGCCGCCGGCGTCGCGCATCCGGCTAAGGTTCGGCAGCTCGCCCGCGTCCATCAGACGCTCACAAAGGCGGGGATCCATTCCGTCGAAGCCGAGCACGATCACGCGGGGCGAGGCAGGCTGGGGCCGATCGCACGAGGATAGAGAGGCTGCCACCGACATGGCGGCAAGCGCCGCCGTCGCCATCACCAGCGGTCGAATCCTTGTCACGATGCGCTCACCGCCTCGGATTGCGTGATGGGCAAAGATCCGTTCCCGTTTCGCCCGTTCGTCGGGAATCGCCCGTCGGCGTCGGCCACGCGCAGCGGCCTTCCATCCATGTTCCGCGGGATCGCCACACCGAACAGATCGAGCGCCGTGGCGCCCAGGTCCATCAGCCGAGGGTTGGCGGAATCGATCTTGCGATTGCAAAAGAGCACGCCGGGTACGAGCTTCGGGTCGATGCAGTGATCTCCGCTCCAGGCCTTGGTGTTGTCGTGGAAGACCCGATCCGTCGGTTGGCCGACCGCCGCCTCCCACGACGCACGATAGCCCCGGTGGTAGCCGACGATGACGTCGGGCGCCTCCACCCGATAGGGCCCGCGATAGGCCTTGTGCGCGTTGAACGCGCGGCTGATGGCCGGCTCGCCGGCTTCCTCGTCGCGGAGCCCGGTGAGTTTTTCGCACAGTTCGTCGCGCAGGGCGTCGGCCTCGTCTGGATCGACGATTCCCTTGGCCTCGCGTCCCGCAATGTTCAGCCAGATGCCGGCAAGCCCCACGCAGTAGACCCGCGTGCGCGACCAATCGACACCCGCAAGATATTTCTTCCCGCGACCGTCGGGCAGCAGCGTGAGGTACCCGTTCTCTTCCAGCCAGACGTTCAGATCGACGCCTCGACGAAACGGATTGAACCCGTGGTCGGAGATGACCATCAGTACGGTCTCGTCGTCGTCGCAGGCGTCCATCGTTTTGCCGATCAGCCTGTCCTGCCGGATGTAGTGTTCTTCGATGGCGTTGCGATGCTGGTTGTCCGATTGTCCTTTGTCCGCGGGGTGCGCGGGATCGATGTACCGCCAGAACATGTGCTGAATCCGGTCCGTCCCATCGAACACGCAGACGCACAGCCCGCGCCGCACCTTATCGAGCGAGTCGAAGAACATCTTCTCGCGCTCGCTATCGGCCTCGATGCACTGATGGAGGAAGCCATCGTCGTCGAGGATCTCCGCGTTCAGTGCCCACGTGTCTTCGGCCAGACCGAGCGTCGCAAACGGTCCCTGCGACTTGGCCAGGTAGGGGGCAAAGACCGCGGGGTGCGAGATGGGCATCGCCGGACGGTCGGGATCGATCTGTATCGGCGTGACGTAGAGTTCGAACTCCGGCGCGGTGCGTAGCAGGAGGAACTCGCAGATGCCGCGTATCTTGATACCGGGCGCGGCGCTGAACGAAACGTGAACCCACGGCGTGTATTGACCGGCCTCCAGAGCATACGACTCACCGCCGACTGTCAGCGTCGCCTCATTCGGTCCCGTGATCGCCACCTCGAATGGACACCGCATGATCCCACCGTTTTCTGACAGCGTGTTGGTGGGGCCGATGAGGTCTGACTTGACGACGTCGCCCACGCGGGTGACGTGGACCGTTTCGCCACTGATGTGGTTCGACTCAGCATTCGCGTGCGTCGTATAGAAGGTGAACGTGCCCTGGCTGCCGCGCAGGTCGGGCACGCACATGGCCGACAGAAGCACGCCGTTGAACGGCTCCGGTGGGAAGGTGATGGGAACCCGAACGATGCTGCTGAAGATGCCGTGCTCGCCGAGTGTCTTCCAAAACGGTATGCCGCGTCTTAGGGGACGAATGTCGGGCTTACCCAGCGGAACGCGGAATCGACCGAGCTTGAGCACGCGGGAGGACTCACGGATGGAGACGGACGAGAGCAACGGCTTATAGTTTCGTTTGTCACGCGTGAGAAAATCGAACGTGTTGTGCTTGCCGGGGTTGCAGCCCGTTAAAAACGTGGACCACGCCACCGGAGAGAGCGGCGGCAGCGTCGTGCCCAATCGCTTGTAGCAGCCGTTTTCTTTCAACCGGGCGAGGTTGGGCATTTTTCCCTCCGCCAGGTACTTCTCGGCCAGGGTCGGCTCCATGCCGTCCAGACCCAGCACGACGAAGCGCTTGATGCGCGCCCGCGCGTGCGCCCTGCGACCTCGCAGAAACCGCACGGCCCACCGGATCGGCCAGAGGAGAAGCGCCGCCATGCCCGACAAGAATGCAGTGAAAAAGGCGAGCACCGTCGTGCCCACGGCGAAGCCGGCTCCGGGTCCGATGTACGCCTGTGCCGATTCAGGCGTAAGCAGCACGCACAATACCGCCAAGACGATCAACGGGCACGCACGCCTGCGGTGGCGCCGTCGTCCCGAGCCGCGGGCTTTAGTCCGCGCGGAGGTCATCGGGCACACCCGCGCGCGATGGCGTGGGGTCTCGGCTCGCGTCGCGGCGCCGAACGGCGCGATCAGTGGTTCGCTTCTGCTGCTTTCCATGGATTCCGGGTCATCCGCTTCCGAAGCAACTCGCTTGAACCGCCATCGGTGCCGTCGGTCAGGTCATGGTAGAGATCGACCAAGGCGCCCGCAAGAAAACAGCGGGACGGCAAGACCCGCATAATTACGTCAGTCAGTCGTCGGGCGAGCGGGCACGACAAGGGCGTCTGGATCGAGCCATTCACGCGCGGTGTCAAGGTCCAGCGTGTAGTCGTCCACACTCTTGGCGTTCTCCATGCTCTCGAAGGTGGACGCCGCTTCGCGCACAAACGGACCCACCCGGAGGCGAACCAGGGACCTCAGGCAACCGCCGGTGCCCAGCTTCTCGCCGAGGTCGCGGATGAGGGCACGGACATAGGTTCCGCGGCCGCAGCACATCTCGAAGTCGATCTCGGGCCAGCGATAGCTGTGTACATGAATCCAGTCGATGCGCACCGGCCTGGGTCGCAGCGTTACCTGCTCTCCTAGCCGAAATCGCTTGTACGCCGGCACTCCACCAACCTTTACCGCGGACACCAGGGGCGGCACCTGGTCCATCACCCCCTCCATGGATCGCAGCGCGTCGCGGACCTCGCCGACCGACGGGGGCACGGCAACCTCGACAGGAACGACCGTGCCGTCATGGTCGAAGCTCTCGCTGGTCACGTCGAGCCGCGCGGTGGTTCGATAGACTTTGGGCTGTTCCATGATGGCCTCGACCAATTTGGTGGCCTTGCCCTGGCACAGCACGAGAACGCCGGAGGCGGCCGGATCGAGCGTCCCGGCGTGCCCACTCTTTCGCTGCCGGGTGATGGAGCGCACGCGGTAGAGAGCCTTGGCCGACGTGATGCCGACCGGCTTATCGAGGATGATGATGCCGTCTAGAGGGTGCATGAAACAACCAGACCCGAGGCAGGGGCCGTGTGCCGGAAGAGCCTTCTTTCCGAGCCGCGCCGGTGAGGAAGCGGTGGTCCGTGCCGAGGCCGGGGTCACGGGTGTCCGCTCCCTGACGGTCGCGGGTCGGTTCCAAGCAACCCTTCCGCCATATACGTTGCGGGTCGGGCGTGCTAGGGGTTCACTTTGGCGAGTGTCGCCACGATCTTGACGCCACCCTGGATATGCGTCAGGACGAGATGGCCGCCGGGTTGGAGCTTGGCGGGATAGGTACGCCCGCCCATCCCTTCCGCGCGTACGCTCAGGGAGCGCCCGTTCCACTGGTACTCTCCCGTCTCCGTGCGAACGCGACCCGCCTGTATGCAAGTGGCCGTGTACTGATCGCGCGCGTCAAGCGTGAGCGATTCGATCGGAAACGGTGCTCCGGGTGGATCCACCGACACAAGACGCCATGAGCCGGCCACGCTACAACCTGCGCCGACAAGGACACATCCAACCGCCCCGATCAAAGCCCGTGCGGATCGCTTCATGGGATTACTCCTCTTAGGCGTTGAAAGCCCCGTCCTCCACCGGCAAGTGCCCGGGTCACCGGATACCCAAGACACTACAGTATGTCTTCCGGATACGGGGTGTCAAACCCTCGCCACCTTGCCGGAAACGCCCCCTGACCGGCAGCGTTGCGGGCGGATGCCGACAGGCCTATACTCGGTGCGCGGTCTATCGAATCCGCGGTCGATAGGGAAGATCATCCTATGCCGATTTATGAGTACGTCTGTTCTCGTTGCCAACATGAGTTCGAGACGCTTTCTTTGTCTATGTCGAGCGATCACCAACCACCGTGCCCGGCCTGTGGATCCGACGACGTCTCTCGGAAGCTGAGTGTCTTCGCCGCTCGCCAGGCCATGCCGTCGATCGCCGGCGGCGGCGGGCCATGCGGTCGATGCGGCGATCCGGAAGGACCGTGTTCCAGATGATTGCAGCACGCATGGAGCGGGCCTTTGTCTGACCAGCCAAGTTCGTCGATCACGCGCATGGCTGTAGCCGGGAACCTGGCGTGGCTTGTGCCCGGACTGGGACATATCTATCTAGGCCAGCGCGTTCGTGGGCTGGTCTTCCTGGTGACGATCATTGCTACGTTCTGGACGGGCGTCGCCATCGGCGGCGTACGCAACACGGTTGATCCGGTCGAGCGCAGACTGTGGTTCGTGGCGCAGCTTTGTACGGCCGGGAACACCGCGGCGGCGTGGGCACTGGCCCTGGCGACGGAAGAGAAAGGCGCGACCAAGACCGCACCGGCCCACTGGACGTCGGCGGAGGTCGGTGTCCATTACACCGGCGTTGCGGGTCTCTTGAATTTCTTGATCGTCCTTGACGCCATCGGCCGCGCGGAAGCTCCTCCCCACGGGCGGGAGAAACGCAAAACCAGGGGAGCCGTTCCATGAGCGCGTTCCTGGCGAACATGTTCATCGTTGGCGTTCCGCTCTCGGGCACGATGCGCTTCATGCTGATGCTCCCGTTGTGCCTGAGCATTGCCGTGGTCTATAAGACGACGCGGTGCGAGCACCTTCGGGACGTTCCGGCGGCGGCTCTGCTGCTGTGGGTAACCATCGTCACCGGCATGTTCGCCGTCGGTTTCGTATTGTGGGCCGTCTTCTTGATCGCCGTATGAATGAGCAAGTGCATCCAACCCGGCTCTTGCCTGCCGAGTATCCTGTCTGAGCGATGAGCGCTGAACCGACGCACGATACATCGACTCTCTCCGGCGACACCGAAGAACACGTTGCGGACGCACGCGACCGGGCGCGGCAGGTTCTGTCGGGCGAAGCCCATCTCGGCGCCGTCGATGACTGGCGCCGCGTGCTCGTCGGCGCGCGCGATGCGTTGATCCTGATCTGGCTGATCTGGGTCGCACTGGAGGGGTTCGGTCGCCCGCCGTTTACCGGCTTCATGTTGGTGGCCATGGCCATCGCACTGGCTGTCCTGGTAGGTATCTCCACCGGACGCGCGACGCATACCCAGATCGAGTACTTCTCCCGGGAACTGGAGCGCGAGCGCTGTGAAATACGCACAAACCTCGAGCATGAGAAGGAAGAGGTTCGTGTCTTATACGCGGCCAAGGGGTTCCAGGAGCCGCTGTTGGGACAGATCGTCGAGACTTTGTCGGCCGACGACGACCGGCTTCTCAAAGTGATGATGGAAGAGGAACTCGGTCTGTCCATGCATCACGTGGAGCACCCGCTGATCGTGGGGCTCTGGAACTTCGCGGGGACGCTGGTTGCCGGTCTTGCATTGACCGTACCGGCCCTTTGGCTCTCGCCCGCCGTGGCACGGGTTTGGATCCCGGTTGGCGGGGCAGCGTCACTAGCTCTGATCTCGCTCCTGGCGTCGCGTGCCACCGGTCGCAGCGCGTTGGAGTCGTTCACCGTGGGGTTGCTGATGGCCGCCGTGACCGGGGGTATCGTCTACTTCCTGTCGCAATCGTTCGTCGGGTTGATGCCGGGGCCTCTGACCGTATAGCTGGAAGACCGCAATGCGTGTCGGTTCGTTCATCAGTCCCATGTCGCATCTTTCCAAGCCGGTCCTTTCCGATGACTCGGCCATCGACCCCGAGGGCGCAACCGCCAACGTGTTCTACACGCCCGCCGCGCAGCGTATCGCCCGGCAAATGGACATGATCATCGCGATCGCGGCGGGCCTCGCGCTACTCATCGCCTGGACGCTGGAGCTGTCCCACGACGCCGGTCCGATCCGCGATCTGTTCATTTTGCTGGCGTTTTCCGTGGCCGGCATCCCCGCCATCTCTGAGGTTTGGAGCAAGCTGCGCCGTCGCAAGATCGATATCGACCTGCTGATGTTGCTGGGAGCGGGGCTGGCCGCCTACATCGGAAGCCCGTTTGAGGGCGCGCTGCTTCTGTTCCTTTTCGCCCTTTCGGGCGGGCTTGAATCCTTCGCCCTACGGCGGACCCAAATCGCCATCGTGGCGCTACGCAATCTCTCGCCCACCAAGGCCACGCTCTTGACAGGGCAAGCGACGCAGCGCGTACCGCTTCGGCGCGTTGCCATCGGGGCGACGGTGTTGGTGCGCCCCGGAGAGAAGCTTCCACTTGACGGCGTGGTCACCGGCGGCAGCGCTTCGATCGACGAGTCCGCCATGACCGGCGAGTCCATTCCGCGCGACTGCGGCGTCGGCGATACCGTGCTTGCCGGAACGCGGAACATCGACGGACGCCTCGAGGTGCGCGTCACGAAGTTGGCCTCCGACACCACCCTCGCCCGAATCATCGAGCTGGTGACAGAGGCAAGGCACCACCCGGCGCGTGCCCAACGCCTGATCGACCGGATCGGGCCTGCCTATTCCGTCGTGGTCATTGTCGGCGCGACCCTCGTGGCCGTAGCGGGGGCGACCGTGTTCGGGCTGGAAGGCAAAGAGGCCGTCCGGCGCGGCATCGCCGTCCTGATCGTGGCCAGCCCCTGCGCCTTGATCATCGCCACACCGGTGGCGTACTTGTCGGCGATGGCCGCCGCCGCCCGCCGCGGCGTGCTCGTCAAGGGGGGTGCCCACCTCGAGGTCGTCGCCGGCGCGGGTGTCGTCGCTTTCGACAAGACGGGTACGCTCACCACCGGCCGCGTCCGGCTCGTCCACGTCGAGAACGGGGGTCAACTCGGCGAGGACGAAACGCTTAGATACGCCGGTGCCATCGAAGCGTCGAGTAGCCACCCGTTGGCGGCCGCGGTCAACGACGCCCTTTCCCAGCGAGGCATCGACGCCTATTCCGTGCGCGACTACAAGTCGCTGCCCGGCGAAGGTGAAAGCGCCGTCGTCGAAGGCCAAGCGGTGTGGATCGGCCGGCCGGAACTGCTTGACCGCCGCGCCGCCGACGGCGCGACCGGCCCCATGCTCACGCGCACCGATGAACTTCGCCACGAGGGGAAAACGGTGTCCGCCATCGTCATCGGGGACAGCATCGGGCTCCTGGCCTTCGAGGACACCCTACGCGAGGAATCGGCCGACTGCATCGCGCGGCTGCGCGCCCAGGGTATCAAGCGGATCGACATCCTCACCGGGGACCACCAGATCATCGCTGAGCAGGTGGCCGCCAAGCTCGCGCCCGACGGCTTCGAGGCCGAGTTGTCTCCCGAGGGCAAACTGGCTGCCATCCGCCGCCTGCGGGCCGAGCACGGCACGTTGTTGCTCGTGGGCGATGGCATCAACGATGCGCCCGCCCTCGCTCACGCCGACGCGGGGATCGCCATGGGCTCGATGGGGGCGGATGTGGCGCTCGAGGCCGCCGACATTGTGCTCATGAAGGACCGCATCGACCGTGTGGCTTGGCTTCATCGACATGCTCGGCGCACCGCGGGTATCGTTCGCCAGAACCTCACGCTGGCCATCTCGGTCATCGCGGTGCTCAGCGTGTTCGCGGCGCTGGGCACCGTTCCGTTGCCGCTGGCGGTGGTCGGTCACGAGGGAAGTACCGTTCTGGTTGCCGTCAACGCCCTCCGCCTCCTTCGCACGACCGACGATTGATGCAGTGCGCGACACTCCCGACGCGACGGGTACGCCGAGTCAGAGCCGTACGCGCCAGCCCGCGGACCCTGCGTCAACATGCCACCGGGCTCGCGCCCGGTGCCTGAAACCCGCCCTGCGCCAATTCTCCCATGCACTCGGATTGATGTGGCCGCCGACGGCGCGCTTGAACCTTCCGATGGGCCGCTCTACGATGCCGACATGACGAATTCACTCGAAGGCAAGCGGGCACTGGTGTGCGGAGGTTCCCAGGGCATCGGCAAGGCGTGCGCGCTGGAACTGGCCGAACTGGGGGCAAGCGTGACGCTGCTCGCCCGCAACGAAGGGACGCTACGAGCGGCGGTGGGTGACCTGAAGAGCGGCGCGAACCAGACGCACGGCTTCCTGGTGGCCGACGCCTGCGATCCGGCCGCACGGGCGACGATCGTCAAGCGACACATGGCCGCGAGCGGCGCGTTTCAGGTGCTCATCAACAACACCGGTGGCCCGCCCTCGGGTCCGATCGTGGACGCCGACGCCGAGGCCTTCGCCACGGCCATCAACAACCACGTCATCGGTAACCACTTGCTCGCTCAGGCTGTGCTTCCGGGCATGAAAGAGAGCGGCTACGGGCGAATCGTGAACATCATCTCCACGTCGGTCATCGCCCCCATCCCCGGGCTTGGCGTATCCAACACCACGCGCGGCGCGGTGGCCAACTGGGCACGCACCTGGGCGGGTGAGCTGGCGCCACTTGGCATTACGGTAAACAACGTGCTCCCCGGCTACACCGCGACGGATCGACTCCAGTCGCTTTTTGACAAGAAGGCCGAGAGAATCGGACTGAGCCCGGAAAGGGTGAAGACCGACACCATCGCGGCCATCCCGATGCAGCGGCTGGCCGACCCGCGCGAGATCGGCGCCGTCGTGGCGTTCCTTGCATCACCGGCGGCGTCGTACGTCACCGGGGTGAATGTCCCGGTCGATGGCGGACGGACGGCGCTTCAATAGCTGTGTATGAGTCGCAGCGCCTTTGACGCCTCAGGCGCGCCGGTCGAGAATGAGCCTGATGGAACCCGGCGACTCCCCTTCGCTGTGTCCGACGTGCGGCAACCCGCTCGACGCGGCTACCGGCGGACGGTGCGAATCTTGCGAGCCGGCCGCCGACCCGAACGATCGGCTCGATCCGCCCGCGCCGTTTCTCTCCTTGCCCCAGATGCGCTACCAGGATGCCTACGTCTGGCTGGTGCTGATCTCGACGCTGGACATCATCCTGACCTGGCTCGTGCTCACCGTCTGGGACGGCTACGAGGTCAACCCCATTGCCAGCGCCATCATCGCCGAAATGGGGTTCACCGGAGCCATCATCTTCAAGTTTGCGATCGTTGTGTTGGTGGTCGTCCTATGCGAAGTGATCGGTCGCGGTGGGGCGCGAAACGATCGAACGGGAAGAGCCTTGTCCATCGCGGCCGTCGGGATCAATGCCATACCCGTGGCATATACCTTCGGGTTGATCTACGCGGCCAGGTGAATCGGCGCTGTCAGCTGAATCGGCGCGGACTCGGCGGCCCCGGCGCTGTCAGGTGAGTCGGCGCGAGCTTACCGGCCCCGGCGCTGGCCGAACGCGGTGTACCGAGCCGCGGGCTTCAGCCCGCGCGGAGTTCCCGGTGATTCCATCGTGTTCAAGAAGGGCGCTCTCCTATCCGAGCCGCAAGGGAGCGGTTTTCTTCCGCAAAGGCTGGGTGGCCCGTCTCTTCAGAGGTGGGGGACTCGAATGGTCTCCGGATTCGCGTCCCCCACGGCTAAAGCCATGGGCACCCATCTCGCAAGCCTACGCGTGGCGATGCATCAGCCGTTGCACACAACGGCGGACCCAGAGGGACCCACCGCTGCCTTGACGCACGTCAGCCGCTGTGTAGAACAGGCAAGACCGTCGAGGAAACCTGGCGGTCAGTCGCGGGCATCGCCTCGCCGGAAGCCCGATCCAAGACGGACGCACGCGCCCGGAGCAACCAACGTGAAATCCATCGCCGTCGTAGGGGCCGGTACCATGGGCGCGGGCATTGCGCAACTGGCGGCCAAACACCGCTGCGACGTGCATCTGATCGACCTCAACCCCGACGTGCTGACCCGCGCGATTGAGGGGATTACCAAACGCCTCGATCGAAGCGTGGAAAAAGGCAGAACCACCGCCGACGATCGCGACGCCCAGCTTGCGAGGATTCATCCTATCGGCGAAATCGGCGATCTTTCAGACGTCGAACTCGCAATCGAGGCCGTCGTCGAGAACCTCGACGTCAAGAAGAAGGTCTTTGAGGCGCTCGAGAGAGCAACGCCGGCGACGGCCGTCCTCGCGACAAACACGTCCTCGCTTCCCGTCGGTCGCATCGCCGAGGCGGTCTCGCAGCCCGGCCGAGTGGTGGGCATGCACTTTTTCAACCCGGCCCCGGTCATGCCGCTGGTCGAGGTGATCGCGGCCGACCAAAGCGACGCCAAGAGCGTGGACTTCGCCTTCGAAGCCGCACTGACGTTGGGCAAGACTCCGGTTCGGGCCAAAGACACGCCGGGCTTCATCGTCAACCGCGTCGCCCGCGGGTTCTACCTCGAGGCGCTTCGTCTGTTGGGCGAGGGTGTTGCCGGCGTCGATGAGATCGACGGGATCATGCGCAACCACGGCGGGTTCAGGATGGGGCCGTTCGAGCTGATGGACCTCATCGGCGTCGATGTCAACCTCGCGGTCAGCACGTCGGTCTGGCAGCAGTTCGACAAGCACCCAAGGTTCAAGCCGCATAGCATTCAGCGTCAGTTGGTCGAACAGGGCAGCCTCGGTCGCAAGAGCGGTAGGGGGTTCTATCTTCATGATGGCGCGCCCGTTCCGACCTATCAGGTCCAGCGAAAAAGCTTTGAGCTGTCGCCGCTTCTCTCTGACGCGATGCTGGCATTCACTCATCGCGGCTGTGCCGAGACCCTGGGTAGTACGGAGCAATACGTGTTCTGCCGGATCCTGGCGGCGATCATCAACGAAGCCGGCTCGGCCCATTCCGCAGGGATCGCCACCAGCGACGACATCGACAAGGCCATGGTTCACGGAACCAACTACCCCAAGGGTCCGCTCGCGTGGGCGGACGAGATCGGTCACCGCACGGTGCGCGGCGTCTTGCGAGCCTTGAATCATACGGTTGACGACAACCGCTTCGCACCCGCGGCGCTGTTCGCCGATGCCAGTTAGACGATTCCCCGTTTTCTTGTTCCGAGCCGCGGGCTTTAGCCCGCGCGGACATTCGAGTGTCTATAGAGTCAAAAGGCGGGTGGCCCACCTCTTCAGAGGTGGGGGATTCGAATGGTCTCCCGATTCGCGTCGGCCATGGCTAAAGCCGGGGGGCGGGATCCAACGCGTGATCGAAATCGAAAGAAGACAGCCATGCGAAAAGCAGTCGTGATCGATGCTCTCCGAACCCCGGTCGGACGGTACGGCGGGGCACTCAGCCTCGTTCGTCCGGACGACCTGGCCGCCCTGGTCATTCGCCGGCTCATCGAACGAACCGGCATCGACCCGGCTCTGGTCGATGACGTCTACTTCGGGGCGGCCAACCAAGCCGGCGAGGACAACCGCAACGTGGCGCGAATGGCGGCGCTGCTGGCGGGTTTGCCCGAGACCGTGCCGGGTGTGACCATCAACCGCCTGTGTGCGTCGAGCCTGGACGCGATCAACATGGCCGCCCGGATGATCGAGGCCGACCACGGCGATGTTATGATCGTCGGCGGTGTCGAGAGCATGTCACGGGCGCCGTTCGTCACCGGCAAGTCCCCGGCCGCCTTCAGCCGAACGGTGGAGGTGTACGACACGACCATCGGTTGGCGGTTCACCAATCCGAAGCTGGCGAAGGCGTACCAGCCCTACTCCATGGGCGAGACGGCCGAGAACGTCGCGCGCAAGTACGACCTGTCGCGCGAGGAGCAGGACCGGTTCGCGCTGTCGTCACAGGAGAAATGTGAGGCCGCCGTAGAGGCCGGGCGGTTCGATGCGGAGATTACGCCGGTCGAGATTCCCCAGCGCCGGGGCGAGCCCGTCGTCGTCGATCGCGACGAACACCCCCGCCCGGGGACCACGATGGAAAAGCTGGCCAAGCTCAAGCCCGCCTTCGCTGAAGGCGGCACAGTGACGGCCGGCAACGCCTCGGGCATCAACGACGGAGCGGCCGCGCTGCTGTTGGTGGAGGAGTCGATCGCCAAGAAGCTTGGCCTCAAGCCGCTGGCTACGGTGGGTTGCTCCGCGTCGGCCGGTGTTGACCCTGCACTCATGGGCCTGGGTCCGATCCCTGCGACAAGCAAGGCCCTCGCCCGCGCGGGTCTAACCACGGCGGACATCGACCTGGTGGAGCTCAACGAGGCCTTCGCCGCGCAGGCGATCCCCTGCATGCGTGAACTCAAGCTGGACCCGTCGATCGTGAACGTCAACGGCGGCGCCATCGCCCTGGGTCACCCCCTCGGTTGCAGCGGCGCGCGCATCGTCACCACCCTCCTCCACGAAATGAAACGCCGCAGCGCCAAACGCGGCCTGGCCACCATGTGCGTCGGCGTAGGCCAAGGCGTAGCGACGATCTTCGAGGGCCCGCGCTAAGTCGCTGGGGGCGGGCTAACTCGCTCGCGGCGCGTAGGGCGGGCTATTGCCCGCCGACTGGGCTGGAGATTGATTGGGCATCGGCGGAAGGCAACGGCAGGCAATAGCCTGCCCTACTGGGCCGGGCTACGTGACTACCCGTAGGTGGGCGGATAGGCGCCGGTCGAGTAAGGTAGATCGCTCAAAGTCCGTCAGCCACCGTGATTGCCAGGCATCGACGACGAACAAGAGGTTGAAACATGCGCGAGAATCACCTACCCCCCAGATTTAACACCGGAAAGTTCAATTGCCTTTATTGCGGCGTGGTCGCTCATCAGGTCTGGCGGAAACTCGTCCGCGACAACCGGCCTCACACCGGTCAGCTAGACGGGACACCTGTATCGACGTCGGAATGCGCACACTGTAATGCACACACATACTGGCACGGCGAGGATCGCATAATCTATCCCGACAACTCACCCGCGCCTCCGGCACACCCGGACCTGCCGGAGGGTTGCCGGACCGTATACGACGAAGCCAGCGCGATCTACAGCCGCTCGCCGCGAGCGGCGGCCGCGCTTCTTCGCCTGGTCGTCCAGAAACTCATGCCGACCCTCGGAGAGAAGGGAGACAATATCAACACGGATATCAAGTCTCTCGTCGAGAAAGGACTTCCGCCGCTGGTCCAGCAGGCCCTCGACACTTGCCGTGTCGTCGGAAACCACTCCGTACATCCCGGCGAGATCGACTTGAACGACACGCCGGACATAGCGGAGTGCCTCTTCGAGATGATCAACTTCATCGTTGATGAGCGTATCGCAAAACCAAATGAGATCAAGCGTATCTACGGGAAGCTTCCCGAGTCCGCCCGTGTGGCGGTGGAGAAGCGAGACGGTGCGGCCAACGCAGGCGGGTCCTGAATCGTGGTCGTGGCGCCTCGCTAATCAGCCGCGTAGGGCGGGCTATTGCC
Source organism: uncultured bacterium (assembly GCA_965371245.1). Classification (GTDB taxonomy): domain Bacteria; phylum Planctomycetota; class Phycisphaerae; order UBA1845; family UBA1845; genus CBDUXT01. Next base: position 12,808 of record CBDUXT010000008.1, on the reverse strand, counting down.
CGCCGCCTGCGACGGCCAATGGCTCGCCCGGCATGTCGGGCATCTCCATCGGCGTGGATCCGGGCCACGACGCATCCAGCCAGCCGAGTCGAACGTGTCGATGAAAACTCGACCACGGCCAATCTTCCGGACGCTTCACATATTCGTGTTTGACGGGGTTGAAGTGAATGTAATCGCGCAGCCGGTACCAATCGTCTTCATCGTGGATTCGATGCTCCCAGTACCGCGGCTGCCAGACGCCGCGCCCGCGCTTTCGGTCCCGGCTTGGGGTCACGGACAACTCCGTGCCGCCGGCGCGGAGATAGTGATGTGTGAAGTATCGTTTGATGGACCCCCATCGGGCCGGGAAGTCATCGTCGCCTTGGGGCAGCGACCAGATGCAGTGGAGGTGGTCGGGTAGCAACACGCTTGCGAACATGTTGAAGGGATTCGTTCGTCGGGTGTGAACGAAGGCGCGGTTCAGAAGTTTCCTCGCACCGGCATCATTGAAGAGGGGCCGTCGATGGTGCGTCACGACGGTGAAGAAATAGGAGGCACCCTTTTCTCGCCATCGCACGTAGTTTGGCATAGGGGCATTCTAGTGGTTTCGGCGGGCAATAGCCCGCCCTACGTGCGCGATCCGGTGGCCCGCCCGACGTGCGCGATCGGGTAGGGCGGGCTATTGCCCGTCGGGAGGTCTGCGCGTTCGATGATCCCGCGATCACCCCGCGGGCATTCGTTGCTACCGCACGCGAATGGCCAACAGTGTCTGATCGTCGTGCTGCACGCCGCCCTCGGTGAAGCCCATGAGCCGGTGTGTCACGCAGTCGATGATGTGCTGGGTGCTCGGGGCATTCTGGCATACACACGACAGGAGCCGGTCACGGCCATAGGGTTCACCGTCGGCGCTGACTGCCTCGGTGATGCCGTCGGTGTAGAGGATGAGTGTGTCGCCGGGCGCGAGGGTGACGCGGCTCTCGATGAATGCACACTCTCGGTTGACGGCCAGCGGTAGGGCCTGCGCTTCGTCCAGCTCGCGAACGCCGGCTTGGCGATCAACGAGCAACGGAGGGTTGTGGCCCGCGGACGCATACTGGAACGATCCGTCGGCCGGGTCGTAGATGCCGTAGAACGCGGTCACGAAGGTGCCGTCGTACTCGTCGGCCTGGTTGCAGAGCCGCTCGTTGGCATAGCAAAGCACCTCGGCGGGCGTTTTGCAGTGTTGACACCGGGCGTGAAGCATGGTGCGAAACATGGCCATCACCACGGCGGCCGGCGTGCCGTGTCCGCTGACGTCGGCGATCAAGATGCCCCATCGACCTTCTTCCAGCTCGAAGAAATCGTAGTAGTCGCCGCCGGCGCGGGCGGCCGGTTTGTATGAGGCCGCGATGTCCAGCGTGGGAATGTCGGGCAGGCCAGGCGGGAGCAGCGAACGTTGAATCCGACCGACCGTTGCGAGTTCGTGGTCGATTTCGGCATAGGCCGTTCGGAGGCGCTGGGCGACGAGCAGATTGTTGGTGGCCTGGCCGAAGAGGTTGCCGGTCAAGACGGCGTCGGCCAGGTTGATGTGATCGAAGCCGGCGGCGTCCGACGAGATGCGCAGCACGCCGTTGACGCCGGCGCCTCCGTCGAAGAGCGGCAAGTACATAAGCGACCGCGCCCCGTCGAGTTGCTCATGCGCCGGCTCGGCGGGGTCGATGCGAACCTCGTTGAGGATTCGCGGCCGATCGCCGTAGACCAACTCCGCCAGCAAGCCGCCGGAAAGAACGGGTAGGCGGTCGTGCTTCAGTTGGAAGGCGAGAAGAAGCTGAAGCTCTCGGACACCCTCGGGCGGCACATCGACGGCGTCCCGAAGGACAAAGCCCGCATCACGATCAAGCATCTGTTGACCCATACGCCCGGCATCGTCGGTAACCATCCCGACCCGTTCGCCAAACTCGATCGAGATGCCTTCCTCGAGTGGTTCCTGGCCACACCGCTTGAAAGCAAGCCGGGCAAGAAGCATACATATTCCAACGTTGCGTATTCGTTACTGGCCGTGATCATTGAGCGAGCCGGGGGTGAGTCGTATCGACAGGCCGTGCGGCGGCGGGTGTTCGATGTCGCCGGGATGAAGAACACGTTCTTTCTCAGCGAGATTGCGCCGCATATCGAACGCGTGGCCGTGGGCTCCGGAGAGAAGGTGAAGCAATATGGCCTGGACGGAAAAGCCGAATCCTACGGTGGGTCGTGGCTGCGGATCGGCCCCGGCGGCATTGTCAGCACGGCTGGCGACCTGCTGAAGTGGGAACAGTCGCTTCGCGCGGGAACCGTGCTCACCGCGGCACAATACAAAGTCGTAACGAGGCCCTACAAACGAGGCGAGCCCTGGGGCATGGGATGGCGCTTGTCCCGCACCACACGCGGGACTCCGCTCCACTTCCACGACGGCGGCCTTCCGGGCTTCAACGCCATGTACGCCCGATTCCCCGAAGAAAACGCCGTCATCATCGTTCTGTGCAATCGCGACGAGCAGGCCGGAAGGGTGGCAAGCCGAATCGTGGCGGATTTTTTCAAGGAATGATCTGCGTCGTGCGGCCGCACGAATGGGGGCATCGACGCGGCATGGCTTCGTTCGGGTCCGGCGCTGGGCTCGAACACACTGCGACGCTCGGGAGGAGCCGGGTCGATGAGTCGATCTATACAATGGGAGCTAAGACCCACCAGGCGTGTGGCCGACGATGCGCTTGTACGACGCCGGGTCGGTGGCGCCTTCGGTTGAGATTACGAGCACGCGCGTTTGTTGGTTGATGCCCAGCCGGCGGCGATCAGCGGCGCGGCGCCGGTCATCCAGTAGTTCCAACAGCCCTGCCAGGCCCGCGGCACCGCTTTCTCCTGATACGATCCCCGCGCCGGCGAGCAGGCGCATGGCCTCGCGGGCGCCGTTGTCCTCCACGGTGAGAAAGACGTCGATCCCATCGCGCAGCAGCGGCCAGGCGACCGTGGCCACCGTGCCGCAGTTCAGACCGGCCATGATCGAGTCGTGGGGACCGGGGACGGTCACGACCCTACCGCTCTCGTGTGCCGCCAGCGCACAGGCGGCCCGTGTCGGTTCGACGCCGATCAGCCTTGGGCGAGACTCGGAAGGCGTGGCCGCATAGTGTACGACGGCCGCCGCCGCCAGCGCCCCGACGCCGATCTGAATCACCACCAGGTCGGGTCCGGTCTCCTCGGAGGCCGCCAGGCTCGCGTCAATCTCAAAGAAGATGGTCGAGTATCCGTCAATCACCAGACGCGGGATCTCCTCGTATCCGTCGAACGACGTGTCCTGGATGAGTAGGGAGCGATCAGTTGTCACACGGGCGGCCTCCGCGACGGCTTCGTCGTAGGTGCCATTTACCGTCACGACGCGCGCGTCCTCCGATTCGATCGCGGCGATGCGAGCGTCCGCGGTTCCCTTGGGTACGAAGACCCGCGCGTCAAACCCAAGGAGCGATGCCACCCGGGCGACGGCCCGGCCGTGGTTGCCGTCCGTCGCGGTGATCAGCTCGAGCGGGGCAAGCGGTGCGAACGCGGCGCGAAGCTGACTCAACGTCGTCCACTCGGCCGGTTCGTGCCCCATTCGCTTCGACAGCGTCTTGTAGGCGGCCCACGAGGCGCCGAGGAACTTGAACGCGGGCAGGCCGAAGCGACTCGACTCGTCCTTGACCAGGAGCTGACCCACGCCCAGGTGGCTCGCCAGCTCGGGCAGCCGATGCAGGGGGGTCGGGGCATAGCCGGGAAGCCGGCCGTGGAAGTCGCGGGGATGGGCTATCCGCATGGAGCCGTGTCCTTTCGGGGCGGTGGTCACTCGGCGGCGAGCATCGTCGTTGCGATGGCGGCGTAGCCTCGGCACGCGCTGGTGAGCTGATCGACCTCGACGTACTCGTCGATGACGTGAGCGAGTCGTTCGCTGGAAGGCCCAAAGCCGATGGTCGGCACGCCCTCGACGCCCGCGCTGTGGGCCGCGTTGGTGCAGAACTGGTAGCTCGTCAGCTCCGGAGAAAGCCCGGCTCGCCGCAAAGCGGATACCGCGCCGCGAACCAGGGCGTGCTCTTCGGGAAGCTCCCACGGGGCCAGCCACTTCGGCTTGTCCCAAACGACGCCGGTGTAGGTTTCGTATTCGATTCTCGCCAGGTCGATGTCGGTCTCCGGCGCGCCGGCCGCCTCGCACGCGCCCCGAAGCGAAGCCATCAGTGACTCCTGCGTGTCGCCGGGGATGAGGCGTCTCTCATACGTCACCTTGCACCCGCTGGGGACGACCGAGTGGGCGGGGTGGGGATCGGAGATGATGTCCGTCAGGCACATGACGCCGTGGCCGACAAATGGGTGGTGCGGCATTTCGATCCGCTCGATCTGCTGGATCACCCGCATCATCGTGTGTACGGCGTTGATGCCGTCCGCCGGTGTGGAGGCGTGCGCGGGTTTTCCCCGGCCGTGAAGCTTGAACTCGGCTCGTCCCCGGCCGGCACGGACGAGGTTCAGCGCCGACGCTTCGCCAATGACGACGAAGTCGGGCTTGACCTGATCCATGACCACCCCAAGGGCGGCGCCCTCGATCAGCTCCTCGCCCACCGATGCGCAGACGACGGCCGTGCCGCGAAGCTTGTCTCGATCGAGACCGGCCACCGCATAGACCATCGCCGCCAGGGCGCCCTTCATGTCGGAGGTGCCCCGACCGTGGATTCGTCCATCGACCAGCTCGCCGCCGAAGGGGTCGCGTGCCCAGGCATCGCGTGGGACGACATCGACGGTGTCCATGTGGGCATCAAAGAGGATGGTCGGTCCGCCGGCGGCTCCGTCGATGGAGCCGATGACGTTGCCGGCGCTATCGATGGACACGCGCTGGTACTGAAGGTCGCGCATTCGCTCGGCGACGCAGTCGGCCACCGCCTGCTCGTGTCCGAGCACGCTGGGTCGGCGGATCAGATCCTGCGTGAATGCGATCAGGTCGTCAGGAATCGTAACGAAGTCTGGCACCGTGAGGTCACCTCTGAATCGGCCGCTACGGAGACGCGACACACCGGGGATCAACCGCGCCCGGCACACGTAGCCCATAGCCTCTACGAGGGCAGCACATCCGTCAATTCGCTAAGGTCGTTCGGGTGACCCGGTAAAGGGTTGAGGACTGGGTAGCCCATCCTTTGCAAAAGCAAAGGGTAGGGTCACGGTGATCGGGCACGCGGACGTTATACAAGAACCCTGACCGAGTGTGTCGGTGCGATCGACCTGGCGCGCGAGTCTTCGATCGTACGATCATCGTGACCCCACCCATCGCTGCGCGATGAATGGGGCACCCGCGCCGCGCTTCGCTTGGGCATGCGACGCGTCTTTGGAGCAACGCAGCGCAAAGAAGCGGCGACGGGGATTGAGTCCCCGCCGCCGCGACGGATGCTGTTGCGACCAGGTGGTTTGCCAGACGTTCTAGTTGACACCGTCCAGATTGACCTGCATCGGGGTGCAGGTCTCGAACGGGAGCGTGCTCTGGCTCCACTTGGATAGTTGCCCCGCGTTGTTGGCTCCCCACGCCCAGACGGTGTTGTCTTCCAGGACGGCCACGCTGTGCAGGTTGCCGCCGGCCATCGTCCGCACGTTCGTCAACCCGACCTGCGTCGGCTCCAGAACCGCGTCGCCGAACATCGGTACGAACGGCATCGCCTCATCCTCCAGTCCGAGCTGACAGTTATGGTTCCAGCCGGCGGTCCAGAGGGTGCCGTCGCCTTTAAGGAAGAAGCTGTGCCGATCACCCGCGGTGATGGAGACGACGTTCGTCAGACCGACGACCTCCGTCGCTACGGTGAAGCTGGATGCCGTTGTGCCGTTGCCAAGCTCACCATGCACGTTGAAGCCCAGTCCCCAGACGGTGCCGTCTTCGAGCAGGAACAGGAAGTGGTTCGACTCGCCCGCGGCCACCGAGGCCACGCCGCTCATAACAACCGTGGGTGTGCAACCGAATCGGTCTCCCCAGACCCACGCCTGCCCGAGGGCATCAAGCGCGACGCTGTTGAAGGCGCCCGTGGCGATGGACGTGACATCGCTCGGCAGGCCCGCTACCAGGACGGGACCGAGCACGCCGGTGCTGCCCGGTGACGTTGCGCCGCCGAGTTCGCATCCGGGGTTGGATGCCCCGGTGAAACCCCACACGGTGCCGTCGGACTTGAGCATCAGGCCGCCGGATTCCAGCGCGCCCACCTGCACGACCTCGGTCATGCCCGGCACCTGGACCGGGACGGCCGACGCATTGAGGGCGTTGGTGCCGAAGGTCCAGACCCTGCCGTCGGTCTTGGCCAGCAGCGTCGAGCGCCCGGAAGCATCCACGGACGCGACGTCGGCGACGAGGGATCCGTCGCCCAGTTGTCCGTGACGCTCCCAGCCCCACGTGCGCGTCGTGCCGTCGGAAAGAAGCGCTACGTTGTGGTATTGGCCGGCTGCAAGGCTGACGACCTGCGGGGCGACAACCGTGATGACGAAGTCGTCGCTGGCGAAGACGCTTCCGTCCAGCGTCGAAACGGTCAGGCGGAAGGTCAGGTCACCCACGATGCCGGTCGTCTCCACGGTCAGCGGCGGACTGCTGCTCTGGAACGTGGTCGGTTCGCCCGAGACCTGCTCCCAGACGAAGACCAGGTCGGCCTCAGCGTAGTTGCCCTGAAGAACTTGCCCGGCGCCGACGACGAAGACGGTGTCTCCCGTGGTTGTGGTTACGTCCGGACCGGCATCGGCCGCCAGCAGGACGTCCGGTTCCGGCACGACAACATCGTTGTCATCGTCGCAGGCGTCGTCATCATCGTCGCAGTCGTCGTCATCGTCATCGCAGTCGTCGTCATCGTCATCGCAGTCGTCGTCATCGTCATCGTCGCAATCATCGTCATCGCCATCGCAGTCATCGTCGTCGCAGTCATCATCATCATCATCGTCATCGTCGCACTCGTCGTCGTCATCGTCATCGTCGCCACTGCCGTGACCGCTGTGGTTGGACCCGGAAGCGCACCTGTCCTCGGAATCTCCGTGGCCACGGTGCGAATCCAGCGCGGACGAATCGACGGTAATCGTGTGACCCCGATGGCAGAGCTCAACGTGCTGGCGACCGGAGTGATCCTCCTCGAATTCGAACCCCACGCGCTCGACGGAGATCAGCCCGTCGAAGTCCGCCCAGGTTTCCAGGCACATTTGGAATTCGCCTTGCCGAAGGATGGAGCGAACGGCTTCGCCGAGGCGGAGGGACTCCGTCGTCATCGTGACGTCGCCGTCGATGATGGTCAGTTCGAAGGGGCCGACAGACGCGTCGGCGCCGCACGCCTCGCCGTCCACGACGGAAAAGCTGAACGTAACGGCGGCGTGATGTTCGGTGCCGTTGCCGGCTTGATCCTGGGATGCGCCGGGGTCATGGGTGACGCTTACGCGGCTGGCGTGGAGCGTGAGCGAAACGTTGTCGAAGGCTTTGTCGGGAAGCTCGTCGAGAAGACCGACCAATGTCGTCTTGCCCGTCACCACATCGATCTGGGCAGGAAGCTGCGAAGCGCTCCCCAGGTTGTCGACTTGTTCGGACAGGGCGTCCGCCCCGCCGGAATCCAGCGCAGCACCACACCCGATAAGCCCGCACATACTCCCGAACAGAAACAGCGCAAGCGTAGATCGTGTGAAAGACATGTTTCTTCCTCCCCCCCCGAGTTGGAAGAAATGCGACCCGTGACAGCCGTGAATCCGCGCGACGGCTTGCATCCGCTGGGATGCCGTGGGGCTCAGATACCCCTCCACCGGGTCCATTGGTCGATGCTACATTCTCGGATATCGCCGGGTCCACGGCGCGGACGATTCAAAGTTTTTCTTTTTGGGAACCCTGGCACGGCGAATCGACCGTTTTCCCGGACGGTGAATAACCTAGGTGTGACTGCTCGGCCTCAACCGCATGTCCGGGCCGCCGGCGACACCGCCCCCACAGCCGTCGCCTGAATCCGGGTGGTTTTGGACCCCGCCAGGATCACGGCGTATAATCCTCCGTGCTGAAGCGGGGGCTCCCTGAGCCCCGCTACGCTGAGTGATCATCAAGGGGGCTTCGCCCGCACCGGGCGTCCAGGCAACGAGTGATACGCCAATGTCAGACGAAGTTGATCGGTTAGAGGACCTCAAGCGCAGGGCGGCCGGGCTGAGGGAACGCGAAGCCGCCCTCGACCGGGAGCAGGTCGAACAAGAGACGGTCCGGCGTCGAGAGGCGTACGAGAAAGCGGAAGCGGCCAAGGTCGTCCGCGCGCAAGAACGAAAAGAGGCCATTCGTAAGCGCCGCCATCGCGAACGCGCCGAGGCCGAGACCAAGCGGCTCGCCGATGAAGCGGAAGCCAAACGCCAGGTGGATGTGGCGCAAGCTCAGGAAGAGGAGCGGGCCAAGGAACGCCGCGAGGCACAGGAGCGTGCGCGGGCCGAGCGAGCGCAAGAGGAGGCGGAGGCCGGGCTCCGGGCGGAGGAGGCCTCGCACGACCTTGCAACAAAGCGCGAGACAGCACGTCGGCAAGCCGAGGAGACCCGTGGGAAGCGCGACCTCGAGCAGGCAGAGGCGAAACTGCGGGAAGAGCGGCAGCGGCAGGCGCTCGGCTCACAGGCCGCCGAAAACGAACGACAACAGGCGGCCCAGCACGTTGCCCAGGCTGAGACACGCCGGGCCGCATCGCTGGAGCGCAAGGCGGAGATGAAGCGTCAGTCCCAGGCGCGGCGCGAAGAGCGCGACGACGTTGAGGTAGAGCGACCGGCGTCCGAAGGTCTCGTCAAGTCGGCGTTGCGATCCCTGGGTAGCCTGTTTGGCGGCGGATGGTAGCCGTCGTCAGCTTGCCGATCATGAAGGGTCGTCCACCATGGCAAAGGATTCTTCAAACATTCTGCTCTACGATGACGGGTGCCCGATGTGTACCTTTCAGATGCGCGTGCTGACCTGGGTCGATTGGTTGGGCGTCGTGAGTCTCATGCCCCTTTCGCACCCGGAAGCCAAACGCATCGCCCCAGAGCTTTCCCGCGAGCAACTTCTCGAGGCCATCCACTGCGTCACGCCGAGTCGTCGTGTGTATCGAGGGGCGCGGGCGTTGCGTTTTCTCGGCCTGCGCATGCCGCTTCTGTTGCCGATGGGGCTGTTCCTCTGGGTGCCCGGTGTGATCTGGGTAGCCGAGCTTGGTTACATGACGGTGAGCCGAAATCGTCACCTGCTCAGTCGCGTGTTCGGCTGCAAGGAGGCTTGTTCGATCCTGCCGGCCCGAAAGCGAGAGGGCGACACGGAGCAAGTCGCCAACGCCCGGCGCGGTTGACAAGCGCTCGGCGGCTGCAACCCGCCCGTAGGGTGCGTCCCGGACGCACCGTCTGTCTTTGGCGTGTCGCGCGTCACCCGCGCTGGGCGGATACGCCTCGCACGGCCTTGCCGACCGCGAAATCGATTTCTTCCTCAGTCGTGAATCGCCCCAGCGAAAAACGCAGGCTTCCCTGGATGGACTCGTCGGACGCCCCCATGGCGCCGAGCACGTAGCTGGGTTGAAGCTGAGCGCTCGTACAGGCCGAGCTTGCCGAGACGGCCACCTCGGGCATCTCGCGCATCAGCCGGTCGCCATCCACGCCGGCGAAGCTGACGTTCAGCGTGTTGGGCAGGCAACGCGCCTTGTGGCCGTTGACTGTCACGCCGTCGAGTTGTGAGAGGAGCGCCTGCTCGAGTCGATCGCGCAAGCGGCCGACGCGCTTTGCTTCACCCGACATCTCTATCCGGCAGAGTTCCGCCGCCGCACCCAGCCCGACGATCGCCGGAACGTTGAGCGTCCCCGAGCGTAGCCCGCGCTCGTGCCCGCCGCCGTGAATCAGCGGCTCGCACCGCACCCTCGGGCCTTTGCGGCGAACGTACAGGGCGCCGACGCCCTTGGGTCCGTACATCTTGTGGGCCGAGAGGCTCAGTAGCGCGATGCCCATGGTCTCGACATCGACGGGCACTTTGCCGACGGTTTGCGTCGCGTCGGTGTGGAAGAGCACGCCGCGCTTCTTGCACAGCCGGCCGATTCTCTCGATGGGATGGAGCACGCCGGTTTCGTTGTTGCCGTGCATGATGGTTACCAAAACGGTTCGATCCGTTACGGCGTCGGCCAGTCGCTCAAGGTCGATGGAGCCGGTGGAATCGACGGGAAGAAAGCTGACCGTAACTCCGTGGTCCGCAAGAAACCCGCAAGTGTCCAGGACAGCCTTGTGCTCCGTGGCGACCGTGATGACGTGTGCATCGTCCCGAGCGTAGATCGGCGAAGTGAGGACCCCTTTGATTGCAAGATTGTCCGCCTCGGTCGCGCCGCTGGTCCATACGATCTCTCGAGGGTCGGCCCCAATCACTGTGGCCACCTGCTCGCGGGCGTGCTCGACGGCCTTGGCCGCGTCGCAACCGAGCTGATGGTGACGGCTGGCGGCGTTGCCGAACCGGTGAGTCAGAAACGGCATCATCGCGTCGAGCACGCGCGGGTCGAGCGGCGTGGTCGCGTTGTAGTCGAGATATACCGGTGTGCCTACCCTCATCAAGTCTTTCCCGCCGCGGTCGATACGGTCGCGCCGGCATGGTTCAGGCGACGCACCCGCTCCAGGGCCGACACCGTCAGGATCAGCGGGTACAGGCGCTCGGAGTACCAGAGCTTGGCAAAGTATAGACCGATCGGCGCTGCGGGGAACTGTGTGCCGTGCGACGTGTGCCGTGCCAGCCAGGCCGATCCGCGCGCGATCGCGCCTGTGACGCGGTCGTCATCGAGGGCCGGACCGTCCTTTGCGGCGTCCGAAGGCACGTCGGTTCGCTGCGTGCTCAGCCGTTCCGCCAGCGCCTCGACGGCCAGGGCGGTCTCCTCGATCGAGGGTGTCACGTCCTTGGCCGCTCCCCAACCGCCGTCCTCGTGTTGTGCGGACAACACCCACTGCGTCGCGCGGCCGTGCGCTTCCGTCCAGGCGGCATCGAGCCGTGGGTCGCCGGATTCGCCGCCGGCGGCGCGCATGACGCGCGTCGTTCCGTACAGCGGGTTCTCCTGGTTCTCTTCCTTCTGGTTCCCAAACCAAAGCGGAACCCACCGACCGTCGGCTTGTTGTGTCTTCAGCAGGTAGCCCTTCGCACGCTTGATGGCCGCCTCGATCTCCCCGCGCAATGCCTGGTCGCTGAAAGGAGTCCACGCGACCCAGGCGCGAATGGCGTGTGCGGTCAGGTCCGGGCTACTGCGGTCGAAGGGCAGCTTGCCCCAGCCGCGGCAGAACGTGGGGACGCCCCCGTCGGTGTTCCGCACGTCGATCAGCCACCGGAGGCCGAGCGTCGCCGCACGCGCGACACGTACGACGGCCTGGGTTTGGACGTCCTGGGTCGAGGTCAGCGCTCGTAGCGCCAGGAGTGCCCCGGGTGTGTCATCGCCGTCGGGGACGCCGCCGCTCAGGTCCGTCCACGCCCAGCCGCCCGGCGCGGCGTGCGTGTAGGCGTGCTCGATGCGATGCTGCTGGGACACCAGCCAGTTGAGGATCGCACCGCGCTGGTCGCCGGAGAGGCGGCTGGTGAGGCCGTCGCCCAAGGCGTTGCACGACAAGGTCGTCACCCAGGTGGCAAGGTTCGTATCGATCGGCCAGCTTCCGTCGGGGCGGACCGTCTCGGTGAGGAACTTCGCGGCTGATCGGGCCACGGGATGTCCGGCGTGCCCGATCGACGCCAGGCTCATCAGAACGAAGCTGGTCAGCGGAGCGGCCTCGAGAAAGCCGCCGCTTTCGGGCTGGGTGGAGTGCAACACCCGCAGCGTGCGAGCGCGAAGAGCGTTTCGCAGCACGCGCGTGATCGGGTTTCGGGTGGGGCGGTGGAAGTGCCTGGCCTGTCCCACCGCGATCAGCGCGGGTAGGGCATAGCTCACCACGTTGAGCCGCAGTCGCCGGAAGAGTTGATGCGGGCAAGCGGCCAACTCAAACGGAAGCGCCGGGATCGATGCCCAAGCGTCGGGCGCGCTTCCGAAGCGACCGGCCAGCGCGCACATCGTGAGGATCGGGATCGAAAACGTGCCGTCATTCCCGTAGCGGGACCGAATGGTCGCAGCCATGCGCCGTGGCGTGAGTTCGCCGCAGTCCTTCAGTAGCCACGCTGTCGCTCGGTCCAACGACTCCTGTCGATGGGCGCCGCTTGGCTCGATGCCCAATGCCGCCCAGCACAGGGTCGTGGTGCTGATGTTGGTGGGGCTGTCGATGGTGTCACCCCAGCCGCCGTCGGCGTTTTGGTGCTCTGCGATCCAATCGAGCCCCTTGTCGATGAACCTGGACAGGTCGCCTTCGGGTTGAAGGGAAGCGCGCGGGTTGGCTCTGTGCAGAAGCGACAGCGCGCAGGCGGCCGTGGCGGTCGAGAGCGCGCTGCTGGACAGTTCGCCCTCCCAATGCGCACTGGGTCCGCGAGCGTCGAGCAGCGCCGCGGTGGCGCTCTCGTGCGTTCGCTCAACAGTGGTGAAGTCTATGGGCATGGTCCGGATGGTTTCCGTGCTTGCGTCCTGAGTTCCGGGCTGGAAGAGGATTTCCCGTTTCTTTGTTCCGAGCCGAGTAGGTCGGGTCATCGACCCGACGTTTCTTGGCACGGATATCTCATCCCACTACGTTGACCTTCGTGTCAAAATACCGTCGCGCAGTCTCGGCTGGCGACACATTCTTCTTCTCGCCTATCACCCATCGACGCGCGCCGCTGATTCGCAACCCGACCGCGTGAAGGCGCCGCCGAGAATCCGTCGCATTCGTTCGACGTCGAGCGTAGCCGGGAGGTGCCGGGTCGATGACCCGACCTATCCATGAAAGGCATGTCCGGGTCAAGTGC
>CBDUXT010000007.1:0-95657 GCA_965371245.1 uncultured bacterium | reverse complement strand
AGCTGCTGACGGGAATCGAACCCGTGACCTCGTCCTTACCAAGGACGCACTCTACCAGCTGAGCTACAGCAGCACCGTAAGCCGGTAAAGACGCCGCGCCTTCGCGCACGCCGACCAATGGTTGCCACAAGCGACGCCACGGCGCCGTTTCCAAGGCGCCGTGCCACACCCAGGCCGTGCGTGTCCGTCGCGCATGCCTCGCGACCGCACCGAAGATGCATGCACCCAGAACCCGGCGAGTATAAGCCTCACTCAGACCATGTCAAATGCCAAAAAACGCAAAAAAGACATCCGGATACCCGTCAGAGCCGCCCGTGAAAATCACGGGTAATTTTATTGCACTAACACTGATCTCTCCGTGATGGATCGCTAGCCTCCGGTGAAGCCTCGATTCCTCGCGGCTTTCTCCATTCCTAGCCGGGCTACGCTTGTAGAACCGCCCGGCCTGCTGTACGATTTTGCGACTGCTCGCTCGCGGGCATCCCCTGCCGGCATGCGACTCTTTCCTGGTCTGAACCAGTGTGCCGCTCTGCGAGAAGGCGCCGAATGCAGAAATCCGCCTTGGGCGATAGTGGACTGGAAGTATCATCCCTAGGGCTTGGAACCTGGGCCATGGGCGGCGACGAGCACGTCTGGGGACGCGTCGATGATCGCGAGTCCATCGCAACCATCCACGAAGCACTCGATCTGGGCATCAACCTGATCGACACCGCCCCCGACTACGGCCACGGACACAGCGAGGAAACCGTCGGGCGAGCGATTCACGGGCGACGAGAAGAGGTTCTCCTCTCTACGAAATGCGGGCTCATGTCTTCTTCCCGGCCCGATCAGCCGGCCGACCGAAACCTCTCCCGCGAGAGGATTCACCGGGAATGTGAGGGCAGCCTTCGACGCCTGCGAGTCGATGTCATCGACATCTATCAGTGCCATGCACCTGACCCGAATACGCCGATTCGTGAAACGATGGACGCTCTCACGAGCCTGCTCGATCAGGGGAAAATCCGCGCCATCGGCCTCGCCAACTACGGCTGCGAGCGAATCACGGAAGCCAGGGAATACGGTCCGATCCACTGCCTTCAGACCCCGTTTTCCATCCTCCATCGCCGGGCGTCGGACACCCTGCTACCCTTTTGTCGGGAACATCGCATCGGCGTGCTGCCATGCGGCCCGCTGGCAAAGGGGCTGCTGACCGGCAAGTTCACGACCGACACCCGTTTCATCGACCTCCGTGCCCACGATCCGGAGTTCCGCGGAGACCGTTTTCGGCGGAACCTCCGATTGACCGATCAACTCCGACAGATCGCCGGAACCTACAACAAGACCGTCGCGCAGCTGGCGATCAACTGGGCCGCCGGGGTTCCTGGTGTCTCGGCCACGCTCGTCGGCGCGAAGCGCCCGTCACAGATTCTGGAAAACGCCGGCGGCGTTGGCTGGACGCTGTCACCCGAGGACCGAGCCCAGGTTGACGCCTTTGTGAGTAGTTGACCGGTGAAACCAACCGAGCGACCCGCCCAAGAGGCATCCTCCTCGCCGTCGAACGTCGCCCATGGGCCATCAGGCTCCGGGCTCCAAGCACTGTCAGAGGCGGGCCGGCAGTATGGCCGCGCCTTCGACAGGCCTGGGCGATCACGACAGGGTTCGCGACTCGCGGTCGCCGTTCTCACGGCGGTCTGCGTCGGGACCGCCGTGGCTTTTTTCGGCGGATCTCTATACCGATGCACCGCGACCCTTCGCCTGAAAGGCGACCCAGACGCTCGACAAACCGACACGATTCGCAGAAGCCTGGCGGACTTTGCCTGGGATCATGTCCTGGACGAAGACGAACCCGCGGACTGGCGGCGCGGCGTGACGGCCACGTCACCGGCGCCCGGTCTGTTACTCGTTACGGTCATCGCGAGCAGCCCGCGCGAGGGGGTCGAGCATGCATCCGCCATCGTCCACGGGTTTCAGGGTCTACTCCGAGAACGTGCCGATGCGGTCCGGCGCACGCCCGGCGCAATCGAGAACGCCTTGTCCCAGCGACGCAGGGACCTCCAGGCTCGCGGCGAAGCGGCGCTCGCGGAAGTCGAGGCTGCTGTCGCGGCCATCCCCGCCACCGATCCATCGAACCACCGCGAGACGCTCCTCGCCCGATGGCGGGACCTGCGGGGCATCTTTTCTACGCTCAGCGGAACCGTTGCCGCCACCTCGACCGAACTCGCCACGTTGCAAGCCGCGCCGACACCGACGCAGGGGCTCGTTTCGTCCGATGCGCGTCGCAGGGCGCTGGAGGGCGACGCGATGCTCGGGCAAGACCTCAGCGAGCTCTCCGTTACGCTTTCAGAGCTCAAGCTGCATCTGCTCAACGTCTGGCAGGCCTCGTCCGGCCCACTTGCACAGCTCGGTCAAAGCGTTGAAGATTTCCTGGCCTTAGAGGACCAAGACGCCGCCGCCAACAGCATCGGCGCGTCACTGAGCGGCCAAGGCCTCTGGGTCCAGGCAGCCCGCGACTACCGCGACGGGCTCGCCGGCTTCTCGGAAACGTGGGACCGCCGCTTCCTTGCCCTGAAGCGCCATGACGTCGATCCCATGGCCGGCGACATCCTGGACGCGTTTCAGCGAGCCCGCCGGGAACTCAACGGGTTTCTGTTTCAAGCCGGTCGGCGCTTGACGACGGTTCGCGAGGCCGTCCGAACCACGCTCGCCGACCCCAGGAACGCCGCACGGCGGCACGTGTTCGAATCCAGCCTCGTCCGCCGGTTTCACGCCGTCGAAGCGGCCCATCACCGCTTTGAGTTCTCCGCGGGCACCATCGAAACGCCGCAGAACTTCCGGCTCGATATCGCCCTGAAGAGCGGCCGGGGGCTTCGTCGGCGATCCACGGAGCGCATCGACAGGATCGACCAGGCGTTGAGGGTGCAGGCCGCCCAGCGAGCCGTCCAGGGAAGAGACGCGGCACTGGCGGCTGCCAAGGAGAAGCTCGACGCTGCTCGACATACCGCCGATGCCACGGTGGATGAACTCCTGGCGCTGCAGGACGAACTCCATCTGAACAGCACAACCCATGAGGCCTTCCTGCGCGCGGTTCTGAAGGCCGAAAATGCCAGGGTTCGGTTGGAACCGATCCAGGCGGACCTGGCCGAAACCGAGAGAGCACTTCTCGAACATTCGCGGGCACGCCTCATCGAGGCGGCCGCGCTCGGCGCGCGGTTGGTCACGGCCGCGGCAAACGAGGGGCCGGTGAGCCTTGGTGACCGTTGGCGGCCGGCGGGCGTTGGAGGCGGCGTTGCTTTCGTGGTCGTTCTTGCCCTCCAGTCGGCCCTCTTCCCCCGCCGCCAGTCCTGATATCGCAGTTTTTGAGGTGTTCTTGGCCGGAAACGCGGTCCGAGCCCAAAGCCGCCAAGCCCCCTCGCGACGCCCTTCCCGACCGGTGGGCGTTGTTGAAGCGGTTGGCGACCGCGGGATCTCCCGTCGTAGCCCCACCCGCGCGAGTTGGGATGTTTCCCCCGGCGCGAGCCGCCCAGGGTGTCGGGCCGATGCGCCAGCGCCCGACTCAACCACGGGTTTTGCCCGGTCGCCGAGGCGCGCAGTCGGCACCGTCGTCCGACGGCACCGGCGCCACCCACCCGACGACTTCGGGGTGGAGCACGAAAATACTATATTTTTAGGGAAAAATGCTTGCTTCCGGTTGCGCGCGCCCGTAGATTCCCGTGCGCATGATTCGTGATTCAGTCGTTTATTTGTGAAAGGAGTCGTCGATGGCGAAGAAGAAGAAGAAGGCCGGTGCATCCTCGGTCAAGGCACGAACGAAGTCGGAGGTGTTCGGCAACTTGGCGGAAGCCGGGGAACTAACGCGTAAACAGGTTGCGGCGATGTTCGACGAGCTGGGCACCATGATCAAGAAAGACCTTGGCAAACGCGGTCCGGGCACGTTCACCGTCCCCGGCTTGATGAAGATCAAGGTCGTCCGCAAGCCGGCCACCAAGGCGCGAAGAGGTATCAACCCGTTCACGAAAGAAGAGATGATGTTCAAGGCCAAGCCCGCGCGGAACGTTGTCAAGGTTCTGGCACTCAAGGGCCTCAAGAGCATGGTCTAGCGAGCATCGCTTCGAAGCGTTGCTCAAGAAGTACGCCACGGAATAGCTGAACAAAGAATACATGAAAGGCGGTGGGATCCAATCGATCCCGCCGCCTTTTTTCGTTCGACGCCGCAAGACCGTGCGTGCCAGATTTATGGCACTACGGTCGAGAGCGTTGATCTGGGGGGACGGGTTTTCCGTGCAGATAGGTCTTCTTGCATCGACGGCACGACCGATCGACGGCCATGGCAACCGCGCACGACAGGCACTTCGGTACCGTCGCGACCGCAGCCAGCAAGCCCTCGTATGCCAGCTTTGCGCGTAAGAATTTCTCTTTGTTCTTAAAGGCCACGTGGCCGACCATGCCCACGCCACACGGCTCGCACCACCCCGGCTTACTCAGGTGTGTCCGGCACTTGGCACATGTGATTTTCCCGGCCGGTCTCACCGTTCCTGTCGCCAGTAGGTACGTGAGCCTGGAAAAATAGGCCTGTCCGTTGACGAAGCCGGTCTTACACGACCCGCAAAACCCGTCCGATGCAATCATCTTGCGACAAGTGGTGCAGCGAAACGAGTCCGGTCGAATGTCGTGGCCGTGGGCATCAATCGCGTGGAACAACGCCTCTGAATCAATCCGGACGGCCGCCACGTAGCCGACCTTGCAGGCGTCGCACCAGCCGCCCCGTTCCTTGAGCGTCGCACACGTGCACACATTACCCGCCGACGACCCCTCATCGCCCGCGCGCCGATCCCCCTGAGGCGTGCGGCGCGGGCTTCCCGGCGGTGAGAACGCCGGCAACATCTCCGTGCCAGCCAAACCCGGCATCGGTTCCAGGCAAAGAAGAAACATCGAAGTTGCGAGCCAGAGCTTCACGTTTACCTCGCGGTGGTTTCCCAAATCGCAGTGACCGACGGCACGTGTGCTGCATGCTGCGTAGCAATCATGCCGTTTCGTGGTGCCGCTCGGCGGGAATATCGAGGCGACGCCCGCTGAACCTGATCTTTAGACCCGTCAACAGAAGCAGCGCCATGACGATCAGACCCCACCCCGAGACCGCTGGAATCGGCTGATCCGGGCAATCCGGATCGATGGAATCGATCAAACCGTCGCAGTCATTATCCAGCCCATCGCTACAGGTTGAGCCCGGTGTCTCTCGCGGTGGTGGCATTCCGCAATCGTCGGGGCAATTGCACGAGTCCTCGTCCGGATCACAACGACCGTTTCCGCAGAACGGACCGTCGGAGGCATCGACGGAACCGGTCGTACCGGCGTAGTTCGTCGGCGAGTTGACACCGATGGTCAGATCGAAGTTGAGTGAATGGATTCCGTTGGTCGGAACCACGACGAGACCGAAAAAAGTCAGAGTATCCCAGGGCTCATAGCGGATCGTGTCGCCAGCAGTCGAAAAAAAAGGCACCAGCCCGGCGGGAATGATCGCATCGGGCGTCGGCGCATTGGGTAGCGCTGCGAAGGCCTCGGTGGCGAGAAGGAAGAACTTGTTCGTCGTCGGCGATTCCAACGAATCGCCGGGGATGATAAAGCTGTGGGCGTTGGTCGACATGACAAGACCGGGAAGACCGACCTCGTGCGGCGAACCGCCCGCCTCCCAGAGTTCGATGAACTGAATGGTACCGTCTGCGTTACTGAAAACTTCGTTGATGTCCCAGAGGTGCGAGCCCGCCTGCGCCGCCCCCGCACAAAGACCCATCACTCCGCAAGAAACAACGCCGAAGTACATCGCGCGGCCTTGTCGGTTCATCATCGTGCCTCCTCACCCAGAGACGGCACCCCGAATCCCACCAGCGGAACGAGGGGCGGCCCATTCCAATTCAAGTCAGTTGCCTGACCCGCACAGTCGTGCCTATTGTATCAAGACCGGGCGGTCTTCTCCAATGCGCAGCCCGCAAGCCGCGCTACATCGACCGGGTAAGCCAAGGCCTGCCTCGATGACGCGCGCAACGCTAGGGCGATGCACAAGGTGGCTCACCGGGCGCGAAGGGAAACGACGCACCGGAGAATGCGTCCAGAACTCGTGTCACATCGGTGATCGTGATCTTGAGATCCGGGGTGTCCGGTTGCACGTCCGCGCGGGCCTTGCTCGGAGCGCTGGGCCGACTGGAAAACCTATCGAGAACCGAGACAACGTCGGCGGTCACTTCGACGACCCCGTTGGGTGCGGTCCACGCGGCATCGGCGGCGCTGAACAAACCCACTACGTCACCCCACGCGGCCGTGGCGAGAACCAACGGGTCGGAGAAGTTCTCCGACGCCACTCCGCAGGAGCTATCGAGGGCATCGACCTGATACACCCCGCCGGGCACAATCAGTCGATGGTATACACTCACGTCGCCAAGCGCATTCCAATCGAGGGAGAGGGGATCGCATTCGAGCGTGGCCGCCTGGAAGGTCGGAGGCGTCGCATCGGCTTGACCGCCCAATTCGCTTACGGCCCGCGGCTCGCCCACCCACATCGATGTACTGTTGAAAACGTCAAACGGTGCCGGCAGGCTCAGGAAGGTTACGCGAATCGCCTGCGTGGCGTCCGGGCTTCCGGCCCGAAACGAGAGGAACCGCACGCTTGCCCCGTTTCCGGCATCCGGGCAGCAGACGGACTCAGCCGGAGCCGCGGCGAGCTGGCAACCGCACAGATCGTCCAGTCCGTTCCCATCGCCGTCGCCCAAGCAAACCGTGCCACCGCCCTGGTAGCTTCCCCCGGCCAGCCCACAGGCGACGGACGGACCGTTGGTGCAGACGCTGCCGCCGGCCTGGCAGCAGCCGCCGGTTGCGGTTTCGGTATCGGTTCCCGAGAGGATCAACGAGAAGTCCTGGGCGCCATTGATGAGCGTCCCCTTGTGGGTGATCCGGATCGTGTAATCTCCAGCGGCAGGCGTATCAATCAGGATCACCTCTACGTTGTCTCGGTCGTTGTCACCGGTCGTGGCCGGGTTGGTCGGGTTGGCGCCGTCGAGCACCCAAGGCGGAAACTGCCCTGCGGGACCGATCACACGAAGATCGAGGTCGTTGACCAGCGCTACGTGAGACGGATCGACCAGGAAGGGCGCCGTCGATCCAGCCGGATCGGTCCAACAGATGGTCGCCTTCAGCGGCCCGTTCCCGTTGTATGTAACGATCTGCTCGATCACCGCCGCCTGCTCAAGACGCAGCTCCTGGATCACCTCGGGGTTGGCGGCGTCCTGCTCGATTCGGTCGGCCGCAGCGCGCGCGTTGAGCAATCCCCATCCGTGACTGTAGTCCGGACCCGGCGCGGAGCCCGCCTCGTCGGCCGTGTGGATCACGACGCCCTTGAGCGTGGCCGCTCGCGGGCCCGCACCCGCGTGCGTAATACGATAATGCTGGATCAGCAGTCCCATCGTTCCGGCCGCATTGGGCGACGACATCGAGGTTCCGGAAAGACTGGCATAGCTGGTATCGCCCGCATTACTGGAGGAAAAAAGCGATACACCGTTGGCGACGATGTCCGGTTTGATGCGTCCGTCATCGGCCGGCCCCCAACCGCTGAAGCTTACCACGTTGACGCTGCCGGGTCCGGCGTAGCCCCCGTTGATATCGAAGACTGCGCCCACGGTGAGAATGTTCTTGGCGTTACCAGCATACGAAATGGAGTCAAACCCGCCGGGAAAGCCGTCGCGCGGATGCGAATCGGTACTCTGGACGAAGAAGTTTCCCTGTACGTGCCAATGAAGCGTTCCGGCCGAAGGTCCGGAATCGTTGCGATCGTTTCCGGCTGACTTCACGATGAGATAGAACGGCGCATCGAAGGTGATCTGATCCCAAGTTCGCGCGCCGCTGCTGTAGCGACCGAACCCCGGATCTTCGATGGTACTGATGTTGACGTCACCGAACCAGTGCCAGTCCGCCCCGGTCCCCAGCCCAAGATCCGCGAAGATCCAACCAGTGATGAACCCATACGAATGGTTGGAAACCAAAGCGACCGCAGCTTCCGAGGCCATCTCGGCGCTGTCGTTGGCGAAATCATACGACTTGATCGTCGCCATCGGGGCCATGCCCCTGGCACTAGCGTTGACACCACTCGCCATCATCGTTCCAGCCACGTGCGTCGAGTGGTTGGACGTAGGAACGGACTCGCCCAACGTGACCCGTCCGGTCAACTCCTGGTGCGTGGTCAGAAGAGCCCCGCTGTCCCAGATGTGTAGGCCCACTCCGTCTCCGTCGAGGTCCAGACCCGTGGCACCACCGGTCTGGATTTCGTCAGCGGAAACAGTGTCCGCTGCGTTAGCGTTCTCGGTGATGTAGAAGATCGGGCGGCCGTTCTCCAGTATCATCAGCTCGGATACGGTCCCATCGGCTTGTGTGCGTCTGAGGTTCGCGATCCCCTGACGAGCCGCCCATTGAACCGCGTCGGCATGCCCCTGGGTGAACCGTGCGGTCAGTGCCCGCGACCGCGCGCGAAGCGCGACAACGTCGGCGCCACCGGGCGGCGCCTGCGCGTGAAGCGCCGCGGGTATCCCCACACACATCCAGAAACTGAACGCAACGCCGAGTCGCAAGAACCCACCACTCATCATCATCCGATTCCCCAACAGAACCATCCTTGATCGGCGAGGGAGCGCCGCGCGGAAGCGCCTTGGCTGGACGTCGTGTTTCGACATTCGCGGCCGGCGCCGTGCGCCCGTGCAACCACACGCCAAAGATTGACTCACTCGCTCAACAAGAAATACGTCACAAGCCGCTTGAACCTCTCTTGCCCCAAAACGGCTAGTCCGCCCAAGCACCGGCTCGTACGAAGGTACGCGATCCATTGCCTTTTTTCAAGGGAGAAAAAGGCGGCTTGCGGTCGAGAGCCCCGGATTTGCGGAGGAAGAACCCTCGGAGGACGAGACGACTGGGGAAACAAGGACGCTGAGGACCCCCATGAGAGGCAAAGCCGAGGAAAACCGATTGGCATCGGTTGCGAATCGCTCGACCCGCGTGGTCTCGCTGCAACGTCGCGGCTGTCAGCGAACCAGGGCCGCGTCGATCCAGTCAAGGCGGTCTTGAACGTCGCCGTTGTCACCGAAATCAACCAGGAGTTCGATGTGCTGGGCGTTTGTCACGTCGAGCCGAATGGGGCCGACCAACTCACCGCGACGAAGCTGCGTGCGCTCGTACCGCCGCTTCCCGTCAACGATGATCGCAACGGACACGTCGGCGAGACGGCCACTGTCATCGTCCACGCCGACGAAGGTGACGAACTGACGGTACCCTCGGCGCAAGTCATAGGTGATGCTTGCACGGCTGTGAACGCCCAGCCCGTGTGCATACGATTTTCCCCCGACCGAGAGCCTGCCGCCCAGTACATTGCGGTCGGTCACATAGCCAAAGCCCAGCGAGAGCATTGGCACGTGTTCGTAGGCGATCGGGTGCAGACTCGAGAGCCAGACCCAACGGCCCCCGAAAACCTCAACCTCGACGATGCGCTCCGCCTCGATCTCGACGGTGCCACTGCTGACGGTCTGTAGCTCAACGACTCCGTCCACCCACTCCAGCGCCGTCGCAGTCAGGCGACCGCTGTTTCGGACGGTGACAAGGAAGTAGGGCGATGCCGGTGCGACCGCCGGTTGCGGCGACATGCGCACGGCCACAACCAGACGAGATGCGATGGTGGTCTCGCCGGAGGCGGTCTCAATCGCAACGCCCTGGTCTCCGATGGCCGTCACGAACCCGCGGACCTTGTCGCCATTGGTCAGCAGGACGCGATCTTCCTCGGATGACGGCTCACGGTTCATCCACTGAACGGACTCGCGGTATGACGCCGAGTTGGCCTGGGGCGAACCGATTCGCTCGATCAGATCGAGGGACACGGCCACACGTCCAAAATCGACGGTTTCAAGCGTAACGTAGTCCTCTTGGCCGCTGCGCAGCCGGCCGATGAGCACATCGCCGTTCGTGAGCGTCACGGAAGACTCCGACCGGCTCGGCGCGATCACCGATACGCCCGTCGTGAGTCGGACCAACTCCTCCAGCGGTATCTTGCGCTCGCTCCCGTCTTCGCCGCGCAGCACCGCGCCCCGGCTTGTCGAGAGCGAAACCAGATCGCCCGCGCGTGCGTCATCGGTCACCGTCTTTAGGGTCACGGCCTGTGTGGAACCGGCATGTTGCCCAGGGTTGGACCGGACCGCTCCGATCAGCCTCGCGCTTGATCCCAACACCATGACGCCGGCGCCGCACAAGACCAGTTTGCGCGGGAAAGAACGAGGCCGGCGGCAGGATGCCGGTGCCACACAATTCCGGGCTCGGCACTTGGATTCCATCATTGGCTGGATCACTTCTGAAAGATCGGCAACAGCCGATTGGGCATTTGAAGCACGATCAACGCCATGGCTGTCCCGTACTCCTGCCCCGCCTGCCCGCGCCAGAAACCATCCGGCGACTGCTTGGTGAGAAGCTCGTCACGAACCGCGGGCCACCACTGATCCCACTGCTCATTGCCCGAAAGAAACATCGCCTGCGCCGCGTAATAGTGCCCGTAGAAATAGTGTCCGACCGTCTGCTCCTTGGGCGGCATAAACCGTTTCAGGTAATCCAGGCCACGAACTACCTCATCGCCGCCGTAGATCCCGGCATATTGCAAGGTGGCGACACCGGCGGCGGAGCGCGCAAACGCCGATCCGCCGGAGTTGAGCATATAGCGAAACCCGCCGTCGGGGTTCTGGCTCGCTTTGACGTATTCCACGGCGCTGTCGATGATGCGCCGATCTACGTACAACCCTGCGTTCCGGGCGGCGCGCAGTGCCATGATCTGACACACCGTAACCGAGAGGTCGGCATCGTCGCGGACAGGTTGGTATCGCCAACCGCCCTCGTGGTTCTGTGTATTGAGGATCAGCCGGACGGCCTTGCGAAGCGTCTCGCGGACCTCCGGTCGGTGCGACATCCCGTACACTTCAGCGAGAAACAACGTGGCGAACCCATGCCCGTACATGGGGCCATGGGATGTCTCGGCCGCTAGAAGACCGCTTTCCGAACTGTGAGCCAGCACAAACGACAGAGCCCGATCGACCGTCTCACCGTAGCGTCCGCGACCAGGCATGTTGCCGTCAGCCATGAGGGCCAAGCCGGCCAACCCGGTGATGCCCACGTGTGGGCCATAGTGCGAGAGGCTTCCGAAGGACCCATCGGCGTCCTGAGTTTGGGCGAGCCACCCGAGCCCGGCGCCCACCGCTCGCTGGACCTCCACGGTGATCTCGGCGGCCACGGGCGTCGGTGCGCGCGGAGGTTCCTGTGCCTGCACAGCGGCAGTCGCTGGAAAGAGCAAGAAGATACTCCGCACGCGCATGTGCAACCGGCGCGATCCCGCCCTGACCCGGCGCTCGTGCGTCATTCGTCCATCTCCTGCAAGACGCGGTAGTAACGCTCGATCCATTCTCGGTACGTTTCCAGAAAGCGTTCCTGGACTCCCTGAAGAATCTCGTCACGCTCGCGCGTCGGAAGATGACCCCACGTGCGTCGCGTCTCGCGCAGCTCGCCGGCCGCGGACCTACCGGTGACCCGACCCGGCGTCCCGGACGATGCCGCATCCGTTCCTGGGGCGTCCGAGCCCGTCGCCTGCTTGTTTGCCGAGGAAGCCGCCCCTTTCTCGCCGCGCCGCTTGTCGCTCTTCCCGGAGCCCGGCCGCGACCGCTTCAGTCGGCGCTGCGACGCGGCGATCTTGATGGCCTCATCGAGGCGTTCGGTGATGCGTTCTTGAACGGCTCGGGTCTCGGCGCCCGCGTCGAACTCGATCTCGAGTCGCCGGGCTGCATCGTTCATCAGCCGGATGATCGCCTGCATCACGCCGTCGTCCGAACCCGTCGCAGTCTTTCGCAACAGTCGCTCGGCAAGTTGTTTGTCCTCGGCTTTTTGCTTTGTTGACTTCGGCGGATCCTGGGCACGCACGGGCACAGGCGCGGCAAGCAGAATCACTGCGATCAAGACACCCCGCCAAGCTCGCCCGGCGCCTCGGCGGCGTTTCGTTGGAGGCGCCTCCCCCGGATCGCAAACCAAGCAGCCGGTTGAGAAAGGGTTCTCCTCTCGTGTGGCAGCGGCTTGACGTTTGGCACCGGCCCGTTGTGTGACACAGGCTTCCAGCCGGTGAGAACGCGGGCTCGCCGCCCGCGCCATACCCCTATCAACCGCCTGCTCGATCATGGCTGTTCAACCTCCCGCGTGACCAGTTCGGTGAGCTTCCGCACATGGGCTTGATCCTCACCTAGCATGCGCAGCCGTCGCAGCGCCTGCCCGGTTACCTCGTTCGGATCGAGCGGGCCGCCGAGTTGCGTGGTTCGCTCGTTGATGTCGGTCTGCATCGCCTTGAGGACAAAGAGCTCGGCCACGGGCGGCACGGGTCGAGACTGCGAGTTGGCCGCCCCACCGCCACCGCCCTTGTCGGACTCGACAAACTGGGTATCGATGGGTAGCGCCTCGGTCGCGACGATTGCGGCGACGAGCCCCTCCAGCTCCTTAATGATTCTTCCCGACGTCACAACCAGTTCCTCATCGAGTCGGCGGGCATTGAGCCGGGTTCGGGTCTCGTCCATCCAGCGGGTGATCCTTTCAAGCGCCCATTTGTACACCGGAACCTTTTCGAAGTGCGGGAGTTGGTCTTCAACGGTCGCGCGCAGCTCCGACTGCGCGCGGGCGAGCTTGGCGGCGGCGCGCGCCTCTTTGCGCTTGATACGCCCCGGCTCGACAATCCCCTCCACGAGTTGCGTGATGCCGCCGTGTACCAGCCGTTGGGCCGCCAACAGTTGATTCAGATCTTCGCGGATCTGTGCGAGCGATCGACGCAGCAACTCCTCGGCCGCGTCGCGTTCCATCTCATCCAGGGCCTCTTCAGCCGCCCGCAGCAGCACGAGCGTCTTGTCTTGCCCATCCACCGCTTCGCTCGGCGCCTTTCCGCGCAGATACCGAGTCGCGCGGTCCATCGTATTGACGGCCTCGAGGACGAGGCGTGCCGCCGGAGCCGTCTTGGGCGATCCGACAAGCTCGTCGCCCAGCAGGCGCGTGTTCCGGCGAAGTACGTGCTGCTCGTCGGCGAGGGTCTCAAAGCCCGATTCGTCTTCGCCCATCAACGAGGCTTCGTTCGTGGCGGCGCGGATGGCTTCCTGCCGTTCGATGAGATAGGCGACCTGCTCGCGCGCCTCGTCCAGGCGTTTGCGAAGCTCCGCGAGTTGCCGGCTGTCACGCTCGCGTAGCGCGGCGATCATTTTCTGCATGGCGTCCGCCGCGGCTTTTTGGGCCATGCCCGCCGCCGCCGTTCGATTTGTCTTCAGCGCCTCGGCCGCCGAACGCAGTTGCCGTGCCATGTCGTTGGCTCGCGCCGACCGCAGGGCCGCATCCATCGCGTCGGCGCTCGCGCGATCTCTGTCACCCGCCCCCGCAGCCAGCCTGGCCATTCGCTCCAGCAACCGGTGAACGTCGGTCTCGAGTTGCTCTTGTTGTCGCCGGGTGCGGTTCAGCTCGGCCGCTTCGTTGGCGTTCAGCGATTCGACCGGCTTACCCAACATGGCTTTGCCCAGCTTCGCCGTTTGCATGCGGAGTACGGTCTGACGGTCGAAGAGGTCCCGTGTCTTCGCAAAGACCTCCTGAAAGCTGCCCCACTGGGACATTTCTTCAAGCAGCGCGTTGAGACGGTCCGCACTCTCTGCCTCGGCTTGAACGGCCTCTTGCAACCGGGCCTGTTGCTCCCGCTCCGCGTCCTCCCGGCGAACCTCGCTCAGCGCCGTGGCAGCGTCCGTCATCGGCTCAGCGGCCGCCCGGCGTAGCGCATTTCCGGACGCCCTCATGCGCGCCCGGGTCTGGTCGGTACCCGCACGGTTTCGTTCCATCCGAACCACCAGCTTGTCGAACCGCCCGGCGACATCGCCAACCCGTTTGATCAGCCTGGCCTGCTCGCCCGCAAGCGACGCGGTGATATCCCGATCCGCCTCGGTGAGCGATCCGGGCTCGTCGTCTCCGCGCACCAGCGCCAAGGTACGATCCAACAGGTCGCCCTGGGCGAGCGCAGCCTCGCGAATTCTGGCTTCCAGCCGGACAAGGTCGCTGCGCATGCGAATGTCGAACTCCAGCGCGCTGATGATCTTGATTCGCATCGTTGCGGAGCGACCAAGCTGGCCGGTGCCTTCGGGTGTTGGGCGGTTGTCCCGCGCTACGACGTCGTACACCAGGACATCGCCCGCCAGCAGTTCTTCCGGTAGCCGGTCGCGCACCGTCCACACGAATCGGGCCGCCGCCGCCACTCCCGCGTTCGTGTCGATGAACTCCATCCGCTCAGTCAGCGGCGTCGTCACCGAATCGACGTGACCAAGTACTTCGCTCTCCAATTCGAGGCCGGCGATTCCAAAATCATCCTCGACTCGCACAACGAGCAAGACGGAACCCTCCGGGGTGAGCTCAACCAGCGACGCGGGTTCCAAGAGGGTGACCCTGGGCGGCATGTCGGCGACGGCGAGAATGGTGTGCTCGACGGCGCCGCGGTTTTCGAATCCGTACTCGTCGCGCAGCTCGATCCGGAAACGAAGATCCCGCTCGACCTCAAAACGGGCCGAAAGCCACGTCGCCTCCGCGGGATCCAGGATCAGGGGAATCAGGGTTCCGTCGGTCGTTCGCAAGCCAACGCCGCGCCCCGCCGGAATCGGCTTGCTTGCGCGAATGGCGACTTGCACGGTACCGCCGACCGGCGCCTCGACCTGCCCATCCGCCAGGTCACGCACCCGAGGCGATTGACTCGCGGCGTAGGACGGCGGCTCGATGGTCGCGAGGGCCTCGACCACCTCGGGGCGTCGCACCACGTTGATGGAATAGGGATGGCGCTCCGTGTTGTCGTCACCGGCCTCGAACCAGTACTGCGTGGTCTTGGTGATGGAATCGATGGTGGCGCGGAAGCTGCCGTCCGCCTCGCGCACCATGGCCAGCGCGGTGGCGCGACCACCGGGCTCACGAACATAAACCACCCCGCGGAGCGTATCATGCAAGCCACGCTCCACTTTCATTCGTACAATCACCGACTCGCCCAGCGCGACGACCTTGTCGTCCGTCAGCGGCCGAATCGACACGGCCCGCGGCCATTCGAACTCACCCCATGGATGCACGTAGCGGTACATGCCGGTCGAGATCCATCCGGGTGAAGCCAACCCAATGACCGTGAACGCCGCGAGGCAGGCCGCCATCACCGCTGCCCGAAGGGCCAGGGGGCGCAGGGAGAGCGCGGACTCAAGGGGAATGTGAGTGATGACTTCTTCGGTGGTGGACACGACCCGGCGCATCATCGGTTCCGATCCGGCGTCACCGCGTTCCAGGAAGTTGACCGTGCTGACCAGCCGATCGTCAAGGGAGCCGAAGTGACTCTCCAAACGAGCGGCTACCTCGACGTTCCCAATGTTGGCGTTGAGAGGGCGGACAATCCAATGGAGCGTGGCGACCACGAACCCGGTCAGAAACAGACCGCCCACGACCAAACGAGGAAGCGGCGGCAGCCAGAGCAACCAGTCGATGCCGACGATCGCCAGGAACGCGCCGACACCACCAGCCAGCACCGAAACCACGCCGTAGACGAAGAGACGGCGTCTGATCGTCCGGCGGAGCACCGTCAAGCGTTGGATTAACTGCAAGCCGCTCATGAGATGGTCCCGATGGCGTGGCACGCGCCACACCAACCGCCTGTCCGATCCGGGCTGGGCCAAGCCACTCTGTTCACACGAGTCCGAAGACCTTGCGCAACGCCCACTCCATTGATATCATTGTCACGAAAAGCATCAAAACCAACTTGGAATCCCACAGCGGCTCAACCAAATCATCGGGAATCCGCATGCTGCGGTCCCGGATGGCGTCAAACCCGGCCGTCAGAGCGTCGAGTTCGAGCACCGCGCCGCCGGTTTGGCTGGCGATTCGCTCGAGAACGTCGTGATTCGCCTCCGGACGGAGGCCTTCCAAGTCCGGTCGCTCGACGCGGACCGGGACAGACGTCGGCCGTTCGCCCGGCAAAGGAGGTAGCGTGGACGCCTCGAGGACGAATCGGCCTGGACCGGGCGGAATCCAGGTTCCCTCGAACGTCGGAGAATCATCGCTCAGCCGGTAAAGCGTGACGCGGTCGATCACGGCCGCGACGCCGGCACCGAGCGCCCGATCCGGCTCACCCTCCCCGTCATCTTGCGTGCCCTCGCCCCCATGCACCGTCAGTTCGATGGCATCTCTCTGCTCGCTTAGCAACTCGGAGTCAACGATGTGAAGGCGTCCGCGGACCGGCGCGCCATAGGCATAGGCCTTATGGTCTGTCCGAAGCGAGAAACGGCGATCTTGCGCCACGCGTTCGCTCTCCATGAGATCACGAACGACCTGCACCCAATAGGTGTCGTGGAGCAGCTCGCCGGTGTGTCTACGCCAACGCCAGGTGTCATCGGTCGCCTGAAAGAAGAGGCGCCCCGCGCCGTATCGCCCGGTCACGACAAGGGGCATCGCTCCCGACGCGGCGCGGTCGGTCTCATGTTGTGCCAGGATCGAGGCACCCGGCTTGGGTCCCAGCGTACGAGCATGCCAGTACAACTCGGGCAGCGACGCGAGCACGGCCTCACTCTGGTTCGGGTCGATAGAGAGCCGGAAGAGCCGGCTCTGCCGCCCTTCCGCGGTCAAGCGCAGTCGAAAACCACCGGCTCTCGGCGTCTCGTACCGACCTTGGAACGTCGGGTCGATCCGGATCGGAATGAGTTTCTCCAGCGGCGTGCCCAGGAAGCGATGGGGAGCGGCGCGCTCACCCGCGATCAGCCCGAAGCCACCCCCTTCGTTGCCCACAAAGTCGAGCAGCATGATCATCTGGGCCGCGGTCAGCCATCCGCCCTGGGGGTCCACATCGCCAAAGAGTACAACGTCGAAGCGGTTGAGCTCCTCCGGCGTTTCCGGGAATCGGCGGATCGGGTCGGTGCCCTCCTGGACAAACCGCTCATCGGCCTCGATCAACAGAACACTCAGCTCGATCGTCTTCTCTCGGAGCAGCGCGTTTTTTAGATACCGATACTCATAGCGCGGATAGCTCTCGACATAGAGGACGCGCAGCTCGTTGTCCATCACGGCCACGTCGATTAGATCGACGTTGTTATCGACGATGACTTCCGCGGCGAGGGCCGGAACCTCCACCCGATACCGCGCAACCCCGGTCCGCGGCGGCTTCGTGCGAAGCTCCACCGTCATCGTTTCGTCGCCGCCGGCGAAGGATCGTTGCTCCGAGGCAACGGTCTCGCCCGTGTTCTGGTCCACAAGGTGAACGGTGATCGACGTGGGACCGACCGCGCCGCGCACGCTGACTCTCGCCTCGACCGCCAGAAGATCATCAACGAAAACGCTCTCCTCCGCGCGGAGGGGGCCGACCTCGATGTCCAACGGGCGAAGCGCGGACCCCACGCGCAGCGGAAACACCGGGACACGTCGATCCCGCGCCAGGTCGAGGACATCCTGGAGGTTTGTCGGCTGGGTGGACTGCCCGTCGGTCGCCAACACGATGGCGGCGAGGCGCCTTCCCTGCGTTCTGTTGATGACCTGGCCGATCGCCCCGGCCAGGTCGGTCATGGGCGCGCTGCAGCGCACGCCGCGAATCGAGTCGGCCAACCGGCCGGCGGCATCGACCTCGGCGAACGTGCCCAGCGGCTCGACCTGCCCTGCGAACGTGCGTAGGTCCACGACGTTCCGCTCGAGCAGCTTCCGCAGCGGCGCCGCGTCGCCGGCGGTCAGCGCTTCTTGGATCAGCGAAAGGCGAGACCTCTGGGAGAGTTCGTCGAGGCTTTCCAATCCTGCTCCACGAACCAACGACGATGCCAGCTTAGCGTCACGATATCGATCGGTGGCATCCATGCTTAGCGAACTGTCGAGCACGAGCACGACGTGCGAGGGTTCGACACGATTTCGTTGAAGCACCAGAGACGGCCGGCACAAGACGGCCACCACCAGAGCGATCAGTCCGCAACGGATGCCGGCCAGCGTCACCCGACGCGGAAGCGACGCGGATTCCCGTCGGTAGATGACCACCACCCACGTGATCGCGACCAGTGCGATGCACACCAGCAGCCAGGCCTCGAGCGCGCTGTCCCACTTGAGCATCAGCGGGGCATCACGCCCCAGCCGGATGTCCTCCAGGTCCAACAGCCACTCGATCAGCCGCTTCACGTGCGTCGTCCTATACGTCAGGCCAAAGTTGGCGACGGTCGTCCGGGCGGATCGACTCGCGCCGCGTGCCGCGCGGGCGGTCCGATCGCCGGAGACCCACTCTGAACCACGAAACCACTACGACGTTTCATAACCAGCACGACTGACACGTCGCCCCCGAGCCGCGGGCTTCAGCGGCTCGGATGGTCGCGAAACTCGTTACACGCGGCACTAGTCGCCGCGTCGCCCTTCCGAACGACCCGCCCCAAACCACAGGGCCATCGCCATTTCGAGGAACAGCAGGCCGGCGACGACATACATGGCCGTCGATGCCAGTTCCGCCGAACGAGCCGCGACCGGCTCGCTGTCGAGTGCCTCGCTGCTCCGAATCATCCGAACGGGCTTTCCCAATGCGGCGCGAAAACTCCCCTCATCGATCGAGGTCAGGTCTGATTCTTCCGGATCCACGTTGGCCACGAAGTGCCGCGTGGTCGCCCCAATGGAAATAGTGAGCACGCGCGCCCGCTGGATCGGTCCATACTCAAGCGCGAGCGTCTCGCCGTCGGGAACCAGGGCGGGTTCGGCGGACGCGCGGTCGCCCGAGACGACACGCAGCGGCATCGACGTTTCGGCGGGGGTCAACGGCTCACGCAGGCGATCGCCCACCAACACGTTGCGATGTCCGCCGTGGCGCGGTGCCAGGTGGGCCATGGCGGACAGCATGAGCGAAACGTAGTCGCCTTTGGCCGGCAGATTCGTCCAGTCCATGTTGGCCGTCGTCGTGCAGAGCAGCACGCGGCCTTTCCCGAAAGCCGACGCGACCAACGCCGGCGCGTCATCCGAGTAGCGCAGCAACACCTCGGCGCGTTGCGGGTCGGGCTCAATCGGAAGATAGCGATCCACCCGCGCCAGGAACAAACCGCTTTCGGGATGGTCGGCGAACGCCCGGACCACCGGGTGGTCGAGGCGACTGGGCGCTATCGTCAAGTCCTGGGCGCGTTCGCTCGGATCGACCGTGGAGCGAGCCAGTCGCCCCGGCAACAGTCCTTCCCCGGCACGATACCCCAGGCGATTGTAGTGATCGACGCTGACAAGATCGCCCGCGAAGACAAACAACCCCCCCCCACGATCGACGAACCCTTCCAGTCGCCGCCACGCGGCCTCGGACAATCGCCGGACGTTGCACAGGACGACCACGTCGAACGAAGACAGCGCCTCGCCGGCGAGCTCGGAGTATGTGATCACTGCGGGAGAAAGGAGCATCGCGTCGGTCGGCGCGACTCGCGGAGCCAGAGCCGTAGCCAGGAACCCGGCCTGTCCCGCCAACTTCGTGGCACCGGGGCGGCCGTCAACGAGCAGCACGGGCGCCGTCTCACGAACCTCGATGGACAGAAACCTCGCGTCGTCGTGGGCCAGCGCGTCGCGCGGCAGGCCGGACAGCCGCGTCTCAATCACATGCGTGCCGGGCGCCGCGAACTCCAGCGTAATCAGCGTAACGCTCGTGCCACCCGGTTCAAGGGGTCTCAGCTTCTCTCGCCGGATGATCTGACCGTCCCGCCGAACCTGGAGCTCCGCGCCGCGCACGGTCGAGGTCCCGAAGTTCGTCACCTGCGTCGTCACCTGCACGGGCATATCGACACCGACGAGGGGAGACTCCGCCGCCAGACTGGTGATGCCGGTATTCGGCGTGGCGTCGTCCGCCACGACGACGACCGTGAGGTCAGCGCCGGAATCGACCAGCGCATCGGCGACACGCGCCAGAGCGCGCATGGCCGCCGTGGGTCGGTCGGCGTCGCCGCTCCAGATGTGATTGGGCAGATCTGAGATCAGGTAGACGGCGCGATTCGCTTCCGGGAACCGAGACTCGCGAAGGAGGTCCAGGGCGATGTCCAAGGCCCCCACCGTGTCGGTGCTGCGCTGCGTCGGGTGGATGGAGAACAGCCGCTCGCGCGCGAAACGGCGGTCATAGGCGGCCTCTGCGATGACGGCCTCCGCCGGCCGCGCGAGTGTCACGATGCTGACGCCATCCGACGCGGCGAACGAGCCGAGCAAACCCTGGGCACAGCGCTTGGCGAGTTCGAAGCGGCTCGCTTCGTCCGGCATCCCTGCGTCCATGGAGAGGGAGTTGTCCAACAGGATCACGCGATGGACACCGGACGATCGAAACGGCAGTGCCGAAGACGAAGGCAGGAACGGGCGCGCGACGGCGAGCCCGAACAGGACGATCAGCGTAACGCGGGTCAACAAGAGTAGAAGCTCCTCCAACCACACACGGCGCGCGGTCCGTCGATTGGCGGCCATGAGAAACGACATCGCGGCCCAACGAACGCGCACGTACCGGCGCCGGTTGATGAGGTGCACGAGGACGGGGATCAAACCGGTCGCCATCGCGAGGCCCGCGACGCCGGGATGAACAAACGGCATAACCTGGCCGAAGAGTAACGACATGCCCGTTACGTTCCTCCCAGGACGCGCGAAGACCGACGTCGCAGCCGGACGTTGCGCGTCGCCAGATAAACGCTCAGGGCCGTATCGAGCGCCGCGGCGGTGTTGAACACGGTAAAGTCAATCTGCATGTGACCGCACCCCGCGCGAAGCCGGTTCTGAAATCGCTCGACTTCGTCCAGATAGCGAGCTCGAAGCGAACGCGGATCGGTCAGCAACCGACCGGACGACTCGAGCCCCTCGAAAAGGATTGGCCCCTTGAACGGCAGGTTGAGTTCGGCCGGATCCCAGATGTTCCAAACGATCAGCTCATGCCGACGGTAGCGCAGGTGCCGGAACCCCTTGAGGATGGCGTCGGCGTCGTCGAACAGATCACTGATGAGAATCACGAGCATTCGGCGGACCAGGCGTTCCGCGAGCGCGTGCAGAACCCTGCCCATCGACGTTTTTGCACCACCGACGTTGCCGGCCAACTCCTTGACGAGCGTTCGCCACTGATGCGCGGCGTTGGAAGGCTTGATGACCTGCCGGAGATCCTCGTCGAACATGATCAGCCCGACGGAGTCCTGCTGTTGCAACGTGAGATAGGCGATGGCCGCGGCCGTGGCGGTGGCATACTCGAACTTCGACAGACTGGCGTCAGCCGACCGGTAGTCCATCGACTCGCTGGCATCGACCACCAGCATCAAGTCGAGGTTGGTTTCCTGCTCGTACTCCTTGATGTAATACTTGTCGGTCTTGCCAAAGACTTTCCAATCGATATGCCGCAGGTCGTCTCCCTGGCTGTAGGCGCGGTGGTCGGCGAACTCGACCGAGGCTCCGTGGTGCGGGCTATGGTGCATGCCCATGAAGAAGCCCTCGACGATCATGCGAGCGCGCAGCTCCAGGCCGCCGATTCGCGCCAAGACCTTCGGCTCCAGGTATTTTCGGTAGTCGTGTTTGGCTTCTTCCATGTCGCTGTTGCCAAGGCGGACGGGCACGGACCGCAACGCCGGCTGCGCTTCGGCCAAGGCTATCTTTCGGAGCCGCCCATCGAACAAAGCGGTAGGATAGGGCTACCCATCCGTTGAAAAAGTGTGGCACGGGCTTCCAGCCCGTGTTTTGACCGGCAAGATGCCGGTGCCACACGCGCGGTCGAGACTTCTTCGACCGACTCCTACGACTCGGTCCGCGGCGCCGCAAACACGCGACCGGCCAGTCCCTCGTCCATCATGGTGGACGCATCAGACGGCAACGATTCCAGAAGGCGATCGACGATGTCGTCGCTGCGGACACCGTCCGCCTCAGCGTTGAAGTTGGTCAACACGCGATGCCGCAAGACCGGGTGAGCAACCGCGCGGATGTCGTCGATGGACACGTAGTAGCGTCCCTTCAGCACCGCCCGCGCCTTGGCGGCCAAAACGAGATGCTGCGATGCGCGCGGCCCCGCGCCCCACGCCACATAGTCCTTCACGACCTGGGGCACTTCGCCCTTTCCCACCCGCGTGGCACGGGTCAGACGCGCGGCGTAACGGATGACATGGTCGGCGCATGGCACGCGACGGACGATGTCCTGAAGCGCCAAGACGTCGCGGGCGTTGAGCGTCCGTTCGAGTTTCGCTTCGTGCGAGGCGGTGGTCATCTTCACGATCTCGAATTCCTCGCTCTCGGACGGGTAATCGACGAGGATCTTGAACATGAATCGATCGAGCTGCGCCTCGGGCAGCGGATACGTTCCTTCCTGCTCAATGGGGTTCTGCGTCGCCAGCACGAAGAAGGGCTTGGGCAGCTTGTGAGGGAATCCGGCGGCCGTAACCTGGTTCTCCTGCATCGCCTCCAGCAGCGCCGCCTGCGTCTTGGGCGGCGTCCGGTTGATCTCGTCGGCGAGGACGACGTTTGCGAAGATCGGCCCCTTCACGAAGCGAAGCGATCGAGCACCCGTCCCGCGATCCTCCTCGATGACCTCCGTCCCGGTGATGTCCGACGGCATCAGATCGGGGGTAAATTGAATGCGCGAAAAGCTCAACGACAGGAGCCGCGCCAGCGTGCTGACCAGCAATGTCTTGGCCAGGCCGGGAACACCCTCGAGGATGCAGTGCCCGCCGGAAAACAGCGCCACCAACAACTGATCGATGACCGCTTCCTGCCCCACGATCACGCGACCGAGGAGGGACCGAATCTGGTCGTTGGACGTAACGAGCTTCTCGACCATCGCCACGTCGTCGGCGGCTGGTCTTGTCTCTTCTGGATGAGTCTCGGATGACATTGGATGACCTCCTACTCGCGGTTGGCGTCGATGCCCGGCGCAGCACGCTTACACCTCCGCATTGATCCGGTTGATCAACAACCGCTGCCGACCGGCACTGCGGCGATCAAAGGCGAACACCAGCCTGGCCTTTTCCGGGTAGGCCCCGTTTTCCTCTTCGACGGGTCCGTCGTGCTGTTCGAATCGGCCCGTCAAGATAATATCGGCGAAGGAATCGTTGATGTCCGAGAGCGTTTCGGCGGAAAGCGGCTGATTCAACCTGAAAACCTGCTTCTCACCCACGAAACGGGCCGAATGGAAGCGCCGGTAGAACTGGACAACCTCCGCAACGGCGTCCTCGGCGCGATCGGTGATACGAAAGAGGTTCATGTCTTGTTCGTCGATCATGGCCTTGTGCAGCAGCGCAACACGTACGAACCGGAGCCAATCATTCCAGTAGCTTCCTCCGGGCTCATGGCAGAGCACCACGGGCACGGGGGAGGCCTTGATCGTCTGGATCAGCGTCAAGGACTCAAATCCCTCGTCCTGGGTCCCAAACCCACCCGGAAACAGAACGATCGCCTTGGCCTCCTTCACGAAGACGAGCTTCCGCGTGAAGAAATACTTGAAGTTCACCAGCTTGGGATCCTTGGCAATGATCGTGTTGGCCGACTGCTCGAACGGGAGACTGATCGCCACACCGAAGCTCGAGCGCCGGCTGGCACCGTGGTGTCCGGCCCGCATGATGCCGTCACCAGCGCCGGTGATGACCATCCAGCCGGCCCGCTGTATCAACGTCGCGAACTTCTTGGCTTCGATGTACTGGGGATGGGATTCCGGCGTGCGGGCCGACCCGAAGATGCTGACCTTGGGCGTCTCCGTATAGGGTGCAAAGATCTTGAATGCGTATCGCAGCTCCTTCAGCGCCACGTTGAGCACCTTCAGGTCTCCGCGATCGGCGTCGTCCGCCCCGAGTCGGCAGATCGTCACCATCATTTGAAACAGCAGGTCGTCGTTCCGGCTCGGGGCATATTCCTCCAAGAGACGCTTGATCGCCTCTGAGCGCCCCCGCCGCCAGTCTTTGCGCGACCGTCCCGCCGTTCCCGCTTCATCCATGCGCGTAGACCTCCTATAGTGCCTTGACGTGGCGTTTTATCGACCATCGTCGACCGTTTCACTATAGGATGACGATTTGGAGCAGACTACCGCCGCCTGAACAGATGAAAAAAGCCCCGTGCGGGTGCAGGAGCGTGAAAGGTGGGCAAGCATCACCGGACCGCGTTGGCAACCCTGGAACCGCGGAAAACGCGGCGGCGGGCGTGGTCTACCCGTCGAGATAGGGCTCGACCTCAAGCTCCATGAGAATCTCGTCACGAATCGGAATGCCGCGCTCGTCGGTCTCCGGAATCTCGGGCTTCGTCTTCCGGGCCTCATCCACCACCCCGACGTTGATCGCCACCATTCGGAAGCCGAGCCGTTGGTAGAACCCAATCGCGCGAAGGTTCACGTTGGTGGTGGTCAGGAAAATCCGGCGGCAGCCTCGCTTGCGGGCCGTTTCGATCGCGTCCAGCATCAATGACGAACCGATGCGCCGGCCCTCAAGGGTGCTGTTGAGCGTCAGAATCTCCATCCCCTCGTGATCGATGTGGTACGTCAGCAACCCGACGATTCGCCCCTCGGCGCGTTCCAGGATCGCCCCCTCGTGGTGCGGCTGGAACGCCCGCCCTCGGCTCATCACGACGCGGCTGTGCCAGTGCCGCTCGATGAACTCCGCGATCTCGTCGCGGTCACTGTCCTGAGCCTCGCTCCGTGTCATGACCACAGTTGTACCGCGTGAGCCGCCGAATCACCAGAGGCTTATCCCGCTGCCTGATCCGCTCGGGCACCGGGACCAGCGCGGTCCAGTGGCCGGACACGCCCCACCGTTGTCGACTCGGACGGACCGGCCTATAGTCTTGCCGGACGCACTCTTCCCCATGCTCAGCGCAGGAGATTCTCGACCGGATGGCAGATGCACACCTCGACATCGTGTTTACGGCGCCCCACCCCGACGACCTGGAGATCACCATGGGCGGAACGATCGCCAAGCTGGTCAAGCAGGGCTATCGCGTCGGCATGGTCCACATGACCAACGGGGAGCCGACCCCGCGCGGCACGCCCGAAACACGGATGAAGGAGATGCGATCCGCCGCGGACATTCTCGGCGTTCAGGTGTGTGAGATGTTGGACATACCGAACCGCGTGTTGATGGACGGTCCGGAAGCCCGGTATCGCGTTGCTACCGTTCTGCGGCGGTATCGCCCCAAGGTGCTGGTGGGGATGGCCGGACGGACGCCCAGCGCCTCGCCGGACCACTACCAGGCCCAGCTCATCACCGAGGCCTCGCGGTTCTACGCGCAGCTCACAAAATGGGAGGAGCGGTTCGACGGCACCGAACCGTTCCGCATCGATCATCTGGTCTACCGCCCCGTCCGGTTGGCTGCCGAGGTGCATCACTGGCACAGCCAATTCGTCGTGGATATCAGCGACACGCTCGAGCAAAAGCTGGAGGCCGTTCGATGCTATCGCTCCCAGTTCGACGGGGAACGACTCGCCGGCCTGGAGCACTACATTCGTAGCGGCGCCGGCGTCGATGGAAGCATGATCGGTGTCCGCTACGGCGAGTTGTACGCGCTACCCCGACCACTCGGGGTCACGGACATGGTGGCGCTGCTTGGCGAGTGGAAGGTCCCTCCCCCGTTTGAGAGCGGTTCGAAGAAGAGGTCAACCTGATTCCTAACAGGGCGGACCGATTGCGGCCAACGGCACGATCAAGCCGATAACGAAGCGAGTGCGGCGAAACACGAGGTCGTGCGCCACACAAGGAGAAGCGCCTTGGATATCTTCCTGGACGACAAACCGATCGAAACAGGCTTTCTCGCTGAGGAGGCCACGATCGAGGAGTCGCTGCACCAGGTCCAAACGGCGCTGTGCGGCTCGGCCCAAGTCGTGGTCGGGTTCCGGTGCGACGGAACCGACGTGCCGGCCAACGAGATGGCCGAGACACTCCTCAAGCCCGCCCGTTCCTTCGAACGCCTGGAGGTCTTCACCGGGACCACCGGATCTCTGGTCACCGATGCCATGGAGCAGGCCGCCCGCTGCCTCTGCGACAGTGAAACGGCATGCCAGGAGGTGGCCAACCTGTTGACGCAGGGGCTAACGAGCGAGGCCACCACGATGCTCGGCGAGTGCCTGCGGACCTGGCAACAGATTCACGAGGCGCTAGGGAAGTCCATCGAGATGCTCGGGCTGGACCCGGAGACAGCCCAAGCCGGCGGCGAAACGCTCGTCGCGCTGATTCAGCGACCGATGGGCACGCTCCTTCAAGTCAAGGAGGCCCTCCAGGTTCAGGACTACGTTCTCCTGGCCGACGTGCTGCAGTACGAATTCCAGGAAGTGGCACAGGTATGGCACAACATCATCGGCCACCTCCGCGAAGAGGCCGAAGAACGCACGTAGCGGGCCGTTGAAAAGGTGTGGCACGGGCTTCCAGCCCGTGAGAGCACCGGCAAGATGCCGGTGCCACACAAGAGGGGAACCTTTCTTCGACAGACCGGCGTAGGCAAAACCGATGCGCCGTGGGCGATGCGCACCGCTCAATGAGCAACGCGTGTCGCACCGGCCGCATGGCCGCGGCGATGCCCCGCCCAAGCCCATCACGTGGCAGCGCCCGCATGAATAGGCGGCCCCGCCGCCTCAACGAAACCGCCCGCGATAGGAATCGGCGGGGTACTTCACGGCGTTTTTTTGCATCTTGTCCTTGAGCGCCGAGGCCAGGTCGATCTCCATGGTGCTCGCAAACGACACGACGTAGGCGAGGACGTCCGCGATCTCCTCTCGAACCTGTTGCATTTGCGCCTCGTCCTTTCGGACCGACGGAAGTTGATCGCTTCTCAGCCACTGGAAATGTTCCATCAATTCGGCCGCCTCGATGGCGATCGAGCAGGAGAGGTTCTTCGCGTCGTGGAACGGCTCCCACGCTCGCTGGGCGACGAAGTCTTGGACCAGGGACTTCAAGTCGGCCACCGTCGTCGTCGCATCGTTCACGATCCATCCTCCTGAGCCGGACCGGGCCGGCCGGTCGCCGCCGACGGCCCGTTGAACCACGCGCGCTACGGAGCAACGCCAAGACCGGTCTGTCGCATCGTGCTGGAAACATAGCCGCCGATGACCGGATGAGCAAAAGAAGCGGTGCATCCCGGACGTGCCCAACGATTTGGCTTGTCGAGTCGTACATCGGTGGTTGGCATTCCGTGCCCCGGCAGGCCCTACCGAGCGTTGGATCCCCAAGCCCCAGACGCGCTCCCGTCCCTGGAAGGCCCGCCTCTCCTGCTAGCCCAAGTTACGCAGTAGTTGAAGATTCGGAGGAATCTTTGAAAAGAACCCATCGATAGCGGGCCATGCTGAAGGATTTGTCTGCTCAAACGCCGTGTAGTCACGACCAAGTTGCTTGCCCGAGCGTTTTTTTGTGCCATTCTCGTTGTAGAGGAAACGTTACTCAACAGCAGGGATGCCATGTTTCTCAAGCGTTTGGAACGACGCAAGGGTCGCAAGAAGCACACGTATTGGGCGCTCGTCGAATCGTATCGCACGGGCAAAGGCTCCCGGCATCGTGTGGTCGCGTATCTCGGTGAACTGTCGAAACGAGAGAGCCGGATAGGTCGGGTCATCGACCCGGCATGGCGCGGCACCGATATCTCATCCCAAGACGTTGACCTGTCCGCCGCCAGAGCGTCGCGTATTCTCGACTGCCGAACCGTTCTTCCCACTTATCAGGCATCGATGTGCCACGCGACTTCGCAACGCCACCGCGCTAAGGGTACGCGCGAATCCGTACGACGTCGAACGTGGCCCGAAGGTGCCGGGTCGATGACCCGACCTACCAAAGCGCGGACTGCTACGAGTGTTCGCCCCGGACAGCCAAGATGGCCGACGGGAGCAAGCGAACGATACGATTGCGATGCGTCACCAAGCCGGATGATGCTCAAAATGTCTTGCTCAACCGGCTGGGTCTTGACCTTCCCCAACGACTGAAAAGGATCGATGAAATCGAACAAATGCAGTCACGACTCTTGCGAAAAGTCAGCCCTGACGATAACGCCAAGGCCGATATCACTTCGCAACTGCGTAACTTGGGCTAAGTTTCGCAACGGGTATTGACCCGCCTCGGAAAGCTGCTATCCAGGAACCCAGCCGCAACCGATCGTGCGGTCGCGGTTAGAACGCACTGAAGGGGCGAACATGATTTCAACTGTCTTATGCCGGCTTGCCCTATCGTTCGCGCAGGCAGCCTGCGGAGGGCTTTCGCCCGAGCAGCCGGTTCCGACGAAGAGCAACGGCGCCGTCATCAAGCTGCGGCAGTTGGAGCCGCTACGGGTGGCCTATCGAGCCCACAAGGGAACCTACTGGACCATTGGCCCCCTCGTACGCGAGGTGCGTGCGTACATGGTCCAACACCGCCAGCCCGGCCCACTGTTCATCCGCTATCTGAAGGCTCCCCGCAGCCTGGGCGCGTCACTTGAGACCGAGATCGGCTTCATCCTTCACGACGAGCACGAGCCCAGCTCCGGTTTCCAAACGGCCACCCGGAAAGCGGAACGCGTCGCGTCGATGACCATCGAAGGTCGATCCCCCGCGCCGAGTCGGGACTACGCCGTGGTCTTCGAGTGGGTCGAACGGCAAGGCTTGTCGGCGGCCGGCCCGGTTACAGAACTGTACCCAGCCGGCAGCTCGCTTGCATCGCGCAGCGTGGAGATCCAGATAGCCCTTTCAGACGCGCGCGACGCGCCGCCCATCGGCCCGCAGAGCGCGACACCCGCCGCGATGGATGACGACCGTGGAACCAACGCCACAGGCGCGGCCTTCTCGCCACAATCCCCGCAAGTCGCCTCGCAGACGACGACAGTCGAACATCGAATCGAATCGCCCCTAACCATCGGCGACGTCAAAGTGACCGCGCCTCCCTCTGAAGTGCCGCCCAGAGCGAAACACAAGAAGGCAGCCGCTTCGCCCGGTCGAGCCGAATCCATCGAGAGCCTCATCGCTGCGGAACGGTTCGATCAGGCGGCCCGCGTTCTGCTTCCGGATGAAAAGGCCATTGATCCGGCACTTCTTCCCTGGATCGATGGCGCGTTCGCTCGATTGCACGCGGCCGCCCGCGGTATCGGCCGTGTGTATCCAGGCGAGGGCGACACGATGCTGAAGATGGCGGGCGCGTTGACGCGCCGGCTTGCGGAGGTGTCATCGCCGGCGACGGATCGATCGCCCGGGATCGTCTCAACCCAAGACGCGAGCGACAAACGATCGCAGCGCCGCCGGATCATCCACGAGCTCGACGTACTTCTCAGTCGGATCGCCCTTCGTATCGCCATGCCGGCCGAAGCAGCCGAAGTCATGAAGGAAGCGGTCCGGCGGATCGATGAGGTCATACGCCAGGGAGATGCACTCGACAAACCCCATGCGCCGTGACGTAACCATCTATTTGACAAGACCTTAGTGGCTATCTCGGCACGGATTCGGCTCGACCCTCGGTTGAAATGTTTTGGGCGAGTTCTCGAATATCCTTGCCTCGTGCCGATCAAAGGATAATCTGTTCGCCAACACTGGGGCCGTCGGCGCGGATGGACGGTCGAAACGGTAATCGCCAACACAGATTCTCAGCGAGCCCAACGATGAGTACGGAACCGGCAGTCATGTCGGGCGGTGCCGCCGCACCAGGTGTGGGACCGTTCCTCGAGTTCGAGAAACCGCTCGCGCGCATCCAGAACGACATCCAGGAGATGGAGCGGGAGCACGGCCTCGGCAAGCGCGAGCTCACGACCGACATCCGACAACAGCGCACCCGATTCAAGACAACGCTCAAACGGTTGTACAACAGCCTGACGCCGTGGGAGACCGTCCTGGTCGCGCGTCACGCGAAGCGCCCCCTCTCTACCGATTATCTGCGAATGATCTTCCGTGATTTTACCGAGCTGCACGGCGATCGAACCTTCGGCGACGACAAGGCCATCATGACCGGCTTCGCCCGGATCGGCGGCCACAAGGTGATGTTCATCGGGCACAACAAGGGCAAGGAGGTCACCGAACGCATCGCATGCAACTTCGGATGTGCTCATCCGGAAGGCTATCGCAAAGCCCTGTTGAAGATGCGCCTTGCTGAAAAATACGGGCTGCCGGTCGTTTGCCTGGTCGATACGCAAGGCGCCTATCCAGGGATCGGCTCCGAGGAACGCGGCATCGGCCAGGCGATCGCCACCAACCTCATGGAGATGTCCCGCCTGCGTACCCCGATTGTCTGTGTCGTGATCGGCGAGGGTGGCAGCGGAGGGGCGCTGGGACTGGCCGTCGGCGACCGTGTGGCCATCATGCAGCACGCGTTTTACTCAGTGATTTCGCCCGAGGGATGTGCGGCCATTCTCTGGAAGACGGCGGAGCGCCGCCAACACGCGGCGGAGGCTCTGAAGCTAACCGCGCGCGACCTCATCCGTCTGGACCTGGTGGATGAGATCATTCCGGAGCCGATCGGGGGCGCCCATCGAGACCCAGAGGGGGCGGCCGCCACTTTGGAGAAACACATCGTAGGTGCGCTGAACGACCTGAAGCGGCGCACACCCCATGCGTTACTTCGGCGTCGCCAGGAGCGAATCCGCCGCCTCGGCTGTTGCTTCGATGATCCGAATGCCCCCGACGATCCCAAGTCAGCCAAGGGCACCAAGACCCGCCGCTCGGTTTCCAGAACCTCGCGCCTCAGCGCGCGGCTGACGCGCGCGGCCCGCATGCGCGGCTGAGTAAACCTACGTCAAACTCTTGTACGGCCAACCTTGAATCTGCGGGTCTTGCTCGGTGGGAAGCCCACCTCGTCAGAGGTGGGGGACTCGAGTACTCACCGGATTCGCGTCCCCTTCGGCTAAAGCCACGAGCCACCCAACTCGCAAGTTTATGCGTGGCGATGTGCTAGTGCGTTGACACACGTGATTTGGTGGGTGGCATGGGCAAGCGGCAGCTTGCCCGTGTAGGCGATCGGAAGAGCACGGGCAAACGAGTTTGCCCATGCCACCCCGCGCCACCCATCGAATGAGTCGTGTCGCAGCACTAGTGCCGCGACACAAATGGATTGAGGGGTACGACGGTCCGGCGTTCCAGCCCGGGTCCTGGGACGAACGACATGCGGCGCCGCGCTTGGCCATGGCATCCATCATTCC
The DNA here is from genome assembly GCA_965371245.1 of uncultured bacterium. Classification (GTDB taxonomy): domain Bacteria; phylum Planctomycetota; class Phycisphaerae; order UBA1845; family UBA1845; genus CBDUXT01. Next base: position 64,559 of record CBDUXT010000007.1, on the reverse strand, counting down.
ACGCGTGTCGGACGCCTAGATCGACCGGGGATAGGTTGGCCGCGAAAATGCGCCGCATAGTCCCGATTCGGTCGCGCCCGCACGGAACCAGGAACGGCCGAAGAGACCTCGCACAAAGACCGGCATTGGGGACGTAGCTTTGCAAGCGCGCTGCGGTGCGTCCCGTATGGCGCCACTTCGTTGTAAGAGCCGTGTGCAGGGGAACGGTGGTTGCATCACCGAATCGGCGGGCAGTTTTCAGAGCATAGGGCGCGAGCCCTGTGACCGGTCTTGTATCGTAGAAGCCCTGTGCTTGTTCGCATCGTGCCCGTGGGCTTGCGCCCACGGCTCTGACGCAGCGTGGCGCCGTCAAGATGGCTTTGCACCCCCCCCCGCCAAAGCTGTCATGCGCCCGGGAACGGTCGCAAAGCACCACCGCGGTTGACTACGGGGGTTGAGCGTCTAGCATCTGGACGGACGAAGGGAGCCCTGCCAAACGGGAGGCATCGATCGTCGCAGTGATTCGATCCGTCGGGGGCGATTGGATTCGACCGGGCGAGTCAAAGGTAGTGTGGCGTGCCGAGGTTGTCAGGAGGCCTCGTTAAACACCTGGCGCAACTAGAAATGGCAACTCTTCATTTGCCATGGCCGCCTAGAGATAGGTAGCCCGTCGATCGGATGACGCTCGCTAATCCGTAAGACGCCGATAAGCGGGCTAGCCCGCGCGTGACGCCTGACCGCGCGTGGGCGAACTCACAGTCGGACTGGGAAGCACCAGAGCCTGTCGGCCGGCGCCGGCGCTTCCGAGATTCAAACGACCGACTACGCACGTAGAGGCACCACCGGAGCCGTCGCGGGACGGGGGTTCGATTCCCCCCGCCTCCAGTTACTAACTCGTTGTCAGACAAAGGGTTACAAGCACGAAAAAAGGTGTGCCCAGTCAGTGCCCAGTAACTCTGACCTTAAGGCGCCTTTTTCGTGGTCAGAAGCGCGTCATCGAGCCCACTCTCGAACTTGGCGTACTCCGCGTGAAACGCAAACCGGTCCAAGCCACGGTAGTGGTCATGGACGGGGTCGGCCGCATGACCCATCGCGAGCTTTGACACCTCGCGTCGGATCTTGCTGACGTGGGCACGAGTTCGATGGTAGTGCCTAAGCCAGTGCCATCGAAGCAAAGACCAAGGCTCACCCGTCTTCGGATGCGGTTCCACCAACACGTCCGCTTCAAGCGCGTATCGCTTGAGGTGGTCAAGGGTCTTGTTGCCGGCGATCTGGTTTCCCGCCTGATTGAGAAACACCCAATCAGTTGCCTGCCCGAGTCCCATGGACCCGATCGTTCGTGCCAGCCGGTCGGTGATATGCACCGGACGGCGGGCGGCACGACTCTTGGGAACCCATAGTCCCTCGGCCGTCAGGCATCGCCTGCGCAGCTCCGGGCGAACCCGGCCGGGTTCAGGCCGCTTGATGTCCAGGATGATCTCGCGCTCCTTGAGGTCGATGTCGCCGACCTGAAGAAACTGGAGCTCCTGAAATCGAAAGCCACCTTCGCAGATGAACACGATGAGGTTCACAATCTGCGTATCAAAGTGGTTTGCGGCCGCCTCGATCACGGCGTTGACCTGATCCGGATAAATGGTCGGTGGCGGAAGCGTGCGGCGCGGGAGCCGATCCAATTCAGCTTGGCGCCCTGTGGCCGCCGGGTTCGGGCCGGCCATGAGCTTGCGCTTGAAGATGGCGTAGCCGCAGAAATTGTGCACGGCGTCGAGATAATGATTCGCTGTCGACGTCGTGACACCTCGTTCGGTCCGCAGATACGTCTGGAACCTCTGCAACAAGCTCGCGCTAATGTCTTGCACAAAGACCAACCGTCGCTTCTCCATCCAGCCTATCAGGCACTTCAGTCTTCCCTTGAGCTTCGAAACGTAGTCGTGGCTGCGATCCAACGTTTCGATGTACGCGATGAATGCATCGAACACCGGGCCGATCCGCGTTTGCTGCGGCGCCTGCCGCTCCTCCGGATAGTGCCGCCCCCGAAAGAGCTCCTCACTCCTGCGGCCGGCAACGAGCCGGGCGAACGCGAGATCTGTTTCGCGAGTGCTCTTTGAAACCGCCTGACGAGGTGATGCCGCCCGACCAGCTTGGCCGTTGGGCGCTGGCACCTCGATCTCCCAGTACATTTGCCAGTATGGACTACGCGGTGTAAGAAAGAGCGTAACCTCGCCGACGCGTTCTGACTTCGTCCAACGGTGAGATCGTTCCTCCTTTCTCGCCATACGTCACCTCCTTTTCCCGGAGATGCGCGGTTTACGGCGAAACTCGACCTGACCACTCTTGATCCCGTTGAGCCATCGCATCAACTCGGGAAGGCGGTGATACCACCGGTTCCCGAGCCGAAAGCACGGGATATGAGTGTACGCGCGCTCCTGACACCAGTCCACAAGCGTCTTCGGCGATTTGCCCAGGGTGGCGGCAAGCTGGGCCGAAGTACACGGGTCGGGAAGGCTCGAAAGCCGGCACGCCGCGCCCGGAACATTGTCGGCGGGTTGGCGTTCGAACTGAGCGCTGCGTTGCTCATCGTCGGGTTGGTAATTGTGGGCTTGATCGGTCATTTCTTACCCTCCGGGTCAAGATGCTGAGTGGTACTTCGGGTGTCCACAGCGGTCTGCCAATGGGTTCGTTCTCCAGCCCCATCAGACCGGGCACCGTCGGGGCGGCCACCGGCCGGCGTTCGTTTCGGGGCTCATGTTGGATGCGGCGAAGCGCAACGGGTGAAGGGAACGTCGCACCCGATGGTCATGCCAACGAAGTCGCGCAACCGTTCGCGCAGCTGCGTCCCTTCTCCGATGTCAGAAACGAGGGCAGGCAAACGGTATTCGACGCACTCGGCGACGCCGGCGAGATCAGACTCATCGAATACCAGGGTACACCGCGACAAGCTGCCGTATGATGCATCATGGTGTAGAAGCAGCGCTGCCGTGACCGCGAACATCTCGCCGTCACCGGGAAGGTCGGTGCCCGTAGCCGCGCGGAAGAGCCGCGTGCCGGTTAGGTCGTATTGCAGCATAGCGCCCCGCAATCAATCCTGCTTTGGCGTCGGACCCATGTCCGCGGCCTCGCGCAATGTCAAGAACTCGTACGCGTGCGACACCACGAGGGCGAGTTTTGGCAATTCGTCCGGGCGAAAATACGTGGTCGACTTCCACTGGCCGGAACGGTCGTCGCGATAACGCTTTTGCACGCGGATCGAATGCTGCGCCGTGCTTCGTCCCTTCACCGCCGCCTTGCTGACCCAGATGGCCGCCACGGCCGTGCCAGCGCGGAATTCCTTGATCGGTTTCACTGCGTCGCTCATGCCCAACTCCTTATATCGTTCGCTAACATGCGTACATTTGTCGCAAAAAAAAATCATGACGCCTCGCCCGTCAGGGTTTCGCGGTACTGGGGACGACCGTCGATGACTTGGACTGCGCTGACGGTATCGTTGGGTTCGGCCGGTTCCAACAGCCTTTGAACCAACCGCCTCGGCATCAACGGCTGCGGGTTCGTGATCCGTAACTGGATTTCGGTGCATCGGAATACTGCCGCCGATAGCGACACATTGAAGGTGCGTGTGATGGCCGGAAGAACCCGGTAACGCCAAAGCCACTCAGACTCCGCAGTAACCTGCTTCAACTCGTGCGTGCAGGGCACCCGTTCCAGGCGGCGATCGTCGAAAGAGCGCACGATCGCCCGCTCAAGCTGTGGCAATGGCATCAGGAACGCCGCGGCGAAACGATCGGCCTGGCGCTCGTACTTGTTCGTTGAGAACGTGACACCGGCTGTTGTGCCATGGAAACGCGCTCGGATGCGTTTGTGCATGACCAGGTGACCGAGTTCGTGGGCACACGTGAAACGGCACCGCCCTTCGTGCTCCAGCGCCTTCTCGTCGATCAGGATTTGGGGGCTATCGACAAACGCAGCGCCGAGAACACCGTCACCGAGGTGGCTGAGATCGGAGAACCCGAATTGAATACCAAGGGGGCCTTCGATCCACTCTTCGACCGGTATCGGCAACGGGAGTCCCTCAAGACCCAGCCTCGTGCGACAACGCTCAAGCGTGGACCAGGCGCGCTGGTCGGTCTGCCGACCGCCACGGCGTGGTTCAAGCAACTTGGCTGGCTGCGCTGCTGGCATCAAACCTCAATCCTTGCGACGCCCCTTCTTGGCCGACATACGACGGGCTTCGCTGATGAGTTTGTCCCACTGATCTTGTGATAGCTTGCGCGCGGTACGCAGGAACTCCGGGACCTTTTCCGCGGTAAGAGGGTCTTGGGTCGCGACTTCGCTTACGATGCCTTCAGCTCGGCTCCAGCCGGCGCGGAGCTCGGGTTCAGCGATGCCGTACGCCTGGGCAATGCGTAAGAGCAGGTCTTCTGACGGGGTGCGACGACCCTTCTCCAGGTCAGTCAGATGAGCCGGCGCAATCTCGAGAATCCTGGCCATCTCGCGGAGGCCTTTGTGCAGCTCCTCGATGCGGCGCGCCCGGAGCACGTCGCCGATGGGTTCTTGTTGATTGGATCGGCTCGCTCGGGCCACCAGGGTCTCCTTCAGTCTTGTACGCATACGTGCTAACGAACGAATCGGGGTGGGTCAAGTCCAATCTTGCGAATACGCCTCAAAAAGTTGGGGGCCGTCCGCAGGGGGGCGGCGGTAGCGGTACCGTCGAAGCCGGAGGACCGCGTGGAGCATCATTCCGGCCAAGCCAGCGTTGTAGAGGTAGTAGGCGAGGATCCCGCCCAGCTCTAGCAGTCGGGGCGGCGTCGAGACCAGAAAACAGCAGGCGGCCAACATCATCCAGCAGGTCGAGAGGACGGACAGAACCGTTCCGAAGCCTGACCGGCCGGCCGTCGTCCGCCGCTTGTTCGGGTGCCGGGACTGAAAAACCAGCAACTCTTCACCCGCAAGCCGGTTCACGAGCCGCTCAATCTCGTCAATTCTGCGAAGGTGGTCCTCCTTCGATCGGGCATGCTGGACCGTGGAAAGCAGTAGCCAGAGGAGCGCCACAGGCAGCCCGAGCAAGAACGCGAGCTTTGTGTCCGCTGGCATGGCCGTTGATGCGCCGAGCAGGGCGCCAAGTGCGCCCCCGGCGACGGGCAGACGACGGTCCATAGCCCCCAACCGGAAGGTCAGAAGGCCGTACAGCGCGCGGTATTCCTCCAGCAGCACCTGAATCCGGGCTTCCCTGGTCAAGTGGGTGGTCGGGACGAAAATATCTGCGTCAGGAGGCATTTTTCGATTTCGTACCTTGACTTTGCGGTTTTGCTGCGTACCAAACAAGTACCGAACATTGGATGCCCCGCGCGGTCGGGGCGATGCGCGGTGGTCTTGTCTCGCCGATGCGAGGAGCTTTGCCGAGAGGCGGGAAGGTGGTGCCCGATGAACGCGGTGCGGGCGGTATTTGAGGATCGTGTTGCAGGGAATCGCAACGTGCAGTACGACGTAAGGGCTGGGGAGTCCGCCAGCCCTCTACAGGCCATCATGTCGGTGGCCCGCCAGGCGCTAGGTCGCATCCGTGCTGATGCCGCTGGAGTGGCACCGGTGTTTGTCAAGGGTCGGGTCGCGCTAGGCTCGACGACGCCGTCGCCCTCCGCGCTCGCTGATCAACTGCTCCAACGTCACCCGATTCGGGTCGAGCCCGGTTTCGAGGGCAACGCCGGGATTGCGGGCGGCGTATGGCGCGACGACGCCGATGACGACAACGCCCTGGTGTATCTCTGTTTCTCGGAAGGCACCGTGGACCTGCCGCTCCATGTCCACGAGTTGTCCGACCGGTTCATCGCCATCGCCGCCGGGTTCGGTCTGTTCCACTACATGCCCGAAGGCGCTAGCTGCAATGAGCTACGCTCTGTTGTCGTTCAGGCCGGCGACGTGGTCGTTCTCACGCGTGGACTCGTCCATACGTTCACCGCGCCGGTCGCCGACCTCGTCCTTCTGTCGTATCACGCGCCGTACTTCGAGTTTGAGGATCCCCGGCAGTTTACGATTACCGAAGTCTCGATTCGCAACGGTTACGGTTGGATTCCCGCTTCGATTCAAACGCGCATGCAAAGCGAAGCTGCCATAAAGTTGGCATCTGCGGCGTGACTTTGGCTGGCGAGTACGCTAGGTTCCTTGAACGAGGCGAAGACCTCGTGTTCGTCACGAACGTCAACACGTAACCGTGACAACGTACAAATGGGCGGCATCACTCGGTAAACCTGGCTTCACCAGCCGGGCTAAGAGTGCGACCTCACCAGTCGCAACGATGCTACCCGTAGAGCCGGATGCGTGGAGACGCGCTTGTCCGGCTCGACGGAGGCTCTGCAGACTAATCTCCGAAAAAGGAAGTAATCCTGCAGTTCTATCCGATAGCGAATTGACATTTTGAATCGGGGCGACGGAGACGCGCCTCGACGAGCCGTGGTGTTACGCGGATCGCCGAGGTCGCAGCAGTTGAAGTAGGTGCGTCTTGTCGTGTACGACAAATCCTATCCAGGGGGTTCGAGCCGAAGCTCACCGTTGCAGTGCGCAAATCGGGTGAAAGTCTCGGAGGCTTGTTCAACCTTGGCCAGCGTGGGGAGCTCGCAGCGTGGCGACACGCGCGACCGGACCTGACTCGTCCGGGGATCCGCCCAAACAGCGGACCGCGAAAAGCTCAACCATGAAAGGCCCGTAAGGGCTTGCTGGTCACATCAATCAGAGACGGTGCCGAACCGCGAAGAATCTACGTTGACGGGTAAGCGGGAGCTTCTTGTTTCTGCCCGCTGAAATCCCGCCGATGGCGGGGAAACTATGCCGTTGCGGAAGCGCGGACATACGACGTAGACCCGGCCGGTAACACGGCCTAGCGACGTGACTGATTGGTGAACAACTGCTGATAATCCGGGAAGCTCTGCAGCCGCCGGCCTGGTGCCCGGTGCGCGGCTTGGTTAGCCGCGTGATTCAAACGCTGCAGAGTGGGAGTGTGGCCCAAGTAGAAGTCCCGATGAATCGGGAGCGGATTCCGCTGCAAGGCAGTGGCGGGCCGTTTGTGCGTCCGGGTGGTGCCGGATGCGTGACAACAACGAAAGGGCTGACGGGTATTCCATTTGTACGGTGTGCCGGTGCGGAATCGGTCCGCATCGGTCCTTTGACGAGGTGGTTACGTGGTCACATGCGACTCGCGCGGGAGCGCGAGCGGCCTGTGGCGATGATCTGACGTTGATAGCCGACGTGTACGTGGTGCATGGCGGTTGATCGAGTGGTGCTTCGCGCTGCTTCTTATTACTGGGCGCGGTCAACTTGGAAACAAGTGTGGCCGCGCCCGGTTCGCTGCGCGAAGCACGCTGGTAATCGTGAATCGAAGGGAGGTTTCGAGTGTACGACGGAGGATAAACATGGGTTGGTGGAAAACGGCAAACGGCGCCGTAATTGGTGACCCGGCCGCAGACTACGTCGAGCAGTTGCAGGCTACGGGACTCGTCCTCGTTGAACCGGACGATCTGCCCTGGAAGGTGAGGGAACGCCTCGTGGCGCTCTACACCGAAGGCATCGGTCGCCCGCCGACGGATGATGACCTGCGCGCGCTGCTTGGCTTCTGCGGCTGAGTCAATTGTTGAAGGTTGGTCGTGCACCAACATGGTTCGATGGCTTTCGGGATTGTGCCGACAAACAATCCCAAGTTGTTCGGTGTGCAATTGGTGGCCGGGGAGGAGCCGTGTGCATACGGTGCAATCTATTCCCGACGGCGTCCCGGTATGGGGTCCGGTTCGGCCGCCAGAATTACGAGAGAAGAGCGTGGGAAAGAAGCGAGTTGAGTACCGATGCGTGGCTACGTCCGTCGAAGGATTCGTGCAGCAAGTTGCCGTACAATACCTACGGCATGGCTATTGGTTCTACGTGGCCGGACGGATTCCAGAGAGGAAGGATCCGGCCGTGGTGGACGCCAAGCTCATCAAGAAATACGGCATCGACGTGTCACGATGGGAGCGCGCCCGTCGCAAGCGCGCCGGCTTGGCCAACATACAGTACATCCGGAACGAGCGGTGTTTCCTGCTGATGGCCACGCACGGGGGCCACCGTTACTTTGACGAAGAAACTCGCCGAATACGCGACGCTCGTCGCGTTCCGATAAAGTTCGCAGGTTACGGCCTCAGCTACCGCAACGGACACGCTTGTGTGCGAATCGAGCGGGCTGAGTATTTGCGGCTGAAGGAGTGGTTTCTTGACCGAGCGTGTTACCGCTCGGCAGCAGTGGTCGGAGCTGATTTTGCGGCCATAGAATTTCAGCCGTATGCACCGATTCGGGTCCAGCTTCTCAATGTGTGGCGGGCCGTCAACCGCGCGCGCCGTGTTGCAGGTAATGAACTGGTTCCCGTCGGAAACGTTCCCTGGAAACGCCGGATTGTTCGAGTCTTTGAGTAGGAATGTATGGCATGGTTGGTCTAAGTTGATCGCAGCCCTGCTTGCTTTAGTTCGATAGCCTCCAGCCAGTGCTTGAGGCGGTTGATTTCCGCCTGAAGCTCTGCGGGCGTAGCGGGAGCGGCCTGGGCCGCAGGGCCAGAGGTGTGCGCCCATCCGGAGCAGCACGCATATCCTTCTTTCATCTCCGTGGAATCCGAAGCGTCCAAAACGGACACAGCGTTGAATCTGGATGGTGCCGTCTTGTGCGAAAACCGAGACATCACCGGCTTGAGCGCATGTTCGGCGGCGAGTTCCCAGCAGTCACGAATCTGACCGGCGATCGACTTGGCAGTCCTTGTCCACTCGGCCTGCTGTCCCGTTTCGTACTGTCGCTTGGTGTTATCGAGGTGTGTCTCGATCCCTGAAAGAGCACTTTGAGGCGGTTGTTTGTTATGAGGTATTTCCGAGGTTGCGAAGCCCGCAGCCTCGTCCCCTCGTGTGATGCATTGGTACTTTGGATCGAAGCCTTGCTCTCGCGCAGCCTCATCCAATTCGCACAAGAAAACGATGTCGTGCGTAAAAACGATTACTTGCCGATTTGACGCCTCCTCAGCCAATCGCTTCGCGACGGCTTCACGGTGATTGTGATCGAGTGAAGAAACCGGATCGTCAAATACGATCCCAGATTGATCGTCGGCGGTAGCAAGTTCGGCCAGGAACGCGGCAAGGGCGATGCATCGGAATTCTCCTTCACTGAACACGTCGGCCACGCTTGTGCTTCGGCTGCGTATCAATGTGATTCCGAATATCGAATCTCCCGTCATTCCTCCGAGTTGCGACATTTCAGCACGCAGACTTCCGATTCCGAGCTTTTCGACTTCGCGCGCGAAGCAATCCCGGAGCTTCGCGGTAACCACTTCGGCTGCAAGCCGCGTCGCGTGCCGTGTGACGCGGTTCGTGCTCGTATCGTCAAGTGCCGACTTGATCATCGACAACTTGACAAGCCGGCGCATTTCACGAAGAACCAACTGACGCGACGACCTGAGCCACAGACGGTCCTCCAGTTCATCGCGTTCGGTTTCAAGCTGGCGCTGTGAGTCGGAGTTTGTCGCGGATGATAGCTCGGCGATTCGAGTGTTGAGGTTATCGCGTACCAAACGCAATTCATCAAGCGGTGAGACGCCAAGCTGACGCAGTGTATCGAGATCAGCGGCCGCTTCGGTTTTTAGGATAGTCGATAGGATTCGGAGCGCTCGCATCAGATAGCGTCGTAATACTGTCGCAAGGTTCCGCTGATCAAGTTCTGTCCGGACAACGTCGCGCGCAGCGCGAATCTCACCTGGAATCAACTGGAGGTCGCGAAACGTGCTTCGGCCAGCATCAACTGAGCGCGTCGCGGCCTCGAATTGTACTTGCGTCTCATTCTTAACGAATGCCTCAAAGCGAGTCAGCCGGTCGCTAGCGGTCGAATCCAGCTCTTGTTGGCAAAGCACACATCTAGCATTCTCCACCGTGACAGGAAAAGGCTGATCAGCATACGCGTCAGATTCAGAATACTTGCGGGCGGCCTCCCAGAGTGATTTCCAACTCCCAGATCCGACACCTAACAGTGGGTAGTCGCCTGCTCTCACGTCTGCCGCAATGCGTGCGGCGTCGCGCTTCACCGTAAGTTCCTCAAGCTGCTTACGGAAAGTCGAGACACTCTCATCCGAAAGAGCCCGAACTGCTGTTTCAACGAGATTGATCGCAGAGTCCAATCGCTGGACCGTGCCACGCAGCCTTTGCACCGTGCGGAAAGGCAGCTCGCCCAAGTCCGTTTTGAGTTGATTGAGGCGGAGTTCCTCGGCGCTTGTTAATCGCGCGAGCCCGTCGACAGATTCGATTGTGGTATCGGCGGATAACCCGCCAATAAGTTTGCCGACGGCCGTCGTATCACGAAACGGCTTCGGCATCGTGGTCATCCAGGGTGGTCGCTCTGCTTCTAGTTGCCTCTGCAATTGCTGCAGCTTGGCCTTCATCCTTTGAGCGGCTTTCGCCAGCTCCGACAGAACTGCTAGCGCGCGCGGAGTGTAGGCCAACTCATTCTTGCCTGTGACGTGGGTTTCAGCGCAGCGTGAATCAAACACGCTTATGCGCGAGAGTTCCGAGGGTGTTGAGTCGCTACCATCGACCCAATCATGGTTATGGTTCTGTTGATTGATGGAGTACTTGAGCTTAGCGCTGGCCGGGCTGGTTGGCGGGTCGGCGTATACGTTCGGCAGTAGCGAGCCTTCGCGGTGCCGGGCCCGGCACGCACGCTTTAGTAAACGTACATAACCTGATTTACCTGAACCGTTATCACCGTAGATAATCGTCAGACCCGACTGAGCAAATGCGAGTTTCTGATCAGGTGCGACGGCGTTCACATGGAGCAAATCACGAAGTTCGACCAGCGCGACCGGATTCTCGACCTGTCTATCGTCAGGTACGTGCGCCGGATCGAGTGGAATTGGGTCTACTTTGGGCACAGATTCAAGCTCTACGCCGTTGGCGGTTGCGCAGATCGAAAGGAGTTCGTCATCATCTTTGGAGGTCAATATTCCATGCTGGTAGAGTCGGCGGAGCGCATCGTGCATCCAAATCGGCAGTTGCCGACTCCACTGGACAACGTCTAGCGAGCCCTCCACATCAGGAGATGCTTCTTGGCTTTGATTGGCTTCAACGTCACTCAACGACTTGTCCTTTGTTTGCGCCGCCGAACCTTTGGAACAGATTCAACACGCGAATTGATACGAGCAAGCAGGTCGACCGCGGATTCGTAGCGGCGGCCTTCGGCGCGGGCAAGCTCGGCTTCGGTGGGAACGAGTTCGCCGCGAAAGGCTTTGGCCAGCACTGCCTGGGTGATTTTGTCCGCCCGTGCAGTTGCGGCGACAACGCGACGCTCGATGGCGTTCGCGAGTTTCATCAACGACTGAACGCGCTGGACGATTTCAGCTTGCTCTTGGACAGGTGGAACCGCGACCGGGAGCGCGCGTGCATCCCTCACATTGATGCGAGGCATGGACATGCCAAAGTGGCGCTGTCGCATCCAGTTCTGGGCGTGGATACCGCCGAGGTACATGGCGAGATACGGTCCGGAGGCAACCCGAGCAGGGCGGAGTCGAACGGTACCCTGCGTGAGATTCGCTCCATCGATCCCAGGTGGAACGATCGCAACTCGAAGGTGACGGATGATGCACAGGAGAACATCCCCGGTCACAAGTGTTGACCGCTGATGTTTCGCCGCGATCTCAGGTGTGGTGCGACGGAGTTGGTCGACGAGAACGGTGCCATCGATGACATCCTGCTGTCGGACGTACGGAATGCCACGTTCCACTTCGGGGCCGGGAAGCACGATGCCGTATGAGATAACCGTAGCTGGATCGACGATCGAGTCCGCGCTTCGGTAGCACCATGTTGATGGCAGATCAGGTAGTCCATCGAGCTCGAGTGTGGCCTCCGCCTTTGCAGCGCGGGTTCCGGCGCTGGAGCTACGCAGTCGAGCATGTGCGGACTCAAACTCCGCGAGCTGCTCGACGGCACTTCGAGTGCCAGCGTGCCCCTCTCTCCAGGCTTCGGTGAGTCGTCCGGTACAGGCTGCGGCGAGGATAGTTTCGCGGAAGCGTTTCAGGATCTTGGGGACGTTGCCAAGTCGCTGACGAGCTGAATCAACGCGAGCCGTCAAGCGTTCGATCGCCTCGACGATCCTCACCTGCTCGGAAAGCGGCGGCAGTGGGATTGACGCAGCACGAACCTTGGCCTCGCTAGTCGCCGGGTAGTGGGTCCCAGTTTGAGTCTTCGTAACTGCATCGATAAAGCTATCTCGCAAAGCCGCGCAGAACAGAAAGCTAGGTAGGGCTGCACCGTTCGACCGCAACACCGTAAACCCGGTAGAACAGACGTCCGCGTGATCGACCTCAGTAACCAAGGCCATGTTGCGCAAGTACGTACGAACATTCGAGAACAAGACATCGTTTGGGCGAATTGGTCTGCGAGCACGCGACGGTGCATCTTTGCCTTGGACGTTCCTAGTCCCAGCGATCCGGTTAGTGCCGTTGTCGACCGCCCCAATGTCCACGTATCGGAAGACCCGGTTGGGCTCCTTCGCCGGTTTGATGTTCGAGACGACTTGCGTCACTCTGCCGAGCGAGGCAACCGTCCACCCCTCTGGCAATTCGTCGATGTCCGCGTTCAGGGTCGTTGAATTGAGCGAGACCGAAGTCATTCAAGCCCCGCTAGTTTGCACAAGAGGATAATGTGGGTCGAGACCATGTAGAGCATGTGTTCCGCATGGGCGGCTTCCACATCGTGAAGCGGCGTCGGCCCGCGGCCGTGCGCGTCGCCCAGCTTGTTGCGGATCGTGCCGACACGCTTGAAAAGCTCCAAATAGAACGAGGCGAACAAGCCTTCCTTGTAACAGGTATCAACGAGCGTCGCGCAGGTGTCTTTGTCCGCGTCGAAGGTCCACCCTTTCTGGTCACAGATCGTCTTCAGCACGCTCTCAAAGGCTGAGCAGCAGGCGGTAATGGCATCTTCGTCTTGCCCGGCGCGATGATCGCCGTGTGCCTTGAGCATTTCGGTATTGGCGACCCCGAAGATGGGGTTCGATAGAAGCCCAAGCGCCGGCGCGACCACCTCGGCGTGGATCGCTTGGCTATCAACTCTGATGACTCGCGGTAGCTGGTCCTCAGGAATAGGCTGCCCGATCCGAATCTCACCGCTAGTTAATCCGGGCCCGAGGTACTTCGACAATTCGTAACCGATTCCCTCCTCACGCAGAACAGCGTTGATCTCGTCGATAGTCACCTGCCCGCCACAAGACATGTTCAAGCTGAAACAGGCTTCGATGAAGTCTAACGCCTGCTCATCTGTGCAGGAGAAGAAGTGCTGTATCACGGGGATGTCGCTCTGGCGCGCCGCCTCATAGCCGGGGCCCGCGAGACCGCCATACGTGCGAGTTAGTAGACCTTCGAGGCTATTCATAAACATGACACCGGCTTGCCCACGAGCAACGTGATGCTCCAGAATGGCGGCGATCCGGCTGCGGACCAGATCAGGAACGTCATACAGGAGTTCCGTCGGTGGTGGCGTATTGCGGCGCGAGTAGAACGTCAAGCTGACACCTCCTTTTCCAGCACCTCGTTCGCCTGACTTTGCTCCAGCAGGCCTAGGACCATCTGAAGTTCTTCCGTCGCTGCTTCTAGCTCGCCGATCGCATCCGTGACAAGCTCCTCCGGTTCAGGCAAGTTGTCCGCGTCGTCGAGGGATTCGTCCTTGAGCCATTTGAAACCGTCGAGTTTGAAGTCGCGGGCTTTGACTTCGTCGATGCCGAAGCGGCGCCAGCGGTCGCCGCCGAGCCAACCCTTGTCGCCGGAAGGGCTGTCGGATTCGCGGCGCGTCTTGCGTTTCCCAGGCCCGAAGCGGCCGTTGGGGTCGGTGCCGTGGCAATGCTCGAACTCGGCGAAGTGCTCGGCGGACAACGGGCGGTCTTTTTTGGTGACGCCAGGGACGTTCGTGCGGGCGTCGGCCGCTTCACCCGAACGCCAGAAGCGCGAAACTGAATAACGTATCTCCAGATGTCGCGTATTTCACCCTTGCAGTTCCATTCAAGCTTCTGAAGGCTCGGGGGAAACTGGAGTATACGGGGGAGCCATTTGTCGATCCAATGTTTGTTCTCATCGTAGAGGGCGCGATTCTGGGCAATAAACTGGATCTTCCAATCCGGAAAACGACGTTGGCGAGTGCGGGCGTAGGACGGAAGCGCCAGCATCCGTTCAGATGGTGGCACAGAATTCAGTGGCACGCCGTGGGCGCCGTGATACGCACACAGCGCGCGCGTGCCGAGAGCATTGGGCGTTTGCTGCGCGTACGGATATGTGGCACCGAACTCCATCGACCAGATTGGGAATGAGGGCAGTTCTTTCTTCTTGGGAAAGCTTCGGATAAACGCCTGCCAGACCCGAAGGCACTCTGTGACCTGCCTAGAAAGGGGTCGCGCTTCGTCAGGTTGGTCGTCGAGCGCCGTTACAATCGAGGTGGGCGTTCTTGTTGCAGTAGGCCAAGCAAAGCCGTTGAGTCCCGCACGCGAACCAGCGATGTAGATTCGGTCACGGACCTGCGGAATTCCAAACTGGTGTGGTGAGAGCCTTTGCTCGGAGACGTCGTAACCAGCGCGGCGGAGAGCCGTTCGCATTGAATTCCATGTATCCCCATCGTTGTGTTTGGACAGATTTGGCACGTTTTCGAGAAGGAGAAAACGAGGTTTGCGGTGCCGCAGAATCTTCAGCACGTAGCCGAAGAGATCGCCCCACTTGGGGCAGTTCTTGCCGTGCTGTGAGCCAGCTTTGGAGAACGGTTGGCATGGGAATCCCGCACAAAGAAGCTGGTGGGCAGGGATCGTGCCTATCTGAACCGTGCGAATATCGCCAGCCGGCCGGATACCGAAATTCTTCTCATATAATTCGCGGAGACGGTCATCAAGTTCGGATGCAAAGACGCACTCGTGACCAAGGCGCGATAGCGCCAGGTGAAAACCGCCCAGCCCTGCAAAAAGATCGATAAACCTCATTATCGCACCTGTAGCGCTGGCTACCGCGCAGGCCGCAAGTCATTCGCGAAAGCAAGCATTATCAACGAGTTGATTGGCCCTGAAGCGGAAGATCATGAACGGGGCCCTTACTACGATCAGCACAACTCCTCCAAAACGACCTCCTTGCGACCTGTCGATGGCCGAACGTAACGGCAAGTGTACCGCTCGGGGCTCCTGCAAGGTCGCTCCTGGGCAACGGTTATCTGGCGATCAGCGACCCCAGGTCTCGGCGCATTGTACTCGTTAGCGGGCTTGCGTACAGCAGCAGCGAGATTCTTGGCTGTGAAAATGGGCGATTGGATCAGTAATTGGCGAAAAATGAGGCGGATTTTTCGGGGTTATAGCCGCGCCGATCGTAGAGCGTGGTCGTCGATGGGTCAGCGTGGCCGGCGGCGCGCTGGACATCCTCCAGGCTGCAGCCGTTCTCCAAAGCCGTTGCGATGAACGTGGCCCGCATCGAGTGGGCCGAGTAGCCACGGGTGAGGCCGAGCCGGCGCGCGTACTTCCTGACGATCCGGTCCAAGGGATCCGAGTCCATGTGCCGCCGGGGAAACGGCTGCCGGCCGATGCGGTGCTCGAATTCCAAGTCAAGGAAGTCGACGAATGACATGCGGGAATCGGCCCGTCGCAAGACGGCTTGCGCCGGGCCTGCGACTTATGATAAGAGATTCTATCAACAGTGGCAGCGCGAGCGAGAAGGGAAAAACCGCAACGATTCAGTGCAATCACGGCCCTGTGCCGTGCGGTACATCGGGCATCCAAGAACACGTGGACAGGACGACGGACATTACGAATACCAGCAACCTGCTCACAGACCCGACCGACCGGGTCGGGCTTCCACCCGTTCTCGTCGGTCACGTGACGCCGGAGGTACGTCACCGCGTTGAGACGTTCTACAGCTGCGTGGCAGGCTTGTTCGAAACCTGGGTCGCCCGTCGCCGGAGTCCGCACACGCAACGCGCCTACCGGCAGGACGTGGAATCCTTCATCAGATTCGTGGGCTTCGATTGGCCCGCTGAGTCGTGGCGAATGTACACCGTGTCCGTGAAGGACGTTCAGGCCTACCGGGAACATCTGATCTTGCACCAGGCGGCGCCGAAGACCTTGAACCGGCGAATCTCGTCGCTGTCGAGCTTCTATAAGTTCCTGGCGGCCTCAGCGGTGGAGCTACGCTTGCCGATCACAGTGCCGAATCCGGCCCACGCACAGTTCATCAGTCGGGAATCGAACGACCCGCTTCACGACACCAGGGCGCTCCCAGCCACGCGAGCGCGGCAGCTGATGAACATGCCTGCCAGCGACTCGCTCGTCGATGCGCGCGATCGTGCGATTCTGAAGTTCTACCTGTACGCGGGGGCGCGAATCGGGGCCGGTTGCCGGCTCAAGCTCAGCGACTTCCACCGCGACGGTGAGGAAGCAACGATCCGGCTGAGCGAAAAGGGCTGTAGACATCGAACAATTGGCCTGCACTTCGCTGCGGCCGAGGCAATCGCCGAGTACATCGACAGATCCGGTCTCACGTGTGGGCCGCTCTTCCGACCGCGGGCCAGCTCGAACAGCGACAAGCTGGCCGAGCGGCACTTCCATCCCATGGGCATGTATCACCTAATCATGGAATATCTGCGCCGCCTACCTGGCGCGGTGAAGCGAGAGGCCACGGCCGACGGGACGACAGTGTCGCGGTGCATTTACACGCCGCATTCCCTTCGGGCTACGACGGCAACGCTGCTGCTCGGAGGTGGCGTGGAAATCCGGAAAGTACAGGATCTACTCGGTCACCGGCACGTAACTACGACCCAAATCTACGACAAGCGGCGGATATCGGTGTCCGAGAGCGCGTCCCACGACGTGCCGATTTGACCTGGCCGGTCGCTCCTCCCGGCTTTCGCTGCGCTTGTCCGGTTGAGATGAAGCTTATAGGGCTGTTTCTACGCCTCGCGGCATACGGGGGACGAGACCATCTCACCCAGCCTTTCCGAGTTGGCGCCTCCAAGGTTACAATTCTATCCCGGCACCTCCCACCAAGACGGGGAACTCGATCGCCACTATCGTAATGGCTTCGGGGTCCCAAGATGTGCGCGAGAAACTGATGTTTCTCCTTTTTTGCTGGAGCCTGTACGTCAAGTCGGGATTCAGACACGGGCGATGCCACTTGGCTGTTTGTGTAGCCTACGGCAGCGCCAACGGCATAGGCTACATGAATCTCGCAGATAGCAAGCGGGAACATACGTTCTGCGAACTGAGATCCCCTCCGCTCCGTCGAAATCGAGCCTGAGTTTGCCACCCGACTGCCCACGAAGTTCCTGTCTTGGTCTACCGCCCATTGGATGCCGCTGATAGAATGGCACAAGACGCTTGAACCACAAGGGGGATCTGCACAGTTTATGCCGTCACGATCGATCCATCTGGAAGACCCGGGCTCAAAGCTTTGTTGGGCTCGATCAGGCGGCCCGGGAGATCCTAAGGCCCCTGTCTAATGCGACCGACATCGATCCAACTCTGCCTTCGAGCCCTACAGCCATGACGCGGCCCTCGCTGTCAAACCGGGTCAACGAAGAGACATGGGCACTTTACGGGATTACCGCACCTTACTAAATGAGGCGATAGCCTGAAGATGCTGTCAAGTATGCGTATACTGATTCCCCTCCGCATCCACAGTCCGAAGAGTCGTTTCGACTTCATCAGGCTCGCGGAATCGACACTGTTGCCGGGCGGATAGCATTCCATTCAGGGGAGGAGTGGGGAGCGAACGATGAGGAGACGCTTCGGAACTCGACGTCGGAAAGAGTGGAAGGTCTCGAAACGGGTCCGCAAATTCTGTGGCAGTCTGCGAACGCGGTTGCGACCGTTCTGGGCGAAGGAGCGCTCCGGGATGCTGGCGAGCTTGCTAGTCTGGCTGGTCTGTGCAGTGCTGGCGGCAAGCGGAGGCTTTCTGTTTCTCGCCGTAAGATGCACGCCAACCCCGTGCGACTATCTACCGGATATCGAACTGGCAGCGGAACGCGCCGACTGGCTTGAAGTGGCGGAGCAAGTACGAAAGGCGCGATCCACCTGCCCAACAGGCGATTCGGGCGCTCCTGCCGCGTTAGAAGAATGCAAGTGTGAGGCCGAGGTCTTGTTATACGCGACGGTGGCAGAGTTGTACAAAGGTAACATCGTGGATGCGGAGAGGCTTTGGCAGGAGGCAGAAGCCAACAAGAACCAGTTCAGCGGTCTTGTCGCGATTCGCGGCCAATACGTGAAGGGTCTGATACGGTTCGTAACCGGCAACTACCTGCTCGCTCAAGAATGGTTCGGTACGGTTCTTAAGAACGAGGATGTCTTGCCTTCTGCTCTGCTTTTCGACACCCTTTACGATGACACGCGACTCAAAATACAGATGGGCAACACCGAAGCCTACGCGCAAAACGCGGTGCGGCTAATGGTTGCGTCACAGTGTGATCCGAGCCGACAGTTGCGGGTTTCGATTCTGCAGGCGGTCGCCCTGATGCATCGAGGCGCCGTCGGACAGGCCGCGGAGGTTCTAAGCGACATCAAAGTGGCACAACTCGACCCAATGCGTCGCGCCATCCGAGACGCCACGCTCGCCAGGGCTTTAGGAAATGATCCCCAGGCTTCCTATTATCGCGAACGCGCACTACAATGGTTCAAGGCCAACGGAGATGTCTGGCACGAACTGGAAGCCCGGCAAGGGAGAATCTCCCGCTATCTTAATGAGGGTAGCCCCGACCTCGCGGCCGCCGAACTAGTGGAGCTGCGTACCAGATTCCTGCCGGAGTACGACGCCAACTCGTGCGATCTGGGATCTCAACTTGGTGGCTTCATTTGCAGAGTGGCGGCATTAGACATCGCGGTAACAGAGCTTGAGGTTCCTGGTGCAAATAACGGCGACAAAGCGGCTCTGGAGGCGCGCATCCGGAAGGCGCTTCAGGATACGACGGACGCACAGATCCCATTGTATCAGATTCGATGTCACGATCTTCTCATCCGATTGGCCAACCTCGGACATGCGGTTCCTGATATTGCCCTTCAGCTCACCATGGCGATAGACGCGGCGCGCGCGGCAGGGCTTTGGGGTGAGCAGGCCCGCCTGCTCCTGTTGAAGGCCGAGTGGTGTTCCACTGTGGACGACGCTCCATGCCGTGACGACGCGGTCAGGGCAGCGGAGGCCATCTACTACCGCCTCGGGAACCACGACAAGGTAGGCGAGTTGCGAGAGTTCAGAAGGAAGCAGGGAATCAGCGACTGACGCTGGCCCCGTTGTGGCGTATTCGGCCCTGTCGGGAAAGGATAAAGAGAATGTCGGAACCGACACAATCCCAAAGTACGGATGTGTGGATCGCAAGTGGATCGGCAGGCATTCGTTGGCGTAGCTGGCCATGGCCACGACTGGTCCTTGCTAACTTCGTCATGGCCTGGGCGTTGAGCTGCTTTGAAATCCCTCCGGGCGCGTTCGTCTCCCCTGGCGGGTCGATCAGGAGTGATTCGATTCCGAAGGGCCCCCGCACGTCGTCAAACGGAACCGGCTTGGGGGGGCGGGCTCGAAACAAGTGGTCGAAGAGTGAACTCGCATACAGGGTAACCGGTCCGGTAGAAGATGCCGACCTCAATACCCTCAGCGCGCTATATATGGACGCGGCGGAGGCGTATGCGAGGCTCGTGCCCCTGGAGATCAGGGAGGCAGGAGCGAACGAGCCGGCCGACATTGAGATCGAGTTATGCGCGCCTTGCGCATCACCTCCCTGTTGCGAGCCACTACGCGAGGATAGCGTGGAATTCTGGGGTTGGGCCGAGCTACCCAGCGGCGATGAACCGGTCAGGCAGATCGTACAGGTCTTCGATCAGCTTCAGGATCCCGCGGAGGAAAATGTCCAGTTTGCGCTCGTCCTTCACGAGCTGGGACATAGCCTAGGGCTCGTCCATGCCGACGACATCGGCGCTGTGATGCATGAGTCGATCGATCGGGAGTCGCGAGGTGCGGCGCGCGCGGTTCTGTCGCAGGTAGACATAGGCATGATTCAGGATCTCTACGGAAGTCGGGATGGTATGGTGGCCCCGATCATCGCGGACCTTCCCGTGGACCCGAGCCAGGTCGAAGACCCGACGCCCGACGGCCCCGACACCGACGAGGACGGGCTTTCGGATATCTTCGAAGAACTCGTCTCACGAACGGATCCGGCATCCAAAGACACCGACGGCGATGGTGTAGAGGACGGGTTCGAGGTGCAGTTCGGGCTGGATCCCAAGAGTACAGACAGCGACGCTGATGGCAGCCCGGATGGAGACGAGCTGGCCGCGGGCACATTTGCGCGTGCACCACTGATCTGCAATGCACCCGGGCAACCTGCAGGAGTGATGGAGGTGTGGATCGCTCAAAGCTTGTTTGAAGATCTTGGATTGGTCGAGGGTGAAGAGGTGACCATTTCCAATGCACGCAATGGATGCTCCGTCGATGGCGTCATCGTTCACAAGGTCGGAGACTCACCTTGCACCGTGAGCATGGCGCGCGCACTGCGCGAAACGCTATGCATATTCCAACTGAACATCGCGGTGCCGATCCGCGTGTGTCGGACGCCGGTCATCGATACGCTCTTTGATTTTCAGGAGCCCATCCGGCCACCGATCACCAATGAAGGTAACGAGGCGGATGTGCTCACGACTAACGGAGAGCGCCGACTGGAATTTCGCTGGACATTGGACAACTCGCCAGACGACGCTTGGGTTGTTCTGGAGCCTGAAGTTACTATGGTGAAACCCTGCGACCGCGTAGTATGTGATGTGGAAGTGTCATCCGCGGTCACACTGAGAAAAGAACTCAAGACCAACCTAGCCGAGACGCGAGATACCAATACACTGGTTTTGCCGCCGGGTATCGTGCATACGATGGAGGTGGCCGTGTCCTCCCAATATCCATTGGGCGAGATTGCCTTCGTGGTTGAAAAGGATCTCAACCCGGGGCTTAGCGCGGGTACCGTTTGGGTGGATAACATCCGTTTTCTCCATGCGGAGAGTTCCCCGCCCCCACCATCGGCGGCATCAATCATCTGGACCGACGTTGGCACGGACACAATTAGACGCGCAAACCTGGATGGTACATCTGTTGAGGAGCTGCCGATTTCTGGACTCCTATCACCGCAAGGAATTGCGGTCGATCCCGTGGGTTTCAAGATCTACTGGACCGACTCGCTGACGGACAAAATCCAGCGCGCCGGCCTCGATGGAAGCGGCGTTGAGGACCTACCGATCAGCGGGCTCATCTCCCCGCGGGGCATCGGCGTGGACTCACTTAACAAGAAGATCTACTGGACCGACAGTGGAACGGACACAATTGGGCGCGCGAACCTGGATGGTACATCTGCTGAGGAGCTGCCGATTTCCGGGCTGCTGTCACCGCAAGGAATTGTGGTCGATCCCGCGGGTGGCAAGATCTACTGGATCGACTCACTGACAGACAAGATCCAGCGCGCCGACCTCGATGGAACCGACGCGGAGGACTTGCCGATCAGCGGCCTCATCTCCCCACAGGGCATCGCCATGGACCCACTTAACAAGAAGATCTACTGGACCGACAATGGCGCGGACGCGATTCGACGCGCGAACCTGGATGGTACGTCTGTTGAGGAGCTGCCAATTTCGGGGCTCCTATCACCACAAGGAATTGTGATCGATCCTGAGGGTGGCAAGATTTACTGGGCGGATTCGCTGACGGACAAAATCCATCGCGCCGACCTCGATGGAACCGACGTTGAGGACTTACCGATCACCGGGCTGCAATCTCCGCAGGGCGTGGCCTTGCTTCCCGTGGCCGTGGGGTTTGAGCCGGGGCGTGGGATCGACAAGGACGGCGACGGAGTCTTCGACGACCTCGACGAGTGTCCTGCGACAGAATCCTTGCTAGCCGTTGACGACCGCGGTTGTGCTGCGAATCAACGGGACAGCGACGAAGATGGCGTCAACGATGATCTCGACGATTGTCCTGGAACAACCGGAGGGATAGTTGATCAGGTCGGGTGTGTTCTCGACGGGGATGGCGACGGCGTGCCCGATCAGATGGATCAGTGTCCCGGAACCACGGACGTTGCCGTGGATTCCACCGGCTGCCCTCTCGACCTGCCGCCGGAGGTATCCGTCGCGAGTATCATCCTGCCCGGCGGGGTCATTGGGGGGATCGGGCCGCGCAACTATGGCGTGGCACTCCGTAACTCAGGTTCAACCGGCACGGCCGCCACTGCGAGAGTGTGCATTCAAGGGAATTGCGGTGAAACGACAGTCCAAGTCCCGGCCTTCGGAGAAGCAACAGGTTTCGTAAGTCTTCTGACACCGCTCTCGTCCGGTGCTTGCGGAGGGCTGAACGAGTTTACTGTCACTGCATGCTCACTTCTCTTGGATTCCACGCCCTCCAACGATTGCCTGAACGTCCAACTGCCGATCGCCGTCCCGATTTGGGATCTGGAGTTCGAGATACTCGACGCTCCGTCACGCGGAAGGATATGTAATTCAGTTTCTTGGACCGTACAGGTGACAAACGTGGGCAACATATCTTCTGAGCCGCGCTGTTGGAGAACCGGAATATGTCTTAACTCGGCTTGCGGTGACTACGGTGCCTGCGCGGGATTCCCCTTGTTCGTACTCACGTTTAATGTGAATTCACTTGCCCCAGGTCAGTCTTTGAGGTTCCCCGTTACGTACGGAATGAACTGTGGGGCACTAATCGGCACCCAATACCTTAAGGCCGGTGTAGATGTCTTCAATGGATGCACTGATGTGTGCCCGGCTGGAAACGACGGATGTCGAGCAATCACGATTGACCCTTGAGGACATCCTACAACCGGTTGTCTCTGTCGTTGCGGCTGTCGCAGTTTATGAGGAGATTCCGGTATTGCCTGTATTCAAATGCCGTCCAGTGTCGAAACGCTCGGCTGATATGTCAGACCAACGGAACACGAATAGTCGGTTGTTTGTTAGCGCCTCTCATCTACGGCCGTCGGCTCCGGGTTCTCGCCTCTGGCTGGGCTCCGTGGCAACGCCGCGGCGGGGTGAGATTCGGCACCTTCCTACATGGTCGTCTGATTTGGTGGTTGTCACTGCGATGGAACTCTCTGGGGCCGGAGCGCCCGGTCTTTCCGTTCGAAACTCGTACAGTGCAATACTCAAGGCGCCTGCGGAGGCGAGAATCCGGTAGAGGCCCGGTGGTGCGGTTTGGGCCTCTGGAAAACCGTCCGTATCTACGATCCGTCGCCGGAGTCGGACTCCGTGCGTTCGGCGCCGTTGCCGTTTCGCCCTTCCTGGTAGATCCAGGTGTGGACCATGTCGGCGACCTTGGCGACAAGCGGCAGGTCGTCACGACCGAAGCTCTCGGTCGTCTTCCACTCGTCGCCGTCCTTGTACAGGCGCTGGAAGGTCACGCCGTAACGGACGCCGACCTTGGTGTCGTTTGCCCAAACAGCGGCCTTGACGACGCCGAGCCGAACTTCGTGAACAGGTTTGTTGTTAGCCATTCTCTTTTCTCCTTGTTGTTAACCATGGCCGGGAGCCGCTTACGCTACGAGCGCAAGCAGCTTCCCGGCCTTCTCATCAGCCTCTACGCGGTCGCCGGCGTACTTCATTCGGCCGGCGACGCGTGTGAGGGCGTCCACAATCGCAAACACCGTGAATCCGCGGCCATTGGCTTCGGCGAGTTGCACGGCCTCCTTGGCGAGCGTTCGCCGGATGCCGCGGTCCTTGAGAACTTCGAGAACCTCGTCGGCGTCGGAACCAAGTCGCTGAGCGGCGGCTTTTTCCACCACGCGCACAAAGCTGTCGCGGCGGCGGTCGCGGCTTTCGACTAGGCGGGCGATGATGTCGCGGATGTCGCGAAGCCCGTCGTGGACCTTGGCCGTGTGTTTGCGGCTGAACTCCACGACCTCGACCGCGTCCCAGACGATGTGATTCTGGCAGACGGCCTGAAACCAGAACGTCTTGACACCGAGCGAACGGCGTCCGACCTCTGAGTTCCAAACGAAAAAACCCGGAGCGAAGGCCTCACCGGCAATCTCCGCCCAGCCCGACGGATCGATCAGGAAGCAGAACATATCTTGCTCTCCGCAATACAATCCGGTCGCGCCGTTGACGCCGACGGGCGCCGGCTCGAAATCCGTCGCGAACTCACGGAGCATCGTGAGCAGGTCGGCGTTGTAGAGCCGGGTGTAGCTCGCTCCATGGACCGCGCGGACGCGGTGGTCTCGCGTAAGCACCTGAAACGGCTTCCCGTTCCGAGGCAGTGTCTCTTCCATGACACTTGCCGCGGTATCGGGCGACAGGCGATTGACGGTATCTTTGGTGACGCCGGCAAGCCGGCAGACCTGGCCGAAGCTCCAATCGTTCAAACGTAGCGAATCCTCGCCGACGCTGAGTCTCAGCCCTCCGGCGTCGGGCTCCGCTCGGAACTGTTCCGGCGGAACCCACCGGTCAAGTGATTCCGCTTTCTCCTGTTGGCAGTGCTCCCAGAGCGTTCGAAGTGATTCGAATCGCTCGTCGGGAGACCGTTCGAAAAGTTGTTGGCTTGCATCGTTGAGCGTGCGCATAGCTCCTCCTGTCAGCTTGAAAACCGCGTGAAAACCGTGACTTGCACCACCGAACACTCGGCGGCGGCTCGGGCAAGCGGTCGATGAGTTTCGGGGTTGGATGAACTACTCAGATTTGCGAGATGACAAGGAACTGCGTGAAGCGTCTATTAACGACAGAAAACACGAGAATTGTCAAGTGCGCCGGGTAACGCACACAGACCACGGCCAGGTGGTCGTCGTCGCGCAACTGGCCCAAACGCACGACCAACCTTCGACCACCGTGGGAAAAAGCGCAAAAAGATGTCTAGGACACACGCGACTCAACAAGACCAACGAAGCCCCAAGGGAACCAACCGTGACCGACGGGCGGACTGCCGCTGTCCAGCCTGGGCGATTCTTGCCACCGAAGGCCCTCGCGGGCGAGGCCGCAGGGTATAATGGAGTGGCGGCCTTGGCCGCGTGCTCTTTGGCAAGTTCAGAAGCGATTCCGGCTAACGAAGACAATCCCTTTTGGGTTTGTGGTTCCGCCCTCGTCGTTCAGGGCGAGATACTAGAATGAACGACGACCATCCGCCTGCGAGCGCCCGGGCGTGACAATACAATCGGCGTTGCCTTTCGACAGAGCGCTCTTCACGACATTCTCAACTCGTTACACGACATTGCGTCGGCTGCTTGTGCATGCATGAGCTGTCGCCGGAGTGGTGGTGGACGAGGAGATTGTAACAGATACCGTTGAAGAACTTTGGCGGTAAGAATCCGATGAGGATGCCATGGAAGACAAGAAACAGACCGGAATACCGGTGCAGGAATTTACGTTCGGCATGGTTCATGCGACCGTCTGGGCCAACAGAGCCCCGAAGGGTGGCCTGATACTGAAGATCAGCCTGCGCCGTTTGGAAACGTCCAGCGATGGGGCGAAGGGGTATCGAGCTGCCTTCTACCCCGAGGACCTCGAGGACGTGGCCCGTGCGGCGATTCGTGCCGGCGCATGGGTTCGGGATGCGGCTCGATTGCTCATCCCAAAAACCAATGGGGTTGATCCGCGATACGCTGCTTCAAGACCCAAGAAGTAGAACCCGCCTGGGCTGCAAGCCCAGGCAAACCCTGGAGGATTTAGCATGAAGATCCTGTTCCGTCCAGGCGGCGACCGTTGGAGAGAAGTGGATGTGGGGCAGTTTACTGTCCAACGCGAGCATCCGTTTGGCCCACCACTTTGGAAGCGCATCCTACTGATACTAGGATTGTGTGCCCTGTGGGTGTTCCTTTGCATTGACCACTTCACCAGTTAGGTGCCGTTTTAGGTTTGTTGTCGAGAGGTTTTGGCGAGTCTCCGAGTTTGTGCCAACTCGGGGCCTCGCCCTTTTTTCTAGCACAACTCGGTGGCCGCATGCAAGCGATCACTACGGAAGTAGTACGCCGCTCTTGATCCAGTACGGAGCGAGTTCGAGAAACTCTCGGAAACGAGCGGTAGCCGCTCGCCACTGGGCTTCTGTATTGGGGTATCCGGACCAGGTTGGTCGGTCATTGCCGTAGCCTTGGCTGGCAAAACCGTCGCTGTCCACGTAGTAGATGACATTGCCGTAGTTCGTCTGACGCCCACCAATCGAGCCTTTGCCGGTCTTCAAGAAGACAACGATGTTTCGGAGTATGCCACACTCTCGAAGGCGCTTGAAGGACGCTGGTCGAGGGTATCGGTAGCCCTTGGGTTTGTAGGCCCTCTGTCCGCCCGGAAAGAAGCGAAACCTTCCCTTCGCCAGAAACGGCTTGTACTTGGCTTGAATCGCTGGATCGGCCGCGCGTCGATGCACCTCGGCGATCTTGGCGGCGGCCGCACGACGCTGTTCGTCTTCGCGCTGGCGAGCCAGGCTTCGCTCGGCTTCGGCTTGACGGTTCCGCTCTTCTTGACGCTGTCGCGCCAGCTCTCGGGCGGCCTCGTTGCGAGCCTTCTCGGCTTCCAGGGCGGCGAATTCTTCCTGCGCCTTGGCTCGTTCTGCCGCAACGGCATCAGCAATGGCCTGCGCCTGCTCCATCGCTTCGCACTCTGCGAGCGCTTCAAGCGTCTGTCGTAGCGTCAGCTCACCAGGGGCCGCTACTGGATTCCGGAGGTGGGTCGAGACTATGCTTTGGATCTGTTGCCGTGGTTCGCGGTAGGACTTGATCGCCTCCTGGATTGAAGTCTTGAGGCTGTCCAGTTGGGTGATGAGCTGTTCACTCGGCGAGTAGGCGAAGGATGGGTCCGCGAGCGCTTTCTCCACCGGCTCCATGATGCTTGCCAGCAATGCACGATGGTGTTCGGGCGTCCCACGATCCGAACGACTCGTGCTCGACTGGATTTGACGAAACACTTCGACGTAGTCCGGGTTGAGGGCAAGTGATTTTCCGGAGTCATTCTCCAAGAGCGGAAGGATCTCGGCCTCCCACGCCCTGATCTCGATCTCGAGGTCAGCCACGAGTGCGCTGACCTCCTCGGATTCCTGCGACAGCATCAGCAATCGCGTCTTGGCCAACGCGCGGCGTTCGTTTTCGACGCTCTCAAGCACGTTTTGTTGGGCCGGGACGAAGTCGGTGGCTGATCCGGAGGCCGACCCTACATCGACCAAGCCCACCGAGACGGTGCCCCACTGGGCGGAGAAGAGCGAGTAAGCTACGAGTAGCAGCATGGCGCCGGCGAAGACCGCGGCCATCAAGGGAGGGAAACCGATGCTCTTCGATTCATCATGCGACATGGTGGTGGCTCCTTCGTTAGAACTCATCGAGTATCACTCCGATGTCATCGATCCGGCCCTGCTCGACCGGGTCAGATGGAACGGGTCGTGCTTCAGCCGCTGGAGGGGGCTGTTGGGCTGGTGTAGCCGGGAGACCCCGAGTACCGCCGTCGAGGGGCTCCACAAAGGAGCCGGGATAGGCTGCGGGTTCCGGTGGCGGCGCTTTTCTTCGCCGCACGTACTCTTCGTTGGGAATGTGAAACGCCGTATACATCGGGAACGGGAAGCCGCCGAACTGGGTGTAGCCACGACCGCGTGAGATGTGGGCGATGCTTCGGTTTTCGTCGTCGCTTGCGAGAATGACATCGTTGCGTCTGATCCTGGGGCCGATCTGTTCGTTCCTGGAGAAACCCCTGGGCCCTTTCTCGAAGCTCTCGGTCACGTTGAACATCTCGTATAACGCCTCCCCGGACGCCTTGATAACGTCATCTTGCTGCGCGAGATCTGTAGCCGAATAGACGAGCTTGAAGCGTGTGTTGGCTTGGACCGTTGGCCTCAGATCGGCATCATGCGTGACGAGGTCACTGATTGTCTGATTGGCAAGGATGGTCGCGATACCTGAGTCACGGGCCATCCTGAGGACGATCTCGATGTCCGACGAGACGATCTGCTGAAACTCGTCAACGAACAGATAGACCTGGTGATCGCGAGCAGGGTTCAGAACGGCGGCGGTGAGTAGTGAGAAGAGCGCTAGCTTGGCCACCTCGCTCATCGTGGCCTCTTGAAGCTGGGTCTTGAGGTGGAAATACACAACGTTGGGGTTTGCAACCACTTCGGACATGTCGATGCGCCGGGCAAAGATTTCTTCGTCAGCGGCGTCGTTTGGACGAACGTTGAGTGCGTCTATCGCGGCTAGCATGCCGACCGTTGTGATCAGGTGCGCCCCACGGCTCTGCTGCTCGCGCGTGACGTCGATGTAGTCACGTGCGTTCGTGAGGTAATGGTACAACAACCGGAACGAGTCGATCTCAGGGAATTGAACGAGGAGTTTCGTAAGCACGTCGCGATGCATCGAGGAGAAGTAGGCGCGCCCGTACCCCCCGCCATACTCGAGGCCCATCGATTTCAGTAGTACCTCCGCGAGCTGCACGCGGGAGATCTGTTTCATCTGCGCCTGAAGAAACGGATTGAACGCAAACGTCGCACTGTTAGGCTGGTTGGTGAACCATCGAAACGGGATGCCTTGGCGCTGGGCTTCGAGGCGGGCACACTCGAACAGCGCTCGATCGCCCTTGAGGTCGAGCACCACGATGGAGCTGGCCGGCCTGCCGATCAGTTGCGTTAGGATTGGGGCGATCCCCAGTGCGCTCTTGCCTGATCCGGAATCGCCGGTGAAGTGTGCGTGTTCGGTCAGGATGTCCTGATGCAAGAGAACGGGATAATCGTTGATGGTGTTCAGCCCGATCAGCAGGTGGTCACGTTCGCGGATACGACGGCCGATACGGTCCTGAGTGAGGTGACGTGACTCGGCTAGACGCTTCTGGTAGGCATCCCACGCCGACACTGTGTCGGAACGGTGGTATCTGGCATCCGGTGCGTCGAGTGTAAGATAGAAGTGGGCAAGGGTTCGGGCTCCGACAGCGAAGCAAACGGCGAAGAAAACCACCGGCCCGGCGATCAGGCACATCGCCAAGGATATGGTCAGGGCCCAGACATACTGGGTTTGACCGTTGTAGACCTGAATGGCCGCGACGAGCAGCCAGGACTCAGGCGGTGTGGTCAGTCGATCAAAGGCCGGTTGAAACGCTTCAGTGACGGCGGCTTGATGAAGCACGGTGGCAACCTGGTTCAGGTATCTTCGCCGCTGATTCTCTGATGAGAGCTGGTCAAGGTAGACGCGCTGAGCCTGGGTGAGACGGGCCAGAACTTGGTTACGCGTTGGCGGCGCCGGGATGGGTACTCCTCGATCGGCACCTCCTTCGATCCACGGCAACGGCCGGCTCGCCGCCCGCAACCACTGCTCCGCGGGCGCCGCCATCACGGCAACCGGGAAATACGAGGCCAGCGGCACAACCGTCGTCGCGAGGGCGCCGATGGCGAGCTGCGTCATTCGATGTCGATGGGCAAGCCATCCACCGGGGCTCTGGAAAACCCCCGGCGCGACCACGTCTCCGGGATTGTACGTAAACCACGACACAATCGCGCGCCAAACGCAGCCTGCGCACTTGAACAGGGATACGCGAGCACCTGGGTAGTCCAAGGTGTTGATCACGCCAAAGAGTACAAGCACGGAAGTAAACAGCGTGAGGGCCATGATGCCGGCGAAGGGGCGTCTTGAGGCGTAGGTCATCAGAGCCAGCGTGGCGGCGAGCCAAACTACGCTAAAGGCCCAGGTGAATCGCCGGCGCTCACGCCATTCGGATCGCGCGGAGAGGCGTACCGGCGACGCAACGGTGTCACGTGCCGTTTCAGACGCCCAGATACCACGCCAGGCAAGGCGGTCTTCACGTCCCATGTGGGGATTGGCGTGCATCCACGCGCCGTGGTGCAGGACCATCGCGCGGGCGACATACGTCGCAAACCCGATCGGTGCCAGACAGAGCAGGAACTGTCCAGCGCCGTGGGTCACGATGATGAGAAACCAGATCGTGGGGCCTGCCACGAGCCAGGCGATGCACACGTACCGGTGCGACAGGTAGAGATAATGGTAGAGCGCTGCCACGCAACAGAGCAGGACGACGCAGGCAAGCACGAACGGCGAGGTCAGAACATCGAGCAAGCCGGAAAGGCGAAGTGCAATCAGGACCACAATCCCGGCGAACGAAGCGCTGACAAGGTAGCGACCAACAGCCGCTCCACGAAAGCCTTGCGGTGGCGCTCCGGTGCGGTAGTCCAACTCGAGCCCATCCATCGGAGGCATGGCGGGAAGATTTAGGGGGTCACGTGTTTCTGCTAGGGTCGGTCGCATGGCTAACCTATATCAAGTGAATCAGTTCCGGGACGGCCTCGATGCGGTACGGAATCCGCGGCCTTTGCCCATCAAACACTTCCTGGATTCGCTTCTTTTTCTCCGGCTTCGCGGTCACGATGGCGACGATGAATCGATCGCGCTCGATGACGTCCTGCCGCCACGATGAACACTTGAACCGTTGCCCGCCGATGCGCAGATAGCGTTGATAGATTCGGGACGCGTTTCGACCGTGGTCAACGTAGATCAAGCCAAGACGGTGCGTGTCGCTGTCCTTGTCGATGTAGTAGAAGTCCTTCGGCAGTTTGTTGTCCGCCAGTGTCGGGAACCGGTCGCAGAACTGCCGCGCGTTGATCTTGCGATGAACCGATTCCAACAGACAGCAGAACGCGAGGATGCCATACTGGCGGGCGAGTGGAAACGCGGTCAGCGGCCCGCCCGCCTTGGCCGGCTCTCCGTAGACCTTCTGCATCGCATCGCCAGTCAGGTAGATGTACTTTCGTGGCTTGATAAAGTGGGCCGTGCCAATCAAGCCTGCCCGCTGCAAACGGCGCTGCCAGCTCTTTACGGCCTCGATGTCGTGGCCGGCGAAAAACAGGCGCTGCAGAACCTCCTTCGTGGTCATGCGGAACACGCGAATGTGATCGAGGATCCTGGTATCGCGGTCGGTGAGCTGTAGGTCGCGCTCTTTCACCATAGCTCATACCTCAAGGCGAACCGTTCGCAGTGTTCGTGAAACTCCTTGACCCGCCTGGCGTCGTAGCGACCGCCGAACTCGACAACCCAGTCGGGTTTGCCATCGGAGCCGAGCACGATGGCGTCCGGATCCTTGATGCGGAACCCGGCCTGCCCCAACAGATCCTCGCCGACCCAGCGTGTGGCCGAGTCCGGGTCGAGCCGTAGATAGCGGAGATAGACAGCCGCGAGGTGAAGGTCGTGCGTGGCCTGCAGGCGATGCTGAAGCCCGCCCCGCCCGCGACCGCCGTACTGATTGACGGACTTGGTGGTCGCCACAAACACCGGCGTGTGTTGTGGTGGCTCGGTCCAACGGCTCTGTAAGGCGTAGCCGACGGCCTCGAAATCAGGGTCGGTCTCGCCGGGCTTCCAACTACAGATCGGTGCTTCGAGTGGCAGCAGCGGCTCGGCAAGTACGTCGGTGCGTTCGAGCAAATCAGCGTTCGTTAGCTGCTCGAGCCGGCGACCGGCATGAACGCTTGGCGTCGCGGATTCTGACCACCAAGCCTGCGATATCATCTCCTGTGAGAGCACACGCACTTTCAGTACAAGTGCTTCGAGAATTGCGTCGTCTCGGTTGGATCGAACGATCGACATCGGGCCAACTCCTGGGAGCCTTTCACCTGGTCGGGTGCTCCGAAACAAACCGAATCTCGTTTCGGGGCACACGGGCCGATATCAGCCCCTCATAATGGTTCGAGCGTTGAGATCAGGAGGGAATCACGCCGATTCTTCGATTTCTTGCATCTGCGCGCAAACAGGTGAAGATCAGTGCTGGTGATGTGGTAGGCGAGGAGAGGTGATGCCGGCAAGCGACAACGAACTCCTTCATCAGGCCGTGGCCGGCGATGAAGACTCCCTGAGCGAGCTACTAACCCGGGTCGGACCGCAGGTCGAGGCTAGCCTGGACGGAAAAATCGCCCAGCGGTATCGCAGCGCGTTTGGCGTGGACGATGTGCTTCAGGTTACCTACCTGGAAGCCTTCATGCGATTCCGTCGATTCGAACCCGAAGGCGTTGGATCCTTCGTCCGTTGGCTGCAGCGGATCGCTCATAACAACATGCTCGATGCGATTCGCGCGTTGGACCGCGACAAACGTCCGCCGCGCGGCAAGAAGCTCACGCGCGTTCGAAGCGACGAAACGTACATCACACTCTTCGGTAATCTCGCCGGCTCGGACGCAACGCCCAGTCGACAAGTTGCCGCGGGCGAGGCCCGGCAGCTCTTGGAGCGTGCCCTGGCCAAGCTTCCCCATGATTATCAAACGGTCGTGCGGGAGCTTGACCTGGAACAGAAACCGCCGGGTGAGGTTGCCGAGGCGCTTGGCCGGTCGAAGGGGGCCGTGCACATGCTGCGAGCTCGGGCCTACGACCGCCTGCGCGACCTTCTGGGCACACCGTCTCAGTTTTTTACTGATTCGCCGTGACTGGCGTGATCCCAAGTCGCTCGAAGGAGTCGGAGTCACCTCTTTTGTGAGGTAGTGTATGCCAAGCGAACCCAAGAGCGACGATTCGGAGCGTTCCCGGTCGCACCACGACCTGATTGCGAAGGCACGCGCTCAGGCCAAGAGCGTTCCCTCAGACGAAGACACGCCCTTGCTGCGCCGTGAAGCCGAAAGGCTAAGGCGTGCAGTAGCGCTTCCGAGCCAAATCGGACCCTACCGAATACTGGAAGCGCTTGGAGAAGGCGGGATGGGCACCGTGTACTTGGCTGAGCAGCATGAACCCATTCGACGTCGTGTCGCCCTGAAGGTGATCAAACTCGGTATGGACACCAAGGAAGTGCTTGCACGGTTCGAGAGCGAACGGCAGGCGCTGGCGCTGATGAACCATCCGAACATTGCCAAGGTCTTGGATGCCGGAACCAGCACGGACGCTCGACCGTACTTTGTCATGGAGTACGTGGCGGGCGAACGCATCACGAGCTATTGTGATCGCGAGCAACTCGACATGCGCCAGCGCCTCGGCGTTTTTGTGCAGGTCTGCGGCGGTGTGCAGCATGCTCATCAAAAAGGTGTGATCCACCGCGACATCAAGCCTTCGAATATTCTGGTTGCGACACATGACGACAAACCCGTGCCGAAGATCATCGACTTCGGTGTGGCCAAGGCGATAGGGCACGAACTGACGGAGCAGACCTTGTTCACCGAACAGGGCCAGCTTGTCGGAACGCCCGAGTACATGAGCCCGGAGCAAGCGGGCGCGACCGATTCAGATGTCGATACCCGATCAGATGTGTACTCGCTTGGCGTTCTGCTCTACGAAATCTTGGTCGGAGCCCTTCCGTTTGATTCAAGAGCCCTTCGGCGAGCCGGCTACGCGGAGATTCAGCGCATCATTCGTGAGGTAGAGCCTCCCAAGCCGAGCACTCGACTCAGCGGCCTGGGAACGGAATCGGGAACGATCGCTGAAAAACGTCGCTCGGACCCCCGTCGGCTCGCGCAACAGCTCCGGGGAGACCTTGATTGGATTGCGATGAAGGCGCTGGAGAAGGACGCCTCCCGTCGCTACGCCACGGTTTCGGCGCTTGCTGAGGACATAGCGCGGCACATACGACATGAGCCGGTGTCCGCGGGTCCACCGAGCGCCAGCTACCGGTTCAGAAAATTCCTCCGTCGAAACAAAGGGGCCGCAGCCAGCGTGGCTGCCGTGTTCGTTGTTCTGCTTGCCGGCATCGTTGTTTCACTGGACTTCGCAATTGGTGAGAGGCGGGCAAAGGAGTCGGCGGAGCAGGCTCAGCAGATCAAGCAACTGGCTCTGGCAGATTCCGCGGCTCAAGCGGCGCGCCTCGCCGCCCAGCGCGGAAAATGGGAACCCGTGCTCGAACACGCGGACTTGGCATTAGCGCTGGGCCATCCGGATCCCATCGAGATGCGGCTACAGAAGATCATGGCTTGGGACGCGTTGTATGACCGGCCGAGCGGAATGGCCGAGCTAGACCAACTGATGGCACTCACGGATTCGGAAATCGGCGTACACC
This sequence comes from uncultured bacterium, assembly GCA_965371245.1. Taxonomy (GTDB): domain Bacteria; phylum Planctomycetota; class Phycisphaerae; order UBA1845; family UBA1845; genus CBDUXT01. Next base: position 30,641 of record CBDUXT010000007.1, on the reverse strand, counting down.
GCGGCCAAGTCGAACTCTGGCGGGGCGTTTACGATCTGTGGAAACCGCTACGCCAAGACGCTGGCGTTGCGCTAATCCGAAGCGCGATTGAGAGGGGGCTACCCGTCGCCGACGACGCATACGCCCGCGCTTTGATCGCAACCGGGCTTCCGGACACGATTGAGTTCCTGAATCGTGCGCTGGAACTGGACCCCTTCCACTACCGGGCCTCGTTGATGCTCGGGGCGGCCGTCATGTTCAACGGTAACGTAGGAAAGGCGATTGAGCACTTCGGAACGTCGCTCGCAAAGTTCCCAGAGGATCCGAGTGCATGGGTCGGGATCGCAATTTGCCGCGCGCTCGATGGGGACACGGCGGGCATGTCCGATGCGTTAGCCAACATCGGACCGCCTTACGATCCGAACTTCCTGCAAACCCTGGGCGTGGCCTTCGCGGGTGTGCCGCAAGCGCTGGTGTACGCCGATTCCAGCGATCCAGCAGCCCCCAACAGTGCATCCCAGTTCGTCGAGGCGTTGGTTTCCGTGGCGCCGCACCTGATGGCCCTCGTGCAAAGTATGGGCATCGCGGGAAACTCGGAAGCAAGGTTTCCGTCCATCGACTTCATGCCGCCCCCGATAGCGGCGACCTGGTGGCCGACAATAGAATCTCTTGTTCCTATCCTTCTTGAGAAACATCAGGCGGCGATAGAGCCGCTTGAGTCAGCTATTCCGTTTCTTGACGACGGGTTCCCCCGGTTTCTGTACGCAAAATGCCTATTTGCGACGGGGCGCTTCGAGGAGGCGGAGGAAGCGGCATGGTACGCGGCGACTAGCCCGTCGATGGTCAAAGTGCAGCGGGGCTCTACGTACCTTGCGCTCAAGGCTGAACTCGCACGGACAAGACCGGATCCGAAACGTACTCTGAGGAACCTCAAGGCGTTTGCGATCCTGGAGAATCTGCAGCCGGAGACCCGTGCATGGAACTCCTCGGTGGCTCGGCGCTTTGGCGACGCCGAACTTGCTCGATCGTTAGCCGTCGCCGCCCGCCATGACAACCCAACCCACGTGGGTCTGCTTGTCGAGCTTGCCAAGGCAGAAGTGGCTCTTGGGGCCTACGGTCCGGCCGTCGTTGCGGCGCAGACGGCGGTCGAGTTAGAACCGGCCAACAACGAAGCCGAAACGGTATTGAACCGGGCCCGAAGCTTTCTGGGCCAAATTGGTCCTTCAAAGGACCCATCTGAAGCTCCGCCCTCGGATCCCAGGTGAAGCACTTCTCCCGGTTCGTGTTCCTGGTAGTCGAGACCCGCCCGCAGGAGCAGTTTCCATCGTGCGGATGGATCCTTAAATGCACGGTAGCGGAATCGACGGTGGACGGGACCGGTCGAAGCGGCCGATCATGGCCCGTGCCGAACGGCGGCGTGGAGCGGCATCCCGAACGAACCGACAACTCGTGTACCGTCGCTGGTGTCCCATCGGAATGTAACTCGTTGCGTGGTCGTGGTTTGTGTCACGTCGATGTGTTCTTGAGATGCCCCGTGGGTGTACCGTCACACGGGGCATCACGTGGGCCACGTGAACCGTGTGCCGGTGCGCCCGTGGGCGGTCGTTGGGGCCCGCCTTGGCTTCGTCGCCAGCGTGGGTTTTCGCACCGCCGATAGGTGGTGGAGCGGGCGGGATGGCATCCAGAAGACACTGGCGAGCGGGGCTGGAGGAGCCGGCGGCGGGGTGGCTGCGAGCACCGTTTCCGGCGAATCCCGAGCAAATCGCTCGGGAAACGGGCTGGACGGGAGACCGAGGATTCCTCGGCACCCGCCCCCCTATCGGTCCCGCCGAAACACGACGCAGTGCTCGTGCTGGATGGGAACGTCTTCCATGCGAGCGTACCTGATTCGGTCTGACCGGCAGTTGTGCTGGGCCTTGATGATGACGGACCGAAGTTGGCCGAGCTCGCCCGTAGGAGGGGTCGGCGGACTATCGCAACGTGCCGCCGAAGCCGCTACTTCTTAGTCCGGTATCCGCGAGAGGCGAGCCAGTCGCGAAGCGCGTCCTCCGTGATTCTCTGCTGGGTAAAGGGCTCTTGGTAGTCAAGTGAGCGTTCGATGGAGGCACGCCTCAGAAGAACAGCCACATCGGGGGTCAAGCGAAGCGTAACTGACCGTAGCGGCCGTGCATGATTCATTGATGCCACGTTCGGTTCTCTTCGCATCGGTCCAGCGACGCGTGTCTGTGGTTTGGGCGATGGGCTCACTTTCGGGGCTAGCGTTTCAGGCGGCCTTGGCGGCGGACGTAGGAACGTCTCCTGCTCCGCCGTGAGCGTCGCCAGTGCGCTTCGTCGATTCTTGGGCATAGTTTTCTATCTCCTCTAGCAACAGTACGAGTCCGTTAGCTGCGTCGCGTGCGTGCGGCCCCAACCTCCAGACGGCCGTTCGCTGGCCGGGGGCATCCGCGATGGCCTCGCGTGCCGGTACCGAGTGTCGGGCGACCCGAGTCCCAAACGCGTGTGCGGCCTCCATTGCGTCGCGTGTCAGCCGGAAGCGTGTGGGCTTCATACGGCTCAACACCAGGAGCGCCCTGGGCAGCCCAGTTCGCCGAACCGCCTGGGCGTTTCGTAGCATCCGAATCGTGGCGCTCGTCGACTCCAGCTCGGGCACGGTGGCCCCGCACGGAATAACGGCCACGTCTGCCACGAGCAGCAACGCACGCGAAGACTCGGCCAGGTTGGCCGGACCGTCGGCGATTACAAAATCGAAGCTCTCCGACAACGCCGGCCCACACTCGATGAGTGCCTCCGCCCGGTGCTCGGTGATGACTCTGACGTGTTGGCCGGACTCTGAAAGCCAACGCGACGCGGTCTGTTGTTCGTCCGTGTCGATGAGGGCAATCCTGCCCCCGCGCTCCGCGAGCCACATGGCCAGGTGAACGGCAATCGTCGTTTTGCCGACACCGCCCTTTTGATTCACGATTGCGATGAACATGGCCCAGCTATGACACGAAACGAGCAATAGCGCAAGCCTTTTTGTTGGCGAGCATGCTTGCATGCCGGCCTGTACGCAAAAAAACACTTGCGCATTTCTGCCAGCATCGTATGGTGGAGGCGTTTGGTTTAACAACACGCTGGAGGGGATAGCTCAGGAGAAAATCCCCGAGACAGGCCAGGACAAAGCAAGACCGCGCCCTGAACCTGCCGCAGGAATAGGTAGTTTGCACGCGGCCAGAAGCCGCAACCTCACCGTAGCACACCGGTTCCCTGCGTCAAGAACAATCGGCGCCCGTCGCGTTCCTCGTCAATGCCTCACCGGCGACACCATCAACGGGGGGAATCGCATGGCACACGTCACAAAACCGCAGGGTGGCTATCGGTTATTGTCCATTGATCACCTGTGCGCCGCCTGGTGTGCATACAAGTCGCGCGAGCTGTCGTGGCTTGGCTTTCGCGTGTTTCTTGGCCTTCACGAGGTCGCTGAGCGCCGGAAGGTTGCGAGCCTCCAGGAAACCAAGCGTGGTGAGGGGCTTTGGCGGGACACCGTCGTTCTGGAGCTTCAGTTGCTGGTCCGCTGTGCTCGCGCGTCGCAGGTGCGCGCCGCCCTCGCACAACTCGAACGAGTCGGACTCCTGCGGCAGAAAGATGGCCGTGTGGAACTGAAGGCATGCGTGGAACTCGGCCGGCAAGCACGCGATATGGCGGCCCGTATCTCACGTCGCGGTACTATCCCCGTGCCGCGCCAGGCGTTGCGGTACCTGGCGGCTGGAGGGTCGACTGCCGTTGTCGCATACATGCTCGGTATCACGATTCGTTGTTGTCACGTGCGGGCCGGCGGCGAGTTCAACTCACGCGGCCGCTGCTCGATACGCTTCGTCGCGGAGCTCTTTGGCCTGGATGTTCGCACGGTGAAACGGGCCGCCGCTACCGTCGTACCGCTCGGCTGGATGGAAAAGGATCGGGCAACCTACAGGTGGACACGACGACACGGGTCCGCGGTACGGGTGAACACGCAGTGGCGCGGCCCCGACACCGAATCGCCACCCCGCCGGAGCGAAAACAGCACCAAATCGCCACCCCCTATTAAGAAACAAGAACTCCTTACGGATCCTAAGAACCAAGAACCGTCCGTGGTGCCTACGGCGAATCAACCGAAACCAGAGGTCGCTCCGTCGAACGCGCTCCGTTCATTGTCGATAAAAGAGCTGCGTGATCCCGATCGGCTGATGCTGCGATTTCGGAGGGCGGTGGAAGTCGGGCTCGCGGCGGATTGCCCTGCGTCGCGGCTACGGTTCTTCGCGGCGGCGCAGCATGCGCTGCGGGTAGCCACACGTAATCCGTGCGGCTTGTTTGTTACGGTGGTTCGCCAGTCGCTCTGGCGCTTCGTGTCGCAGGCCGACGAGGATCGTGCCCAGGCGATGCTACGGCGAGCTGCAGGCGATAGCCGTCAACGCCAGCCGACGTCCGCGTCGAACAAACCACTTGACCGTTTGATCACGGACCTGGTTGAAAAGGTCTGCTGGCCGGCGGCCCAACGGGTGGCGAACAGCTGCACGGCCCCGGCCATATGCTCAAAGAAGCACGCCTCACCGGTCTCGTTGGCCGCGGCAAGCTCATCGCCAATAGCGCGCAGCGAGTCGGTCACGGATGTCACGCTCTCCATCAGGGCAGCACGAAACCTAGCGTACTCGTCGAGGGAGTCTGTATACGGGTTGAATTTGTCCATGACGTGATCATGGCACAGATCAGCCGGCAGGGGCAAGTACCAAGAGACGCAAACCGGCCTTCAGCGGCGATTCCACTCGAGGCATACCCAGAGGCTCCCTCGTGCCAGGAAAAAACCGTGACCCGCCCTTGCGGAAATCTCAGAGCAAACGAGTACGCATGCGCTGCTTACAGAACAGGCTTTGCTGACGGCCTGCGGCTCGGGACCCTTTCGGCCGTCGCTCGCCCGGACCGAGCGAAGCGAGTCGGCGACGGCCGAAAGGGTGTGCCGCTGGCCCCGCCTGCGGACGGGCTCCCCGAGGTCTGGAGCTGTTCGCAACGACGTGGATTCCACGTCGTTGTCTTAAGTCGGTACGAGTGGCTTAGGGCCGATGCATCTGCCTGGCGAATCGCGTAGTTCACGCAACGCTTCTTTCGGCCTGAGCTTCGTCGTTTAGTCTGACCTGGCTTGCTGCGTGACCACTTCCGTTTTTCGTCTTGGATGCAGATTCCCGAAGGCGCACGGACACGGCGTCGCCGCTCTTACGAACCTCGACGATGACACATGATTTCAGCATGTCCACAAGTGATCGACATCCGAAGTTTCTTGAATCAAAGCCTGCGTAAATCTGGCCGAGTTCGTGGCCCACGGACGACGCGGTTACCCAGTCGCCTGAAGACGATCCTCGCGCAGCACGCACGGCTGCGGCCACGAGTTTCTCTGCGCTCGTCGCGGAGTCGCTGGGCTGTCGTTTCACGCTTCCGTTGCCGGTGCCCGCAGTGTTGTCGTCTAGCAGCGAACGGTAGTACCTGAATTCACTACAGGCATGCGGCCAGTATTCGTTCGTGGATTCCCGCACGGCGATCCCAATCACAGTCTTGCCGAGCTGGCGGAGCTTTTGCGCAAGCGGGATGAAGTCGCTGTCTCCCCCGAGAATGACGACCCGTGAGATATGACTCAGACGAGAGACATCATCGATGGCCTCGACCGCAAGGCGGATGTCAGCGCCGTTCTTGGCATGCCGTCCAGGTGGGAACAGCTGCACCAGGTCGATGCTGTGCTTGAGGCACGACCACTGATAGCACGAGAAACGACGCCAGTCCGCAAAGGCCTTGTGCACGACGACGTCGCCGAGCGATTCAAAGTATCGCATGACGGGCGCAATCTTGACCAACGCCAACTCCTTCCCGTACTTTCCGGCCTGGGCTGGCTTGCTCTTGTCCGCATCGCGCAGAGCCAAATGTACGTTCTCGAAATCCCAATAGACCGCTACACTCGTCGTGTTACGAACCATGTTATTCTCCCGCCGGTCAATCCCGGACTTGGACAAACGGCTGTCGCGCTCGCAAGTTGAGTCGCTCGTCGGCACATCGCTTGTCGAACTGAGCCTCAATCAGGTGCGTCGCGGCAACAGCCTCACGCTCAGGGCTGACTTGCGCCGCCCGCTGATTACCAAGCGTCGAACCCGGCCAGGAATCACGGAGTGCGCTGAGTTTTCTGGCGGAGGGTTGCAGGCGGCGGTGCCTGCCGGAAGGGTCGCCTCTAGCTTGACGGCGGCTTTGCGTTGCACGAGCTTCGCTGTACGAACGTCGTAGCCTCACGCGGTCGACCTTGGCTTCGTTTCTTCCTGGTATTCCTCCTCGTGCCCTGGCTCATGCTCTCGCACACTCGCTCGATGCGGCCTCTTGGGCTGGTCTCTTCACGGTCAACGATGCTTCGCGGGATCCTGCATGCGTTGGGCCGGACCACTCGAGGGATCGCACGCGGGACATCAACCCGCGCGCTCGCAGGAGACAGGACAATTTCTTGAAGATGCGCGCACGGTCTGGGCGCCTTCTACCATCAATAACATAGAGAGCGAGAGACCTCTAAGAGCGCCAACCACATCGGTGATGACTTCCGTTTCGTAGCGTGGGTCGGCAAAGCGCCGTGACCCTGCGCTCGGCGCGGTGGGCCATCGGTGTGCGCACCTCGAAGGATTCGGGGGCCGCGTGGTCGGTGCCTGGGGGCCGAAACGCCAGAACACACCTCGCAATAGGGAACCGTTGCTTGGCCCGACGCGCCGCGTTGGGGCAACGTGCCCGCTTTGCGCGCGAAAGAAGGAGTCATGTGATGTTTGCAGGAAAGGGTTTCGCTTTAAGTCTGTCGGCTGTCGGTCTTCTTGGTTTGGGTTCTGTGTGCCAACCGAGTGACATTCTTGGATCCGCGGGCGTCAACGAGCTGAGCGGCTCGATGGTGAGCTTCGTTCTTAGCGGTCAGACGGATGTGGGCAACTTCTCGCCGCTCCTGGACGGAGGCAAGGGGATCGAGAGGCGGTTGTCCGACCCAGAAGGCGGCGGAGTACTCTGTTGCGAGGGGGCTGGCTACTGCGACATCTATCAGACCAAAGAATGCCCCAGCGGAACGACCGAAGTGACCTGCCCGTGCGGTTCAACCTCATGACGTGACGTGGGGGGCATCGGAGGGTGTGCCCTGGGGCTCCAGGGCCATGCGCTTACACCCTTTTCTCAGGGAGACATGGGGAAGAACACGACGTCGGTTCCGGGAGTCCCCCAGGGGCCGTTGATGCCGCCGTCATCGACTCGATCCTCATTCACAGAGTAAAGGGTGGGGTATCCGTTATTGAGTCGATAGACGAAGGGTTGGCCGGCGACCGGGTCGATAAGCAGATGCCGTCGGTGGTCTTCGACCGCGTCCACGAGTCGATTTGGCCAACGGCCCTGACGGTGACGGTAACGCGAGACGTGTCCGAACAGAACCATCGCGGCGCGTCTTGCGTTGCCCCGAGCCCGGCCGCGAAACGCCAGTTTGTGGTTTCCCAGAGCCGGACCGATCAGATTCCAGGCGAGACGGCTCGACGCCTGTGCATGCACCTGGTCGGTCTGCTTCTTCAGAGTCAGCCACGGGATCGCGTCCCAGGTCTCTACATCTAAGATGTAGGCGTCAAAGATCTCAAGCAACTCCATGGGTGAGGTACTCTCAGCCACTGCCCGCAAGCGCTCAAGCGCTTCATCGGATTCGTCGTAGATGGGTGAGAGCTGATCGCGTAACGTGGCAAGATCGAGCCTGGGGGCTCCGCCTTGGCGGTGCCCAAACGACGCCTCCTCGATAATCTGCGTTATGCGAAGGCGCTGTAAGGTCATCGCCGGCCGGAACTCAACGAACGGCGGGTCACTAAGAACCCAGTCTACGTATGCCGACGGCACCTGTTCATCCGCTACAGGACTCATCATCGCCAACGCGGCGTCGCAGATGCGTTCCCGGATGGTCGTGGAGAAGATCCGATGGAGAAGCAGGCTGCCATCGCCGAGGTCTTGCGCGATCGAACGGGCCGCCTCGAGACTGCCAACGGCGCGTAGTGTGCGATCGTCGAAGTGGGCGTTTAGCGCCCGTGCCACGAGGGCATCACAGAGCCTGGAAGTGGGCCCGAGACCCGTTGGAATATGTGACAGCGCCAGTCCTGTGTCGGCTGTGCGTTGGACCCCAAACGTGAATCGAGAGGTTTGTGAACGCTCGATGATTCCCTCAAGTTCGGTGTCATGGTCCCTGAGCCACCCGGCAGCCAGATCGAAGCCAGGACCCTCGCCCGCGCGAATCTTCTCCACGATGTCTTCAGGAAGGCCAGCAACAACGCGCGCGAAGAGGTCCACGGGCACTTCCGTCGGCTCGAGCGCCCACGCCCGCACCTCCGGAAGATTGGGGTAGGCCTCGGCGAACTCCGCGACGCGGTTTACCGACCAGTCGTGGTTAGCCAGCTTGTCAATCATGAACCCTTCCGCGCTTCGGACCACCTCCATGCGCGCTGTGGTTGTGGCCTGGGCCGTCACGGCGCGCGCGTACAGGATGGAGATCGTTACCGTGAAGAGGATCAGAGCGGTGACAGCGATGCCAGCAGCGGCAACGGGCACGCGATGGCGCTGTATCGTCTTGCGCAGCACGTACGAATGGCTGTCGCGCTTGGCATCGATCACCTCGCCCGCCAAGTAATGCGCCACGTCCTTTGAAAACTGCGCCCCGGACTGGTACCGGCGGTCCGGATCCTTGTTTAGCGCTACAAGGATGATGGTCTCGAGGTCATCATCGATATCGCGTCGAATCAGCGACGGACGCGTGGGGGCGGTGTGGCAGATGTGCTTAGCGATGCTCTCCGCGGGTTCGTCCATGAGGGGGTAGGGCAGGGTGTCGGTGAGCATTTCGTAGAGCATTACGCCGAGCGAATAAACGTCGCTACGAACGTCAACGGCTCTGGGATCCTTTCGTGCCTGCTCCGGGGAGGCGTAGAACCAGGTGCCCGCGAAGTCGCCCGGCTGAGTGACGGCGGTGCTGATCGGCGCCGCTGCGTCATCGGTGGGCTTGGCCAGCCCGAAGTCCAGGATGTGGGCCTGCCCCTCCTTGTCGATAATCACGTTCGATGGTTTCAGATCCCTGTGGATGACCCCGTTCTGGTGGGCGTACCCGACGGCACGGCAGATGGAATGAAACAGCCGGACCGTCTCGGCTACTTCGAGATGTCGCGAAGACGAGTAGGTGTCGAGAGACTCGCCGTCGATGTACTCCATCGCATAGTAATCATAACCCGTTGACTGGCCGCAATCGTGGACGGCCACAATGTTGGGGTGGGTGAGACGGGCGATGAGCTCCACCTCCCTCGCAAAGCGGCGGCGTGCGTCCGGTGAGGCGAACAACCCACCACGGACGACTTTCAACGCGACGGTTCGATTGGTCCCCAACTGGGTTGCCTTGTAGACAACGCCCTGGCTTCCACCGCCGAGCTCCTCAAAGAGCTTGAAGCCGTTGATTGCGGGCCGGCCTGAGCCGGACCAGCGCGCCCCGCTCGATGCGGCTGGCACGGACGAGTCCAAGAAAGAACCGATTCCATCAGCCTTAGCCGCGGCCTTCGCCCGCGCCAACTCTTTATCGAACCGGTCCAGCTTCTTGAAGAACTTGATCAATCCTTCGGCGACATCGGGATACTCGGCAAGGAGGGACTCTCTGTCCGGCGTTTCGCCTAGGTCAACCCGGCTGAGGTAGTCCGCCGCCGCGTCACCGAGGCGATCGTTTGATTCGTCCGGTGAGACCATGGCCCTACTCCTCCAATTCTATAGCGTCGATCGCGCGATGAACGATCCGGCAGGTGGCAGCCCGTGAGCGTCCCAGCCCTTCCGCGACCTCTTTCATCGGTCGCTCTTCGATTCTGTTACCGATGAGCGCTTCTTGATAGTGCTCCGGGAGCTCGTCGATCGCGCTGCGAAGTGCGACGGAGTACTCGCCCAGCGCGGCGAGACTTGATGGGGTTCGTCCCGCGAAGCCCAGCTTGGATTCGCTTACTCCGGGACCGGTCGAACCGGCCTCCCTGATTCGCCGATTGCCAGCGGAGCGCTTCTGCCGCCTCACAGTGGAGCTGATAAGGTTTCGCGCGATCCCAAAACACCAGGTTGCGAAGCTCGCCTCGTCGCCATGGACAAACTCTTCGGCCTTGGACACGGCAACCACGACTGTGTCCTGGTAGAGATCGTCCACCGTGGTCTCTCGAAGAACGTGGGGGCCCGACCGTCTGGCAATGAACCGTCGGATGGTGCCCTGATGGTGGCTCAGCCGCTTGGACATGAGCGCGACGGCAGCTGAGGGTTCTGAACCGGCTGAATTCGTCTCTGGCACGTGAGGCTCTCCCCTTCACAAGACGGACCTCCTCCAGTGTACAGGATGGGCCGACGAATTGCGACAGGACCTGGTCCACCGAAATCGTGCTTCCGAGGGCGGGAGAGACGCTTTCAACAAGAACCGGCCTTTTCGCGCACATTTCCCAGCCCTTGCGCCATCAGTGTAGTAGTGAGGTATTCCTGTGCGCCCCGATCGCCGGTTCTGGCTAGGAATTCGAACCATGGTCAGCCCGCCCATTGTGTACGCGGTGGATGACGATCCGCATGTCCTTGGGCTGATTCGCGCCGTGGCGAGGGCGGAGAAGTTCAGCCTAGAGACATTCGAAAGCCCTACGGACTTCCTGAGGGCGTACCAGGCAGGCCGGAAGGGATGTCTACTTCTTGATTACCGCCTGCCCGAGATGACCGGGCTCGATGTTCTGCGAGAGTTGTCCGCCCGAAGGTTGGATCTTCCCGTGATCCTTATGACCAGCGAGAAGGATTCCGCGCTTCCAGACAAGGCCAGATCGGGTGGCGCCATCGATTTCCTGGCCAAACCTTTTTCGCCGGTGGTGCTCATGCAGCGGATTGACCGCGCTCTAGCCAGGAGCGGCCTTGTGCGGTGATGGATTGACGCTGGAAACTGGGCGAAAGCGTGATGTGCCGTCATCCAGACACGGAGTCCGCCGTCTCGACGAGGTCTTGGGTCTTCGGAAGCGGTTCGGAGGTAGGTCCAGGCGGTTGATCCGTTCCCCCGCGACGCTCATCCGCGGTGATGATCTCGCGTTGACCTCCGACCCGAACTCGCCGGGCTTCGGTCTCAACGTCTACCCGTCGCCCGAGCACCATGATACGCGCGTGAAGGGCACTCAAGCCTCCCTTGGCTCCGCACGGGCTTCGGAGTCCAGGTGTTTTTCCGCCTTCGACCGAGCCCGATTGCTCCGAAAACCCTGTGCAACCACTACAAGCAGGATCCGGACCATGAGTTCAGTGCGACTCGCAACCCCGATCTTCTGGTACATCCGGACAACGTGACTATGAACCGTGTAGGTCGAGATGCGCATCTCCTGTCCGATTTCGCGCTCGTGGAGTCCGTCAACGATAGATCGAACGATTCGCTCTTGCTGGTGTGATAGGTCGAGCGAAAAGGCAATCGCCTCCCATTGCTCGTGGCTCAAGCATGCAGAGGCCGGTTCCCCATTCCAAGTGATGCGTGGCAAGATCCTGGGCGGGAGAGCCTGCCGTTCCTCGGGAAGACTGTCCGTTTGGTTCCGGCGCATATGCCTGTTGCTCCCAGCGTGGCCGGACGTACGGCCCTCTAATCTACTGATGGCGTGAGACCGCCAAAGTGTGCGCGCAAAGTCGCAAGATTCTGGCTTTCTTGACAAAAACGCTCCTCCTCTCAGGAGATTCCCCTTCTGGCGGCCCTGAGCGGCGTTTCATGTGGCTGGTACAGGCGCCCACTCTACAGGCTATCACAAACTCACAAAGCCAGCCGGCCGCGGACTTCGAACTCCCAGCGCGCATTCGTCTGATGCCGAGCCCGCCGACCGTACCTTCAACGGAAGCCCCAAACCCCGCGAGAAACCGAAGAAGCGACTGTTTGATTCATGCCTAGAGGAAACCCAGAACGAGTTTGAGGAGGCCAAGGGGCGCGAAAAGCTTTCGGCAAAGCGCGTACGTCGGCAGGGCGGGGAGAGGGAGCCACTCAAAGCGACCCTCGGGCAAGCGCGGCACGACATGCAGGCAATGGGCACGCTTCCCAAGGGAATCCGAGCGGTCGCTTGGGCGGGCAGCGGCCGCAAGTCGGTTGAAATGTTATTGTCTCACGCTCCCAGATGGTGGAGTGAGTCAAGCTGATGGCGAAGGCGCGTCGTCGAACATCGACCCACAGATTCTCAAGCGCCTCTCCCGTTGCGACCTCAAGAAACTTCTTGGCGAGGTCATCGAGCGAAGCCTCGTTATCGAACGAAGGATGGCGTCCCTCGTCGATGCCGCCTTCGGGACCTGAAAGTACTCCGGGGAGCGGCGGCCCGAGTGAGCGGCCGCTCCTCGAACAGCCTGCCGGATCCGATTTACGCATAGAGCGGACCCAGTCGGGTCTTGGCCACCGCCGTGCAATCGGTGACCCTGGCGGCCAAGTCCGGAGGGGCCGGGACGCAAGCGCCCCTCCGGACGATCCCCTATCAGCCCTCTTCGCCGCCTTGGCAAAAGTTGCCTACGCAGTCCTCGCCTGGCCCACAATCGCCGCCGGTCAAGCACTGGACACACGTGGATATCGACGTCTTACACTTAGGAGTAGGCGCCGAGCAATCGCCGTTAGTAAAGCACTGGACACACGTGGATGTCGACGTGTCGCACAAAGGCGTCGGCGCCGAGCAATCGGGATCCTCACAGCAGTCGACCGCCGTGAACTCCAACGCGCCCATGTCGAGCACGACGTCGCACGTGCCGGGTAACCCCTGTACCTCACGAGCATTTCCCTCGAGGTCGGTCGTCGCCGTAACGCCGGCCGGGTCGCCGGTGTCGATGCACGGGGAACTCGATCCCAGGTGCGGATCGATGATGTCAAAGCTGTCGCTGGCTAGCACGGACGTAAAACCGCCGAAAACGACGATCTCCGTCGAAGTGTTGCTCTGGATGAAGGCAATGGCGACACCGCTGGTGTCCGGGTTGATCAAGAGCCCGGCCAGTTCGTCGGCTGTCCAGGTGCTTGTCGCTACCTCGAACGTCGTAAAGCCGGCGAAAAGCACGGCGTTCTCGGACCAGGTTCCACTCTCAGTGACTGTCAACGCGGGGTCGTCATCGATGTTCCCGGTTCCGGCGTAGATGTTTGCGTCGTTGGGGTCGTCGTCCTGAATCACGCTGTACAGCGCGGTGGTTGTGCCTGCCGCGCCGGTTGGGTTGTAGAACTCCTCCGTGCCGGCCACGTGGGCCGTGTTGCTCCACACGATGCAGTTCTCAAACACGGCCCCGCCGGTTACGTCAAAGGCGACCCCACCCTTTCCCTTGGAGGCCGAGTTGCCGAAGAACGTGCAGTTGGTAAAGCTCGGCGATCCCGAAAGCGACTCTACCGCGCCGCCCTCCCACGCCGTGTTCTGGGCGAACAAACAGTTCACGAAACTCGGGCTTCCCAGGAAACGGTTGACGATCGCGCCACCGGCCCATTGCCCGTCGTTGCCAACGAATCGGCAGTTCGTGAACGTGGGAGAGCCGCCGAAGTTGCAAAGGGCACCGCCCAGGGCGCCGGCCTCGTTCTGCGTGAAGACGCAATCACTGATCGTCGCGTCACTGTCGGTCAGCTCCATGCCGGCACCATACTCTGGGCAGTCCACGAAGCCGCGGATGATGTTGAACCCGCGAAGCTCGGCCGTGGCGGCATTGTCCGTGCCCTCGACGACCCGGCTATTGCCGCTTCCGTTGAGGTCCGTGGGGTTCGCCAGCGGATCAGCCTGTGACGACGCCGTCTCCGTTCCGTTGAACCCGCCGATGATGGCCACGCCGTCCTTTAGTGTCACGGTGTTATAATAGCTTCCTTCGGCCACCCACACCTCGTCACCGGATGTTGCCGCGGTTACGCCGGCCGTCACGGTCGTCTTGGCGTTGGCCCAGCTCAGTCCGTCGCCGGTGCCGGTCGCATCGACGTCCACATAGATCGTTCCTGCCAGTGTCGGTCCGCAAAGCGCACCGAACAGCACTAGGCTCGTAAGCATTGCTCTTGTCACGGGAAACCCCCTTCTTGAGATCTCAATGTCGTAGTTAGCACGTTTCTTGGAAACCAGATTCACGTTCGTCGCCTCCGTTTCGGTTGGCCTCGCCTCTGTCATGGGCATGCGGTGGCCGCCGCAAACGGATAAGACACGCCGCTGAAAGCATCCAGCGTCCTTGTGATCTCTACGATTGATATCAACTGATCCGGAATGGCCGGCTGGATGTCCATCTGGATCTTGAGCGGCGCCGTGGGAAGGTTGCTGAACTTGTCCAGTAGCGCGACGATGTCACCACCAACGCTGACGTCGCCCTCAGGCGGATCCCATAGCCCGGTGCCTGGATTGAAGAACCCCACAATATCGCCCCATGTAGTCGGCATAGTGACCGAAAGGGCAGCCGAAAAGACTTCCTCGCCGGGGCTTACACAACTTTCGGCAACCATTTGAACACTATACGTGCCGCCCGGGACAATAACATCACTGTAAAGCGAAAGGCGTCCCGTACCCCACGCTTCGTTATGTTTGGTACACCCAAGCTTGGAGGCACGAAACGAGGCACCGCCTGAACACCCGGTGCGCGTCCCCGAGTGTTCACAAATGGACTCAGGAGTACCCGCCCACCACACCGAGCCCTCCAGACTTGTCATGCCCGCCGGCATGGTATCGACCGTAACGCGAATGGCGCCGCTGGTGGCGTAGCCGGGAATCGAAAGCGTTAGAACTTCAAGGTAGCGATTCGTTGCGCCTGAAAATGTCGTTGCGAGGGGAGGGAACACCCCGGGGCAGGGGAACTGATATGCCCCGATGTCGACTCTCGCCGATGTTCGTACTACCCCGGCGAGATCGACCGATTCAAGCACTCCCGCGGGCGCGTACCTCATCGTCTTGTTGCCGCTCGCATCCTCGGCGGTGTTGAGGGCCGGGGACGTAGTCGGGATGCTGAAGTCGCCGGCGGCGGCATCCACGAACAACGGATCCGCGTCCCTGTTCGTGGAAGTGAACGGAGCATCCCCCCCAACAGCCTCATCCTTAATCAGATTGTGTTCGATGCTTGCGCCTCCGCCGCTCGGGACGTGAATCTGAGCGAGTTCGTTCACCGGTGTTTCCCCATCCGTATTATCCCAGGCAATGGTCTGGCGGAAGGTCGGGGCGTCGGGTCCGGCGTAGACACCGCCGCCCTTGCCCCGGGCGTCGTTCTCGGCGAACGTACACCCAAGAATCCTCGGGTTGCCTCCCACGATGTGAAGCCCGCCGCCATCGACCACGGCGTCATTGTCGAAAAAGAGGCTGCTTACGACTAGAGTGCCATCGGCTCCATCCGCGATGTACATGCCCCCGCCGCTGCCCGTCGCAACGTTGTCACGGAAGATACAGCGTCGCACCGACGGACCCGCCCCGGCGTCAACCCCCAGTCCGGCACCGGAACCGGAACCGGTCGCGTTTCCATCCGAGATGGTGAAGCCGTCCAGTTCGGCCCTGGATCCGGACGCCACGCTGACGACTCGCTTGCTGTTCTCGGCCGTACCCGTCGTGTCATCGTCCCCGTTCAGGTCGCCGCTGAGGGTGGTCACGTTGGCCTCGGTGTCGCGCTGGCCCAGGAGGGTTTCCGTACCCGCGAAGCCGCCATACACCGCAACCCCGTAGGGAAGATCAAACGAATCGTCGCGCTCCGACGAGCTTCCGGTGCAAGCCGTGCTACAGGTGGCCGGCGTGTAGGTTCCCTCCGCGACCCAAACCTCCACGACAAACGCCGTCGTCTCCGCCTGTGTTCCTGCGGCGGAAAGAGCGCTCGTCAGATCGGGGTAGGCGTTGGTCCAGCTCGACCCGTCGTCGGTCCCGGTCGCTCCCGCCTTGACGCGGAGCACCGGGTTACTGCCGGAAATAAACAACCGGTTCCCGTCGCACGTGCCGCACCACAGGTCAGGTTTTCCACCGGTATCGAGATTGAAGACACCCATGTCGAAGGTTCCATGTACGTTCCACGCCCGAGAGGAGCAGCAAATGCTGATCCCAGAGCAGTCCATGTCGTTCGTACAGGAGTCTCCGTCATCCGGTCCGCCCTGACAGACGCTGACCAGCGGTTCGGCCATCGTCACATTCGGCGCAAAGCCGGGATTGGCGGTGACCGTCGGTCGGTTGATCCCCAGTTGTAGCGAGCAGGACACACTGTTCACATCGAGACTCGCCACCACCACGTCGGGGTAGTCGTCGTCGTCGACCAGCGCCTCCGAGACGTTACCTCCGAAACGCCAAGTTTGGGTGGGCCCAGTAACCGAAACGGCGGCCCGAAACTTGGCCGGATCTTCGTCAGCCTTGTTCACCAGGAAGCGGTCCTCCTGGCATTCCGCGACATAGATATCGTCCCATTCGTCATTGTTCAGATCAACCGCGTACAGCATGTATCCGCCGGCTACACTTCCACCACCAGACTCGAAGAAGTCGCCCGTACAATCGTCACCCACTTTCTTGTTTGCCCTCCAGACATTGCTGTTGGTCCTCGACGCCTTGAAGATATCGGGGCAGCCGTCGTGGTTGAAGTCCGCGAACTGTACCCCGGTGGTGAATGAGTCTTCAACCCAGCAGGTCGCGATCGGATTACCCGCGCCGCAGGCCTTGTCCTGGGTCTTATCATCGAACACGCCCCGACAGACCCCCGTCGCCCCGCCCACGGGAGGCTTGTTGATCAGCAGCCGGTCCTCCAGGGTGTTGTTGTAGTCCCCGGCAAAGAGGTCGGGGCATCCGTCGTCGTTTACGTCGGCCGCGGCGATCGCGCACGACGTAAGACGCGGAGAGAAGCTCGGGATGCGGTTGTCCGTTCCCTCCTGTGCCTCATACCGAAGACCGCACCATTGTGTCTCAAGCTCCGTAGCCGTTAGGGTGTTGCACTTGGTTACCGTCCCGCTGTTGGCGCTGCACGAGTCAGCTGGGTCCGGACCGCAGTCCACGCTACAGCAGCCCTGGTTAATGTAAATCCGAATGCGCGTCGTATTCCCCGCGTTGAGCACCGTGATCACGTCCAGACCATTAAAGTCCTTGTTGTCCTCATCCAGGTCCGGGTCAACGTCCACGATCAACACGTCGCGCTCGGAGTAGCTGCCGAAGCCCGTCTCCGTCGCCGAGGCCCAGACCCGGTCCTCCGTGACGTCCACCAGGGCAAAGCCGCCCTCGTTGAGGAACAGGTAATTCGGCTTTGCGAGGTTCTCGTAGAACGGGCTCTTGCGAACGATCACAATATCGTCCTTCCCGTCACCGTTCAGGTCGCCGGAGGCGATGTCCTTCTCGCAGGCGAAGTCCACACCGGTCACACCCGAGCAACCAAGGTCTATCAACACCTCTGGAGCCGCCTTGATGCGCTGCGTGACGTCGGCGAACTTGGTCCAGTCGACGGGCTGTGCGAAGGCAGCCGTGCCGGCCCATGACAAGATCCACAGCGCCAAGAGCGTACGTGTCCATTCCCAAGGAGCCGTCGTTCGCCGGCTCCGCGTTGTGCGTGTGTTGCGGTTGTTGTTCATGCGCGGACCTCCCCTGTGCGAAGCGCGCCAGCGCTTCTAGAAAACCCTGGTGACATCATTGTCGTAGCGGCAAGTGTGCGCAGCGATCGCGCCGAGAAACCACGGCATTTTCGTGGATCGATGTGGTGGCGGTGTTCGGCCCGCAAACCCACCGGCAGGTCGCCGGTGCTCTACATGGATCAGCCAGGTGTTACCCCGTCTCTCGTACTGCCCCATGGACCCAAAGGCGGAAACTCTCAGCCTTATCGGAATATAGCTTACCGGACGATCTGGGGTGTGTCAAGCGCGAACATCGATTTGCCCGTATTCCGAGCGCATGGAAGCAGACATAAGTCTCTGCCACTACAGTCCTTGCACTCCCCAAGAAAAACTTTGAAATAACTCTCGGTAGGCGCCAACCAAGTGGGCGACGAGGAGTCTCAGGGGAGTCCGTTTCCGAGCCGCGACCGTAAGGGAGCGACCCCAGTTGGGTAGGGTCGGGGCAAGAACCACCCCGACTCTCCCGCGTGTTTCGCCTGACGTGGAATGCCTATGGGGCTTGTGGCCTGCCGGAGATCACCAATCCGCCGTGCGGTCCATTCCGCCACACTTGCTTCGCAAGACAGCTGAACTTTCCCAAGCATGCGCTGATGTGGTTAAGAGAGGTAGTCTCATCCCAAAACACGGACTACAGTCCGGGGCAGCGCACACCCTCCGCGCGGACGGGAGCGGTCTCCGACAAATGGTTCAACCGAGCTGGAGACTCGAGAATTCCCAGGAAAACAGAAATGTCGCGTTTGTTTCGTCGGGCGATGCAGACAGGATCCGGGGTTCCGGGGCCGCGCGACCGGACACGCCGGTCCCTGCGATTCAAGTCCCCTCTGAAGGCGCCGCTTATATGGGCTGTTCCTGGCAGGGGACTGTAAAGACGCCTTCATGAGCGCCAACTATACAGGCTACATTCGTCTCTTGGCAAGAGGCATATGGGACTACTGGTGTGATGGCGGCCGACCGGCTGCCGGGGACGAGGGCTGGCGTTGTGCCTGGCGCGGGCGGGCTACCGGGCGTGAGCTTCCCTTGGACTCGCGTATTGGCTGTTTCCTCGAGGATCAGGCGTTGGGCGTGGGTGATGGCCGGTGTGCCTGGCAGTCCGGTGAAAAAGTGTGGCACCGGCCTCCAGCCGGCGTTGTCAGTGACACCTATCGCGCTTAGACCGGGGTACAGCCCGGGCACACCGGCTGGAGGCCGGTGCCACGGCAGAGTTCGGGCCTTGTTCAACGGCCTGCTACGCCCGCCGGCGAGAGACCCCCTCCCTGACGGTCGGGGCTCGGAGAAACAGCCGCTCAATTGCACTCATGGCCCATTCGGCCTCTCCGTAATTCCTCCGGCCTTTTTTATCGCCCGTCCCCTTGCAAAGCCGTTACCCATGGCGTACAATCCCGTAGCGGTTCGGGAAGGAGTCATCTAGCCATGAAGCATCATGGAATGCGAGCGGTTTTCCTGGTGTGTGTCCTGATCGGCGCACACGGCACCTCCTCGCGCGCCCAGCACGTGCCGGCTCCCGTGCAGCCCATCGCTCAGTACATGCGGCCCGCGCCCGGCAGCGACGGCAACTTCCGCCTCTTCGCCGACATGGAGGACACCTGGAGCCCGTCCATCAGCGGTGACAACGTCGCCTTCGGCGCGATCATCGACGGCGGCTCGGGCATCTACGCCTACATCGACGGGCAGCTCGTCGTGGTCGCTGACTCTTCGATGAAGATTCCCGGCACGGAGTTTTTTAACTTCGCCTTCGGACTCAGCTTGGGCGGCGGCCCCGGCATCAGCGGCCGGACCGTTGCCTTCTCGGGTCACAGCCTTGGCTATGGCTCGGCCATCTGGCTGTGGCGAGACGGCATGCTGACGAAGGTTGTGGACACCCACACGCTTGTGCCGGGTCGCAGCGTGACGTTCGGCAGCTTCCTGGGAGCGGTCGTCATCGACGGGGAGAACATCGCCTTCAACTCCCGGTACAACGACGGCGCCGGGATCTACGCTGTCATCAATGGTGAGCTGCGTACGATCGCCGAGACGGGCACGTTTCTTCCGGGCGCCGCGTTTCCGATCGTGGGCTTCGGTAATGCTACGAGCCCCGCCATCAGCGGCGAGAACGTGGCCTTCTTCGCCGTCAGGAACGGTCTTCCGAGCGTCGAGGGCCTGTACCTGTCCGTCAACGGTGAAATCCGTGTGATCGCCGAGACGGGAATGCCCATGCCCGGCGGCGGCACGTTCCTCGGCAACTTCGGAATGTCCACCAGCAGCCGTCGACCCGGGATAAGTGGCGAGAACGTAGTCTTTTCCAACCCTGCGGGCGGCCTCTTCGCCTACATCAACGGCACCCTGCGCCTGATCGCCAATGACGACACGCCGTCCCCCGGTGGCAACACGTTCAGCTCGACCTACTCGAACAGAGTATCCATCGACGGAGAGAACATCGCCTTTGGAGGTTCCGCACCGGAGAGCGGGTGGGGCATCTTCTCCTACATCAACGGCGAGTTCCGCGTCATTGCCGACCGGAACACGCCGACCCCGGGCTTTGCGACCAACTTCCTGGACTACAACATCGTGGAGGGCGCCGGACCGGAGATCAGCGGCGAGCGGGTCGTCTTCTCAGGAAGGCCGGAGGGCGTCTACGTCGGCGACGGCCTCCCGCCACCACCACCCATCCCCACGGTCTCCACCTGGGGAGCCATCGCCATGACACTCCTACTCCTCACCGCCGGCACCATAGCCGTAACCCGCCAACAGACCGCGGCATAGTACGACCGGCCCTTGCATCGTGTGCATCGTGACGTTGGCGAGACAGGGGGCGAACTGCCGCTGGGAGAAGCGGGATCTTCACGAAAACCTGAGGAATCTCGATTTTTCGCGCACATCCAGGCCTCGAAATCCCATCAAGAGAATAGTGACCGACTTCCCCCTCTAGGAGGAGGTGCGCGGGCGCCCAGGCCGTAGCTTGGATGAGGTTCGCGCATCTCCTTCGGCTTTGGCAGCAAGAGTTACAGGCTGGTTCTCTCTCCGGGAGTTCGCTCGGGCATGGCCAAGGGCAGGGCAAAGAAGGCACGCAAGAAGCGGAAAGGAGGTCGGCCGCGGGACGCTACGACGTTCGCACGGCGAAGCTCGTGGAATGGCAAGCGACCCTCAAGCTACCTGTGCGCGGCGCAATGGCGATCGATCGTCTACTCGCTCGCTCTTTCGCCCGGCCAGGAGGAGATCGTGCGGTGCATCATGGACGGACTTACCGAGCCGGCGATCGCTGAGGAACTCGGCGTCTCGTGCTACACCGTCCATAGTCAGGTCGCTCGTGTTTACAAGAAGATTGAGGTCACAAGCCGTACCGAGTTGATCGTGCGGGTGTTTCTTGTGGTCGTGACGGAGAGCCGCGAACGGAGCTCGTGACCGTGGGCCTCGTCCCGGATCCTTCGAGCTCTCTGGTGTGATGGACGCTCTTCCGAGATCTGACGGCGTCTACTTGCTGATGAGTGCTTCAGGCCCAGGTCCAGGAACGAGCCCCCGTCCGCCGTTTCTGTGAGTTACATGTAGTATGCGGAGTTGGCTCTTACGCAGAACCGCTTGAACTAAACCCGGCCCGGAGCCTTGTGGAGCCCAGCCGAATGAAGATACCCTACCGGCGCCGTGACTGTGTGTTGCCAGAAACCAAGATACGCGTTCGTTCCACTGGTTTTCTTGACCGTCTACGCAAGCTGTGGATGTAGGTCGAGATTCAGAACCGAGCGGGCCGGCGAGCCCCCGACAGGCGCGACTTCGGGCTTTGCTTTGTATATGCTGTCGCGCGGCAAGGGCGTGCCGGACGCCACGCGAAGGGCGTACGAGGGTGCGCGCGAGCAGATCAAACGTGCGCAGGCCGATGGACTCTTAAGTCGTTTCGAAGAGACCCGGATCGGTCTGGAAGGCGAGACGTGTTTGTGCGTTGAGTTCGCGGATGTAAAGGAGGCCGCCAAGCTGATTCGGCGTTTGCGAGCCATGGTCAGCGGCGTCGATCTGCTCAACCTCATCGAGGAGCCGTGTGAAGAACATTAGATCCAGCGGCGGCGATCCTTGCGTAGCGCACGCCCGCGGCGTCCAGTTCCCAAATCCGAAGGAGATTCCTGATGAACCAGCGCACTCCGACCCTGGCCCTGCTCTTGGGTGCAACCGGACTGCTCCCCGTTCTGGTGGGCTGCGCGCAGTCGAAATGGCCTAGCGTCACCGTTCCACGGGAGAGATTCCAGCCCACGGACGCAGAGCTCGAAGCCGCGGATGAACGCGCCGCGGCAAACGCCAGCGCCCAGCGAGGAAGATGGCGGGAGAAAAGCTTCGACGCGTTCGAGAAATCCGTCTACAAAGAGCCGTTCGCAGGCGGCAAGTACATCGTCAACGGCGACAGTCCGATCGCGGATCGTAAACACCTGGAGGAGTTCTTTCAGGACAACATCCAGAGAGGCAAGACCAGCGAGCTGATACTCCATGTTGAAGGCGGCCAGGACGCCCTTTGGGATTGCACGCAGAAAGAGCAACTGACATACTGCGTCAGTATGGCCTTTGGAAATCGCTACGCTGGCGTGGTGCAGGAGATGGAAAGTGCCACGGGAGCCTGGGAGGATTCCGCGGAGATCGACTTTATTCATGTGGCGACGCAGGACGACAACTGCAACGCCAGCAACAGCAACGTCGTCTTTGATGTTCGGCCGGTCAATGTGAACGGCGCCTATCTCGCCCGAGCGTTTTTTCCCAATGAACCGCGCGCCTCGCGCAACATTCTGATCGACGATTCGTCGTTCGGTTTGCCCCCGACCGAGAAGCTCCAACTCGTTGGCATCCTTCGTCACGAGCTCGGGCACACGCTCGGCTTCCGTCACGAGCACACGCGACCAGAGGCTGGCACGTGCTTCGAGGATAGCGACTGGAGGCCGCTCACAAACTACGATGCGTTCTCGGTGATGCACTACCCGCAATGCAACGGCGGCGGTGATTGGGAGCTGAAACTGACGACTATGGACGAGAACGGTGCGGCCTGCGTTTATGGCCCTGCGCCGGCATTCGAGTTGAGCAGTCCGCCCGTGTGCGACCTCATGAACCGGTGTGTCGATTCGGGCTGTAGGGTGCAACGGCATTTCCACGGCAACCAGCAAGTGCAACGGCGTCTGGAGAAGGACTACGGCCCGTTCGACGTAAGTCCGGGCACTGTGTTTCGGGCCGAAATGGTCGGTGGCTCCGTCAACCCCGGCGACCCCGATCTGTACGTTCGCTTTGGTCACGCGCCGAACCGGACGGGACGTCTGTTCGACTGCCGTCCCTATCTGTCCGGTGCCGACGAGACGTGCTCGCTCGATGTTCCGGCCGGAGAAACAAAGGCGTTCGTGATGGTTCACGGCTACAGACGTGGTTCGTACGATCTGACCATCGACTTCACCGGCGAGTGACCGTTTCGGGAGCTTGAAAGTAGGAAAGCCGAGGCGTTGTACCTGCTGTGACGATTCGCTTTATTCCGAATGACCCGTTCGTCGTGGCGGAGCTGCCCGAGCGCCGCAAGAAGCCCCGGGTGAATCCGTCCGATGAGCGTGCTAGATTCGCATACATCGACCCGGCAGCTGAGGGCGTGTACGACAACGGCAGCCCGCAGTTTCTGTTCTGGCAATGCCGTGAATCGGCCCTGGCGGCACTGCAAGTCTGGTCGAAGGTTTCGACGCCCCTCGGCCAGTGGCAGGGCGGGCGGCAGGAAATCACGCTGAACCATGCCGCGGGGCTCGGGCTGAACGCCGAATACAACCGCCAGTCGTTGTCGTTTCGGGAATGGGAGATGGAGGACCGCACGATCCAGACCGGTGCCAGCACCGACGCCGTCGCCCATGAGGTCGGTCACGCGGTCTTGGATTCCGTCCGTCCCGGACTATGGGAGAGCGCCTACGTCGAGACGGCCGCGTTTCATGAGGCCTTCGCCGATTGCCTTGCACTTCTGGTCGGATTGTTCGACAAGCCGACCCGGGCGGCGCTACTCGACGGCGGGGGTCGGTTGCGTGCAGCAAACTTCCTGGAGTCGGTCGCGGAACAGGTGGCCGACGGCGTGCTGCGAGAGCAGGGCAGATTCCATCCGCAATCCAAACCCCGCCACGCCCGAAACAACTTTCGGTGGCGGCGGCTCAGAGACGTGCCGCGGCGAACGAATTCACCGTCGATTCTGACGACAGAGCCGCACAGCTTCAGTCGCATTTTCACCGGATGCTTCTACGACACGATCGTCGGCTTGTTCGAAGCGCAGGCGAACCAGTCCGAACAGGACCTACTTGCCGCGGCACGGATCGCAGGGCGACTTCTCGCCGCTGCGGTCGCCAACGCGCCGCAAGTGCGGCGTTTCTTTCAAGCCGTAGGTCAGGCGATGATGCTGGCCGACGAAGTCGATAACAATGGCAAGTACAACTTCGTGATTCGCGACGCGTTCCGTCGGCACGGCATCGTAGTGGCTGGCGCGGGGATCCTTACGCCGACATCGCCGTTGGACGGCCCATCCCCTCGTCTTCTTGCTAATGGAACGATCGCGCGGCTGTCCGCAGGAGCGCGACGACATCTCTTGCAACAGATCGGGCAACCCGCCGGCTGTCGCCTAACGGTGACACCGATCTGGCTGGGCGGAAAGAATGTCGCCAACACGGAGTATCGGCGGGAAGTACAGCTGGCGCCGGTCGGTCGCGGGATGCGCGGCGTCGTAGCACGGGTGGCCGAGTCGGTTCTGATCGGCTCGCACGGCGATAGAGCGGTCATACTCGGTGAACTACCGGACAAGGCCGAGACCATTGCGGAGACTGAGCGCTTCGTCAGCACCTTGCTCGAGCACGACGACGTGCGCATGCCGACGCACAAGCGCGGTCGGCCACGCCGGGGGAAGTCCGGCGAGTTGCCAAGTACACAAACACACACCGTACGCAAGAGCCGCGGAAAGAGAGTGCTGAAGCGGATTCGCTTTTCGTGCTGCGCGAACCTGCATCGCCATTGTCGCTGAACGCAACGACGGACTCGACAACCCAGGCTGAGTTCAACAAGACCGATTGAGGACACAGTTCTGGATAGGACGAGCCCTACGCTTGCTCGGCCAGTAGATCACGGCCGGGCGCCTTAGGAATGAGGCTCCGTATCCAAGACCGAGGTCAACTGGAAATAGGTGCGCAGAAGCCAATCATGGCCATCTGCACGCGTTTTGTGCTGTGCGAGCTGTTGGGATACTCAGGATCGCAGAACGCACCCTTTTCGATCGTTTCCGTGAATTGAGTGTAGTATAGATAGTTGGCGCTTATGTAGACTACGCGGATTCTGGGGCGTCCGCGTACGCTCGAATCCGTGGATGATGTAAGGTTCTTTGGAAGAAAAGCGGAGAAATCTCGATTCTTTGCGCACATTTTGGGCTCGAGAAGCCATCAAGTCTTGGCGGAGTGCGATTCACGGCCGCAAAGGCTCGTGCTGGAAGGAGGTGGACGGGGTTCGTTGGGTCAAGAAGAATCAGCGGAAGATTGGCACGATGGAGCAGCTACAGCGGCGCGAATCGCGGGGAGAAAGGGTTGACCTCGATTGAGTCGAGGGCCCCCATGCGGTAGAGTGCCGACCGAAGTTTGCGGTAATGTAGAACCCTGGGCTTAGAGGAAGAACTGGTCGATGGATCCCAACTTCATCCACTTGGACTGGGAACGCACGTTCGACGCGATCATGATCGTGGCCGTAGTTGCGATCATCATCGAGCGAGCCTTGTCAGTCATATTCCAAAACCGTATCTACATCGAGTTCCTTCACAAGAGCGGCATGAAGGAGGCGATTGCCCTCGCGGTATCGATCGCCGTTTGTGCCGCATGGAAGCTCGACGCAATGGGCATGATAATCCTAACGGAGACAACTACCGTCCAAGGCTACATCGTCACGGGCGCGCTGGTGGCTGGGGGAAGCAAGGGTTCCGTTAAGCTGTTTCAGGACCTGTTAAACCTACAAAGCGCGGCGTTCAAGATGCGTCACACGATCCAGGCTACCAAGGCCGGCGAAGACGCTAAGGAGGCCCAAGTCCAGGCCGAGGCTGCAACGACTAAGCGGGGCGCGGAACTCGCCAAGGCCAAGGCAGATGCGGCAGTCAAGAGGGTGAAGATAGCGGTAGCGAGGGCGGAGGCTGACGACAAGGTTGTTCCAAGCGAAGTGATTGTTGCAGCCGAAGCGGCGCTAAAGGGTGCCAGCAAGGCCGTTGACGGGAAGTCGGGGTAGAGCCATGCGACGCGCGTTTGTACTCCTCATCACGATCTCTACTCTGGGCAGTGATGCTATAGCGGACTTCGTCGAGGTCCGTCGGCCTGTCACGATCAAGGCCCGACCCGAGGGAGGTGCCGACATCCTGGCCAGCCCCGCGATCGGAACGCACCTCGTGCTCCTCGAGCTCGGCCAGACTAACGGCTATTACCACATCCGGATTCCGGCAGGGCTGGGTGCCAGTGTGAGAGAGGGCTTCGTCTTTCGCAACCGGGTCCGAGGGTTTTCAGGAGACCCACCCGGGACCGAGCCTACGAGCACCGCCACGGTTACCAGCGATGTCATCTATCAAGGCATCCCGGAAAACGAATTCCGGGAGTTTCCAATCACGGTCTTGGACAAGGGCCACTTCGTCTTGGGCTATTCGGAGGATTTTATGAATCCGGCCTGGGTTTTTTATCGCATCGGCCCAGCTGTCGACTTCCGATCGTTTCCGCGCCCGGGATTTCGGATCGACCGCGACACGGAGGCTCGAGTCCGCACGCGGGACTACGCTCACAGCGGCTTCGATCGAGGTCACATGGCGCCCAATTTCGCCATGGGGTCTCGGTTTGGCCCAGCGGGCGCTAGGAGCACGTTCGTCATGTCCAATGTTTGCCCCCAGTTCCATCCGTTCAACGACGGACAATGGGGGAACCTCGAGGAGTGGATCGCCGGTCGGAAGCCCCGAAACGCGACGGCCGAGAATTTCATCCGCGGGTGGGCTGACGAACTCGAAGGGGTCTGGGTCGTCGTAGGTCCGCTCTTCGAAGAAGAGCGCGATCCACTGGATTCCGGCGTTCCGGTTCCCAGCGGCTTCTTCTGCATAGTCGTCGATGAACTTGAGAACGGCCAGCCGAGAGCCTTGGCGTTCATCATGCCTCACCTGGACCAGCGTGTGGACGAGCTGGCGGGATTCCTGACGACCGTCGATGAGGTTGAAAGGCGAGTCGGACTCGACTTCTTCCCCTTGCTGCCCAATTCTGTTGAGGACGCCATGGAGGGGACCGCGGCGACGGAGCTTTGGCCGCTACCGGTGGAGCCGAACTAGACGGGCCTACGCTTTCGGACCAGTGAAACGAGCCAGCGAAATGCTAAGACGGTGGGAAGACGACCTGGAGGGCTCACAAGGACCCTTGAGCCGAGGAGGTATCGTGCATGCTTGGCCGTTCGAACAGCGGGCACATCGGAAATGCCAATTGGAGCGCGAAAACGAATCCGGTGAATACGGCCCCTGAGATGATGGTAGCAGCCGACAATCTTCTTGAAGAATACAAAGCCCTTCGCGGCGAAATCGACCGGAACTCGCAGATCATGAGCAACGTGTTCTTGGCCAACATCGCTGCCACCGGCGCGCTGATCGGCTACGGTCTGGACAAGCATAGGGCTGAGATCTTTCTTGCCCCGTTCGCATTCCTGATTCCTTCCATGTTCTTTATCACATCTCAAATGCAGTCTACGCGTCGCATCGCATCGTACATCCGTGTATTCCTCGAACCAGCACTAGGGTTGCAGTGGGAGAATCGCTGGATGGCGCTGAGGGCAAGGAAACTTCTTCCGATAAGACGGAAATATGCTGCTTCTCTGTCTGCCTTGTACACGCTACTATGCTCTGTGTGCCTTTTGTTGGCGATCGAGAGTTGGGAGACGCCATGGCACTGGCTGCCTGTCGCTGTAGTGCCAATCGTCTTGATGGCCTTCTTGGGTGTCCGCTCGGTCTACAACGGATTCTCGCACGACCTGGCCAAAGACTTCGACGAAGCTTGGACCCGCCTACAGCAGATCGAGACTGACGAGTCAGGCCCCTCCGGAAGGAACGAAGAGCCCTCGGACGCTCCGACGAGCAATGAAACCACATGATAACATCTTAGCTTGCTGAGGGCTTATCTCTATTCGAGTAGAGCGAATCGCCTGTTATGATCTGTGTAATCAAGAATTACATGAAAAGAGTTTATCGTTTCCTTCGCAATCCTTTTCGTCTGGATCCTCTACGCTCGCTACGGACGTGAATTGGTGACAACTGTCCCACCACTGATATTGTATGAGATGGCATAATACGAACGCTAGAACGCGGCCGCCTGCAGTCTCACGATCTCCCCCAGGCACTCGGCACGCTCCGCCTCGAGTTGGTCCATGCGTGCGTGGGGGCCGCTGCCCCCGTCTTTCTGTTCAAGAAACGCGTTGGCGGAGTCCACGAGAAGATGGGCTTGGTGCTTGCTGTCATCGGACGAGGATCACGCCCGTGAGATGCCTCGGCGACTCGCATGCGATGAGCTTCAGCGCTAGTCGACATCCGCGACGAACAGGCCACTGACAGGATGTTCGGTCGGCTGTCCACCCTGACGGCAGCCCCGTGCGTAGAAAAAACCGTGTGCCGCCCTAGCGGGAATCTCAAAGCGAACTAGCGTCGGTACAGGTGTCCCAAGAGAATACTTCGCTGACCGCCTGCCGCTCGGGGCCCTGTCGGCCGTCGCTCGCGCGGACCGAGCGAAGCGAGCCGGCGGCGGCCAATAGGGTGTGCCGTTGGCGTGGCCTGCGGACGGGTTCCGAGGTTGGAGCTTTGGTAGTCACCGTAGATCTGTAGCGGGGGATGCAAGTCCCTCGCTCGTTCCCGATCGACAGTCGACTTTGACGATGTTGACAGGGTATTTGGAGCCTCGTTGGTGCTGCACCGCCCCAAGGCGGCTTGGACAGGCAACGTAAACCGTTGGCATACAATCTGTTACGTCGCGCACTCCACGGTCTTGCAAACCGCGGGGCGTTTCGGGGGGGAGGGGGGATGCAGACCCTTACCCGTGCCGGCTGATGGCATGTCCAGCAGGCGTCGGGCCTGGGCCTTCGAGAACGCTGGCGTGGAGCCCTCGCGGCGGTTGATCGGTGGCCTTTCCACGTCCCGGACGGGATTGCGGTCGGCGGCGCCGTGCTTGATGAGGTGCTTGAAGAGGCTGGACAAAGCGGCGAGGCGACGCCGAACCGTAGAGGCCTCGACATGCTCGAACTCGCGCATGTAGGCCTCCTTGGCGAGCGTCCGCCGGATTCCGTGGTCCTTGAGAACTTCGAGGACCTTGTCGGCGTCGGAGCCAAGGCGTTCCGCGGCGGCTTTTTCGACCACGCGCACGAAGCTGTCGCGCCGTTGATCGCGGCATTCGACCAGGCGGGCGATGATCTCGCGGATGTCGCGAAGCCCGTCGTGGACGTTGGCCGTGTGCTTACGGCTGAACTCTACGACCTCGACCGCGTCCCAAACGATGTGGTTCTGGCAGACCGCTTGGAACCAGAACGTCTTGACGCCGAGCGTGCGCCGTCCGACCTCCGAGTTCCAAACGAAAAAACCAGGAGCGAAAGCCTCACCGGCAATCTCCGCCCAGCCCGACGGATCGATCAGGAAGCAGAACAGATCCTGCTCTCCGCAATACAATCCAGTCGCGCCGTTGACGCCGACGGGCGGCGGCTCGAAATCCGTCGCGAATTCGCCGAGCATCGAGAGCAGCTCCGTGTTGTAGAGCCGCGTGTACCAGCGGGCGAGAGCTGGCTGTGAAGTGTGGGTTTTCGTCGGTTATCGCGGACACGCTGCCGTATTGGCACGCGGCATGCGTATTTCGCTCGGAGATTTTATTGAATGAATACTATTGACGCCTCGTGGAGGAGGCTTCTATGCTCACTTGGTCGGCGATGTACGATGAGCGATTACCTACGATACGGCGCGGCGTCAACGACGTCCCGTCGGGAGGATCGTTATGTCCAGATCTTTGCTCCTTGCGGTCGTTTCTCTTCTTGTCTTCGCACCTTTCAGCCCGGCTGAGCCTGATGAGTCCTCTAGGCTCCCGATCAAGAGCGAACACCGCCCGCGCCACCACAACGAGGGTAGGGCGAGTTCGTTGACACGCGGGGAACGCAGATCGCATTCTGATCAGCATGTACGTCCGGGTGAGTCGAAGGTGTTACGCGAGAGTGCCACCTGGCCGCAAGGTGCCAATCTACAATTGACTTTGGCTCGCGAGGCATCGTGGCAACTCGTAACGGTTAAAGCGCTTCAAATCGAGGAGTCAAGAAACCAGGCTCGCGCAATCTCGGTGGAACTGAATTCCAAGAGAGACGGCACCGCGAGGCAAACCACCGTTCGTGATCGTAACGATAGGCCAACAGGCAGGCCTGCGTTGCGCGAAGACGGTATTCTTGAACTTGTCCAAGAACGAGCCCCCAACAGGAACGAGCCTAGAATCACAGAGAGAGACACCGCCGAATTGGTTTGCTCCGTTAGTTTGAGCAGCCCATCGGTGAGCGAATCGATTTGCTTTCCGCAGGACTTCACGTGGTCGACATCAGATTGCAGTTCGTTGTACCTGGCCTTTGCCATCGACTCGAATCCCTCCAGCTGGATACGCCTAACGAATCCGGTCACGTCGGGTGTACCGATCAACATGGCGACGTGGCATTCCGTGCTCAATGCATTCGGGGTTAGCGCAGACCCTTACTACTGGGCAGTCGGTGAATTGGTCGGCGGTTCCTTCGAACCTCGTGACGGTTGGCGACCGTTCCGAGATTTTTGCGCATGCTGCGACTCGGCCGGCGGTTGCACCGATCGACCATCGAGTGAGTGTGATCTGTTCGGCGATACGCCGATGGGCAACGGCAGTCGCTGTAACAACATCTCATGTCCAAGACCTTGTTCCGTTAGCATGAGCAGCCCATCGGTGAGCGAATCGATTTGCTTTCCGCAGGACTTCACGTGGTCGACATCAGATTGCAGTTCGTTGTACCTGGCCTTTGCCATCGACTCGAATCCCTCCGAGATATAACCGAAAGTTGTGGATCGTGACGGGATAAAAAAGCGGCGTATCCT
>CBDUXT010000006.1:0-98043 GCA_965371245.1 uncultured bacterium | reverse complement strand
CCTGTGCTTGTTCGCATCGTGTCCGTGGGCTTGCGCCCACGGCTCTGACACGGCGAGGCGCCGCCAAGATGGCTTTGCACGGTCCGCCAGAACTGTCACGCACCCACCGTCCGTGGCTCACGGCGGACGGAGTTGACCCGCGTGCGGGGCGCGTTAGAGTCGCTCGCTTCACCGGGGAGTGTCCGGACGCCTGGTGGGTCCCGCGGCCTTCAAAGCCGTTGAGTCGTCGCTGACGCGGCGACTGGTGGGTTCGATTCCCATCCACTCCCGTCCGCAAGCGGCATGTCTTGTTGATCGAGTGCTCGTGCGAGTCAAATGGTGAGTGGGTGAGACGCTTTTTGCTGGCCGCCCTGATCCTTGCGATCCTCGGAATCGGCCCCGCACCCCGCGGGACGGCTGATGTTTGTCGGATACTCGGTTCGTGTTGACGACGGGTGCCATCGGAGTCGGTAGCCGCCGATTTGACCACTGATCGGACTTCCGGTAGCTTGCCCTCGCATCAGGGAAGGGCGAAAGAAGCGACCGATTGGCTTTGGTCCTGTCCCTGGTTCCAAGGTGGATCTGATCTCTTGGTCCGCTGGTTACTTGAACGAAGTACCGTCCGACCTTTTCTCTTGTGGCAACTTACGCGGTCTTGGCATCATGGTTTCCAACTCAGACTGATACGCTCGCTTCCGGTGTGACGCGGCATTGCGTGCGGTCAGGAGATCCATCAAACGTCGCGATGCGTGGTCCGCCACCGCGAACAAGACCCGAGAGTTGTTGTGAAGAAAGGACGGACCGCAGAAGCGCCGCTAGCTCAATTGGATAGAGCATCGGTCTACGGAACCGAAGGTTACAGGTTCGAATCCCGTGCGGCGTAGTGGTTGGAAGTGTTCATAAACACAACTGTTACGCGCGACGTCCCCCGTGATTCCGGCTGATGCCGGCGGCGGAGGCGTTTCTCTCAGGGAATGCCGGGCTTACACGTCTTGCATGGCGATCGTCCCGCTTTCGCGGCCGCCGCGGCGGTTGGGAAACTTGTGCGGTTTGACGGTTTGATGCGTCGGGCGTGCGAACAGTCGGATCGGTGGAAGATCGTCGAGCTGCGGCTTCCCACGAACGACGTCCACGTCGGCGTCGGCGTTGCCTCGCCGCCCCCGTCGGTCGCCGATTCCAGGTCGTGACCGAGTGACGGGCGACCGGTCACAGCCCAGGCACCTCCGATCAGATCCGCCGCCAGCAGGGCCGCCGCCTCAAGACGCGTTTCCATCACGTCGGCCGTCCGTTCAATCAGACGATCGTAGTAGACATCGAGGCTCGCGGCGGATGAACCGCCGGAGCGCCCGGAGGTGATGTCGGCGTCGGCCGCGATCAGTGTCGCCAACGTGGCATGGGCCTCGATCATCGTCGCAAAGGCCGCATCGACCGGCGCCGTCGTCTCCCGATACCGGGTCGGCGCCACGCGCACCTCGTAGTTCAATCGGCTACGCAGCCGCGCGATCAGGTTGCTCTGGACTTGGTTCCGAAAGTCGCCCGCGCCGGTCCCCGCGCGGCTGACATGAAAGGGTAGCGCCGCGTCGCATGTGTAATGGCAGAGCGCGCCGGTCGCGGCGACGATGGCGGCCACGTCCCGCTCGCGAAATGCGCTGACCAATCGGTGGTAGGCTTCGGCCACGGTCCAGGGGAGGGATCCGCCTGTGTCAATCTCGTTTCGTAGGAACAGTCGTTTGGCTTGCCTGCGATTTCTCGGGAAGGCGCGGGCCGCTTTATGCCACGCAGCCTGGTCCGTGCCGCGGGCGTCGGCGTCCAGCATGAGGTAGTGCCGCCCGTCGCAGCCGGCCGCGCCGGCCTGACGGCATCTCTGATCGACGGATGCCAGCCGCACCGCCTCCAGGTGCGGCGCGAAGAACGCACGCAAGGGTTTCGGCAGCACCGGCAGTGCCGCGGCAACTGTGATCTCGTAGGCGTCCGCGCCCTCCTCGCGGGCAACGCACAGTGGGAGTGGGAACGCCGCCAGGGTCAACAGCAACAGAACGAATGTCCGTGATCCCATCGAAAGGCCCTTCCAGTTCCGGCTGCGCGGCGGTGAACCCTCGTTCGCGTTGGATGGATGCACCCATCCGGCGCGCGGAACCCGAACGAAGCTGGAGCCGCGTCACATCTCAATCGATGTGTTATCCTGCCCACGACGGTGAGCGAGCAAACATACGAACGTCGGTCCGGCCGCGGACAACCGCTCCCTGACGGTCGCGGCTGGGAAAGAGAGTCTTGGCGGAAGCGCGCCGGCTGAAAACGTAGCCGTGCCTCGCTGGAAACGGCACTATGATTCGGATCCGCTTGCCTGGTCGGGTTGACCGACGGTGGTCTCCCATGCTGTTCTTCACAAGTCCCGCGGCTATCTGAGCCGCATGCTTCCGCTCGCGCCGATGTCCGCGCGGGCTAAAGCCCGCGGCTCAGGGACGAGACAAAGTCGTATGACTTGTGAAACGGGGTACGAGTCCGGCCCGATCGGTAATGGCACGCAACAGGTATTCCTCCATGGCGCCATCGCGGCCGATGTCGTGCCAACCGCCGGAATCCGCGGGCACCTTCATCTCGCCGGCGGTCGTGGGCAGGGAGCCGTCGAAGTATTGATAGGCGGCCCCAGTGCTGTTGATCTGCCGGTCGGGCGCCGAGCGTCGCTGCTTGTGGACCGCCACCGACAGCGCGGTCCATCCGGTTTCGTCACGCGCGAGGGTTACCTCGACCCGTCGGCGTAGTGGGTTCAACGTCGCCTCCCAGAAATCCTCACGCGTATCGACGTCGTGTCGCCAGGCCTCGAAGAAATGCTGCGAGTTGACCGGCATGGTCGTGATCACACCCGCGCGGCGGTCCACGCGATCAAGCGGGAACCGGCTTTGGCGAAGTGTCTCCAGCGTTGCCTCCCAGAGTTGGTCGGCCTGCGCGGAGGGGTCGGCGATCGACAGCGGTTGGGAGGAGACATAATCGGTTCGCCGCGGGGCAAGGCACCCCGACATGACGATGACGGACAGGCACATGCCAAGCACTTGTTTCCGGCGTAGCGACATGGCCCAAATCATACGATCACGACGCGGGTCGTCAACTCGCCGCGCCGAGGCAGTGGTGCGGTGGATGCGTGACAGTTTTGGCGGGACGTGCAGAGGCATCTTGACTGCGCCACGCTGCGTCAGAGCCGTGGGCGCAAGCCCACGGACACGATGCGAACAAGCGCAGGGCTTCTAACGATATCAGACCGGTCACAGGGCTCGCGCCCTGTGCTCTGAAAACGGCCCGCCGATTCGGTCATGCACCGGTGGCGCGGTTGCCAGGAAGGTCGGCATGATTCGAACCATCCGCTCCCTCACGGTCGCGGCTCGGTTCGCCATGATCCTTCTTATACACCCTCTTAGAGGTGGGGGATTCGAATGGTCCTCTGATTCGCGTCCTTCCCCGGCTAAAGGCACGGGGCAGCCCACGTGCGAGTGTCAGCCCACGCTTGTCGCGGAGGGATCAAGCACTCATGACGATCCGGCGTCCGCGCAGGCTGAAGCCCACGGCTCGGAAAAAAAGGGCTGCGCTAGCCGAGCAGGAAGACGACTACCAGGTCCAAGGCGATGACGGCTGCGAGAAACCAACTGAGGCGTGCGCGCTTCGACAGGCCGTCGGCGGGCGGATCGACCAGGCGGAGGGCGTGATGTCGTGCCACCTCGTCGTCGCCGGCAAGGGCCTCGTCACGGCAAGCGGTGATGAGTCGACCGGCCTGCACCGCGGACAGCCCCATGCCGGTCGCGTAGCCTACGATACGCTTGCGACGGCTTGCGGTCAGTCGTCCGGCGCGGAGTTCATCGGCGATGAGTTGCTCGAAGATGTCGCGCGTGCTGATCGGCGGTGTGAACAGCGTGACCGTGTCGTGCAGCGGTGCCGTGCGATTGTCGCCGTGCTCATGGGGTGACGTCGGACGCATCTGCTCCCTTCCTTCCGCAGGATCATAGCGCTAGGACCGGCGTCGGGCGCGTCCGAACCGTTCCCCCGAGGCGGCGTGGGCGAGCAAGAGGGCGGCGGGCGATCTTATCGGGCAGGCCGGATGGATGAACGCGGGAAGGAAGTCGCCCTACACTTCGACGCGGTTGAAGTGCCTGGCACCGATCCACATGGCTGTGACGCCGGCTCCGACACCCAGAAGCGCCGCACCGCCGCACAGCCCAAGCGATACCGCATCC
Source organism: uncultured bacterium (assembly GCA_965371245.1). Lineage (GTDB taxonomy): Bacteria > Planctomycetota > Phycisphaerae > UBA1845 > UBA1845 > CBDUXT01. The sequence continues at coordinate 93,841 of CBDUXT010000006.1, read as the reverse complement.
GGTAGGGCGTCGATCCGGGCGTCGCGTACCCGCCAGGTGGCCGCACCCACGCCGGAAAGCACGACGGCCACAAGGGCGATGGAGGCCAGGAGGTTCGTCGTCCCACCAAGCCCGTTGGCGATTCGGGCCACGTTGGTTTGATCGAACATGGGGAGTCGAGCGCCGATGCCGACCGAAAAGCCGCACAAACCGAAGCAAATCGCCACGGTGACCACGAGGTGGATGCTCGCCCACACGAGGTCGAGTTCGAGCATGATGGTGGCCAGCCCCATGGAACCCAGTGCCACGATCAGTGTCACCGTCATGGCAAAGGCGAACTTGGCCAGCAGGATGTGGCCACGACGAATGGGCAACAGCCCGATCAGCCAGAGTTGGTGCCCCTCCAAGGACACCAGCGGAAAGACGAATCGACAGGTGAAGGTCGCCAGAATCAGGCTTACCGCGCATAGGTTCAAAAAGGGGATGATCAGAAACCAGCTCGAGCCGCTGAATCGAAGCCGAAGCGTGGGCATGTTGGTCAGATAGAGCGCCATGAGCCCGAAGAGAATCGCAAGCTGGCTCCATTGAAGTGGGTCGCGGAAGAACGTCCTGAGATCCTTCGCCGCGACGAGTCGAAGCGGCAACGGCAGATAGAAAAACACCATCCCGGCGAAGCCGCCGGAGGCCTGTGCGGCCCCACGCAGTCCCTGGGCGCGTCCGGCGACGGCCCGGTCGTGGGCGACGTCGAAGTGGCGGGCGACGATCCGGACCGCCGCCCAACTGAAGAACAGCGCGTTGGCGATCGTCACGCCCAGATACAAGAGCGACTCGGAAAGTTGATTGTGTATGGCATGGTCGATGCCGGCGGCCACCCAGTTGTTGGGAAGGAACGCCGACTCGACGAAACTCATCCGCGCCAGAAAAGAGCGCAGCCACACTTCGGCGGCCGAATCGCCCAGCCGAAGCGTATGCAACCCCCAGACCACAGAGTACGCCACGCCGGTCCCCGCAGCCACGGCGACCCAACGAATCGCATGCCGCGGGAAGAACCGGGCCGCCGCCCACGCAAGAAGCAGCCCCAACGACGCGGGGATCGGAATAAACGCCAGGAAGAACGAAAGGAAAATCACGTAGAAGATCCCCGGGCTATCCAGCCTCGTCATCTTCTCGGCCATCTCCGCCAGTGCGATCATGAGTGGCAGGCCCAGGAGAATGAGCGACCAGCTCGCCATGATGAGCCCCTCGAAGTATTTGAGGGTGACTACGTCGAGTGTCGTAAGGGGCGAGGTGAGAAGGTAGGACGATTCCGTCTTGGCAAACAACGACTCGTACGCAATGATCGCGTTGGAGAACGTCAGCAACACGAGCATGGCGATAAAGAAGAAGTTGAAGACCAGCGGAACGGCGATGGTCGCTTCCAACGGGGTTCGTTGAAACTGTTCGAACACCAGACGGAACAACCAATACAACCCGAGCCAGATGACCCCGATCAGGACCAGGGCGGCACTGAGCCGGACCGGCGCCTCGTCCACCGCCTGGCGGACCCGGTTCCACACTGACCGCGCCTTCACGCGAAAGAGCAGGCCCAGCCTCGTCGAGTGCGTCACGCCGACGTCACTCACCGGCCGACTCCGTCAATTGCAGGAAGATCTCCTCGAGCGAGTGTTGGCGACGGGCTTCGGCGCGAAGTTCATCAAGGGTTCCCACGGCGATCAGCTCTCCGTGGTGGATAATGCCGATGCGATCGGCCACCGCCTCGGCGATGTCGAGCGTGTGCGTGCTCATGAAAACCGCCCCGCCGCGGCGGGTGTGCTCGAAGAAGAGGTCCTTCACGGTGCGGATCGCCCGCGGGTCGAGCCCGACCATCGGCTCGTCGATCACCAAGACGGTGGGGTCATGCAAAAGGGCCGCCGCGAGCACGACCTTCTGTTTCATCCCGTGGCTGTAGCCTTCGGTGAGTTGATCGAGAAACTCCCCGATGTCGAGTCGGCCGGTCAGTGCGTCGAGTCGCTCCCTGCCCCGCTGGGCGGAAAGCCCGTACATCTCGGCCACAAAATGGAGGAATTCGCGGCCGGTCAGTTTTTCGTAGAGGAAAGGCTGGTCAGGCACGTAGGCGAGCCGCGCTTTGGCGGCCAGCCCGTTGGAGCCGATCTCGTGGCCGCAAACGCCGACGGTGCCCTGATCCGGCCGGAGCAGCCCGACGATCATTTTTATGGTCGTGGTCTTGCCGGCACCGTTGGGTCCCAGGAAGGCGAAAAGTTCGCCGCGTGGAATCGTCAGTGACAAATCGCGAACGGCCACCAGGCGCCCGAAGCTCTTGCGGACGTTGGTCAAGATGATGGCGTGTGCGTCTGGGTCGAGGGTCACGGTCGCGTCATCTTCCGTTCTTGAAGCGTACGTCGCGCCGGGAGGCGCGGAGCGCCTCGTCGAAGCCACGCTGGCGTACAATGCGGATCGTCCCGCCGACGGGGAGGACCAGCTCCTGGACCTGCACGGCGCCGCGCCGATCGACCCAGGCCTTGCCGTTTTGCGACTCGATCACGAAACATCGGCACGACCCGCTCGGCGTGGAGATGATCTCCTCGCCGGTCACCTCGACCAAGGTTGAGACAAAACGGTCTCCGAATCCGGTCAGGACGGCCAGCGGGTTGAACACCTGCATGCGCCACCGCCGGCCGACCTTCAGATCGCTGAATCGGGAAAACGGACTGAACGCTCCGGCGATGATGCCGCCATCGGCCAGCGGAACCTTGAAGGACATCACATCTTTGAGCGGGTCGCTTTCGAGGGTGAACGAAAAGTCCGCGTGGAATCGCTCACCGTGGAGCTTGAACTCACCGGCGTCACTTTCAAGACGGGCGGTGAACTCGTCGAGCAAACCGTCGGGCGTAAACACCGAGTCGATGGTCACGCGCAAGGGGACCACGGGAATCGGGAGGCGGTCGAGCCAGACCACGTCGCGCCCCTGGACGGAGTCCTCGCTCACGGAATAGCTGGTCCAGATCGACCCGATGGGCTGGCCGTCGCTGTACAGAGAGTACTGAACGTTCTCGTGGTCCTCAGACCAAGCGGAGGCACGGATTCGCGGGGGATCCAGCGCGGTCCAACCGGGCCAGACGTCGTGGGTGAACAACCACCCCATCGACGCAAGCCACATGGGTACAATGAGAACGCCCGTCGTGCGGGTGAACACGGCGGCAACCTCCGATTGGTATCCTTGCGAACAGCCCCTATCGCGTGCGGGCTGGTGATTGTACGTTGGTGGAGGCCGATGGGTCAAACGACGTACGGTGAATACCCGCGCGTCGGACTGGTGGTCCGACCCGCGTGAAATGATGGGTGCCATGGCCAAGCGCAGCGCCGCCATGTCGTTCGTCCGAAGACCCGGCCTGGAGCGCCGGACCGTCGCACCCATCCATTGATCCGTGTCGCAACACCAGGGAACCAAACAGCATGCGACAGAAGTTGCGACGCATCGTGGACCGAGTGGCCACTGTCATGCTTGTGGCCGTTCTCCTTGCGGTTCCAGCGGTGTGGATGACCTTCCAGCACAGGCCGGCGTGGTATCGTCCGCCCAAACTCGGTGAGGCCGATCTTCGGCGGGCACGAAACGAAGCTCTGACCACGGCCGACATGGTGAGCGATCGTATCGTTGAGGGGCGAACGTTCGATCTTGTGCTGACCGATCGCGCCGTCAATGAGTGGCTGTCGGCGCTTCCTTCCGACTGGGGCGACGAGAAATGGCGGCTTCCTTCTGGGCTCATCGAACCGGCGGTTCGTTTTGAACCGGGCATCGTTCTGATCGGCGCACACGCCTCGCTCAACGGATGGCGCGCGATCCTGAATGTTTCGCTTTCGCTGGCCGTCTCGACGGACGGTCAGTCGCTTCGAGTCGCCCTCAAACGTGCCCGGGGCGGCTCACTCCCCATTCCGCGGGCGCTACTCAGGACGCTGCTTGCACCGCTGAGCGAACCGGCGACACCGCGAAGCCATGCGGAGCGCGCCGCGAGTGACCCGCCGGCGACGGTGTTCGAAGGAATCGGCTCGGTGGACGAACTGTTCGAGGGCGTGAACACGCGCAACCGGTTCATCTGGTCCAACGGACGCCGCCCGTTCCGGTTCGAGGCGATCACCATCACCGACGGGAAACTGCACCTGCGGATCGTACCGCTATAGCCGGGGCTCCCGCTCGCCCTCGCCCAAGAGCCCAGGGAGGCACCAGGACGAAAAGGGAAAAAACTTTTGGAATGTTCTTGACTGATCGTTCCAGATATCGTATACTCAGGGCATGAAGCTTGGCCGACCCAAAGAGTTCGATCGGCGCGACGCCCTGGAGCGGGCGATGGAGGTCTTCTGGAGCAAGGGCTATGAGGCCGCCAGCGTGAGCGACCTGCTTGGTGCCATGGGCATCAACCGAGGGAGTATGTACGACACCTTTGGCGACAAACGGACGCTCTTCCTCGGCGCCATCGATCTCTACCTGCGGGACGTCACCGCCCCGCTCGTTGAAACGCTCGACGCACCCGGGTCGCCGCTGGAGAACATCCGGGCGACGCTTTGTCGGCTGGTCGAGGCGGCCGGTTCGAAAGGATGTCGCGGTTGTCTTCTGACAAACGTCACCGTGGAAATCGCGCCGCACGACGAGCAGGTAGCCAAGGCGATGAGGTCGGCGATGATGGCAATCGTGGCGGCGTTCGAGCGGACCCTGGACCGCGCCGCCGAAGCCGGCGAGATCAACCCGCGTAAGGACACCCGGGCGTTGGCGCGGTTCCTCGTCAACACCATGCATGGACTGGTGGTTCTTTGTAAGGGAAAACTCGGGAAGAAGCCTTGTCACGATGTCATCGAGGTGGCGATGGCGGCCATTGCCGCGTAGGTGAGTTTTTGTGTATTTTTGGAACGATTGGTCAAGATATCTTACTTCGAGGAGAACAACGATGAGCAGGCAAGTAGACAACAAGACAGTCATCATCACCGGGGCTTCGAGCGGAATCGGGCTCGCCCTGGCGCAGGCCTACGCCAGGCAGGGGGCGAATGTTGTCCTCAATGCGCGCCGTGAGGGCGTTCTGCACGAGGTGGCTAGGCGCATCGGACCGCCGGAGCGCGTGGCCGTCGTGGTGGGTGACATCAGCAAGGCAGAGACCGGCCAACGCGCGGTGGAGACGGCCGTCGAGCGCTTCGGTCGCGTGGACGTGCTCGTGAACAACGCCGGCCACTTTTTCCCGAAGGCATTCACCGACTACACAGAGGAAGATCTCGACGGCTTCTTCAGCACGCACGTGAAAGGCGCCTATTTCATCACGCAGGCAGCGGTCCGGCAGATGCGCACACAAGGCGGTGGGGCGATCGTCAACATCACGAGCGTGCTGGCGTCGCGCGGCGTGAGTGCGATCCCGTCCAGCGCGCCGATCACGGCCAAGGGCGGTCTCAACGCGCTCACCACCAGTCTGGCGATCGAGCTTGCTCCGGACAACGTCCGCGTCAACGCGGTCGCCCCGGGCATCATCAAGACACCGATCCATGGCCGAACCGACGAGCAGTTCGAGGAGCTTAGCGGGATGCAGCCGCTGGGGCACGTCGGTGAAGTCAAGGACATCGTTGAGGCCGTTCAATACCTCGCCGACGCCACGTTCGTCACCGGCGTGGTTCTCCCCGTCGATGGTGGCGTCCACGCGGGTGGGGCGTAGTGGCCGCGCGCGACCGCGCAGGCCTTCGTAACCGGATGTTCCTAAACGATCGAAAGGATACGACATGAGCTTCTCAGAAAAACAGGCGCTGATCGTCGGCGGCAGCAGCGGGATCGGGTTGGAGACGGCCCGGTTGCTCCTTGAGGAAGGGGCCTCGGTAACACTCGTGGGGCGCCGCCGGGAAAAACTGGACCGCGCTCGGGAAATGTTGGGATCTCCCGCGAAGGTCAAGGTACTTCGCGCTGACCTTGCCAACACCGACGATGTCGATGAACTCATCCGGCGAGTCGCCGACGAGATGGCCGACCTGCGGTATCTCGTCAACGCGGCCGGTGTTTTCTCGCCCAAGCCGTTCCTCGAGCACGAGGGCGAGGACTACGACGCCTACATGGCCATCAACCGCGCCACGTTCTTCGTTACGCGACAGGTGGCGAGGAACATGGTTGCCGGGGGCGGCGGGGCGATCGTCAATATCGGCTCCATGTGGGGCCACCAGGCGATCAAGGCCACGCCGTCGTCGGCGTATTCGATGGCCAAGGCCGGGCTGCACTCGCTGACCCAGCATTTGGCGATGGAGCTGGCCGACCAGGGCATTCGTGTCAACGCCGTGGCACCCGCCGTGGTGGAGACGCCAATCTACAACGCCTTCATCGAGCCCGACGCGGTGCATGACACCCTACAGGGTTTCAACGCCTTCCACCCGATCGGACGGATCGGGTCCGCCAACGACGTAGCATCGACCGTCGTCTACCTGCTCTCCGACAAGGCGAGCTGGGTGACCGGAGCGATCTGGAACGTCGATGGCGGCGTCATGGCCGGTCGGAATCAGTAGCACTATCGATCCGTGTGTCCGGGCGGTCCGGGCACCGTATTGACCTTATACCAGGGGACGGACGGCCGTGTCCTTGGTGATTTTTCAAAGGTTTGTCCCACGACAAGGAGATTCAAGATGTCACGTATTAACCCCATCGAAATCGCGGGAGCGGACGGCAAGACCAAGACCTTGCTGGATAACGTGAACAAGGCCCTGGGTGTCACGCCCAACTTCATGCGGACGCTGGCCCACTCGCCGGCCGCGCTGGAAGCCTACCTGGCGTTCGGTAAGGCCCTGGGCGGCGGAAGCCTCAGCGCGGCGCTGCGCGAGCAGATTGCGCTGACCGTCGCTAGCGCCAACTCGTGCGAGTATTGCACGGCGGCCCACACCGCGCTGGGTGCGAAGTTCGGGCTTGAGGCCGAGGAGATGAAGCGAAATCTGCGGGCGACGGCCCGCGACCCGAAGGTCGAGGCCGCGCTGAAGTTTGCCCTGGCACTCGTGCGGCAACAGGGCTGGGTCACGGACGAGGAACTGCAAGGCGTTCGGGAGGCTGGGTACGGCGACGGCGAAATCAACGAGATCATCGCGGCCACCGCGATAACCATCTTCAGCACCTATTTCAACCACGTAGCCGGAACCGACGTTGACTTTCCGTTGGTGGCCGCCGGCGAGCCGGCGACCGCGTAGGAGCCCATTGAGAAAGTGTATCTTTCCGAGCCGCGACCGTAAGGGAGCGATTCTCTCGAACCGGCACCAGCCGCTGAAGGGTTGGACTGGAAGCCCGTGCCAACGTTTTTCGACCAATCGATAGGAATCACGGTTCGCGCCGCCGGGGCAATCGCCCACGGCGGTTGCAAACCAACAAAGGAGCCACACGATGGCAACCAAACACACAGTCCAGTTTACGGATGCGGATTTCAACGAAGCGGTGCTCACGGCCGATCAGCCGGTGCTGGTCGACTTTTGGGCACCATGGTGCGGCCCGTGCGTCGCGCTGGCTCCCACCATCGAGGCGCTGGCCGATGAGTTTGCGGGGGGCGCGAAGGTCGGCAAGCTGAACGTGGACGAGAACCCGGAGACGGCCACCGCATACGACATTCGGTCGATCCCATCGGTGCTGCTGTTTTACAAAGGGCAAGTCGTCGAGCGGTTCGTCGGCATCCAGCCCAAGGAGCGCTACGCGGAGCGCTTGGCCGCCGTCGCAGGCGCCGAGGTGTAGCGCGTTTCCCGTTTCTATGTCCCGAGCCGCGGGCTCAAAGCCCGCGCGGATTCTGGGGATTTCATGCATCGCCAAGACCGCTGAACCCGACACACGACAACGCGAAAAGGAGATTCCGGGGGGACGGATGGATTCGGCGAACCATAGAGCGCCCCATCCGTCCCCCATCCTTCGCCTGCGCCGAAGGATGGGGGACCAGCGCTACTGCATAGCCAAGCAGTGTGGACATAGCCCGCCCGTGTCTATATCTTTTGCAGCATGGCCAAGGAGTTTTCCCCAGCCCAGTTCATCGCCAAATGGTCACCCGCCGAGCTGTACGACCTGACCGACGATGAAGGCCGCGTCGTCAAAGAAAGGACACGGCCATGACAACCGCGGCGACAGACAACCACTACTTTGTTGACGAGGCGGGCGATCTCACGCTCTTCAACAAGCGCGGGCGGATCAACGTAGGCGAAGAAGGGGTCTCTCGCTACTTCATGGTTGCGGTTGCTCACATTCCCAAGCCTCAACTGGCTGATGGCTTGCTGAAGGAGCTGCGAGACGAACTACTCGCGGACCCTTATTTTCAGAGCGTTCCTTCAATGCAAGCGCAAGCGCGAAAAACAGCGTTAGCGTTTCATGCGAGCAAGGATCTGCCCGAAGTCCGACGAGACATGTTCGCGCGACTGCCGATTCTCAAAGCCAAAGTACAGGTGGCCATCCGTCGCAAGGACGAGCTTGCCAAACACGCACAGTTGGTCTTCAGTCGGCAACAGCAAAAATGGCGGGCAGCGGATGTCTATGACGACCTGGTGGCACGGTTGTTCAAGACGCTCCTGCACAAGGCGACCCGCAACCGGATCGTTTTTGCCAAACACGCAAAGTGGGGGCGTCGAGAGGCCATGGGTAGGGCGATTCAGAAGGCGAGAATGAACTTCGAGGGAACCTACGGAATCGAATCACGGAAACCGACGGAGATTCTGTGTGCGTCTCCGTCTAAGCACGGCGGCTTACAGGTCGTGGATTACTACCTGTGGGCAATTCAACGCATGTACGAGCGAGGCGAGGATCGCTACTTCAACCTTCTTCGCCCGGGCTATCGGCTAATCATGGATCTGGATGACGAGAGGAACCGCGGCTACGGCGAGTGGTACACGGACGACAACCCCTTGACATTGGCAAGAATAAAGCCCCCGGTAGGCTAGGCCCTGGCGGGTTCCCGCTAGGGCACACGGCGTGGAGCCGACGTTCGCCTACCGTCGGGCTGTTCACAGTATACGCCACGGAATCTGCCCCAACAAGCACGATTCTTGCAATAACGCCTCCAGGGGCAGTGACGGCGGAAAACGACTTCCACGCCATGACAAGAACAACCCCGTTTCCGGTGAAAAAGCTCGCGTCCTCGCGGGAGCGGCTCGGAAGAAGGTTTCTCTGCCAAGCTGTTCGTGAATCCCGTGCTGTCAGCCGCTGCTTGATCAGCCGCGGTTGCGTCGCTGAGAATTCGGCTATCATATCGAGCCGATGGACAAAGAAACGGCAAGACTCTTGGTCTCCTGCTCGGATGGGCGCGGCATCATCGCTTCGGTCGCCGGGTTCATCGCGCAGCACGCCGGCAACATTCTCGATGCCGATCAACACACCGATCCGCAGCACGGCGAGTTCTTCATGCGCGTCGAGATCGAAAAAAAGGGGTTCCAACTCGACGACCAGACGTTCGAGGCCGCCTGGCGACCGGTGGCCGATCGACACGGGATGAACTGGCGCATCTTCTGGGGCGACAAGATCAAGCGGGTGGCCATCCTGGCGAGCAAGGAGAGCCACTGCCTCAGCGACCTGCTGTGGCGCTGGCGGACGGGCGAACTGCGCGTCGAGGTCGCCTTCGTGGCCGGCAATCATTTGGACCCGAAGGAGCACGCGGACGCGTGCGGCGCAGCCTTCCACCACCTTCCGGTGACGCCCGAGACCAGAGCGGACCAGGAGCGGCGGCTGGTCGCGTTGTTGGAGGAAGAGCGCATCGACTTCGTGGTCCTCGCCCGGTACATGCAGATTCTTTCGCCGTCATTGGTCGCGCGATACCGCGACCGGATCATCAACATCCATCACAGTTTCCTGCCCGCCTTCGCCGGCCCCAAGCCCTATCATCAGGCCTTTGAGCGCGGCGTGAAGATCATCGGCGCGACCAGCCACTACGTCACCGACGAGCTGGACGAAGGGCCGATCATTGCGCAGTCCACCATGCCGGTCGATCACCGCGACACGATCGACGACATGATCCGCAAGGGTCGCGACCTCGAGCGAATCGTGCTCGCCACGGCCGTTCGGCAACACGTGGAAGACAAGATTCTTGTCAATCAGAACCGAACCGTGGTGTTTGACTGAGTTGATCGCGCGTCCCAAGCCGCTCATGTCTTTCCGAGCAAGAGATGGAGTCGTTTCGGCTTGAACGGTGCATCCTTCGTTGGGTGGCCCGCCTCTTTAGAGGTGGGGGACGCGAATCCGACGTCCGTTCATGTGCCGCACACATTCGTGTCCCCCACGGCTGAAGCCATGGGCCACCGAGCCTGCGTCTTGCGATGTTTGCACGAACGAGCGTCCGCGCGGGCTGAAGCCCGCGGCTCGGGACAGAGGCTAGGATGAATCTCATGGTTCCCACGCGAAACCGGGTTGGGTTGGGTGACGCGCTTAGCGGCGCTTTTCCAAGGCGGACAGACCAACGAACGCGGCCGCGAGGAGCATGAGCAAGAGGGTCGCCGGCTCGGGAACCACGGCGCCGAAGGCGCTGTCGTCGCCGGGACCGTTGACGAACTTGGCCGCCGCCAACGAGAGGTTGACGGCGGGCGGTGGATCACTGAAGAACGAGGTGAAGTCCTCGGCCGACAGCGGTCCGCTCGCGGACACATCCAGGACAAAGGACGAGGACTGCCCCGGGCCGATCTCGGCGGGGTCGTTGCCGCGTTCGCTGAGCAGTGCGAAATCGAACGTGCCGAAGCCGCCTGCTTTCTTATCGACTTCGAGCGTCCACCCGGTCGGCGAGGCCGGTAAGGAAAGGCTGTCCACCGAGGGTGACGCGTTGAAATAGATGGCGCTGATGTCGAAGCCGAAGGGCGCGAGCGTGTGGTTTTCAACGGTGAGGGTCAGCTCATCGCCGGACAGGGCGAATGTTAGCCGGGCATCAAGAAGCGCCGGGGCGGTCTCGTCGCTGCTTGCATCACTTAACGTGAGGCCGGCGGTGGCATGCGCCGCGGCAGGACATGCCATGGCCGCAGCCGCCAGAACCCCCAAACATCTCAGAGCGTAGACACGCATGCGTCACTCGACTCGCGAGGTTTGCTGACTTCATGAACCCCCGAAGGGATTCATCATACGAAAACGCCGGTCGGGATGAAAGCGAAGAGCGCTGCACGAACCGACGACGGCTGGGCGTCGGCTTCAGGTTTCACGGGTCGGCGCCGACTTCTTTTCCGGACCGACGGTCGGGCGCGGCGTCCGCAGTGCCGTCAACGCACGGCCCGACTGTTTATCGGTCGGTTATGGGGGCGACTTCGTCCTCGTTGTCGGGCGAACGGCCGATGTGGCCGAGGAACCTGCCGAACCCCGTTCTTGGGTGGTCTCTAGTTGCCGTATCGATCACGGCAGACGAAGTCGGGTGTGTCGCCTTCACGACATAGCCGTTCCAGGAAAGTGAGGCTGTCGTTGAGCCGGGGCCCGCTCGGGTCGAGCTGGTCGATCGCCCTATCATTGAACAACAGTGAGAGCAGTGCATCGATACCAACCGCATCCACCAGGAACCCCGTGAACGGATCGAGCGGCAGTTGCGCGGATGAGCCGTCGGCGGGCGGGTCGGACGTCGCAACGTCCCTGTGTTCCGGCACCGGTGTGGAGATTGACCGTGGATCCACGAGGGCGGCGCCGGTCGCCGTATCCGCTGCCGTCGAAACAAAGGCACAGGTCGAGTCGTCGGCGCAAGCATTCGGACCGGCCGACGGCGCCACGCCGCAACCGGCGCTCAACAGCAACGGGATACTCCAAACGAATCGCTTCATGATCCTCCGCGGCCCTTAACCCGTGACGGTGGGCCGGCCATCCAGTCTATCAGAAACGAACCTCGCGATTCCACCCGAGAGGCACGCTGGGTCGGCGCGAAGCCGGCGGCGGGTGGCCCGCGGACACACCCGCGACCGCATGCGCCGAGCGTCAGACCGGTCGCCAGACCGTGCAGGGGAGTTTTTACCGCCCCAAGACGTGCATCATGGGGGAAAGTACGGCATCATGCTCGCCTTGTGCCGGACACGACGTGATACCGTTTGACGTCGCGACAGACCCCTGACGAGGAACACGCTGGATGAAAGAGGCAAAGAGAGTGATCATCGTGGCGCTGGCCATACTCGCGGCGGGCTGTTTGGAGCAGAACCGACCGCCCCGGTTCGACATCACCGAGCCAGCTCTGTCATCGGCTGGGGAAGGGGGCCGAACCTCGGTGAGTGGCGGTCTTCGATTCGAGATCAGCTATGACGAATCCGTGCGACCAGAGCCGATCACGGGCCGAGTCTACGTCATCGTTACGCAGTCCGACCGTCGCCCACCGGTAGCGCAGGTCGGTGAAACCGGCGTGCCCTTCTTCGGTCGCAACATCGACGAACTGATCCCCGGTCAGGCGATCGTCATTGACGGCGACGTGGTCGGGTATCCCGTAGCGAGCCTGAACGACCTTCCCCCCGGTGAGTACTTCGTTCAGGCGTTCGTCAACGTGTACACGCGCTTCGACCGGACCGATGGCCACCGCGTGTGGCTGCACATGGACCAGTGGGAAGGGCAGCGCTGGCGGCGCTCGCCCGGCAACCTGTTCAGCACGCCGCGGAAGGTCACGCTCGACCCGGAAGCAGGCGAACCCATCCGCCTCGTTTGCGACAACGTGATTCCACCGATCGAGTTGCCCGAGGACACCGCGCACGTGAAGCGCTTTCGCATGCAGAGCCGCATCCTGACCAACTGGTGGGGTCGGCCGATGTACGTCGGCGCGACCGTTCTTCTTCCCAGGGGCTATGACGACCACTCCGACACGCTGTACCCGGTCAACTATATTCAGGGACATTTCTCGACACGGACCCCGGGCGGCTTTGGTCGGCGCCGCACGTTCGACGACATCTGGCTGGCCGATGGCACGCCGCGGTTTGTCTACGTCACCTTCCAGCACCCCACGCCCTACTACGACGACTCCTACGCCGTGAACTCGGCCAACAACGGACCCTACGCTGACGCGCTCATGCAGGAACTGATCCCTGAGATCGAAAGACGCTTTCGCGTCATCCGCGAGTCGTGGGGTCGCGTCCTCTCCGGCGGTTCGACGGGCGGCTGGGAGGCGGTGGCCCTTCAGGTGTTTCAGCCTGACTCCTTCGGCGGCTGCTTTGCGAGCTGCCCCGACCCGCTCGATTTTCGATACCACCAGATCGTCAACATCTACGAGGACGACAATGCCTACTGGTTCGACCGCGGTTGGACGCGCGTCGAGCGACCCAACCGACGCTCGCCCGACGGCAACGTTCGCTCGATGATGAAGGACGAGAACCTCTTCGAGCTGACCGTGGGCGACAAGTCGCGATCCGGCGGACAGTGGGACATTTGGGAGGCCGCGTTCGGGCCCGTCGGCGAGGACGGCTACCCCCAACGCATCTGGGACAAACGCACGGGGACGATCGATCACGAGGTGGCCGCGTATTGGAAGGAGCACTTCGACCTGCGACACATCCTGGCCACCCACTGGGACACGCTGGGCGCTAAGCTGGTCGGCAAGCTGCACATCTACGTTGGCGACATGGACTCCTACTACCTCAACGAAGGCGTGCGCCTGATGGAGGAGTTCCTGGAGTCCACGAAGGATCCCTACTATGCCGGCGTGGTCAAGTACGGTCGGCGAAAGCCGCACTGCTGGGGTCCACGGGGGGCCGAATTGCTTGAACTGATGAAAGCCCAAGTCGAGAAGCAAGCGCCGCCGGGTACGGACTTCTCGCCGTGGCAGTATTGATGCAAACGATGAAAGGCCTAGGAATGGGCGCAACATCCTGCTGCAGCAGTTCGTCCGAGACGGAGTCGGGCGTTCTTCGACGGACTGCTAGCCGTCCCATGGGTTTACCGCTTACTTACACGTCCGGCGGAGGATACACCGATCTTCCGGACCCTCACCCTCAAAGAAAGCCAGCTTGCCCGGCACGCAGGATATGAGAATGCCCTCCCCGTATCCGATGCACTCGCCGAGTGCTTCGTCCAAGAGCATCTCACGCGCGTCCAGGGAATCGCTTGTGGAGATCACCCAGCACGTGTCCGGCGCACCATAGCCGCGCAGCGTTTCCGCTCTATTCGCTGAGGTGTCGTGCCGTGGCGGCCAACGGATTACAAAGCGGTCGTCCCGATCGTGGAAGTGGTACAGCGCATCGAGGGCCGTCCGACGCCTCTTGGGATTCGTCAGCAAGTACAGCCAGCGCTCGCGTTTACTCGGAACGATGAAGGCCTTGACCATGGCTTCTTCGTGTTCTGACTGGTTCATGCGCGGCACTCTGTGTCACTCGGCGTGTACAGACACTACCGTCGCTTTCGCCTCGACGCAACCGTCGCGCCCCCGGAGAATGGTAAGGTACACACCTCGGACGGGGCTGACGCAGACGAATACATGGCGAGGATTGGGCGATGAGTCGCACCCTAGGGACGACGCTCCCTTGCGATCGTTACTATCTCGCCAGGCGAAACCCGCTGAACTGCCAACGGGCGTCTGGTTGGAAGAAGTTCCGGTAGGTCTTGCGTATGTGCGACTGCGACGTGGCGCACGAACCGCCGCGTAGCACCATCTGGTTGCACATGAACTTCCCGTTGTACTCGCCGAGGGCGCCTTTGGCCGCACGGTAGCCGGGATAGGCCGCGTAGGCACTCATCGTCCATTCCCAAACGTCGCCGAACATCTGTGACAAACCGCCGGCATGTTCGGAGACGTCGCACGGGACAGGATGGTAGGCTTCGCTCTCCACGAAGTTGCCGACGATTTCGGTCGCCCCGGCCGCGAATTCCCAGGCCGCCTCCAGGGGCAGCCACGCCCCCGCCCAGCGTGCATAGGCGTCGGCTTCGAAGTAGCTGACGTGACAGACCGGTTCGGCCCGATCGACTGGCCGAAACCCGCTGAGTGTGTGGTAGCACCACAGGCCGTCGCGCTCTTCCCAGTAGAGCGGGGCTCTCCATCCGCGCTGCTGGACGGCGGCCCACCCGTCGGAAAGCCAGAACTCCGGCCGCTCGTAACCGCCGCCGGCCAAGAACTCGAGGAACTCACCATTGGTGACCAGTCGCGACGCGAGTTCGAACGGCTGGACATAGACCTGGTGTCGCGGCTTCTCATTGTCGTAGCAGCAACCGGCGCCCTCGTGCCCGATCCAGCGAACGCCGCCTTCGTGGCCGACCCATCGAAGCGCGGGAGGCGAGGTCTCGGAGAAAGCCGCACGCTCCCGGTAGATCGGATGAAGTGGATTGCACGAGAACACGTGTTTGATGTCGGTGAGTATCAACTCCTGGTGTTGCTGTTCGTGGTTGAGGCCGATCTCGACGACACCGATCACATCGGGCGATCTCTCCGCGCCACTCCCCTCGAGCCATTCGACCATCCGGTCGTCAACGTACCGGCGATACTCGAACACCTGCTTGACCGTCGGTCGCGAGAGAAGCCCGCGCTGCGGCCGGGGGAACTGATCGCCGACGGCGTTGTAGTACGAGTTGAACAGATAGACGAAGTCCGAGTGGAAGGGCTTGTAGCTCGGGACAACCTTCGTGAGCACGAACGTTTCGAAAAACCACGTCGTGTGTGCCAGGTGCCACCGCGTCGGACTCGCTTCGGTCATCGATTGGATGACGAAGTCCTCGGTCTCGAGGGGCTCGCAGAGTTGTTCGCTGAAGCGGCGGACCGCGCGGTAGCGGGAGACCAACGACTCGGCGCGATCGCCGGTCTTGGAAACCGTGGGTGTCGCCGGGGAGGCCGTTTGCTGGGTTGCCATTGTCCCGTCAGCCAGGGGAGGCCGGTCGCTAAGTGGCGGCGGCCGCTGCATCAAGCAATTCGCGTCAGCGAGCGTCCCCCACCCGCCGCGACGGATTGTCGGCCTCTCCTTGAACCGTGTCAAACCGCCCCCGGTTCGGCGCCCGAAAGCGGTCTGCGCGGCACGGGATGGGAACCCGAAACGAGTGCGCAGTGCCACTGACGCGGCTTGGGGTTCCGTTTCCGCTGTCTGAAACAGGCGTGCATCCGGTCGGGCCGGTCGGGATTCGCGCGGTCCGTAACGGGCTCGCGTACTACTTCCCTGCCGGTCGGAGCCCGCGTTTCGTTGCCTCTTCCGCGCTGCTGAAGATGCGCAGGGCACTGGGCTTGATCTTCTTGATCGCTGCGTGCCCCTCGGGGAAGAACTCGTCACCATCAATGGCGGCGAAGACCTTCTCCCCGGGCATCGCGGATACGTGTTCCTTCAGGAACGCCGCGATCCGCTTGTCGATGCCATCGACTTTGCCGTACATGCGCGTTCCGTGGATCCCGGTTTGCGAAAAGACGGCTTGCTCGATGAGCACGCCGGACTCGGTCGCCAGGTCATACAACGTGGCGGCACCACGTCCGCGCTCTTGTTCGGAGGTGAGGATCAGCAAAGGCCGAGATCCGTATCGCTTGATGTGCGCGATGGAGTCGATGCCCAGATACTTCGTCCCAGGGGAGAGGACGGCCGCGACATCGACCGACTTGTCTCTTTGGGCGTAGTCGATGGCCACGCTGCAACCGACGCTCGCCCCGATCAGTGCGATGCGTGACAGGTCGGCCTCGGGTCTTTCGGCGAGCCACTGGTAGGCTCCGGCCACGTCGCGGTGCATGGCCTGGAACAACTCGGTATCGCGGCTCTCGACGCGCTCCTTGAGATTCATCGAAGTCGGCTTGACGCTGTCACCGTGTCCGCGGAGGTCGATGGACATGATGGCGAAACCGGCGTACTCCAGGGCTACGATCTGCGGGCGCCAGGCCTGACGATTAGACTGGTACATGTGCAGGAGAATGACGACGGGGGCCGCGTCCTTGGTTCGAATCGGCGTCCAGTAGTCGCCCACGATCTCAACCCCGTCGGTGGTCGTGTATTCGACCCGAATCGGTTGGTGCGCATGGGCGGAGGATACAATCGTGAAGGTAAGCAGACAGAACGAGACCCATTGCAATGGTGTTGGACGTCCAAACGGTGATGACATGGCTGTTTTCTCCTGTAAGAGCGACGATGAACCTACGACTCAGCGGGCAATCACGCCGATGCGTTCCAGCGCGGTCAGATACTCGGCAACCAGTGGAAGCGATACGGGACCATGGATGGCCGACAGGTCGTCGCGAAGTTGCAGGACCGACCGCTTTGAATCGACCAGGTTGAGCGCTTCGTACGCGTAGTCCGACCCGGCGCCCCACCGCCCCTTATAGCCGAGGAGCCGCGGACGTGGTAGCCCGGTCGCGGGCAGCTTGTCCTCGAAATAGCTGTATCCGAAGACCGACATCGGCCCCTTTGGATTGGGGCTGCGACGGTACACAACACGGCTTTGCTCCAATGCCAGTTGGCCGAGGTCCAGGCGGCCCGCTTGCACCGGCGCGAGACCGTCGAGCCGATCCAGGAACAAGGCGGCCTCGTTGCCAACTCCGGCGGGGATCGTGACGAACCGCTCAATCGATTCGAGAACGCCGCGCTCATAGGCCCGAGCGAACGCGAGGAGGTTCTCCGCCTCAACCGGCGCCTCGGGTCGCAGTAGCTCCGCGCGCGTGAGCGCGTCCGCGGCGCGCCGCAGGGCATACCCGCGCACGACGTGCCAGAGGTCCGTCACTTTTTCAGAGTCGAGATCGGCCAAATAGTAGGCCGTGGCCGCGCCGATGAACCCGGCGCGGAGCAGTTTCGTGGCGTCAATGTTGTCCACGCGGTCCATGTTGGTGTGAATGTAGCGGTCCGGCCAGTCGTTGAGGTACACGACGGGGACGCGGAAGGATCCTTCGGCCCACACCTGGTGATCGCTGCCGGAGGTGAAGTCGGTCATTTGCGCACGGAGCGCTTCTTTGCCCCCGTCGGGGTCCGTCAACGGGTAGGGCGTCTGTTCACCGGCGGCGTGGGCGTATGACTGGTCATTGACGAACCGCCCGAACGCCTCGGCCACGTCGTTCACGAATGTCGGAAGGCTCTTCGGCGACTTGGTGACATGAAAGACAGCCTTGGTGATCTCCGCGTCGCCGCCGACCATGTCCATGTGAATCACGGCCCGCGCCCGTTTCGACAGTTCGGGTCGGGCGCTCAGCAGCGCGACCGTGCCCTCGACCTCGGCCGGCCAGATGAACCGGATGGTTCGTCGGGGCGCGTCGATCTTGGACTCGCGGATCAGCTTCGTGAGCGTCCGCGCCACCTCCAGGATCGTTGCGCAGCCACTGGCGTTGTCGTTGGCACCGGGGCGCAGATGGTCGAGATGGCAAGAGAGGATGATCTCCTCAGTGCCGACGGCGTCGTCGCCGGGAATCACGCCGGTGACGATGTCATACGTACCGGCGTGCTGACCGGCTTCGACGCGCGCCGCAAGGCGCACCGTGTCTCCCCGCGCTAAGCGCTCACGCCAGAGACGGGCCTGCTTGAGCGAGACCATGAAGGCGAAGGTGTTGGGCGGCGGGAAGGTGTTCAGGTGCCCCCAGCGAATCAGGTTCTCGTCTTCGCCCCACCACGCGGTGTGCTGGTTCTGGGCGTATGAGACGATACCGGCCGCCCCATGCTTTTGGACGGCAAGCACGGAAACCGGCCCCGGTTGGGCGCCGGCGAGGACGAACTTCCCCCTCACGTTCTTGTCTTCGTAGTCCGACGGATCCGTTCCGCGACCGACATCGATCAAATCCGCAGTTGCCTCGCCGCCGGCGCTGTCCTGCGCCAAAGTGACCGGTCGGTCCGCCCAAGATGCGATGCGTTTCCAGGGCACGGAGCGACCCTGGTCTTCGCGAAGCTCCCAGAGTTCCGCAAAGTCGGCGTCCCAGGCCGGGCGGGAACGCTGTGTACCGTAGAACACCTTACCGTCGGCCGGCAACTCGACGATCTCGACGCGATCAAGACCGTAGCGACTCGCGCGGGCACGGACCTGCTCGGCGGCGGCGCGGAAGCCGCGCGACCCGCGCATGCGGTGGAAACGCGTTAGATCCTGAACGATTTGTTTGGCGTTCGTGCCGGACAGCTCGTTGGCGATGGCCGCCACGACCGAGGAGGGCAGCAGCGGTGGCTCGTCTCCCTTCGTCGCCCGCGCAACAGCGACGGCAAAGAGCCCCACGACAACGAGCGTCACTATCGTGCTCACGAGATTGGAGCCCAGTGGCAGGGTCATCCTTCTTGCATCGACGTTGCGGACGGTCCTCATTCCACGCAACCTCCCGTCAGGTCAGCGCCATCAGTGTTTGCGAGCAACAAGGCGATACCCCTGGGCTACGGCTTCGTGGGCCTGGTCTCGGACGCCGCCCCCACGGGAGCCAACTGAATCCGCCCCCAGCCACCGGAGGCGACGAGCGTAAAATGGGCGTCGTCGAAATCAACCTTGGTATCCCACCGGATGAACACGACGCTGTATTGCGGCTGCCCCGGCCGGTTCTTGTAGGTGATCACGATCTTGCGCGGAACCGGGTTGTTGCCCGTTTCGATCCAGATCTGCCAGTCGATGTCTTTCTGGGTTAGTGCCAGATGATGGCACTCACGGCCCCGTACACGATGGACGCCGACCTTGCGCCCCGTCAGCACTTCCTGCGTCAGGGCCGAATAGGGGCTTGGCGCGAGCAGCTCCGTGAACACGGGGACCGTCACGCCATATTTTTCGCTGAGCACCCCAAGCACGGAATCGACCGAGCCGGTCATCGGCAACTTGGAGTAGAGCTTCTCTTTGGTCCTGAGCAGGCAAAACTCTTTCGCGTCGTACCACAGGCGCCGATTGACGGCGTCGCCGCTGGTCTGTACGTACAGCCGGTCCGGCTTGAGTACGTCCACGCGCGTGCGGTTGGAGAGCTCGATCTTTTCACCCGAAGCCTCGACCCGGTCGAACAGAATCTCCGCCTCGATACGGACTTGGCGAAGGCCAGCCACATGGACGCTCATTTGTCGAAGAACCGTTTCGGCCTCGGAGCCCATGCTCTGTGCCGACACCGCGCCTGGCGCGGCGGATACGACGCCCAGGGCACAGCACACGGCCCCGTGGCGGACGAATCGATGAATCATGTTCGTACACCTCCGTAGAAACTCGGTGACCCTCGATCGCCGACACGGTGGGTCTCGCACGGTTGGTTTCGGCCACGACCGACTGCGGTGCTCAACCCCCCGGGGTCACAATCGATGAAAGCGTACCTGCCGGCGCGCGGTCTGCGAGCATGCTTGGGAACGCCCTTTCAGTGCCGCGCCCGTGAGAAAGCGGTCCGGTTTCGCGCGGAGAATCGCTCCCTGACGGTCGCGGCTCGGTTTGTCATAGCCCCTCATATAGACCCTCTGAGTCAAACGCCCATCGCCCCGCGCGTCGATCCAGAGTCTTGGTCTTACCCGGAATCGGCGCCGGAATCAACGTCCGGCCGCCACCGCCGTGACCCTGGGGTGCATGACCGAATCGGCGGGCAGTTTTCAGCGCACGGGGCGCGAGCCCCGTGACCGGCCTGGTATCGCAGAAGCCCTGTGCTTGTTCGCATCGTGTCCGTGGGCTTGCGCCCACGGCTCTGACGCGGCGTGGCGCCGTCGAGATGGCTTTGCACGGTCCGCCAAAACTGTCATGCACCCGTGACCCTGGGCAGGTGCCTGGCACCCGATGCGTCGGTCGGCGAGAGCAGTTAGACTGCTGATGCGGATCGAACGGGCCGGCTGGCACCGGAACAGAACATGCTCACGGCACCTCTATACATTCTCACCGTCCTTGCCCTGAACGTGGCGATTTCGGAGTGGCTGGTTCGCCACACCGTCCTTCGCCACTTCGGCAGCGCGCTATTGGTGATCGTCGTGACGGCCGTCGTGGCGAACCTCGGCCTGATTCCCACCTCGTCGAACGCCGCGCCGCTCTACGACGCCATCTTCGAATACATCGCCCCACTGGCGATTTTCTGGCTCCTTCTTAGAGTCAATCTGCGGGACATTCTTCAAGCCGGCGCCCCGATGCTCGTCACCTTCCTGATCGGCTCAGTCGGAACGCTTGTCGGCGTCCTGGTCGGCATGTGGGCGATCAACGGACCGTCGGCCATCGGCGACAAGTACGCGCCGCTCGGCGCGATGTTCGTTGGCACCTATACGGGCGGAAGCGTCAACTTCAATGCCCTGGCGCTCGAGTATGGCGTGATGCGCGACGGTGTGCTCTACGCCGGCGCCACGGCCGTGGACAACATCATGACGGCCGTCTGGATGGTCGCGACCATTGCGCTACCCAGGGCGCTGGCTTCGGTTTGGCCGCGCAGTCGGTCGGCCCGGCGCGCCGTTCGTGCGGCCGTCACAACCGACCTGTTGCACGACGACGTCGAAACGGTGGATCCGATGGACCTCGGCGTGGTCGTCGCCTTGGGCGCGGGTGGCGTGTGGCTCTCGAACCTGGCGGCGGCGCACTTGACACAGCGGGATTGGCACATCCCTTCGATCGTGATCCTCACGGCCATGGCGCTGGCACTGGCACAGATACCCGCCGTCAACCGTCTCAAGGGAACGCGGCTCTTGGGCATGTTCGCGGTGCTGCTTTTCCTGGCCGTCATCGGTGCGTTTTGCGATGTCGCCGCCCTGCGCGGCATCGGACAACTCGGTGTCACGCTATTGACGTTCGTGGCGATCGTCGTCGCCGTCCACGCGGTCATCACGTTCGGGCTGGGTGCGCTATTCCGGGTTGACCCGGACATCGTGGCCGTTGCGTCACAGGCGAACATCGGCGGCGGCACCTCCGCTTTGGCGCTGGCCAGGAGTCTGGGTCGCCCCGATCTCGTTCTGCCGGCCGTTCTAGTAGGCTCGCTGGGCTATGGAGTCGGCACGTTCCTGGGCGTGCTCACCGCCCGATACCTCTTGTAGTCCCCTTCAGTGCCGAGGAGTCGGCACAGGCCCTCGTTCCCTACTGCTGTAGCGACGCCTCCCACCGCGTCAGCTCGACCTCGGCCGCGATGTAGCCGAACGAGGGCCAGTAAGGGCCGGCGACTATTCGCTTGAACTGCTTGACCGCCTCCTTGGTCTCACCGTTGAACAAATACCAGTTGCCCAGCCCGTAGCCAAGTGTCGCCAGGTCCAGTTCGCCGGCCCTGTCCGGATCGATCAACCGGCTTGGCGAAATCAGCCCTTTGTACATCATGACCCGCCGGTGATAGGCGTGGTTTTCGATGATGTCCATGTCGGAGGTAATCGGCTCGAGCAGGGCGGCGGCCTCATCGGGTCGGTCGAGGCGTCGGAGCGTCATGTACATCCAATCGGTGGTTGCCACGAGGTTGTCATCGAACCGACCGACGTACTTCATCGTCTCCCGCCAGCCGGCCAGTGCTCCCTCGAAGTCGCCCTTGAGGTAATGGGCGAGGGCCAGGTGATACCAGACGTTGAAGGCCGTGGTCGTCAAAGGAATGTCGAGGGCGTTGGGCGCGCCGTCGAGTTCGATGGCATCGGGCTTGCCATCGATCAGGGCGGCCGCCTTCTCAAGATCAACGATGGCGTCGTCGAAACGGCGCAGCGTGATGAGCCGATGCCCCCGGTGCCGATAGCTCGGCGCATGATCGGGATGGATGGAAACAGACAAGGAGAAGACGTTGACCGCCTCTCTGATCCGCCAGAGGTAGCCGAGCCGCCGACCCACCCACACCATCCGCTCGGCGCTGTCGGTGTCCTGTGCGAGCGCCGCCCGCGCCGCGGCCAGGTTCTCCGTCAGCTTTGGCAGGTCACCCGGCGGTTTTGCGAAAAGAGGCCGACCAAAGGATGTGGTAACCTCCGGACCGTCAAGCGGCATGTCGGCCACGATCGGAAGAGCCCTGTCGGGTCCCACAGTCGCTTGTGGCGCAGGCGCCCGGCACGCAGTCGCCGCAGTCGCGCCGACCATCAGTAGACCCATCACTTTGATTCGCATAACCCGTTTCCTCAGGCGTGCCATTCATACGGCACTTGTGTATGGGGCGGCTCAGTACACGTCCAGGTCTTGTCCGGACACGACACGGCCCTGATATGTCTGCTGGATTTCTCCAAGCAAGTCCCGGTCCGTTGCCCCCCAGAAGAGCTGATGGTACAGAATCAGCAAGCCCGGCCGCACGCGGCTGGCGATGTCCGCCAGCTCGACGGTTGAGGTGTGAAAGCTTGCGTGATAGCGCTGCCACACGGGCGGACGCTTGGCGAAACCGGCCGTCCAAAAGACTTCGTGCAGAAGCACATCGCAGCCTTTCGCGTGCGCCACAAGGTTCTCGCTGGGCCTGGTGTCCCCTGAAATCACGATCGTCCGGTCGGGCGTCTCAAACCGATAGCCGAAAGCATGTTTCCACGACCCGTGCTCGACCTCGAACGCACTCACCTTGATCTTGCCGTCTTCGTACGCCACACCCTCGCGGATTTCATGCACGTTGACTCGGTAGCCCTCGGTGTTGGCCGGCTCCAGCCCATCAAGGCGAATCCGGATGTCCTGCTCGTACGCTGCAAGGATGTGATCGACCATGGCCGCGATACCGGGCGGACCGAAGACGTTCAGCGGTTCGTCGCGCTCCAGAACCCAGGGCGTGAAGATCAGGTCCGCCAGCCCCACGGTGTGGTCTGTGTGCAGATGCGTCACGAAGAGATGTTTGAGATTCTCAACCCGCAGCGCCTCGACGCCGCGGGCATGGGCGGCCGAGGCGCGGCGAACCACGCCGGGGCCGCAGTCGATAAGGTAGGGCGTGTCATCAACCACGATCGCGACGGAGGGACCGGAACGCGCCGGATCAGCGTTGGGGTTGCCAGTGCCCAGCAGAACGATTCTCGTGCGGCCGGGTTCCGGTGCATCTTTGATGCTTGCCCCATGCGACGCCGCGCGCATCGCACAGCCGGAGCACGCCGTAAGCATCACTAACCCCAGAGCCTTGGCGCCAGGTGTGCATCGCACTGTGCCCCGGACCGCTTCCCGAGCCGCGGGCTTCAGCCCGCACGGAACTCCCGGTGTCCACAACTCCCTAGCGTCAGCCCGCCCCATTACGGCGTGTCCTTGCGTTTCGATCTCGGCGCGGAATCGATCACCACCGGGCGCAGCGCAAAAAGCAACAACATGAAGAGGGAACGTGCAATCCCAGTGCGGATGTTCAAGACCATAGCGCGAGGAATACTACACTAGCGTGCGGCCGCAAGCTACGAAACGAAGTCCGTGTCCGAGCGAACCGCGCCCGCCGCCGACACCCGGCCGTCTTGTGCCTCACTTCTGACAGCCCCGGCAGAGGGGGGCCCTGCGAGGGCAATGGCTAAAGGCTCGAAAAAAACTTAGACGGCCTACTTGACAAGGACCATCCTGCGTATATCGTGGTGAACTATGGTGAAACGTGATGCACAGGAGCGACGGGTGGCGTCGGACAAGCCGGTGCGACTCACGATTAGCCTGTCTCGGGACGATTATGCGCGACTACGCGCTGAGGCAATAAGAATGCAGGCATCCCTCGCCTGGGTCATCCGCCGTGCCTTGTCTTCTCATATCAGTCCTGGGCCACGCGAGACGCATAAGGGTCGAAACAAAGGATCGCGAAAATGACGCGGGTTCAGGCGACACTCTTTGACGTCGATGGCCCGCCCACGCGAAGCCGACGGAAAGCGCCGGACGGGATTACGACTTCCGATTTGGTCTTGAGCGCGTATGTCTCAACCAACGCCGATGTTTTCGAGAAGATGCTTTACCTTCATGTCGCCAAGGGCGCCAAGGTCGCTGACGTGACGTTCGGAAAGGGTGTTTTCTGGCGGAACATCCCTAAGAACGACTACAAACTGGTTGCGTCTGATTTACAGGACGGCGTGGATTGCCGCGCGCTTCCTTATGAGAAGCGGTCGTTCCATTGCGTGGTACTCGACCCTCCCTATATGGAAGGACTTTTTCGTCGTTCAAGAGCCCACCTTGCCGGGGCGGGTTCCCATGCGGCCTTTCGCGAGTACTACTCAAATGGGGAGAAAACGCCCGGCGGCCCCAAGTACCACGACGCCGTTCTGGACCTCTACTTTCGAGCTGGGAAAGAGGCTTATCGAGTGCTGCGCCCCGAGGGGATCCTCATCGTAAAGTGCCAAGATGAAGTCAGTGCGAACACGCAGCGGCTCACGCACGTCGAAATCATCAATCAGTACGAGAAGCTCGGGTTGTACACGAAGGACCTGTTCATAGTCGTGCGCCCAAACAGACCTGCGGTGACGAGAACCAAAGGGCAGGTTCACGCGAGAAAGAACCACTCGTATTTTCTTGTCTTCGTCAAGACCCGAAGAAGGCGATCAACTTCGGCCCTCCCGCAGAATCGAATCAAGGACGGAAAATAAGTCGTCACGATACGGCGATTCCAGCGGCCAACTGATGGGCATCGCGCTCTTGAGTAGGTGTTTTCTCTGCGACTCGGTGTACTTCCTCCACGTCGATCGCGGAAGGTCGCAGTTGCGCGCGAAAGCGAATCTCCATCGGCGCTCAAACGCGAAGAGGGACACGCCCACAACGTCGAATTCGCCGGCGACGAGGCAATTCGTTTTCAGGCGTTCGCCATTGGGCAGCTGAACTTCTCGTGAGTCGCTGGCGTTGCACTGGAATGTGCCGCGAAGCCCGCCCTCATCTTTTCGCACCTTCGGGACGTCAAGTGATTTCACCTCAAGCGTGAAGGAATGACGCCGATAGGTGAACTTGAAATCGCCCTTGCTCTTCCGGTCGTGCGACCTGGGACGGGACAGCGCCGAAATCCGTCCGTCATGCAACCATAGCTTCCGCAGCTTGTACTCCGCGATGAACCCGGAAAGTATCGACAACACCGGCGGGTTTTCCGCGATGATTTCGTTGATTTCCTCGGGGGTGAGTTCCCACTCAAGCAAATAGTTTCGCACAGCGCCGGGCCGCGCATCGGGGTGTTCTCCGTCGGGCTTGGTCATCGCGGCATTATCCGGTGGATTGCCCGTTCTGGCAACGATAGCCACGACAGGAAGCTCGTGTCCCGTTGGTGCCAGCCCTCCGCGAGCTTCTATTCAGGGCCGTCGAGGATGGCGTCACGGGGCGATGGCGCGAACTTCGGGGCCCCCAACCCGTCCGCCGGCTCGAGCTCATCGAGCCAGCATGCCTCGTCGTTTCGCTTGTAGATCATGAACCGGCCGTGACGCGCCTGGTCCTGCGCGCGATGGTACCGAAGGTAGATGTGATGATCGTCGATGGCGACGATCTCAACCTTGCCGGTTTCGTGGGACATGGCGAACCGTGCCCGTCGCGCCAGCCCGGACCCAAGACCCAGCGCCTCGTTGAAGATCTCCCAGCCGCGAACAATCGGCACGGCATACGGCTCGTTGCCCGAGGTGGGCCTGCCCTGGAACAGGTAGTACGACGGGCAGCCGATGTGCGAGAGCTTGCGGTACATGGCCGCCAGCACGTGGGGGTCGTCGTTGACCCCGCGGATCAGCGGGCACTGATTGACACAGATCACACCGTTGCGGATGAAGCAGTCGATTCCGCGGACGGCCTCTTCGGTCAACTCGCGCGGGTGATCGAAGTGGGCCATCAGGTAGATGCGCTTGGTAGGTGTTGAGTACCTGCGGAACGCCTCCTGAAGTTCCGGATCGTTGACCAGCCGCCACGGATCGAAGGCCGGCATCTTGGACCCGAATCGAATGATCTCCACGTGGGGTATCGCGCGAAGCGCTGCGAGGATATCAACGATGCGCCGCGTGCTCATCAGTAGCGGGTCGCCGCCGGTCAGCAGCACGTTCGTGACGCAGGGGTTCTCGGAAATGTAGGCCAGCCCTTCCGAGATGTCGTTGGTCACTTCATCGTTCTCATCCATGAACAGACGCTTGCGGAAACAGTATCGGCAATACGCGCCGCACACCTCGTTGCACAACAACAACACCGTGTCGGCGTACTTGTGTTGCACGCCGCGCGCGACGGTGACGGCCTCTTCGTTGCTCGCATCCAGCTTGCCGAAGTCGTTGAGTTCCTCTTCCCGCGGAATGATGAGCTGCTTGATCGGGTCGGACGGGTCGTCCCAGTTGATCAGACCCAGGTAGTAGTCGTTTGCCCGAAAGACGTACTGCTCGGCCACTTTTTTGAGCTTCTCCAGCTCCTCAGCGGGAATGTTGGGCACATTCTCCAGGCTACGGATGTACTTGACCCGTTTGGGCGTCTGAGTCGGTACTTCGACCAGTGGCAGTGGCATACGGATCATAAGAATCCTCCCAACCGCGTGAGATTAAGCACAACTGGATTTCAGCAGAGTGCTTCAGGAACTGGTGCCGCGCTCGACCTCGACGTGCCCGTCGCGAAGGATCGGACCTCCGTCCGACCGGTCTGGCAGCGCGCGCCGATAGGCGCGGTGGAACCGGCATCTTGCCGGTGAGGTGTTAGGCCCGATGCCCAAGAGCCGTTAGGAATCAAGGAACCCGAAGAGCGGCGCCGTGGCGTCCGCTCTGAACCTCTACAGATAGTATATGTACCAACGCGTAGTCGTAAAGCATGACGGTGTCGAAAAACAGAGACGCCTTCCGGCCGCACTTTATGATGACATGTGGATGGCGCTGCGTGTGGTTCTTATCGGCCGGTGGCGCGAAGATGACCGGAAGTGACACGGGCCGATAAACGGGGTGATCGCCCTGTATCCGGGTACGGGTATCGACAAGACTCACGCGCCGATTCTGGCAGCATTTCAAGAACCACGCCTGGGCCGCGCACTCCGAGGTGCGGCGACGCAGCCCTATCCGCCCGCGCCCGTTGGGGCCTTTATGGACGGTCGCTTCAGGTGAAAGTCCGTCGCCCGCTGGTAGGCATGGGCCACCGCCAACAGCTCGGTTTCCCCGAACAGCTTGCCCGAGAAGGTGATACTGGTCGGCGTCCCGTTGCTCTTGCGGAAACCGTGCGGGAGAACCACCGTCGGATGACCCGTCAGGTTCGTAAGAAGCAGGTTGCTCCCCCCGATGCTTGGTGCCACGTATACGTCAATGCGCGACATCATCTCCTCCATCTCCCGCATCAACAGGGTCCGGACGCGATTGGCGCGGATGTATTCGACGGCGGGAATCAACTGCCCCTGCCTGAACGAGTTGGGCCACGCGTTACGACCTTGCGCCACGAGTTCGTCGTCGCGACCGCTTCGGGTGAGTTCATCGAAAGCCGCCGCCGCTTCGGCCGAGAGAATGAAACGTAGCGAGCCGATCGGGTACTTGTCCGGCAGTTCGATGGGAATCAGCTCGATCCCCAGGCCTCGAAGGACATCGAGCACGGCACGATCCATCTTCATCGACGCGGCCATGCGCGCTCGTCTTTGCTCGCTCTCGATGCGCTTGAGCCGGGCCTGGTCGAACAGTGATTTGACATACCCGACGCGAAGCGATCGCGGATCGCGCCGCATAGGCCACGAGAACGGGCGATCGACGGACGTGGGGTCAAGCCCGTCACGTCCGTGGATGGCGCCCAGCACCAGGGCACAGTCCTCGACCGAGCGACAGATCGGACCGATCTTGTCCATGCTCCACGACAGTGCCATGCAGCCCGCCCGGCTCACCCTCCCGAAGGTGGGTCGCAGACCGGTAGCGCCGCACCGGCTGCACGGTGAGACGATGCTACCGAGTGTCTCGGTGCCGATGGAAAAGCCGACCGCGCCCGCGACGGTGGCCGACGCCGGACCCGCCGACGAGCCGCTCGAGCCTTGCTCCGGGTTCCACGGGTTTCGCGTCTTCTCCTTGAACCAAACGTCGCCCTGGGCGAGCGCGCCCACCGCGAGCTTGGCGACAAGGACCGCACCCGCCTCTTCGAGCCGCGCGATGACGGTGGCCTTGTCTTTGCGAACCTGATCCTTGAACGGTTTGGCGCCCCATGTGGTGGGATAGCCGGGGAAAGCGAGCAGATCCTTGGCGCCCCAGGGAATGCCGTGCAACGGGCCGCGATAGCGCCCCGCGGCGATCTCGCGGTCGGCATGGGCGGCTTGTTTGAGCGCCGACTCCTCGGTGAGGTTGATCACGAAGTGCAACGTCGGATCGAAACGTTTAAGTCGCTTCAGGTACAGCCGCGTCAGCTCGACGGACGAGACCTGACGCGTGCGAACCAGCGCCGCCAGCTCCGTCACCGGCGCGAAGGCGAGGTCGTCTTCCGTCTTCGGGCGGCGCGTGGCGGCCGACTCGGTTAGAGAAACAGTTCCGCGGTCGCCCGATTCGTGCGCGGTCGCATTGGGCATCGACGTGAACTGAACGGCCGGTGGCACGCCGTTGTCGAGCGGCACGTCACGAATCCGCTGGTAGCCGCGCAGCGTCCGATTGACTCCGCCGACCAACATCTCTCGCTCTTGGTCGGTGTAGTCGAGCCCGGCGATCCATTCGGCCTGTTTGATCATGGCCGCCGTGACCCGAGACTCGCCCTGTACCATGGAAGCCAGCGCCCGCCGAAAGACGACCGTTCCCACGCCCCCGGCGGCAAGGAGTTGCAACACGCGCCGCCGCGAAAGCCGGGGTGTTCGATCCGTATGGGGTTCCCTTGCCGTATCCACGTTGGTCAATTCCTTGTCCATTGTCATGGCTTCGCACTCTCCTCTGCTCAGTGGTGACGCGCCAGCCGTAGTCGTCGAGGCGTCCAACGGTACAACGTCGCGAGATCACGCCCGGCCCGTCGGCGTGTCGCCCTCTTGCGTTTCGAGTGGCACCCTACCACGCGGCCCTCATCGGATCAATCTCGTGTTACCTTCGCGTCGTCGCGTCATGCGCCGCACGAGACGCCAAGCACCAACGCAACTGTGACTTGGCGTGAGACACCGATATACTCGTGATCGTGACATCGCCACAAGACCACGACCGACGGCTTGACTTCGATCTGGATCCGGAAGCATTCCGCCGCCTGGGTTACGAAGTGATCGATCAGATAGCCGATCTGCTCCTGACCGAGCGTCGTGATCCCGTGCTCAAACACATCGACGGCAAGGCGCTGACCGAGCTGCTGGACGAACCGCTTCCGAGAGAAGGATGCCCACCCGAAGAGGCATTCGAGATGTGCCGCGGCGCGCTGACGGAGTACGGTCGCCGCAACGGGCACCCGCGGTTCTTCGCGTACGTCTCCGCCTCGGCAGACCCCGTCGGCATCCTGGCCGATGCGCTGGCGTCGGCGATGAATCAGAACGTCACCTCGTGGCGTTCGGCGCCCGCGGCCACGACCCTCGAGCGGCTGGTCATTCGCTGGCTCGACGAACTGGTCGGGTTCGACGGCGGCGGTCACGGATTGCTCGTCAGCGGCGGATCGACCGCCAATGCCGCGGCCATCGCGTGTGCCATCAATGAGGCCCTGGTAAGCCGACCAGGCGAAACACTTGGCTCACGCGATACCCTCACGCTCTACGTGTCCGCCGAAGGACACCTCTCACTTCGCAAGGCCGCACGAGCGCTCGGCGTGAGCGAGGCGCACATCAAGACCGTGCCGGTTGACGAATCGCGGCGGATGAGCGCCGCGCATCTTGAGAAAGCCGTCCAAACAGACCTGGCGGATGGCCTCGTCCCCGCCTGCGTGTGCGCTTCGGCGGGAACGGCCAACACCGGGATCATCGACCCGCTGGGCGACATCGCCGACGTTTGTCGATGCCACGGCGTGTGGCTGCACATCGACGGCGCATACGGTGCCCCGGCTGCCGCGACGAGGGAATATCGCTGGATGCGCGGCGCCCTGGCGCGGGCCGACTCGCTCTCGCTCGACCCACACAAATGGCTCTTCGCCCCGCTCGATGTTGGGTGCGTGTTGATCCGTAGCCGGCAAGCGTCGCGCCGTGCGTTCGCCGAGAGCGCGGCCTACATGGCCGTCTCACAAACCGACACAACCGAGAGCTTCGCCTTCTTCGACCACGGCCCGGAACTGTCGCGTCGCTTTCGCGCGCTGAAGGTGTGGATGATCCTGAAGACGCGCGGCACCGAGGGGATCGCTCGTGTCATCGAACAAAACATCGCGCTGCGCCGCCGGCTCGATGAGCGAATCGCCGCCGAGGCGTCACTCGAACTCGTCGGTTCCGAGCTGAGCATATGTTGCTTTCGGTACGTGCCCACCGGAGCCCGTGACCAGCAATCTCTCAACGACCTCAACCGCTGCCTCCTGGAGCGACTCGTCAGGGAGGGCCGCGTGTACATGTCGCCGACGACGCTCGAGGGTCGCTACTGCCTGCGCGTGTGCATCGTGAACTTCCGCACGAGCGAGGCCGACATCGATTTGCTTGTCGAAGAGGTGCTCCGGATCGGGTCGTTGTTTGCGGAGGCATAAGCCCGAACGAATTGACAACGCCGGGAAGGCAGCCTATGAAAGGTGCGTCGCGAGCGCAACCGATGAAGACCCAGTGGGAACACTTTCCAAACGCACCGATCACGGAAGCCCTGCTCGACGTTCGCGTGAGGCTTCCATCGACGACGACGTTCGAAACGCTCGCGGGCTTCCGCGACGCCGTGTCCGAGCGATTTCCCAAGTGTCGCCAACGCTGGAAGCTACAAGGGCAGTTCACGTTCCGGGCGGACCGACCCCCAGCTATGGATGCCGGATCTCAGGGACCCGACGGCTATCTCCTCGCGTCCTCCGACGAAACCCAGGTTGTGCAGGCGCGTCTCGACGGGTTCACCTTCAGCCAACTCAAGCCGTACGACACCTGGGACGCTTTGAAGCAAGCAGCGCAAGACTTATGGCGTACCTATGTCGATATCGCGAAACCGGGGCAGGTCGAACGGATCGCGGTTCGTTACATCAACCGCATCGAGTTGCCTGCGCCGGTGACCAAGTTGAGCGATTGGGTTCTGACGGCCCCAGCGGTGTCGCCGAAGCTTCCGCAAACGCTAGCAGGGTTCTTTGTTCGGCTTAACATTCCGTTCGATGACCCGCCCTGTTTCGTGAATCTGACTCAGAACGTCAATCTTGGAGAATCAGCCGCAACAGTCCCGCTGATCTTCGACGTCGATGCTTTCATGCCGGCGCAGCTCGATCCGAAGGACGAAGCGCTATGGAGAAGATTCGAGGACTTGCGAACGGTCAAGAACACGGTCTTCTTCGATAGCCTCACTCCAAGAACGAAGGAGTTGTTCAGATGACGTTAGCTGTCCGTCCGTCCAGCCTTCCGCTTCAGGGGTGGTTTGGGAGCAGTCATATCGGGGAAGATGTTGACGGCTTCGTTGGCGGGGGAGAGGAAGCGCTCGAGCTTCAACGCATTTTTCAGGAACTTCATCAGGAATGGCGCGCTCCGGCATCACGACAGGCGATCAGCGTCGAGCACGAGTTCGCCGAACTCGTGGTGATTTGGCGCAGAGACACCCAATGGACGTCATCGGTCGAAGAGATGGCCATGCACCCGGCCTACCAGCGGATCATCGGGATGGGGTCCAAAGCACTGCCGTTTCTACTACGGGAACTGGGCGAAACGCCGGATCATTGGTTCTGGGCACTCAAGGCCATCACTGGCTGCGATCCGGTCCCCGCAAAGGATCGGGGTCGCGTTGAACGCATGACCGAGGCGTGGTTGCGTTGGGGGCGGGGGCGTGGGTACCACGGATGACGGATTGGCTGGAGCAAGCGTTTCCGGGACTTCGCGATAAGCACTATAAGATCACGAGTCCACGCGACAACCGATACAACTGCATCGCCTGGGCCGCGCATGACATGACGTGCTGGTGGTGGCCGGACGCCCAGTATCTTTACTATTGGCCCGCCGAGGTGCCGCGCGCCTATACGGTCGAGGCTTACGCAGCCGCGTACTCGCTACAGGGATTCAAGGAGTGTGATTCGGATGCCCCGGAATCGGGCTACGAGAAGGTCGCCGTTTTCGTCGATCCGAAGGGCAAACCGACCCATGCCGCACGGCAAAACGCGGACGGGAGCTGGACGAGCAAGCTCGGTCCCAATATCGACATCGAACACGACCTTCACGCGCTGGAAGGGGCTCAATACGGGAACGTCGATCTACTGATGAAGCGGCGTTTACCAGGGCACGCCTAGCTATCCGCGGATGTTCCCGTACTGCGTCCGCCGTCTACATCACGGGAGGTCGGACAACTTGATCGGAACTCATCGTGAAAGGTGCGAAGCGATCATGGCGGCGGTCGTGGTCGTCGTGCCGATCGCCGACACGCGCAAAAAAAACGGCTCCCCAAGACAGGGGAGCCGTCGTTGTTTCGCCGCCGTGCCGGATGAACCGGACTCTTAACGCTTCGAGAACTGGAACTTCTTGCGAGCGCCGGGTTGGCCGGGCTTTTTGCGCTCGACCCGTCGCGGGTCGCGCTTGAGAAGATGTTGCTCGCGCAGTTTGGTGTTGTACTCAGGATCGATCTTGCTGAGTGCCCGGGCGAGCCCCAGCAGCACGGCACCCGCTTGGCCGGTGATTCCGCCGCCGCCGACGTTGACCCACACGTCGAAGGTCTTGGCGGTGTCGGTCACGCGGAGCGGCGTGGTGGCCCAATCGCGATCCTTCTCCAGGCAGAAGTACTTGCCGATCTCGCGTTTGTTGATGAGGAACTTGCCCTCGCCGGGACGAATCCGGACGCGGGCAACCGCGGCCTTTCGCCGCCCCGTACCCCAAATGTAGGGGTTGTTGACCTTCGACTTTTTGGGCTTCGGGGTTTGCGGGGGCGTTGGCGCCCCGTCGGAAGGCGGTTTGACTACGTCCGGGGTGGTGGGGGTCGGCTCGTCGGTCATGGTGGTTCATTCTTTCCGGTTCGATCTTCTTAGAACTCAAACGGGACGGGTTGCTGCGCCGCGTGCGGATGCTCGTCGGATGTATACAGCTTGAGCTTCATGAGCATGTGCCGGCCAAGGGCGCTCTTGGGCAGCATACGCCGAACGGACTCCCGAAGAATTCGGTCCGGATGGCGTTCCAGCACGGTCTCGTAGGGCGTCTCCTTGTACCCGCCGGGGTAATAGGAGTACCGCGGGTAACTCATCGTCTCGTTCTTGCGTCCGGTGACGCGGATCTTGTGGGCGTTGGTGACGATGACGAAGTCGCCGGTGTCCACGTGAGGCGTGTAGGAGGGCTTGTGCTTGCCCATCAACACCGTAGCGATCCTGGTCGCCAGCCGACCGAGGATCATGTCCGTTGCGTCAACGATGAACCACGCCTGTTCGACCTTGCCCGTCTTGGCCAACGTTGTTCGTAAGTTCGCTTGCACCATGAGGTTATCGCCTGAAACCGCTCGGGCCATCCGCGCCGAGCCCATTACTGTAGCCTATCCGCTACCCGCGTCAAGACCCCGGAAATGGGCGAATGCCAGCCTGGTGGCAAGCTGACGCCTGGGTTCGCGGGTTGGCGCCCGCGGCTCTGACTGGGCGCGCCGAGCCCGTGGGAAGTCTCACGGACCCATGCCGGCCCGGTTCTACCCCCCGGCCTTGCGGTCGTAGTTGATGATGTTTTCCCACTCGTTGGCGTCGGAGCGTGCCACGACGGCCACCACCGGCTCCGTGTCGCTCTTGTTGAACACCTCATGCGGGATGCCGGGCTCAATGAAGATGAAATCGCCCGCGGTGTTCTCAACCACCGTCTTGCACCCCGGCCCATACTCGTGGCGGACGTCGCCCTTCAGCAGGTACAGCATCACCTCGAAATCCACATGGATGTGGGCGAACGCCACGCCGCCGGGTGGAATGGTGGCCACGTTCATCGACAGCTTCTTGCTGCCCACGTTCTTGGCCGACAGCCCCACCTTGTAGCGAATGTTGTTCCATCCACGGCATATCTCGCTGCCACGAATCACGGAGATGCCGTCGCCGCCCTCGACGCACGCCTTCAGGTCCACCGTTTCCTCAACCATCGTTACTGCTCCTTACGAATGCTCCGGCAAACGGCCCAACCACGAGCCAACATTCTATCGCACGGGACCATTTGCCGCAAAACCGGACATCTAACCCTCGGCGGTTCCGTAGATTTTGAAGAGAAGCAGATACACGACCACGCCGGTAACGGACACGTAGGTCCAGATCGGAAAGGTGATCCGCGCCATTCGCCGGTGCTTCTCGACCCGCCCCTTCAGCCCAAGGTAGAGCGTCCAGCTTGCCAGCACCGGAACCGTGGCGGCCAGCGCCACGTGCGTGATCAGAATGACGAAGTACACGGGTCGAATCCACCCCGTACCGCCGAAGTGCTTGTCCGAACCGAGGAACCGGTACGTCAGATACGAGATCAGGAACAGGATCGAGACGACGAAGGCGGCCACCATGCACCGCTTGTGGGCGGTGATCCGCCGTCGCCGAATGAAGGCGTAGCCGGTCATCAACAGCACGAAGCTGATCGAGTTCAGGGTGGCGTTGACGCCTGGTAGGTCGGTGAGCTGGATCATGTGCCCGTCGGCTCACGCAACAGGGTTTCGACGGCGCGAAGGATGGCCGCTTTGGAGGCTGCCTGGAGGCCGTCATACCAGCCGCGGATGCGACCGGCCTTATCCACCAGAACGAATCGCGTGCTGTGGATGATCGCCGACCCGCCGCGCGACGGCGAGAGCGCTTGGAGAAACCCGGCGGTCACCAGCTCGTGCATGGCGGCCTCGTCGTTGCTGGTGAGAAACCACCAACGGCTCGGGTCGGCGTCGAAGCGCTTCGCATAGGCCCGTAGCACGGCGGGCTTGTCGTGGGCGGGATCGACCGTGAACGACACGCTCTTGGCATCGCTGCCGAACTGTTCCAGCCCCTTTTGGAGACTCCGCATTCGCAGGGTAAGCTCCGGACAAGGCCCGGCGCACGTCGTGAAGATGAAGTCCGCGACCCAGACGGTACCGATAAAGTCGGCCTTCGAGACCGTCTTCCCGTCGGCACGGATCAACGCGAACTCCGGCAGGGGAATTCCGTTGTCGGCTAAGAGGAACGTGCCCCCCGCGCCGTTTTCTTTGTCGCGCGAGCATCCCATGGGCACGAGGAGCGCGGCCAGTACAACGGCGAGCCGGCCCGGGGCGATGATGTTGCCTTCGCGGAAACGCGGTCTAGCTAGTACCGTTTCTAAGAAGGCTCTTCCTTTCTTCGGGTGGCATGCCCAAGCCCGAGTCGGGTGGCATGCCCAAGCAGGAGGCGCGGGCATGGATCGACGCACCCAGCACATGGCCACGCGAGCGTGGACCATGCCACCCAACCGCTCTTCAACGCCACGCCGTTCGATCGTACGCAAGCCCTTCATCGCGCCGCTCCATTGCGTCCGACCGCTCGGGCGGACAGTGCCAACATCACCAGCGTGAACGCAACGGTAACGGCCAGCGACCACGGCAGCGACGGCAAATCCGCCCGCGCGTCACCGGTGCCCAGATACATCGCGTGGCGTAGCGCGGACACGCCGTACGTCAGGGGATTGATCGCCATCACCCAAGCCAACCAGCTTGACGCTCCGCCGGCGGGGAAGAACGCCCCGGACAATAACCACATCGGCATCAAGAAGAGATTCATCACGGCGTGGAACCCCTGCGTGGACTCCATCCGCCAGGCGATCAGGAAACCCAGCGCGCTGAGCCCCAGCCCTACCAGCACAAGCACGCCGAACACCGCGAGTACGGAGCCGACGCTCGTCGGTACGCCCGCGAAAGGAGCCAAAAGAAGAAACAGCATCCCCTGAACAACCGCGAGGGTCGTGCTGCCCAGCACCTTGCCGAGAACGATGGCCAAGCGACCAACGGGGGCCGCCAGGACCGCTTGCAAGAACCCCTCTCGGCGATCCTCAATGATCGAGATGGTCGAGAAGATGGCCGTGAAGAGCACGATCAACACGATCGTCCCGGGGAACGCGAAGGTCAGATAGCTCACGGAGTCATTCCCGCTCATCCGGAATGAGTTGCGCAGCCCTGAGCCGATCAACAACCAGAAGACCACCGGGGTCCCCAGCGCCCCGATCACGCGGCTGCGCTGTCGGACAAAGCGCACGACCTCTCGCCGCCAAAGAGAGAGGGCGGGTAACAGCGTAGCGCTGGCGGACGGTGCGTGTGCCATGGTTCGTTAACTCGATTTCGAAGCGCCGGGCGTCTCTTCCTCTATCCGATGACCGGTCAGGCGGACGAACACATCGTCCAATGTCGGCTTGCCCACGGTCACACTCTCGACCTCGCCGGGAAACGCCTCGATCAGCTCCGGCACGAACTCGTGCCCCCGGTCCCACTCGATGTGAACCAATCCGTCGATCACTTCGGGGGCGACGCCGAAGCGTTTCGACACGGCGGCGGCCAGTGCCGCGGGATGACCGGTCGCCACGGTCACGACGTCGCCGCCAATGGTGGCCTTCAGCGCCGCCGGCGTATCCACCGCCACAAGCCGACCTTGGTCGAGAAACCCGACGCGGTCGCACCGGTCGGCCTCATCCATCAGGTGCGTGGTGATGAGCGTGCTGACCCCACAGCCGTCGCGCAGCTCCACCAGCCGGTCCATCAGCGCCATCCGCGCGCCGGGGTCGAGCCCCGTGCTGGGCTCATCGAGAAGCAAGACCCGCGGATCGTGCAGCAGCGCCTTGGCCAGCTCGACCCGACGCTGCAACCCGCCCGACAGCGTCTTCACGCGATCTTCGGCGCGGTCGAGAACGCCGAAGCGTTCGAGAAGCGTCACGGTTCGCCGCTTCAGTTCCGCCCCCTTCAGGCCGTACAGGTGACCCTGGTGATGCATGTTCTCACGAACGGAAAGCTCGCGATCCAGGCTCGGGTGCTGGAAGACGATGCCGATTCTCGAGCGAACCTGTTCCCGTTCGCGCACGACATCCGCCCCCGCTACCCGAGCAACCCCGCTGGAAGGGGTCAGCAGGGTTGTGAGGATGCGGAAGAGTGTGGTCTTTCCACCACCGTTGGGTCCGACGAGCCCGAAGATCGACGGCTGTGAGACCGACAACGTCACGTCGTTCAGCGCGACGCGCGAGCCGTACCGATGAGTCACCGATTCGATTTCAGCGGCTAGGGATGGATTCACGGCGAGTTCCGCGTGGAGAGAGGACAGCCGTCTACGCCGCCACCTTATCGATCAGCATGGTGGCGAACAGCGCCGGCAGGTACACCAACGAGGCGATCAGGTGCCGGCGCGCGCGGGCCTTGGTCTTGGACATCAGAAACGAGATGCCGAACCCCAGAAAGGCCAACCCGAGGACGACGGCACTAATCGCGTAGATCGCACCGACCATGCCGTAAAAAGCGGGCAGCAGGCTCGCGGTCAACAGGGCGACCGAGTGCGTGACCACGTGCATGTTCGTGCGCGTGCCGTTAGGGTCGATCACCGGAAGCATCGGATAACCGGCGCGGGCATAGTCCTCTTTGTACAGCCAGGCGATCGCGGCGAAGTGCGGAAGTTGCCAGAAATACAGCACGGCGAAGAGCAACCACGTACCGGTCGTCAGCGAACCGGACACCGCCGCCCAACCGATCACCGGCGGCAACGCCCCCGGGACCGCGCCCACGAAGACGCACATCATCGTGGTCCGTTTGAGCGGCGTGTAGACCAGCGCGTATGTCAAAAACGACACCGCCGCAATCGCGGCCGCCAGCGGGTTCACCATCAGTGCCAGATAAGAGACACCCGCGATCCCAAGGAGGATGGCGAACCACAACCCTTCCGCCGCGGTCAGACGACCCGCCGCCAGTGGTCGCCGGGCGGTCCGGACCATCATCCGGTCATAGGGCGCCTCGATGTATTGATTGAGGGCGTTCGCTCCGCCGCCCACCAGAGCCGTTGCGATCAACGTGTGAAATAGGAGCGGCAGTACGGCGATCGATGCCTCCGAGGGCAAGGCGAGGTAGAACCCGATGCCCGTGGCCGCCAGCACCATGCCGGCGATCCGCGGCTTGGTCAGCTCCCAGTAGTCGGCGACGCGCGAACGCGCCAGAACCCGGGTTGCCTCGTGTAGTTCGAGAGTGTCGCTCATCACACCGCCGGCAATGCCGCCTCCATCCCATCCAGCTCAAGTTCCGGTCTCACCATCCGGTGTGCGCAGGCCGTCGTCAACACCATGCAGGCCAGCATCAGTGCCCCGACCGCCGAATGGATCGTCGGGACGAGCCACTC
The DNA here is from genome assembly GCA_965371245.1 of uncultured bacterium. Taxonomy (GTDB): domain Bacteria; phylum Planctomycetota; class Phycisphaerae; order UBA1845; family UBA1845; genus CBDUXT01. The sequence goes on along the minus strand of CBDUXT010000006.1, from coordinate 55,014 downwards.
GACAAGCGGAGAGAACGCCGCCGAGACCATCGCCGTGACCACGAAGGTCAGCCCGCCGAGAAGAAGCTGCACGGCCGTCAACGCCGCGATTACGCATCCCAGCCGGGAAAGCAGGTGCCTTCCGCCTTGGTGCCCCATCAACCAGAGTGCGATCCAGCCCAGTACGAAGGCCACGACAATCGCCCAGAGAACGTGAAAGACCAATGAGTAAGTGCAGGCGAAATGACGCTGCCCTGCCCCCAACAGAAGCTGCACAAAGACGGCCACGGTTCCGGCCGCGCAAAGCTTGCGCAAGAAGGCGGCCGCTCGAATCGGATCGGGCCGGCGGCACTCGACCCACACGCGCGATGTGATCAGGGCGGTCGTCGCCGCCAACGAGAGGCACACCTGTCCCAAAATGCCGTGGATCATGGCAAACGCCGTGGAGATCTCGTTCACGCGGATGCCGCCAAGAACACCCTGGATGCCTATGGCGAAGAGGGTGAGAATCGCGATCGTCCGAACGACGCCACCGCTGGACCACGCAGCCGCAGCCGTGGCGATCGCCAGCATGCCAACGGTCCAGCCGATCAGCCGGTGACCATGCTCCCAACGGGTATGCTCCTGCCCGAACCAACCGGGCGGATTGACGAAGTAGCCGTCCGATGTCGGCCAATCAGGGAAGGCCATCCCCGCCTCTTTGCTGGTGACACCCTGCCCCACGAAGATGAGCGGAAAGACGGCACAGGCGGTCAAGAGGGCAAGTCGGTGAAGACCCCGTCGATAGGTGTTCGCTGGGGCTATTGGGCTCAGTGAGGACACGGGCATGGCGTCAGTCGGAGAAACCGTCCTCGGCCGTTGTTTCGGGATCGCCGGCAGCCAGGCGGCGACTTCGATGCGCCCAGAACAGCCCCGTGCCCGCAAACCCCAGAAGAACAACGCTCACCACGCCGACCAGCACAATCACACCGGCCACAACGCCCTTGGCCATCGGCGAGTCGGGGTCGCCGAAGCAAACCGCACACGCCTCGACGCGGGTCGCCTGCGCCAAAAGCGCAGCGCCGATGACAGATAGCCGAACGCAACATCGCCGGGCAAGCGCTGTCATAGGTAGCTCACCCCTCGTAGCTTCTTGAGGAACCAGACGCCGTATATCACGAGGACGACCGCGCCGACAAGCGATCCGATCCCGGCGATCAGCGTGTCTGCCTGCCCGGTGACGGTGTACTCTCGGATTCCCCACGCGCCGAACCCCACAGCCAGCAGCGTGGAGACGAAGACAAAGAAGATGTGGAAGGCCTTCAACGACATGGCTTGGGATCCTGTGATGCTTCAAGCGGGGTATGAGCCATGTCAGGAGCCCCACGTTCGCATGACGGTGTTCGGCGTCATGTCCAGTGACACCAGGAGCGGCACCAACATCAAGACGGCGAAGAAGAACGCGCACAACGCCAGCGGCCACCAGATCGAGATCGATTTTTCCCACTTCAGGTGCATGAAGATGGCCGCGACCAGGGAGGCCTTGACCACCGCGATGCCGACGGCCACCAGCATGTTGACGGACTTCCCCATGTCCACCGTCGAAGCGAACACGGTGAGCAGGGTTCCCGCGAAAAGCGCCGCAAACACAAGCATGTAGGTCTTGACGTGTCCGCTGACATCTCCGTGCGCATCACCCATCACGGACTCCTAGTTCATCAGATAGAGCGTCGGGAAAAGAAAAATCCATACGAGATCGACAAAGTGCCAGTACAAGCCGGTACACTCGATACGGTTGGTGTAGTACTCCGGGTTCGTCTTCCATAGCCCGGCCCCGGGGCCGATGAAATAACCGATGACGACAATCCCGGCCAGGATGTGCAGCCCGTGCAGGCCGGTCATCGTGTAGTAGAGGGCGTAAAAATTGTTGTATCGCGTCGTGTACCCATCCTGCCAGTGGGGGATATACTCCAACGAGATCTTGAGCACGAGGAACAGCAGTGCCAGCCCGAGTGTAATGCCCAGGTACATCCGCCCTTTGCCCAGGTCGTTCATCTTGAGCGACACCCACGCCATGACCATCGTGACGCTGGAGAGAATCAGCACGAGCGTGTTGATGCCGCCGATCTTCCAACTCAGATGAGTGGCCGCGTTGTCAACCGGCCAGGCCGCATGCCCTTCGACCGGCGCTCCGACGCGGAGAAGCAGGTACGTGGAAAACATCGCCCCGAAGAGCATGACCTCTGAAGCCAGGAAGAGCCACGTGCCCAGCTTGCCGCTGTAGACCCCGGTGACGGGGTGGGGTTTGACGGTGTAGGGAAGAACCTCTGCTGACACTTGGTTAGGCCTCCGCTGAAGCTGCGTGTTGCGGGAAGAAATCCTTGCTCATCCCGGGAACGCTGTAGACATAGGGGTCACGGTACACGACCGGCACGGACGCGAAGTTGCCATGCGGCGGCGGCGAAGGAGCCAACCACTCGAGGGTGGTCGCCTCCCACGGGTTTTCCGCAGCCTTCTTGCCGGCCAGGATGCTAATAAGGAAGTTGATGATGAAGGGAATCTGAGCCAGCCCCAGAAGCCACGCACCCCATGATGCCGTTGTCACCAGGCTCATCAGCGGCGCGTTGAATTCATACGAGGTGGGGTCATACCCACGGCGCAGCATGCCGCCCAGTCCTTGAAAGAACATGGGCATGAACAGCACGTTGATGAAGATGAACGACAGGTAGAAGTGAATCTTCCCGAGCGTCTCGTTCATCGTTCGTCCGGTGACCTTGGGAAACCAGAAGTAGATGCCCGCGAAGATGGCGAAGATCGTCCCCGGCGCGACCACGTAATGAAAGTGTCCGATCACGTAGTAGGTGTCGTGCAGCGCGATGTCGGAGACCGGAAGCCCCAGGGGAAGACCGGTCAGCCCGCCGATCGCGAACATCGGCATCCACGCCAGGGCGAACAGCATCGGAACATTGAAGCGGATGGCCCCGTTGTACAGGCTGATGACCAGCGCCGTCAGAATCACGACCGAGGGGATCGAGATGATCATGGTCGTCGTGGCGAAAAACGCGCTGATGGTAGTGCCCATGCCCGTCATGAACATGTGGTGGGCCCAAACCACGAACGACATGAAACCCAAAAAGACGGTCGAGTAAACCATCGCCCGATAGCCCCAGAGCGGCTTTCGGGTGTTGTTGGCCACGATCTCCGCGATGATCCCCATGCCCGGCAGGATCAGGACGTAGACCTCCGGGTGGGCAAGGAACCAGAACAGGTGTTGCCAGAGAAGCGGACTGCCGCCGCCGGCCACGACGCCCTGTTGCACGGTCGCGATCTGACCGCTGACCACGAGTCCCTCGGGCAAAAAGAAGCTCGTGCCGACCAGGCGGTCCATAAGCTGCAAGATGCCGGCGGCCTCGAGCGGCGGGAACGCCAGCAGCAAGAGAAAGGCGGTGACGAACTGGGCCCACACGAAAAACGGCAGGCGGAACATTGTCAACCCGTTGGCACGGAGTTGCAGGATCGTCACGATGAAGTTGATCGAACCCAGGAGCGACGAGGTAATCAGACACACCATGCCCACGAGCCACATGGTCTGCCCGGTGAAGAAGAAAGGCAGCGTCGGATCCGCAGGCTGGGCGATGTCGGCAAGCGGCGGATAGGAGGTCCAGCCGGAGTTGGCCGCCCCACCTGGCGTGAAGAAGCTGACCAGCATGATGACGCCGCCGACGAAGTAGACCCAGTAGCTCACCATGTTGATCTTGGGGAAGGACATGTCGGGGGCGCCGATCTGAAGCGGCATCACGAAGTTGCCGAATCCGCCGACGACGATGGGCACGACGCCGAGGAAGATCATGATCGTCCCGTGCATCGCCCCAAGCGAGTTGTAAAAGTCCGGCGTCATGACGCCGCCGGGCATGTAGATTTCCGCCCACTCCTGACCCAGGATCGCGGCCAAGAGGCCCGGGATCACGGGCATCTCCTCCAGCGGGTTCGCTAGCTGCCACCGCATCATCATCATGAGGCAGAAGCCGAAGAACAGAAAGCACAGCGCGGTGACGGTGTATTGAATCCCGATGACCTTGTGGTCGGTCGAGAACACCCACCGACGGATGAAGCCGGGCTGTTCGTGATGGTGTTCGGTGCTCATGGGGCGTCGGTCCTAATCGAAGTCGTCTTCGTCAAAGTCTTCCACCTTCTGCGTATCCAGCCACGCAACGAACTCTTCCTCTGTCTCGTGGATGGCCATCAAGGCACGCATTGAATAGTGGTTGTTTCCGCAAAGCTGGGCACAGGCAACCTCGTAGTTGCCCGCCTGCGTCGCCTTGAATCCAATCGGGATGCGCATACCGGGGATGACGTCCTGTTTCACCCGCATCACGGGAAGGGCAAAGCTGTGGATCACGTCCTTGGACGTGACGTAGCAAACTACTGGTTTTTCCTTCGGGAAGTGTAGCTCCGGGCTCTGCACATCGTCCGCGCCGTTCGGGTCGCTCGGGTCGATCCCCACGGGGTTCACGGCGTCGATGTGCTCGGGCGCCGTTCGACCGAACACGCCGTCGGCTCCGGGGTAGTGGAAATTCCACTGAAACTGCTCGGCCACCACCCGGATGTGGATCGCATCCGGATCATCCATCGGAATCTCGTTCTTCACGCTCGCCCAGACGGGCATGGACAGACCGATGAGCAGGAACGCCTCGAACACTGCCACGCCCACCTCGGCGTACTTGGAAGCCTTCGCCTTGATCGGATCGGCGTTGGCCTTGTGTCCCGGCCGTTGCCGGAACTTCACCAGGCAATGGAGCATGAAGATGCCCCAGGCAACGAACAGAGCAATCATGAAGAGGTGGAGCGTGTTGATGAGCAGGTCCACGCCGTGGCCATGCTCGGAGACGTCCGGCGGCAGATGCCAGCCGTAGTCGCCGTCGATTTTCACGTCGAACGCGGGGGCCGTTGTCGTTGTCTGGGCGAGCGCCGGCGACGCGACGGCCAACCCGATCATGACGAACATGACACCCACGATGGCCGTTGCCGAACGGCTTCTCATCGAACCGATCTCCTGTCAGGTATAGCTGGCCCACCGGCGGGCGCCGAACCGCGCGAATCATCACCCGCCGTGACGCATGGCTTTTTACACGTATCGGCCCAAGGACGCAACCGCCTGTCGTCCGATCTTTACCAACCGGGTCCGTGACACTTCCGGCCCAACGGGGACGATGAGTCAGAGCCGCTGGCGCCAGCCTGCGGTCCCCTAGTGCATCGTCACGCGTAGACTCGCGGGTTGGGTGGCCCGTGGCTTTAGCCGTGGGGGACGCGAATCCGGAGCCCATTCGAGTCCCCCACCTCTAAAGAGTGGGCCACCCACCGAGCAAACCCGCAGATTCAAGGTTGACCATACACTAGGTCATCATGTCACCGGGCTCGCGCCCGGTGCTCTGAAAACTATCCATCGCCGATGCTTACTTGCCCGGCTCGAAGGTGAAGTCCGCCTCCTTCGTGTCACCGGAGGCCACCTCGATGGTCATGGTCTGTATTCCGAACTTCTCGTGCCAGGCCTCAACGACATACTTGCCCGGCGGTAGCCCGGTAATCTCGAACGTACCGGTCTTGTCCGTGACGGCGTGGAACGGGTGGTCGAACACCTTGATGAAGCACCCCATCCAGGGGTGAACGTCGCACTTGGCCTTGAACACGCCCTCCTTGACGAGCGTCAGGTCTCGTTTCATGCCCTGTTTCGGCTGTGAAAAGTTCATCTCGGCGTTGATCCTCGGAAGCAGGTGAATGTTGTGGTTGGTCGGATCACTGTTGCGGACACGGAGGGGCTGACCGTCCATGATCGCGATCACGTGCGGGACGTACTGACAGCCGACCTGGTCGAGAATGAAGGGCGTGGTGGGAGCCTCGAACTTGCGGTCGCCCAGGCCCTCTTTGACGTAGACCATGACGTTGCGGAGCGTCATCGGCGTTGTCTTTTTGTTGATGATGATGGTGTCCGTCCCGATGCCCTTGGGCTTGGCCTTCTTGCAGTTGGGATCCTTGCCGGTGTTGATCCTCTTGCGTTTGAAATTGCCGGCGTTGCCCTTGAAGATCGCTTTGCCCTTGATTATGCCGCTGTCCTGCGCGGCCGCAGGCCCCGCAAAGGCGAACAGACAGCCGGCAGCCAGCGCCGACACCAACAGTTTGCTACGTAACATGACAAGACTCCCAAAAAGGGTCCACTGAGAAATTGGAAGCGGGATCGATCAGGCCGGTTCGGGACCACGCGCCCCGCGGCCATGGGCATCAATCGCCGTCGTCGAAATCTTCGTCAAAGTCCTCGTCGAATTCTTCGTCCTCATCACCCGCCATCAGCTTGGTCAGCGGCGATCGAGCCCCGGTCGCCCCGGCATGATAGAGAAAATCGACCAACAGATTGATGTGGTCGAGGCCGTTTCCGGGGTAGTTCGGGTCGCCCTCGAACGGGCTGACCCCGTCGGGGAAGTTCTGGGGCATTCTGGTGCCGGGCTGAATCCACATTGGTTGAAGCATCCACGCATACACCCACGCCCGACGCAGCCGCTGATAGGTCAGGGACAGGTTCGGGGCGCTGGGCGGCTGGAGGCGGATTCTCTCCGTCTCCCCGGCCGCACTGGGACCCTCGAAGATGGCCGACGTGTCCACGTCGCCGGTGTCGGAATACACATTGGCGGCGCTGATCAGTGTGTGCCCGTCAATCACCGAGCCGACCGCGTAGGGGGTTTCGTTAATCAAAGCGATGGCCTTGTCCCCCTCGCCGCGCACGCCGTCCAGGCGGTACATCTGCACGAAGTCATCCGTGTTCTTCGCCGGCCCGGGAAGCATGTTTCCAAGCACGTGGCACTGGAGGCAACCCATGTCGTTGAACAGGCTCCTCCCACGATCGAACACCTCCGGGGATGACAGCGGCTTGGGCGGCTCGACAAACGGGTAGGCCACGTCATAGAGATCCGCCATGAAATCGACACGTTCGAGCACGCCGGCATGAGCCTGGCGCACTCGGTCCGCCGGCGTACGAAGTGGGTCCAGCGAGCGAGCCCGTGTCAGCTTTCGATCGACGACCCAGCGCCGCAACACGTCGGTTCTCCGCTCGACCCGCTCCTGTTGATACCAGTCGTCGCCGGCCGAGGCCTTGGCGTCTTCGTCCGTGACCCTGTCCTTCTGCTCATCGATGTACTCACGGATCGGCGCGCGGGCCGCGTGTAACACCTGCGCGTCCTTCCGGCTCAGCGCGGCGAAATATTCCACCAGGGTGGTGGCTTCCTCGCCTGTCAGGTTGAACGTGGGCATCCGCGCCTGAAGCCACGGCCTGAGCGGCTCGACGTTTTGGAAGAACCCGTGCAGCCAGTTGTGCTGCACCTTGGCCCCTTCCCCCCACAAAAGCGGCGGCGCGTTGAGTGAATCGAAGGTCAGTTCGCCCCCGACCGTTCGGCGGTAGTACTGCTGGATCGTCGGGGCGTTGTCCTCGATCTCGTGGCAGCCGACGCAGTTCAGCTCCCGCGTCAGGTTTCGACCACGTGCAATCGGACCGAGCGCGGTGCCTTCGTAGTCGATCTTCAGCACGTCGTTGACCCGCGGTGGAATGCGCGAAAGCAGGAAGGCAGTCAGCGCTTCGGCCTCTTCTTCGGTGAAATAGAAGTTGGGCATCTTGAGCTTGTCGTACGGTCGCTTGATCTTCTCGCGATCCCAGATGCGCGGGTTGAGCATCTTGTGTTTGGCGAAGGCGGCATGGGTGCCGGATACCTGCTCACGCGCCCGGTCGTCCATCGGCGACCGAGCGTTCAGCTCCGTCGCGTCGAGTGGGTAGAGGTAGCCGAACACGTCGGGCTTTTCCTCCCGAAGATGCTCGAAGGCATGATCGTAGAAGGCGAAGTCGAGCTGCCCGACGGGTTTTTCCGCCCAGGCGCTCATGTCGGTGCCGGGCGGTGTAGTCGTTTCGAACCCGGGAATCTCATGACAGGCGTAGCACCCGTAGTGGCTGATCATCTTGTTACCCAGGTACATCAGCTTCTTGTCCAGCAGGCTCATCGGGTCGATCAGTTGCGTGGCCTGCTCCTCGTTGATCTCCCGCGACGATTTCAGAAGGGATATGAGCATGTCGCTCAGCTCGCCGCCTTCGTCTTTCATGATGGCCCGACTTCGTCCCGCGGACCGTTGCGCCGACAACAGAATGAAAACAAGCTCATCAGCCTTCCGTTGCCGGGCCTCGTCGAGTTCGAACTCGCCTTGCTCGAAGTCGTCGTTCTTGAGAGTAAGGAGATAGGCCGTCAGATCGGCGGCCTCAGCCGGCGTCAGCCGCATGTTGGGCATCTTGGTGTCGGGCGAGTAGTGCGTCGGCTCGATCAGCCACGAGTAGAGCCACGCCTCGTTGACCTTCGAACCCAGGCCGGACACCTCGGGGCCGAAGCTGGTCAGCGTCGGGGTGTTGTAGGACGCGTCGGGATCAAACCGCGCCAGGTCGGGCTGGAGGAACGTCTCGCGCTCGTTGCCAAAGTGGTCCATCGCGTAGCGCATGCGCTGCTCGTAGGTCATGCCCTTGTACCGATGCGTAGCCGTTTCCTCGTCGATCCCTTCGCGGTGCGCGAGGTCCGCCGTGATCCACGCCTCACCGTACTCGGTGATGTTGGCGTGGCATCCCAGACACCCCATCGACGTGAACAGTTGTCTTCCCCGTTCCACGTCGCCCTTCACGTCGGCCGGCTTTTCGATGGGCGTCCATTCGCCCGACACCGCGAACAGATACTTGGTGATGGCCGCGACCTCCGTCTCCGTCCGTCGGACGGGCTCGGTGTCGAAGGAGTTGGCGCTCTGCGGTCCGCTGTTTTCCTGCTCGAAAAAGTGCGGCATGCGTGTCGAGGGGCGGAACTTTTGCGGGTAGTACGCCCACTTCTGCACGAACCCCGGCGTAAGCTTGACCGCTAGCTGGCGAAGGTCGGGTCCGACGCGCGGGGCGCCTTCCAGGGAGTCCTCTTTGTGACAGTTGATGCAGCCGACCGTGGCGAAGAGGTGGCGACCCAGATTGATGCGCGACCCCTTGCGCTCACCGTCGTACTGCTGAATGTCGCTGATCTCGCTGTGGCACTTGGCGCAACCCGCTTCGGTGTACTGCGGCAGGAGCATCGGGCGGTCCCAGTAATGTTCGATCGTCTCGAACGTTACGTTGGGAACCCCCATCAGGCGGATGTAGTACTCTTTTTCCCAGGCCTCACGGATCTCGTGGGTGGCGGGGCTGTGCGCCGCCTGAACGAAGTCCGTCTCCTGAGGGTTGCCCTCGTGGCAAACGGTGCAGCCCATTCGCGCCATCGGGTGCGGTGAATCGACCGAGAGGAACAGACCCAGGTCCGGATGGGCGAGCAGCGGCTGTCCCAGGTCGATGGTCTTGCGCCCGCTCAACTCCAGGTAGCTGTTCACCATCCCGAGCAGGCGCTCGAAGTAGGCGTCCTGTTGTTCGTCGGTGAGCTCGGCCCAGTGATCGGTCACGTGGCCGGCGGGGAGCGGTTGACCGGTCGCGGCGGCCACGGGCGGAACGGGAATGGGGAACGGCTCGTGCGCCAGACGCTGCATGGCCTCGTTGATCGCCGAAAGGGCACGTTCAAGCCTCTTTGCGAGGCGGTCCTTGGAGAACTCCGGATCGTCGATGGCAATGTGGCAGGTGGTACATCGGTCCGTCGTGTAGCTCTCGAGGTAGTTGAGCCGCTGCCGGACATCGGGCAAGACGAGCTGTTTCACCTGATGTCGCGCCGGCGTCGCGTTGGGCGCCGTGAAATCCAGGAGCGGGAGATTGATGATCGTACTGACGATAGCGAGACCACCGAGCAAGCCGTCGTTGTACAGCACGCCGCGGTAGCTCATGTCCTCTTTCAAGGCATCCGCCGCGACGTCCTCAAGCTCCGTCAGTCGCTTGGCGGCGGTGCTAACCGACGCATCGAGAAGCTTCAGCTCCGCTTCGAATCGCTCTTTCTTGTCCCCCCAGCCCTCCTTGATCTTCAGAACACGCTCAACCTCTGCTTCTTCGACCTGCAGTTCTTCGCGTGCATGTATTGTTTCGGCCGCGTCAGGCCCGTGCTCGCCGACGATCTTCTCGTAGGTATCTCGCGAAACGTCATGCACCTGGCTCTTGCGGCTCCACTCCCCGTCGAACTTGCGGAACCTCAGGTCGGCCTCGGACAAGTCGGCGACGAGCTTCGCCCGCTGGACGCCGGTTGTCTGAGCCGCCAGGTCGCGGGCGTCGGCAAGCCCCTGACGGGCTTCATCGATCTCCTGGATCCGCTCCTGGCGCGTGGCATCCAGGTAGTCCAGATGGGCCAATACCGCTTTGCCCGTGGCGTAGTCATCCTGAAACGCTCGCCAGGGTCGGTCGTAGTCGATCCAGATCATCCAAAAGATCGATGCGGTCATCAGCAGGCTGCTGATGGCGAACCACCGGTGGAGCGTCTCGGGTTTCCTTAGTTTGTCCTCTGGGATCGGCATAAAACCAACATCCATGTCCGCGGCGCAAGTGCCTCCGCGGCGAAACCGTCAGCAAGTCCTCAGCACCGGATGAATCGGCGACCGTTCCGCCGACGCGGCTGCTACACCTACACGTTGAAAAACCACTCCGTGACGGCCACGACGTAGTGCAGGTTGAATGCCCAACGAAGTGCCATCTTGATCGGCATTAAGAGCATGGTGAGTAAGAGAAACGCCATGATGCCGTAGCGGACAACGCCCATCTGGCGGTACATCTTGCGGAAAAAGAGCGCCCACAAAATGAGCGGCCCGACCACGAAATAGAACCCCAGCAGCAACATGCCGGGCAGCTCCCGGATCAGATAGCCCGGGATCATCCAGACGTCCTTCGTCCAGATGGGTTCCCCCAGCATCTCGATCCAGAAAATGTCGCGCGGCTCGCGGTTGAGCAGGGCGGCCGGGCGGTTGTGGTCCCAGAACTCGTAGGGTCCGAAGAAGTTCCAGTTCGGACCGCGCAAGAACGTCCCGAACGCGATCAGCAGAACCCAGAGGACCACAAACCCGAAGAGGAACGTCGTGATGGCGAACGGTCGCTCCTTGAAGGTGTAGTAGCCGTTGCCGCGCGGGTTCTTGTCCATGTACGGGATGGCGATCAGACCGACGATGATCAGACCGGGAAAGACCACGCCGGCCAGCCACGGGTCGAAGTAGACCAACATCTCCTGAAGGCCCAGGAAATACCACGGCGCTTTGGCCGGGTTCGGCGCGACGTTGGGGTCCGCGGCCTGCTCCAGCGGCGCGCGAAGCAGAATGGCCCACACCGTCAGGAACGCCGTAAACAGAACCAGCGCAATGAACTCGCTGTAGATCAGGTCAGGCCAGACCAACACCTTGTCGTCCGCCCCGGCCTCGATGAGGGGCTCTCCGTCCTCCATCCGCTTGTCATTGATCGCGGCCTGGCGGAACGCCAACCAAAGGAAGAACGCGGTGACAAAAAGCATCATCACGATCGGCACGTTGTCGGCCTTGGCGACGATCTTGACGAAGTTGGGGTCGAAGCAACTCGCCACGAAAATCAGCACGCCCACCAGCGCGAGCGGCACGGCCCAAACCGGCTGCGTGAGTTTGCGATAGAAGATCAGGCACAGCGCGAACCCGATCACGGCAAGGATCATGAACCAATGCGGCTGACAAGCCACGTTGATCCAGTGCTTGAGCGTGTCGATCGCGGAGGATGCTGCCAGAAGGTTCATCATGGTTTACGTTACCGTGTGGCCTGTCCCGCCCGGTTACTCGAATCCGTCGTACCGTTTACGCCTGGGGCGGTGATCCTGTCGAACGGAACCTATAGGGGTCCGCTGATGCCGCCGTCCTTGCGCACCCGCCAGAAATGGACGGCGAGCAGAACCGTCACCACGACTGGGATAAAAACACAGTGCAGCACGTAGAATCGAAGGAGGGCGTTGGGCCCGACGAAGGTGCCCGCAAGAAGCCCGAACCGTGCGTCATCACCCGCATGAACCAGGGGCACACCGCCGATCTGGAGGAACGCCGCCCCAGGGCCTTCGGACCCGGCCAGCGGGGTCGCCCGGGCCATGTTCGAGCCGACGGTGATGGCCCACATGGCAAGCTGGTCCCAGGGAAGCAAGTATCCGGTAAAGGACAAGAGCAGCGTCAGCACGAGCAGGATGACGCCGATGCTCCAGTTGAACTCTCGCGGCGGCTTGTAGCTGCCCGTTAAGAACACGCGCAGCATGTGCAGCCAGATGGTAATGATCATCGCATGGGCTCCCCAGCGATGAAGCTCACGCTGCAAGCCGAGCGTCACGTGTGCCCGGAGACCCTGGATGTCGAAGTACGCGTATTCGACCGTCGGGCGGTAGTAAAACATGAGCAGCACGCCGGTGACGATCTCGACGAGAAACAAAAAGAACGTCAACCCGCCCATGCACCAGGTGAATGAGAGCCGGATGCCGCTCTTGCGGACGGCGACCGGGTGAAGGTGAAGGAAGACGTTGCTGAGGATCGCCATCGCCCTCGTTCGGCGATCGCGCGGCACGCCGTGGCGAAACACGCTCCCCCAGATCTGCCCCTCTGACACCCAGTTTTGTATTCGTCCCAACATGTATTCACAGGTTCCTTGAGTGATCCCGACGAGCACCAGCCGACCGGTGCCAAACGACGGCGTACTCTAGCGACTCGCGCGCCGCCGTCCATCGCGCAGTTAGACTTCGATGAAACTTCCCGGCTGGTCCCACTGACCCAGTTCAAACTGATATTTCTTGCTCTTATCGACGATCACCTCACCGCCATCAACCAACAGGCGGAAGCGCTCGAGCGGGCGCGGCGTCGGACCCTCGAAGTTGATCCCGTTCGGCTTGTACCCGCTTCCGTGGCACGGACACTTGAACTTTCGGTCGTTGGGCAGCCAGTTCGGGATGCAACCCAAATGCGTGCAGATGATGTTCAAGGCCACGAGTCGATCCCGATCACGGGTCATCCAGATACCCTGCGGTTTGTAGTCCTCGATCACCTCGCCTCGAACCAATTGCAGATAGCGCTGAAGTTTGCCCACGCGAACGCGCGGGTCCGGTTCCTCCAGCACGTTGGGCATCATGAAACGCGCGAACGCGGGACCGGCGGCTACGCCGGCACCCACGCCGAAGAAGATCCATCCGGCCCCAAGCGTCACTCCACCCAAGAAGGCCCGCCGCGGCACGTCCGGGTCGGCCTTTGCCTTGCGAGCCGCCTCCAGAATCCTGGCCTGCCGGGCATCGGTGGGGAGCTCGCGAGGATCCTTGCGATCGAGCGCCTGAATGGCTTCCGGGACCGATTGCTGTCGTCGAAGGATGCCGATGTTCCCCCCGCGCGACGTTGCGGCCCGAAGCAGCGCGTCGATCCCGGGGTCGGCCGTCCCCTCCGGCGACGCCTTGGAGGCGGTCGCGGACGCCTTCGCGACGGCGGGCATCGGCTCGCTCGGCGCGGCCGGTTTGGACGCGGCGGCTTTGGACGGCTCTGCCGCGGCGGCTTCAGGCGCGGCGGAGGCCGCTACTGTTGCCCCATCCGCCGGGGCGGTCTCGCCGTCCGGTACCTCTTCCGTCACGACCTCGAACTTAATGACATCGACCGGACACTCCTCGGCCGCGTCGATGATGCCTTCGGTTCGTGGCTTGTTGAAGTCGGGCGAGAGCGCCTCGGGACGAATAATGCAGGTCTCGTCCTGTACCTCGAAGACATCGGGAGCCGCCGTCTCGCAGGCGTCGCAGACGATGCAACCGTCTTCGATCCAGACCTTCGTCACCATTTCCTTTGTTGCCATCGACCTAGTCCTTCTTCCTCGCTTTGGCGCCCTGGTCCTCTTCTCGGCGGCGCCGAACTTCCTCGGCCCTGCCGCGAACGGCTGGGGACGGGTCCGACTCTAATCCCTCAATGGCGTCCCACAAGTCCGGACCGTCGAGATTCGAGGCCGCATCGATCGCGGCGAGGATGACGGCATCCACCTTTGCCGGCGGCATGGGGTATCGCTGGACAGAACCGCCGTCGCCCCTGACGACGTAGCGGTCGCCCGAGCTGAGGAACGCTCGATCCATCAGGTCATAAAGAGTCGATTTCGCCGCCGGGCTGCCCAGCCGCGCCAACGCCAGCGCCGCGGACCACGCCACCTCGCCTTCGGTTGTGCGACTCAGGTCGGCGAGGGCGTCGATCACGCGCTCATCCCCCGGACTCGCCAGGAGCGACAGCACGGTGGCGGCCACCAGTCGCGTTTCGTCCTTGTTGGAAGGGGCGAGGCGACGAAGCACCGGATCCACGGCCCGGCGGGTTTCGGGCATCTCGTGGAGGTCGCCCAGTATCTGCATCGCGACCTGGGCGTACGACTCGCGCTCGCCGCCGACGACACCCGTCAGCGTCCTGACCGCTATCGGGCGCCTGGTTCGGCCCAGCGCCCGGAGGAGGAACTCAAGACGGCGCGAGCGAATCTTCACTTGTCGCTCACGTTCATCGCCCACAGTGGGTACGTGATCGATCATCCCCAGGTCGGTCTTCACCATCGCGCTAAGGCGCTTGGCCGCGGCGTCCAGCTCTTCGTTTGAGAGTTCCAGCTCCTTGTCCTTGCCTTCCAAACGGAGGCTGAGCTCAAGGGCCGTCTGCCACAACTCTTTCTCTCGAGGGAGCAGGACGCCCAAGCTCCGGTCGCCACTGCCGGCTTCCAGAGCCAGCAAGAGATCCTCAATGCTGCGACGCTCCGGAGAGGCGGGACCGCCAAACAACAGAACGACAAGCACCGCGCCACCGACGATGGTCGCGATGATTACCAACGGAACCGCGAAGAAACGACCCAACATCGAGAAGGTCATCGGCTCGAGATCAGGCGGTTCACCGGCGACGTCGGGCGACGGAGGCGGCGGAGCGCCGTCTTCCGACGGCTGGTCGATTGGGCGTGATGTGGATTCAGTGTCCATCTCAGAACTCTGCGGCGATCGCCATCACGGCAGGTCGCAAAGGGTGCGACTCAAAACAGGTGCCACGGCCTGCGTGCTGCCGCTTGCGCAACAAACGGGCTGGCCAATGCCTATTTCCTATAACCGGCCGGCAAAGGACCATGGCGACCGCGTCAATCAGCGCCGCGCCGCGTTCGATTCCCGCCACCACAGCTATCGACAGCACCACATAACGGGGATCATGCCGACACGGTCAGCAAACTCAAGGGCCATCGGCAGACCACCCGCGCCAAGTCAGCGCGTAGCTGGAGACTAGGCCGTTTGTGAAAATCTCACAAACACCACGCCGGAAATCGGGCGGCAGACTCTCGCCACCCCCCGTGGTGCGCGTCGTGTTGTGGTCGGCTGGCCGGGATATTTACCCCGGAAGAGGCCCTTATCGGAACGAGCGGCAGGAAAACCTGCATCCCGCACTAACATTGTTCCATATTTCACGAAGTTTGTCAAGGAAACCGCCAATCTTTTTCGGACCAAGACGGGTCGGGCCTGGTTACGCAGGGGGCGGGACTGACGCTCCGACGGATTCGGCGCCAAAATGCTGTTCGATCACGCGCATCAACCCATCGATTGTGCGGGCGGTAGCCCCCTGGTGCTCGACAACCACCTGGCGAGCCCGGCGCCCAAGCCCCTCCGCCAGCTCCGAATCGCCCAAGATCGAACCGATCCGCGTGGCGAGGCTCTCGACCGAATCAACCGTAGCGATCGCGTCCGCGCGGGCCAGCGCCTCGACCGGAAGGCGGAAGTTCTCGACATGGGGCCCGATCACGATCGGCTTTTGCAAGGCCGCCACCTCCATCGGGTCGGAGCCGCCCATGGGCACCAGCGAGCGACCGACAAAGACGGCATCCGCCAGCGAATAGAACTTGCGCAGCTCGCCCATGGTGTCCCCCAGAATGACGCCGCGGCCGGTCGCCATGGAGGCGTCGGCGCCGTCGGGGTGGCGCGTTCGGCGAAGGCACGAGAACCCGCCTCGCTCGATCAGCCGCGCGACCTCATCAAAACGCTCGGGCTTTCGCGGGACGATGGCGAGCCGAGCTGACGTATCCACGTCACTACCTACAAGACGGCGATACGCCTGGAGGATCATCGCCTCCTCCCCCGGCCCGGTGCTTCCGCAGACCCACAGCGGGCGCGACCCATCAAGTCCCAGCGCCTGCGCTAGGGAGGATGCCCCTGGGACCTCGTCGGTCACGGCGGCTGAATCCCACTTGAGCGACGACGTCACCTCCACGCGATCTGCCGCGGTACCGAGCCGACGGAACCGAGCCGCGATAGCCTCGTCCTGGGCACCCACCCACGCCAGATCCCGGAACATCGCCCGGACCACCCGACCCAGCCGCGCCAGCCGCCGCGCGCTTCGCTCCGTCAATCGACCGTTGACCACCACGACGGGCGTCCCACGGCACGTGGCCATTCGGGTGAGGTTGTACCAAACCTCCTGCTCAACCAGCACGATCAGGCTCGGGCTGACGCGCCGCAGCACGCGGGCCACCACGGGACTGAAATCGAGCGGGAATCGAAAGACGCGGTCGGCGCCATACAGATCGACCGCTCGGGCATAGCCCGTGTCCGTGGTGGTCGAGATGACGAAGTCGAACGCATCGAGGCGTTCGCGCAGGCCTTCGAGCAATAGAGGCGTGGCGTTGATCTCGCCCAGCGAAACGGCATGGAGCCAGACGCGCCGTCGATCGGGGTCTCGCCGGGCGACGAAACCGAGCCGTTCGCCCCAGCCACGTCGGTTCTTGCCGAGAACGATCGCGTGGTAGGCGGCCACGGGCAGGTAGATCAGCGCCGCGAGTAGATAGATTAGGTCGGCGAGCCACCGCATGGGGTTCGGATCGTACGTTCGCCCGCAGCTACCGGCAATTCCGAAGCGACGGCGAAGGCGGCAACGTGGCGCGGTGTCTTGATTTGCACATTGCCGGCACCGCGAGGTCCGACACCTCATCCCGCTTGCTTCCCGTGATCGCACCGTCGGTGGGCGTGCGTCGGGCTACGGTGCTTTCCGAGGCAGTTTCTTGGCGAGCCGGGTCCATCCGCGAACGATTTTCGGGAGTCGTTCAACGACCTCGTATCCGAAGAGGACTTCATCGACAAAGCCCATGTGAAGCATGTCGAGGATGCGGCAGAGGTATGAGCGACCACAATCCCACCACGTGTAGTGTGCGTCTATGAACAAGTAGTGAAGGATCTTGACGCCTTCGGATCTGAAGAGTTCCTCGAGTTCCATCCCATCGAGGAGGCTTTCGTAGACGCCGTCGGCGACTCGGCTACCGAAGGTCGTCGTGTAGTAGTATTCTTTGATCTCCCAGACGGCCAGCGGGTTCACGGTTTGCGGAAAGGCCCCATCGACGCGTCGGGCCAGCGTTCTGAGTGGGGCTCGATTATGCGTTACTGTCGTCAGCTTGCGTGGGTCGTAATCGCATGGGAATGAGCCGGCGTTCGCTTCGATGAGCATGTTGATGATGCCAGTGAAGTAGGCGTGGGCTCTCTTTGCTCCCTTCTGCTTGTTCATGGGAAGCGGGCACGACGGTCGAAGCTTTTTCTTGAGTTGTGAGAACGTGCGGCGTGCGCGTTCAGCGTCCATCAGACGAGGTTCAACGTATTTGTTGAGCGTGTCGGCTCGGTACGAAAAGTACTCAAACAGGGTTTGCCCAAGCGGCGTTGGTTGATCGTTGGGGTCAAACAGGTGGTCGGTGGAAAGTTTGAGCCGCGCGTAGGCACGACGGACTTCGGGGGGTGTCGGGATCTTGATGAGCCCCCGGCGTCTGACAGAGTATCCGACGCCTTGGCCGATTGTTCTAACATTTGCCCAGAAATGGCGCGGCTGTTTAGCGAAGCGAGATTTGGGCGTCATCGAGTGGACGCCTCGAACCGGCGGACGAATTCGTGTAGCGTAATGCCGAGAGCCTTGCAGATTTCGACGACCTCGACGAAGTCGAGGCGTCGTTCGCCGCTTTCGTACTTGCTTACGAAAGACTGCGGCTCTTCCAGTTTGGCTGCAAGATCGACTTGGCGGAGGCCCGCCTCGTTTCTCAAGTCTCGGAGGACGGTGCGGAGCCGTACCTGCAAAGCGGAAAAGACGGTCTTGTCCATTGGAGCCGGAGGCTATATCCCACTTGCGAATATCCCGTTTCGGGATATGATCCATCGGCGATGGGCGTGTGAGCACTGAACTGGTCGAGGGACGGTTGAAGGATGGAATTGCAAGGAAGCTTGTTTGACTCGCCGCTTCTTACCGCGAAGCGGCCGAAGGGACAACTGCTCAAATGGATCGGCAACAAGCAGCGCATGGCGGAAGAAATCCTCTCGTACTTCCCGGCGGAATTCGGAGCGTATCACGAGCCGTTTGTTGGCAGCGGGGCCGTGCTTGCGACGCTTGCTCCAAACCGAGCCTTCGCTAGCGATTCGTTCGTGCCGTTGATGGAAATATGGACGACGCTGCGTGCAGAGCCGGAGACGCTGAAGTCGTGGTATACGGTCCGTTGGAATCGAATGGTCGCGGACGACAAGGTCGCTGTGTACGAAAAAATTAAGGCCTCGTACAACCGCGCTCCGAACGGAGCGGACCTGCTTTTCCTTTGCCGGGCAGCGTACGGTGGTGTGGTTCGCTTTCGGAAACAGGACGGGTGCATGTCTACGCCGTGCGGAGCTCATCAGCCGATCTCGCCAGAGGCGTTTGCGAAGCGGGTAGACGAGTGGCGCAGTCGAGTACACGGGACCAGTTTCCGACGGCTTGAGTTCGAAGAGGCGATGGACGAGGCCCGCCCCGGTGACCTCGTGTACTGCGACCCACCATACAGTCACAGCCAGGCCATCCTTTACGGGGCTCAAGACTTTAGCCTAGGGCATCTTTTCGAAGTCATCGAGCGGTGTAGCCGTCGCGGCGTCCTTGTCGCGTTAAGCATCGATGGGAAAAAGCGTTCTGGAGCGACCGTCTGTGAGCTTCCCATCCCTGACGGGCTCTTTAAACGCGAGGTCTTCATCCACGTCGGACGGTCGATGCTTCGCCGCTTCCAAATGGGCGGGCGGACCTTGGAAGAGGAGGTGGTTCACGACCGTCTCCTCCTGTCGGAATAGAGTCGCGGGCCTACGAAAACCTTCGCTGTAGAAGCTACAAGAACGGCTTCCAAACCAATGACGGTGGGTGGTGTGCTGTTGTCGGCGACGCACGCCCTGTACATTGCGCGGCATGGAGACGCTCGGCACCGAAGCATCAAGCCTGCCATTCTTGACGGCCGACCTGCCCGGCGTCGGAGGCGTCATCAAACGCCATGACGAGGATTTTCTCGTCGAGGAGATTCCGCGCTATGCTCCGTCGGGCGCCGGCACCCACGCCTATCTGGTGATCGAGAAGCGCGGGCTGACGACGCATGCCGCCATCTCCGCCATCGCCCGAGCCCTTGGCAAAGAGCGGCGCGATGTCGGATACGCCGGGCTCAAGGATGCGCACGGAGTCACCCGGCAAACGCTCAGCATCGAGCACGTCGAGCGTGGGAAGATCGAGGCGATGAAACTCGCGGGGATCAGCGTTCTTTCTCTGAGCCGCCACACCAACAAGCTCAAGCTGGGGCACCTGGCCGGGAACCGATTCGTTATCAAGGTGCGCGATGCCGCGTGTGCGGCGAGCGAGCGGGTGCATCAGATCGTGGAGGTGCTTTCGAAGCGGGGTGTGCCGAATTACTTCGGCCCGCAGCGGTTCGGGGCTCGCGGCGACAACGCGGCCGTCGGGCGCGCTGTGCTTCACGGTAACTTCAACGAGGCTATCGCGCTGATGCTCGGTCGTCCGGGTGAAAGCGACCGGGGAGAGGCCCGTCGCGCGAGGGAATTGTTCGACGCGGGCGATCTCGCGGGCGCGGCCGCCGCCTGGCCACGGCGCTTGCCGGGTCCCGGAAAGGTCTGCCGAGCTCTGATCGCCGCGAAGGGTGACACCAAAGTGGCATGGCGGGCCGTCGATCACTCCTTGAGGAAGCTCTACATCTCGGCCGTGCAGAGCGAGCTGTTCAACCGCGTGCTCGCCGCGCGGATCGAGTCGATCAACCGCCTCTTTGACGGGGACGTGGCCTGGAAGCATGCGAACGGGGCCTGTTTCGCCGTCGAGGATGCGGCCGTCGAGCAACCGCGTTGCGACGACTTCGAAATCTCGCCCACCGGACCGCTGTTCGGGCGAAAAATGAAAGAGCCAGGCGGCGCGCCGCGGCAGATGGAACAAGAGGTGTTTGCCGCGTCCGGGCTTACTAGCGAGCAACCTCAGGCCCAGGGAGTAGGCCGGATGGACGGCGCCCGCCGCCCGCTGCGTGTTCCGCTCGCCGAGGCCTGCACCGACGTGGGAACCGACGAGCGCGGGTCGTTCGTGCAGCTTTCGTTCTCACTTCCGCCCGGTTCATACGCCACCAGCGTGACGCGCGAGGTTTGTAAGTCCGAGCGTTAGAGCCACCGTCCGGCGGGGTGTCGGGAACCAAACAGGTCTCGGTAGGGTCCGTGACACTTCCGGTAGGACGGGTAGATCGAGTCAGAGCCGCAGCCGCGTGGCTGCCCAATTCTTGCGAAGCAAAGGTGGGGAATGGATTGACCAGCTGACGGTTCCACGGTCTCGTCCGTGCCCCATCGCTGGAAACAGTGGGCGCCAATTCCGTCACACGCCTGTCCCCGTACCGTACGGTGCATGATACTTTGGGCGGCTTCAAGGTAGGGCAGGTGGTTCTCCCAGTTATGCCGGGGGGTTCACCTGCCTCGCCCCATGACAGGTCAACGTTGCGCTTACGCGGAACAACGACCTGCCCTACGTTTTTGAACGTCGCCGATTCTGTCCCGCACCCGTCCCCGCAGGTGCTCGCGAAACGGATCGACATTGGCGAAGGGGGAAGATAGATTGCGCGGCGTCTGAGCCGCCGTATCGCTGCTTCGCAAAGGTTGTGCACCAAACGATCGCATGAGCGTCAAGAGACTGGACTGCATTTCGGGGCTCGCCATCGACAAGGTCGCTGCGGCGGCCGGCGGTGATCCAGCCGTCCTGCGCCTCGAGAGCCTCGACACCGACCTTCCACCGCCGCCCGGGGCGATCGCCGCAACCAAGTCCGCCGTCGGAACCAGATCGGCCAACAGCTATCTGCCCTTTGCCGGCAGCCGCGAGCTTCGCGGGATCATTGCGCGAAAGCTGTCGGTGACGGCCGGGTACGAGTACAGCGCGGACACGGAAGTGGTCATCACATGCGGCGGCACGGAGGGCCTGTTCGACGCGTTGTTGGCGACGACCGATCCCGGCGACGAGGTGATTCTCACCGACCCGACCTATGCGGGGATGATCAACCGGGTGCGTCTTTGCGGCGGGTCACCGCAGTTCGTCCCGTTTCGCGAGGAGGGCGGAAGCCGGCGGCTTGATCTCGAGGCGTTGCACGACGTCGTCACACCCCAAACACGGGCCATGCTCATCATGAACCCCTCCATGCCCTCGGGCGCCGTGATGAATCACCAGGAGTGGGAGGCGGTTGCGCAGCTCTGCGCGCGGCACAACCTGTGGCTGATCTACAACGCCGCGATGGAGCGCATCCTCTACGACGACACGCCGCTCATCCATCCCGCCCGGCTACCAGGCATGGTCGAGCGCACCATCATCGTCGGCTCCATGTCCAAGGAATACCGGATGATCGGCTGGCGCGTCGGATGGGTCGCCGGCCACGAGACCGTCATGGCCGACATCGCCAGAGTCCGTCTCTACAACGTGGTCACGCCGACCGGCATCGCCCAGGCCGGCGCCTGTGCGGCGTTGGAGACACCCGTCTCCGACCTGGACGCGTGCATCCATACTTGGAAGATGCGGCGCGATGTCGTGCTCGAAGAGTTGGCCGGCTATCCGATCATTCCCGCACGCGGCGGGTGGTCGATGTTGCTCGACGTGGGAAGCATGGGCTACGATTCGTTCTCTGCCTCCGAACTGCTGCTGGAGAAAGGGCGGGTGGCGGCCACGCCCATGCGCGACTGGGGCGAGGAACACGGCGACCGATTCGTGCGTTTGGTCTTCAGCAACGAGCCGGTCGAGCGCCTGCGCGAGCTGCGAGACCGTTTTTCCGAGGCGCTCCCGGCAAGATAAGACAGCGCACAACGCCTCGGCCGATGCGCTCAAATCCAACGGATGATCAGACCATGAGCAACGCAACGAAGCTGACCGATTGGATGGAGATTGCCTTCGAGCCGCCCGTCGTGCGGCGGGCGCTTTGCTTTGCGGTCATTGTGGGCACGGTCCTGATTCTTATCAATCACGGGGACGCGGTTTGGGCCGGCGACATTACATCGACGCGGCTGATCAAGATGGCCGCGACGGCGGCCGTTCCGTACCTGGTCTCAACGTTCTCGAGTGTCGGCGCGATCCGGGCGATGCGGTGCGGATCCGGCGACCGGGAAACGTAATCGATCGACACCGGATCAACCCCACGGTGATGTGACGACTCTCCAGCGCGTTGCTACGCCGACCAATGTGCCACGGCGTTTAGAAACACGCCCAGGCCGTCCGGCGGACCATCCGGGTTGCGGCGCGTCCACTCGGGGTGGTGGGTGTGGGCGAACGCGCGGTCGGGGTGGGGCATCAGCCCGAAGATGCGGCCCGTGGGGTCGCACAGTCCGGCGATGCCGCCGTCGCTACCGTTCGGGTTTTCCGGGTAGGCGCCGGGGTTGCCCGCCGCGTCTACATAGCGTACGGCGATCTGACCGGCGTCGCTGAGTTGTGTCATCACCGAGGCACTGGCGACGACGACCTTTCCCTCGGCATGTTCGACGGGCATTTCCAGACAGATTGGCGCCGCGTGCCGTTCGCCGGATTCGGTCGAGGGGAGGAACGGACATTGGTCGGTGCCAACGGCCAAGCGTACCCAGCGGGCCTCGAAACGGGCCGAGTCGTTGTAGGTTACGGTGACCTGATCGCGGCCCGCAGCCCCCCCGGGCAGCAAGCCCATCTTCACCAGCACCTGGAAGCCGTTGCAGATGCCGAGCACGCCGCCGCCGCGCTCCACCAGCCGGCGCAAGGCCTCATCCAGATCGTGGACGACGCGCTGCGCCAGGATCACGCCCGCAGCGATGTCGTCGCCATAGCTGAAGCCGCCGGGAATGGTGACGATCTGAAAGTCGTCGATCAGCGAGGGTTTGTCGGCCACCGCGTTGATGTGGACGAGTTCGGGTAGCGCGCCGGCCGTGCGCCAGCAATGCATCACCTCTTCGTCACAGTTGATGCCCGCCGCCCGCAAGACCAGAACCCGTACCCGTGCCACGGTTAATGTCCTCCGCCGGCTGCCAACGGCGCCCGCCACGCCTCGGCCGCATCCGCAACGGCAAGGTCGATCCGCGGACGACCGTTCCGCGCGAGTCGTAGCCGCGGCTCACTTGTGACGTGGCCGATGACGGGCAAGCCCGTCGCCCGCGCGTCGTCGGCGTCCATCTCCAGAAGATAGGTCGTGGTCACGGAAGAAAACACGCATCCGGCGAACGCCTCACTCGTGATGTCAACCGTGGCGCCCAACCCGCTTGCGATGCACATCTCCGCCAGTGCCACTGTCAAGCCGCCGTCACTGATGTCGTGCGCGGCGAACACCTTACCCGCACCGATCAGCCCGGCCACACGTTGGTGCATCGCCAGGGCTGTCTCGAACGACGTTTGGACGATGGGAACCCTGGCGTCGTTGACTTTGGGAAAATGGATCACCGGGGCCGAGGCGAGCACCAACGCATGATCCGGCGCTTTGAGATCCGAGGAGACGCATCGCCCAACGTCATGAACGATGCCCACGGCGCTGACCAGCAATGTGTAGGGAATCGCGATTCGTTCGGGTAGACCGGTACGTCCGGCCTCCGCCTTACTCATCGTAAACTCGTTGTTCAGCGAGTCTTTGCCGGAGATGAACGGCAGCCCGAACGCCATGGCCACGTCGTAGGCACCGCGGCATGTTCGCACCAGAGCCCCGAGCGATTCCTCGTTATCGACCTTGGGCCAGCAGAAGTTGTCCAGGATCGCGACCCGGTCGGGGCTGGCGCCGACGCAGATGACGTTGCGAAACGCCTCATCCACCGCCGCGACGGCCATCGCATAAGGATCGACATCGCCCAGCTCCGGGCACAGCCCGCAGCCGACGGCCACACCCCGATCGGAGTCGTACCGCGGTCGCAGGACGGCCGCGTCCGATGGACCACAACCCGGACCGGACAGCGGCTTGATGACACTGCGCCCTTGAACTTCGTGGTCGTACTGGCGAATCACCCATTCCTTCGAGGCCGTGTTCAGCGAACCCAGCGATGACAGCAGCCGCGCGTTGGGGTCAGGGCAGGTTCCGCCCTTATCGTGCTGACCGGGCAGGGGTTCCGTCGCGGGCCTGGCCGTCCAGCTCGCCTTGAGCCGTTGTCGAGGAAAGCCTTCGTGCAGGAAGGACATGTCCAGCTTGCCGACGGTTTCGCCTTGGAAGCGGAGGTGAAGGACTTGGTCGTCGCTGAAGCGTCCGATGACGGTGGCCTCGACCTCTTCCGCGGCAAACAGAGTCAACAACGTCTCCAGTCGGTCCGGCGCGACGGAAAAAACCATTCGCTCCTGCGCTTCTGATATCCAGATCTCGTCGTACCGCAGGCCGCTGTACTTAAGAGGCACCTTCTCCAGATCGACGAGGGCGCCGATGTGTTCGCCCATCTCGCCGATCGCGCTGCTGAGCCCACCGGCGCCGCAGTCCGTCACGGCGGAGTAGAGGCAGCCGCTGGGATGATCGCGTGCTAGAAGCTGCGCATCGAGAACCTTTTTTTCTTCGATCGCGTGACCGATCTGGACGGCGTGGGAGAACTCGTCGGCGTGCGTATCGGTAAGTTCGGCCGAGGAGAACGTCGCGCCGTGGATGCCGTCTCGACCGGTTCGCCCGCCGGCGACCACGATCAGATCGCCCGAGCGCGGCGCCTTGTCGATCTTGTCGCGCGGGATCAAACCGATGCAGCCGCAAAAAACCAACGGGTTGGCCAGATATCGCTCGTCAAAGTAGATCGCGCCGTTGACCGTGGGGATCCCCATGCGGTTGCCGTAGTCGCGAACGCCGCCCACGACTCCCTTGAGCACGCGCCGAGGGTGCAGCACGTCTTTGGGCAGGCGCGCGGCGTCGAAGTCCGGCGGCGCCAGGCAGAACACGTCCGTCGAGGCGATCGGCTTGGCCCCCAAGCCACAACCCATGATGTCGCGGATGCACCCGCCGATGCCGGTGGCCGCGCCGCCGTACGGTTCGATGGCCGACGGATGGTTGTGCGTCTCCGCCTTGAACGCCAGACCCAGCTCATCGTCGAATGCAATCACGCCCGCGTTGTCCACGAAGACGGAAAGGCACCAGTCGCGGTTGAGCCCTTCGGTGGCCGCGACGATCGTTTCCTTCAGCAGGTTGTCAAACCCAACCTCGACCCGTCCCGGTCGGCCGAAGTCGTCGCCCGAGTAGTCGAACGCGCTCTTGAGCGTTTTGTGGACGCAATGCTCGGACCAGGTTTGAGCGAGGGTCTCGAGTTCCAGGTCGGTCGGATCGCGCCCGAGTGCGACGAAATGATCGCGGATGGTCTGCATCTCCCCCATCGAGAGAAACAGGTGCCCGCTGCGCGAGAGCTTCGCCAGGGCATCGTCCTGCATCTCGCGAATCGGCACGTTGCGAAGCGAGAAGGGTTTACTCGGTGGGGTCGGGAACTCGTCGGGAATGGGGTCGCGCCGACCGAACCCCTCGATGTAGCACGTTTCGATGCAGCCGTTTGCCACGACCTCAGCCGCGATGCGCTCCAACTCACTCACGGCGCCCGCCCCTATGACCTCATAACGTCGTGCCGTCTGGACCGCATCGATTCGAGCGTTCGATGACCCCCGCGCGGACAGTAGTCGCTCGATGGCCTCGTGAGCGCTCATCGCCACGGGGTTCATCACCCCCGGAAGGGCGTGTACCTCGACGGCCGGATGAGTCCCTTCGCGGGTGGAAAAGCCCCGACCGATATCAAACACCTCGGCCACGGGGTCGCTAAGAAGCGCGTGGGCGAGAAGTCCGACGTCGTCCTCGGTCAACCGACCCGCCAGCAGATAGACACGGCTCGATCGTATGCCCTCGACGTGGTCCAGGCCGATCTGACGTACGTCGGCCAGTACGGCCCGTCCGTGTCCGTCGAGTGTGGCGCTCCGCGGACGGACCTGCACCTGCCAATGGCTCGCGGCGGAGTGTAGGGTGTGCGGCGAGGTCATCGGCGGCGGGCGTCTCCAGGATCGGGTATCACCAAGGGGTCGGTGGGAACGAACCTCAACGATATAGTCGAATTGATTCCGTCGCCAGTCCGCCCTATCGTGCGGCTCGGCGAGTGTCGCTCAACGGATTGAGTGCCGCCCGACCGCAAGGGTACGACAGAGGGGACAAGCCCACAATGCGCTTCGCCTGCTCCATCACAACCGCGAGTGACGCAGCTCAGGCCGTGGACGAGATGCTGGAGACCATCGGTGCCCGGTTGACGCCGGGGATGGTCGATCTGGCGATGCTCTTCGCCACCGCCCACTTTGAGGACGACCTTCCCGAGGTGATCGAGCGATTCGGTTCCGCTTTCCCCGGGGCGACGCTGCTAGGCTGCTCGGCCGGCGGCACCATCGGGGGCGACCGAGAGGTCGAGCATGGGCCGTCCATGTCGCTCCTCGTGGCTTCAATGCCCGAGGTGACCATCCGCCCGTTTCATCTGCGACAGCAGGATCTCGAGGCGCTGGCCGGTCCCATGGATTGGGAGCGGACCGTCGGCGTCTCCGGGGAGAGTCATCCGACGTTCCTCTGCCTGGCCGACCCGTTTCGGTTCGCCGTCCCCGATTTCCTGGAGCAACTCAACGAGGTATTTCCCGGCGCGCCCCTTCTAGGCGGTATCGCCAGCGCGGCCCAACGACCGCTGGAAAACCGCCTCATGATCAACGGCGAGATCCACAGGGACGGCTTGGTGGGCGTCGCGCTCACCGGACAGCTGACGGTACACCCCGTCGTTTCGCAGGGGTGCCGCCCGATTGGAAGACCTTTCGTCATCACCAAGGGCGACCGCAACGTGGTTCGCGAGTTGGGCGGCAAGGCTGCCCTCCAGCAACTTCACAGCGTCTTGGTCTCGCTCTCGCCCGACGACGAAAAGCTGGCGAAGGACTCGCTGTTCGTGGGGCGGGTGATCGACGAGTACAAGGATCACTTCGACCGCGGCGACTTTCTGATTCAGAACATCATCGGGGTGGATCGGGGATCCGGGGCGATCGGTATTGCCGGTCGAGCCCGTGTCGGCGCCAGCATTCAGTTCCATGTCCGTGATTCGGACAGTGCTGATGAAGATCTCCGCCAACTCCTGGAGCCGTATGCCGATCTGGACGTCTGCGGTGCGGCCGTCTTCGGTTGCAACGGACGAGGCACCCAGATGTGGGAAGAGTCCGGCCACGACATCGGTGTTCTGCGTGACGTGCTCGGCGACGTTCCGGCCGCAGGGTTCTTCTGCGGCGGCGAGTTCGGACCCATCGGCGGGCGCAACTTCGTCCACGGGTTCACGGCCAGCATCGCCCTCTTTCTGCCGCCGGAAGACGCACCGGGAGAAACGCCGTAGCCCGGGGGCGCGTGACGGAATCGGCGTTGGGCAGTTCTCAGAGCGCCGGGTGCGAGCCCGGTGACGTGCTGACGCGGGGGTCCGCAGGCTGGCGCCTGCGGCTCTGAATCGGAGTTCCCCTCCGGCCGGACGTGTCACGGAGCCCAAGGCGCACGCAAAGCGGTCTTGGCATTCCATCGTTGATACGACATGATAGGCTTCAGCGACCGGCGTCGGTTTGTGCTTCCGCACACGCCGCCTTTTTGCATTGCTTCGGTGATGCGTTTTTGGAGCGGCATTCGCCTTAACAAGAAAAGGACTCTCGCGATGGAGCAGCGGGCAGGGCGGGCTATTGCCCGCCTTCATCCGGTCGAACACGGCGGGCAATAGCGAGCCCTGTTTAAGCTGGTCCGGCACAACGTGATCGGAGCGGTATACCCTTCAAGAAAACGATCCTCGAAAGGGAGCAGACCATGTCAGAAAAACGCCCGACCCTGACCACCGCCAACGGAGCGCCAATCGGCGAGCAGCAGGCCATGACAGCCGG
This sequence comes from uncultured bacterium, assembly GCA_965371245.1. GTDB lineage: Bacteria > Planctomycetota > Phycisphaerae > UBA1845 > UBA1845 > CBDUXT01. Next base: position 26,982 of record CBDUXT010000006.1, on the reverse strand, counting down.
ACCTCGCGGACCGGTCCTCATGCAAGACGTACAGCTCATCGAGCAGATGCAGCACTTCAACCGCGAGCGCATCCCCGAGCGCGTGGTGCATGCGAAGGGCTCCGGTGCGTTCGGCACCTTCACCGTCACCCACGACATAACGAAGTACACCAAGGCCCGCTTTCTCAGCGAGGTTGGCAAGAAGACGGAGATGTTCGTGCGCTTCTCGACCGTGGCCGGCGAGCGCGGGGCGGCCGATGCGGAGCGAGATGTCCGAGGCTTCGCCATGAAGTTCTACACCGAGGAGGGGAACTGGGACCTGGTGGGCAACAACACGCCCGTCTTCTTCGTCCGCGACCCCTTCAAGTTCCAGAACTTCATCCACACGCAGAAGCGCGACCCCAAGACCAACATGCGCTGCATGGACATGCAGTGGGATTTCTGGTCACTGTGCCCCGAGTCGCTGCACCAGGTGACGATTCTCTTCTCCGACCGCGGCATACCCGTCAGCTATCGAAACATGAACGGCTACGGCAGCCACACCTACTCGCTGATCAACGCGGCCGGCGAACGGGTCTGGTGCAAATTCCACTTCAAGACGGAGCAGGGCATCAAGTGCATGATGGATGCCGAGTCCGCCGAGACCATCGCACGCGACCGCGAAAGCCACCAGCGCGACCTGTTTGAAGCGATCGAACGGGGCGACTTCCCGAAGTGGCGCGTGTGGATTCAGGTGATGACGCAGGCACAGGCCGACGGCTTCCGCTGGAATCCGTTCGACCTGACAAAGGTCTGGCCACACGGGGACTTCCCGCTGATCGAGGTGGGGATGATGGAACTCAACCGCAACCCGGAGAACTATCACGCGGACGTTGAGCAGTCGGCTTTCAAACCCAGTGCGTTGGTGCCGGGCATCGGGTCGAGCCCCGACAAGATGCTCCAGGCGCGGCTGATGAGCTACGCCGACACGCACCTCCACCGCCTGGGGGTCAATCACCACCAGATTCCGGTCAACAAGCCGCGTTGTGCCGTGCGGAGCTACTCGCGTGACGGTAGCCTGGCCACGGCCGAGAACTACGCCGGCAGCCCGAACTATTGGCCCAACAGCCGACCCGGAACCCCGGAGGTAGACGCGGTTTACAAAGACACGGCCTGGCAGTTGGGCGAGGTCATCGCCGACCGCTACGACTCCACCGTGGATCACGACGACTACACCCAGGTAGGCATGCTCTACAACTTGTTCGACGACGGTCAGCGCGAACGACTCGCCACGGCCATCGCCGGCCCGTTGAGCCAGGCGCGCAAGGAGGTGCAAATCCGGCAACTGGGGCACTTCTTCCTTGTGGATGAGGACTACGGTCGGCGCGTGGCGAAGAAGCTCGAAATCGACACCGCACAGTTCGCGAAGGCGCCGAAGGCCCAGCCGGCAACCGCCTGATCCGGCCGAGCGCGGGGCGTTGAACCGCGCGGCCAGGCGGAAACCCTATTGCGATTCTTCCCGCAATCCGGGCTCTCCCGGCGGAACCCGGATTGACGCCCTCGGCGCAGCCCCGGCCTTCGAGGCTCGCGACGGGCCGTCGTGGTTGATCCGTTGCAGCCGGGCCGTCCAAGCAGCCGCCTCCGTCGGCTTGCCCCAGCTCGTGTACAGCTCGATCAGGTTCTGAACTACGGTCCGCGTTCTGTCCGGATCGGAATCCAAGGCCCGGTTGCAGAGGCGATGGCTCAATCGAAGTTGAGACTCGGCCTCTTCGTAGCGTTTGAGTTCCGTCAGGCATGCGCCGTAGTTGCGATGGAACTCCGCCCTGAAGCGGTGGCCCTCGGGCCAAGCGCGATCGGCGATGCGCACGGCCTCGCCGAAAAACCCGGCGGCCTCTTCCGCTTTGCCATCGGCGCGCACGCTTTCAGCCAGTTTATTGAGACTGATCGCCACGTCCGGGTGGTTCTCGCCCAGGCGTTTCCGACGGATCGCCAGAGCCTCGCGCAGCAGCGGCTCCGCGGCCTTCCGATCGCCCTTCGCCCCCAGCAGACCGGCCAGATTGCTCAGGCTCCTTGCCACGTTGGGGTGATCGTCGCCCAGTATCTCGCGCCGAATCGCAAGCGACTCTCGGAACATCGGCTCGGCCAAGTCGCTGCGGCCGGAACGCTGTAGCAGACTGGCCAGATTGTTCAGCACGTCCGATACGTCGGAATGGTTTCGCCCGACGAGCTTGACATAGATCGCCAGCGCGCCACGGTAGAGGCGCTCCGCCTCAGCGATGCGGCCGCGGCCCTGAAGCACCGTAGCCAAGTTCGTCATGCTGCTGGCCACGTCGAGGTGATCATCACCGTGGTGCGTTTGTCGTATCGACAGAGCCTGGCGCCGCAACGGCTCCGCCGCGGAAAGGTCGCCGCGAAGATGCAGCAGCTTGCCCAGGTTGGTCAGACTGGTCGCGACCTCGAGGCTTTTTTCTCCGAGCAGCCTTCGCCGCAGCGCCAGACCGCCGCGTAGCAGCGGCTCGGCCTCATCGTAGTCCCCGCGGCTGGTCAAGAGCGAGCCGAGGTCGTCCATGCTCTCACCCACTTCGGCGTGCTCGGACCCGTGCGCGTCGCGACGAAGGGCCAGCGCGGTACGCAGATGCGGTAGTGCCGCGTCGTAGTCACCCAAACTATGATATGATCGCCCGATCACCGCCCGGATGCCGGCCTGGACCTGCGGATAGTCCGCCAGCTCGCGCCCCACGCGAAGCGACGCCTGATCGAGCGCCGCTCGAACCGTGACTTCCCGGCCCGCGGCCCGGGGATCCACTGAGGCCAACATGTCCTGCAGAAACGCGTTGATGTGCGTTGCTTTGAGTGCCTCGGTCAGCGTGCGCTGCCGCGCGGCGACGGCCTGGTCCCGCTGCTCGGCCGCGATCCGGCTCTCCCGCACGACCGCGACCATGCCGGCAAGGATGGCCGCCCCGCCGGTCGCCGCGGCAATCACCGCCGTTTTGTTCCGCCGGATGAACTTACCGATCCGATAGCGAACGGTACCGCGACGCGCCGAAACCGGCAGCCCCTCCAGATGCCGGAAAATGTCGTCCGACAGCCGCTCGACGGAGATGTATCGCTGCTGCGGTTCGCTGCGCATGGCCTTGAACACGATGGCATCGAGGTCGCCTGCCAAGCGGCGGCGCAGGGCTTGGGGCTGCCCGTCGCGAACCCGGCTGACGGCCTCGGGTGTTACCGTGCCACGCGTCGTTCCGTCATCGCCAAGAAGCGGCTCGCTGCGCAGAACGACCGCACTGGGCCGCACCGGGTCGGTCTCGCGAATCGTGCGCTCGATGTCAAAAGGGCCGAGGCCGCTCAGCCGGTAGGGGCGGTGTCCCGTCAGCAGTTCATAAAGAATCACGCCCAGGGAATAAATGTCGCTAGCTGTGGTGACTGGCTCGCCGCGAATCTGCTCCGGGCTGGCATACTGCGGCGTCATCAGGCGCTGCCCGGGCAACGTCGAGGTGGCGTCGTTCGCGTTGTCCGCCTGCAAGATCTTCGCGATGCCGAAGTCAACCAGCTTCACCACGCCGTCGCGCGAGACCAGAATGTTACCGGGCTTGAGATCGCGATGGACCACCAGGTTCCGGTGGGCGAACTGTACGGCCGCGCACACCGTGCGAAAGAGGCGAAGCCGCCTGGTCGTGGTCAACCGCTGCTTGTCGCAATAGACATCCAACGGCACGCCGTCCACATATTCCATCACCAGGTAGGGCCGGCCGTCATCGGCGACACCGCCGTCCAGCAGCCGCGCAATGTTCGCGTGCGCAAGATTGGCCAACGTCTGCCGCTCGTCGCGGAAACGGGAAAGGGCGCCGGGTGACAGCGCCGTGTGCGGCGCCATGAGCTTCAGCGCCACCTTCTGGTCGTAGTGCTCGTCCGCCCGCGTGGCCTCGTAGACCGTCCCCATCCCACCCGAGGCGATCCGTGCGTCGATCCGGTAGCGGCCCACGCGGCGACCGATCGGACACTCCTCGGTCAACGCGCCGGGGGGCGCCCCCGGTGGCGTTTCGAAAAACGCCGGCGCCGCGTCGCTGGCGGCCAGGAGTGACTCCACCTCCGCCCGCAGGGCCGGATCATCTTTGCATCGCTTCGCCAACTCCGACTCGCGCTCCTTGGGATCGAGCTCGCACACTCGCTCGAACAGGGCACGGACTTGATGCCACGGTAATGGCATGACGCTACGGCCTCTCCGTGATCCGGCGGTGAAGCCAACCCTTGGCCATGCGCCACCTTCGCTTGACCGTCATGGACGACACCTCCAGCAGAGCGGCGGTCTCTTCGATTGTCAGGCCGCCGAAAAAGCGCAGTTCCACCACGCAGGCGAGCGGCAGATCGAGAGACGCCAGCTCCGTAAGGGCTTCGTCCAGTTCCAGGATGTAATCATCGGGCGCCACGTCCGCGTCGGCGGCTTCGGCCAGCGGGACACGCTGCACACCACCTCCGCGTTTGACCGCCCCCCGTCGACGGGCGTGATCCACCAGAATGCGCCGCATCGCCCGGGCCGCCACGGCATAGAAATGACCGCGTCCCCCCGCACCCAGGTTGCCGTTTCCGACCAGACGCAAGTAGGCCTCGTGAACCAGGGCAGTGGGTTGAAGTGTATGGCCCACCGACTCCTGCCCCAGATAACGATCCGCCAGATCGCGGAGGGCGCCGTAGACGATCGGCCACAGCCTGTCCGCCGCACCGTCCGCTCCGGCACTCAGTTCGTCAAGAAGACGCGTGACATCTCCGGTCGTGCCCATGGCAGGCCTCAGGACTTGGCAGTTTCTTCATTGTTCGGTGTTCCGATCCGGATCCCCAATGCGCTTACCATTGTAGAAGATCGTGCAACCCGCTTCAAGATGTGCTATGCGCCCGGGCGGACGGCGCCGACCTCGCGTCGGCACCGTGCGTTATGGGGAACCACGGCGCTCGCGCCTGGAGTGTATCCGCGCCCGGCCCGTCGTGGCCGGGCACGAAAGGAGGATCAGTCATGTTGTGGCCACGTCGATTCCATCGGAGCCTGACTACCGCCTGCACCATCGCGATACTGCTTGTCGGTATAGATGCGGCCACGGGGCAGACAGACCCCGCGACCATCATCCCCGTGAGCCAGCGCCGGTGGACCCAGACGGACGCGGTCATATCGCAGTGCGCGATGGACGGTACAGACGGTTTCCAGGCCGTGGGTTTCGAGCCGTTTGATAGCACGGCGTCGCTCAATCTCACCTGTGCCGATGCCTCGGCCGTCACGACCGTTGTTCAGCAATCACAGATCAACGCCACGTCGATCACAGCCTCGGGGAGTCTGTCCGCCAGCGTGGCCGCCGGTCCGACCGGCCTGATGATCGTGCTGGCGGACACGATGTTCGAAGTTACCTTTTCGATCGCTTCGGCGGTAAACTTCACCCTCGACGGCCTGATCGCGGCCGACGCCACGGGGGCCTTCGCCGTGCCGGTGTTGGTGTTTTCGGACGCAAGCCTGACCCGCTCGGATGGAACGGTAATCTTCTCCGTCGAACTGGCCGCCGGTGCGCCCGATCAGCAACTCCCCTTTGCCGAAAGTGGCGTTCTGGAACCGGGGACTTACACGCTCAAGGCGTCCACGAACGCCGTCCTTGATGAGGACGTGCCACCACATGGCACCACTGATGCCGCGTTCGACCTGCTGCTCCAAATCCAACCGTTGAGTCCCTGCGCCGCCGCCGCGAGTTTTATCCCTCTGGGCGATTTGCCCGGTGGGCGCTTCTCCAGCGGCGCCGTCGCGGTGTCGGCGGACGGGGCGTCCGTGCTGGGACAGGGCACTTTGGGAACCACCGGGAACTTGTTCCGCCCTGACGCCTTCCTCTGGACAGAGGAGTCCGGCATGGTTGGTTTGGGCTCGTTGCCCGGTGGAAGCGACATAAGCGTGGGAACCGCCATCTCGCCGGACGGATCGGTCATCGTGGGCGCGTCCAATTCCAGCAATACCGATCCCGCCTCGGCCAACGAGTCATTCAGATGGACCAAGGCCGGCGGCATGGTGGGATTGGGGGACCTGCCGGGTGGTATATTCGCCAGCAGTGCTAACTTTGTGTCCGATGATGGCCTGGTCGTCGTGGGCTCAGGCCGCAGTGAGGAGAGTCCTGTATCGCCTGGGGGTGCAAACGAGCCCTTCCGATGGACGGAAGCCACCGGCATGGTCGGCCTGGGCAGTCTGCCCGGGGGATTCCCCGCCGCCAACAGCCTCGCTAACGCCATGTCCGCCGATGGATCGGTCATCGTGGGGCGAGCCACCTCTGGTAACGCCACGAGCGGGGGGGAGGCGTTCCGCTGGACGCAAGCGGGGGGTATGGCGGGCCTGGGCGACCTGCCCGGGGGAAACTTCCAGAGCGAGGCCACCGCCGTCTCTGCCGACGGATCCGTCGTCGCAGGCCAGAGCCGCTCCGAAGCCGCAAACAATGCCTTGGAGGTCTTCCGATGGACGGCGGAAACGGGGATGGTTGGCCTGGGCACCCTGCCCGGGGCGAGTTTCGAGGGCGCTGCGACCGCCGTATCGGCAGATGGGTCGGTCATCGTGGGGTTCGGTGGCCTCGACCTAAAAGAGGGCACCCGTGAGGCCTTCCGCTGGACAGCGGAGACGGGCATGATCGGTCTTGGGGACCTCCCAGGGGACTTTGTCCATAGCGCTGCGGTGGCCGTGTCCGCAGATGGGTCGATTGTCGTGGGAATCGGGTGCACCGAGATGTTCGACATGGGCTGTGATGGTCCCGAAGCATTCATCTGGGACGAGCTTAACGGTCTGCGCAACCTGCGCGACGTGCTGGTTGATGAATTGGGTTTGGACCTGACCGGCTGGACGCTCACCAGTGTCACGGACATGACGCCCGACGGGCGGACCATCGTGGGGACCGGGACCAACCCCAACGGTGACCCCGAGGCCTGGATCGCCATCCTTGGCGAACCGGCGGGCGCCTGTTGTTCGTCACCGCTACCGGCGCGGCCGGATTCCGTCGTGGCGACCAATCGATACCTGTCATTCACCGAGGGCGCCTTTGGCACCTCGCAGGCCGTCCGCGTCACCTTCGCAAGTCTTCCTCCTCCGTTTGACCTGCTCAACGGCACAAGCCTGTGGGTTGGTGATCCACGGGACGTCAGCGAAAACGGCGGCGCGGTCGATCCCATCGTCGGCTTCCCCAATTTCAAGGCCGCGACACTTCAGTGTCAGCCGTTCTTCACCGATTGGAGCGCCCTGGGCACCGTCCACGTCTTTCACGAGGGAATCGTCCCCGGCGGCATCTACAACCTCCAGGCTGTGGACGCGAGTTGCCCGCTCGAAATCGACGCCGCGTTCTCGCCGCCCCTGATGATCACCACGGCCGAATGGGGCGACGTCGCCGGCGAATTCGATCAAGCGGCCGGCGCCTGGACCGCACCCAACGGCGTAGTGGCCGTCATTGCCGATGTGGTGGCCATCCTCGACAAATTCGCAAGCAGGGTCGGCGCCCCGAGCAAGGCCCGCGCCGACCTCGAGCCGGCTCTCCCGGATCAGACCATCAACATCACTGACGTAGTCTCGGCATTGAACGCCTTCGGCGGCCGTCCCTTTCCGTTCACGCCCAACCTCACGCCGTGTGGTCCATGAGGGCCGGCGAATGGGATGAACGCCGGCGACACGAACGTGGCGGTTAAGAGCGTATCCCAAGAAGTGTGGCACGGGTTTGTATCCCGTGCTTTCACCGGTTGAAAACCGGTGCCACAAGTGATTCAGGAAACGGTTTGTTCGTTCGATGACGAAGGAGGTTCAGGCATGTCCTGGCGACGAAAGCCACATGGTGTTGTGATCCTGGCGTCAGTGGCAGCGGCGGTGCTGCCCGTGAATCGACCCGCTTCGGGGCAGACCATCGTTCCCATCAGTCAGCGACGCTCCACGCACACGCACCTGGCTCTTACGCAATGCGCCGATGGTTTCACGGACGGTGACCAGGCCGTGGCGTTTGAACCCTTCAGTAGCGCCCTGAAAGGGGTCGTGACGTGTGCCGGCGCCACGGGCGTTACCACCGTCACCCAGCAGTCGCAAATCGAGGCAGCGTCGATGACCGCGTCCGCCAGCTCTTCGACCGAGGCCACGGCGGTCGTGCTCGGCCTCAACATCATCCTTGCGGACTCCTTCTTTGAGGTAACCTTCGAGCTTTCCGAGGCCGTCAACTTCTTGCTCGATGGCGAGATCGCCGCCACCATTTCCAATGCGTTGGCCGCTGCGGGATCCGGCGCCGGCATTTCGCTCACTGCCGGTGATAGCAGAGGGCCGGCGATCTTCAGCCGGTTCGTGGAAGCCGGCACCGATCCCAGCCCTCAGATCATTTCGGAGGCCGGCCTGCTCGAGCCGGGGGTGTACACGCTGAGCGCTACGGAGGGCATCGTCCTTGACGACGACTCCTTACCCAGCTTTCTCGCCGACGCCAGCTTCGACCTGCTGTTTCAGGTCCAGCCGTTGAGTCCCTGCGCCGACGCCTCGCGTTTTCTTCCGCTTGGCGACGTGCCCGGCGGGGCGTTCAACAGCGGCGCCACCGCCATCTCGGCGGACGGGATGACCGTGCTGGGCCAGGGGACGCCCGAAGGCGCGGGAAACGTAGTGGCCCCGGCGGCCTTCGTCTGGACCGAGGCGTCGGGACTGGTCGGTCTGGGCGACCTGCCCGGCGGAAGTGACCGCAGCTTCGGCCACGCCATTTCATCCGACGGATCCGTCATCGTAGGAGAGTCCAATTCGGTCTTTACCGATCCCACGTTCGGCAGTGAAGCCTTCCGCTGGACGCCGGCGGGTGGCATGGTCGGCCTGGGCGACCTGCCCGGAGGAACCTTCGGCAGTGACGCGGTCTTCATCTCAGCCGATGGATCTGTGGTCGTTGGCATCGGACGCAACAGTCAAGCGGTGCCGGGTGGTGCCCGCGAGGTCTTCCGATGGACACAGGCCACCGGCATGGTCGGCCTGGGAAGCCTGCCCGGTGGATTCCCGTCCACCAGCAGTACCGCCAACGCCATGTCCGCCGACGGGTCGGTTATCGTGGGCAGAGCCAGCTCCTCCTCCGCTACTAGCGGGCAACAGGCGTTCCGCTGGACGCTAGCCGGGGGGATGGTGGGTCTGGGCGACCTACCGGGCGGGGGCTTTCAAAGCGAGGCCATGGTCGTGTCGGCCGACGGATCGGTCGTTGCGGGCCAGAGCCGCTCCGAAGCCGTAGGGGCCGCCTTGGAGATCTTCCGCTGGACCGAAGTGTCGGGCATGGTGGGGCTCGGGACGATTCCCGGTGGAAGCGGTCACAGCACCGCGCTCGCCATTTCCATGGACGGATCGGTGATCGTGGGGACCAGTACGCTGGATGAGAACGTCGGCGCGCATGAGGCCTTTCGCTGGACTGCGGAGACGGGCATGGTGGGCCTGGGTGATTTTCCCGGCGGGGACGTTCGGAGCACGGCCACGGCCGTCTCCGCCGACGGGTCCATCATCATCGGCATCGGATGCACGGAGACCTTCGACTTCACCTGTGTGGAGCCCATACCCTTCATCTGGGACGAGCAGAACGGCATGCGCTCGCTGACCGACGTTCTGACAAACGAATTCGGCCTGGACCTGACCGGCTGGACCAACCTCTTTGTCTCCGACATGACGCCCGACGGCCGAACGCTGGTCGGCGCAGGGATCAATCCCAGTGGCGATGGCGAGGCCTGGATCGCCATCCTTGGCGAACCGGCGGGCGCCTGTTGTCTGTCACCGCTACCGGCGCGGCCGGATTCCGTCGTGGCGACCAATCGATACCTGTCATTCACCGAGGGCGCCTTTGGCACCTCGCAGGCCGTCCGCGTCACCTTCGCAAGTCTTCCTCCTCCGTTTGACCTGCTCAACGGCACAAGCCTGTGGGTTGGTGATCCACGGGACGTCAGCGAAAACGGCGGCGCGGTCGATCCCATCGTCGGCTTCCCCAATTTCAAGGCCGCGACACTTCAGTGTCAGCCGTTCTTCACCGATTGGAGCGCCCTGGGCACCGTCCACGTCTTTCACGAGGGAATCGTCCCCGGCGGCATCTACAACCTCCAGGCTGTGGACGCGAGTTGCCCGCTCGAAATCGACGCCGCGTTCTCGCCGCCCCTGATGATCACCACGGCCGAATGGGGCGACGTCGCCGGCGAATTCGATCAAGCGGCCGGCGCCTGGACCGCACCCAACGGCGTAGTGGCCGTCATTGCCGATGTGGTGGCCATCCTCGACAAATTCGCAAGCAGGGTCGGCGCCCCGAGCAAGGCCCGCGCCGACCTCGAGCCGGCTCTCCCGGATCAGACTATCAACATCACTGACGTAGTCTCGGCATTGAACGCCTTCGGCGGCCTTCCCTTTCCGTTCACGCCCAACCTGACGCCGTGTGGCCCCGAAGGCGACTGATGAAAACGGAAACTACAAGCTCTTCGTGGTCCAGACGTTCGAAAGGGTCTATAATGGGAAGTCGTTTCTTCAAGGTCGATCGAGAGCCACCATGTTGAACAACCAACGGAGAGCGGGTGGGGCCGCACTCGCGGTGACCTTCCTCATAGCCTTCTCGGACGTTGCCTTGCGTACGGGACGCGCCGCGGCCGGACCGCCCGAGCGATCCAACGTGGCATCGGCCACCGCTCCTGAGCCCAGCCGCTCGGTCACGTTCCACACGTTTGACATCGAGGAAGTGTTCTCCAATCGCGACGGGTCGGTGCAGTTCATCGAGCTCCGCGAGACGGAAGGCGTCGATGCAAATTTTCATTTCGCCGGCAACCGAGTGACGGCGAACACCAACGTCTTCACCTACCCGACCGACCTTCCCGATACGGTCACCGCCAACCGGTTCGTGCTCATCGCCACCGCCACCTTTGCCGCGCTGCCCGGCGCCGTGACGCCCGACTACATCATCCCGGAGTTTTTCTTTGAAACCGCGGGCGATACGATCTCCATTCTCGAAACACCAACGGATGTCGTCGTGGATACCTTTTCTTTTGGAGCCACGTTGCTCCTCCCCACCGATGGCGTTCTCTCTCTCAATCGCGACGGAACCACCGGCATGAACTCTCCCACCAATTTCGCCGGCGAGACGGGGTCTGTGAACTCTGCCCCGCCCATTCCGGCGCTGTCCCGAGCGTCTCTTGCCATGATGGCGTTGCTTCTTGTCATCGCGGCCGTAGGAATCACGCGGGCACGGAGACGATGTTGCGTACGTTATGAGTGAACCTCGAACACCCCGCGCTAACCGGTGACTATCCGCGGCGCGAAAACTCGCAAACGCTGTGTCGGTCCGCCGTTTCTTGCATGGGCGACTTGCAATCATGCCGGGCATCGGCTTGATCACAGCCATGACGATCCTCGCCGCTTCAGGAGTAGTCGCTCCCCCACGTCGAAACGAGGTAGACCGCCCGCCCCGGTTCACCGAGCATGCACCTGTCCCGTCCGTTGCTCCCTTTCGACCTCGGATTCGACAGCTCACATTTCGGGCTACGGGAACAATGCCTGCACAGATTTCCGGTTCAATGTCACGATTCCCCAAACGCTAAAGCATGCCGACAACAAAACGAACACCGCAAGTCCCCGCTCTTTGGCGACATCATAGGCCGAGATGAGAGCTCCGGGAACCAGCAACCCGAACCCGCCAGCAATCATTACCATGACGACCAGGCAAAAAACACGCTTCCTTCGCAATGAAATGAAGTACCCTGTACAAATCACAGCACTAGTTGTTGCCCAACAAAGGATCGTGAGCACTGATCCGAAGGCAACGATCGCCCCGCGTTCCAGTGCAGGCAACTCAGAACCCAGTAGATCAAGCTGCATTACGGAGGCGATGATAAGGACCGCCCACGGAATCGAAACAATGACGGAAAACAAGGCGAGGAGCGAACCCAATGCGTAGCTTCCCGTCGAGAGAAGCCTGAGACGTTCACTGTCTCGCTTGGCGTGCGCCATCTTGCCGTGCCGGACTCTCGCAGCCACGTAGGAAATGGCAATGGCGTACACTACGGTGCTCATGATGACGCCCAGTACTGCGGCGCCGGGTGAATTGAACAAAGAGTCTCTACTTATGGGAATTAGGCCGGGATTGTAGTTGCCGGTCCGCCTCCCGAAAGATAGGGTAGCGTTGATCTGAAACACGGCAAGGGGGCTGAACATAAGCAGACAGATGACAAGAGTCCGGGGATGCAGTGCCGGAGATTTTACTCGTGGGGCGTTGGTGTGTGCTTCACTGATCGTGCCGCCCCGTCCTTTGAGCGTCTCGGCGGCTGCACGTACAGGTTCCGCAAGTCGTTCCTCCTCCTCCGGTTGGGCAGGTACGACAAGCACGCGACCACATTTACATTTCGCCTTCCTCCCGGCATAGGCGGCACGGACGGAGTGCTCCTTCCCGCATTCGCACAAGAAACGGATTTGCTGTAGGTTCGGTTTCTGGGACACAACGAGTTCTCGATAAGTAATCGACGGCAGCACAGCCTGCGCCTCAGATGTATACCGCGCGACCGCTTCCTTCCGCAAGGGAAAAAGCTCCTTCAGGTCACCCATTGAAAACTCGGTTACCCACGCTTCCCCAGTCCCGACCACCTTCTCGGCATAGGATCCCTCATGTCCTCTGAACGTGGGGCACGCGATTCCGCACGTTCTCGAGGACGCGAAGACGATCCACGCTGCTTGGGGACAATCGCTCGCCCACTGCGAAACGAGGTGGACGACCTATCCCCGATTACACCAGACCGCGGACCGTCATGTGAAAGCTACGCGGCTCGAACCAACAGTAGGCCCCAGGGAGCGCTTCATTAACGGCCTCGATAAAGTCCTGGACGACCTTCGGCGTGCTTTCGTTAAGATCAAACACCAAGGTGGGTTCGATGTGGATCCCGCGATAGTGGCTCTCGCGATTACCAGGGGCCTGCATACGCGGGATGTATTCCGAGAGGCGCTCGCGCGAGAACGTCGCCATGGTCTCTTCGACTTCTTTCACGTGTTCCTCAGGCGGCGTGTCATCCTCGTGCACGGAACCGCCAAGAGATACTGTCCGTGTAAGTAACCTTCGTTCCAGACTCCTGCACTGAAAGACGACAAGGGATAGCTGCTGCACATTGAGTTCTGGTTCCGCGTTCACGCGGTGTTCGAACTTATCGCAAATATCTCTGAGAGCGTAGGCATCGTTCCACGAGAGAGTGCGATCATCGCGGAGCGCGCCAAGAGTGGTCTTTGGCCACCGAGCTCCGAGGTTCTCTTGCTTCATCCCTGGAACAGCTCCCTCGATCTCCGCCTTGATATCGAGCAACGTCCGGGAGAACCAGCGATATGCAAGAGTCGCGACGCCATTCCACGCGATGAAAAACTCACGCGGCTTCACTTTCGTGGGCGGTTTTGGCTCAACGATCGACGTAATAATGTTCAGGGGATCAAGATCCATCGCTTTTTCCTAGCCAGCGCTTGCGCAGGCGTTCGTTCGCATAAGGCGATTGTCGCGTCCGCAGTCGGTAAGTCGAGCTACTCCCGACACAATCCACCACGCGACGACTTGGCGTGCGGAGCACGCCCTATGGCTGAGCATTCTATCGGGCGACCGCCCTCTTTCGCAAGCCGAACAGCTCCTACAGCTCAGCAGTTGAAAGCTCGATCAGCCAGGCCTCACCGGTCCCGATGACTTTCCCGGGCCGGGTGGCCCATCCAGCGCGCAGCGATGTGTGGGGTCACGATGATCGAACCTTGAACACGCACGAATCCCGCTGGATCATCTCCACAAACCCGGCTACGGCTCGCGCGCCCCAGGCTCATCCCCCAGCTCCCGAAGCACCACGGCCAGGAACCCCTGCGCGTCCGGATCATCCGGATCGAGCCGAAGCGCCTCGCGGACGTGCGGCAACGCCTCTACCGGCCGACCGGCCATGAACGTCGCCACGCCCAGGTTGTACCGATATAGCGCCACACCCGGCGCCAGCCGACACGCCTCCGCAAGGTAAGGCAGCGCCTCCTCCGTCATCCTTCGCCCGAGCAGCGTATAGCCCATCGCGTACTGAGCCTCCGCCTTGTCGGAATGCTGCGCAACCACAGGCCGAAGCTCGGCCATCCCATCCTCCCACCGACCAAGGTTGGTAAGCAACTGACCAACCTCCAGCCGCCACCGCCAGCCGTCGGGAAGCGTCGTCGCCCCTTCCCGCAAGAGCCCAAGAGCGTCATCGGGCCTACCAAGCGCCATGAGCATGGCACTCAAATCGCGGCGCGCACGAGCAAAGCCCGCATCGAATCCCAGCGCTCTGCGATAGTAACCCTCGGCCTCATCAAACCGCTCCCGCTTCCGCATCAGGCTCGCCAATCCCCGATAGGGCTCGGGCCGTTCGCCGCTTAGGTCCACCAGCCTGCGAAGCACCACCTCGGCCTCATCAAGCTCGTCCTGCGCGACGTGGAGCAAGACCAGCTCGCCCAGGACGGCCGAGGTAGGCATCAACCCCCAACGATCGGCCCACTCCAGCCGTGCGGATGCCCGCTCGACCTGCGTCCGTGTCTCCTCCGACGCACTCGCCCACCACGTCGCGCCCGTAAGCCAAACCTCATCACCAATCGCCAACCCCTCGGCCGAACGAAGGCCTGTAAAGGCCTGATAGTGAACGGCCGCGCTGTGTACCGTCAACGCCAAAAGCAGCACGCCAAACGACGCAAACACACCCCCGATGCCCGTCACGCGACCGCCTCTTTTGAGCTGAAGGTTCTGCAACCGAACATTGGCCGTCCCCGCCATCCGCGCGAGCTTGGCGAACACAAAGACGGAGATCCCCGCCATCGCCATGGCCATAAGAAGCGGTATCTGCCCGTACAGCCCGCGGAAGGTAAGCAGTGCGCCCACGCCCACCACCGCCATCAACCCCTCTTCCCACAGCGTGAAATCGTACACCGCCGGCCCGCCCGTCACCTTGGCCGTCGCACCGAGGGAAGGGCGACCGAAGCCGAAGTAGAGCGCGTCGTTGGGACACACGCTCACGCAGTCCATGCACTTCATGCACCCCGGATCGACCACCATGCCGAACCGCCGCACCTCGTCATGAACGCGAACGTTCGACGTGCAGGTGGCCGTGCAGTGGCCGCAGTGCTCGCAGGCGTCCGTCACGCGAATGCGACCGACGGCCACCTTCTCCGCCACGGCAAAGAACCCGCCGTACGGACAGCCGTATGTGCAAAAACCCTTAGCCCCAAGAAAGTAAACGATCGCAAAGCCGCAGACGAAAAACGTCAGCACCGTGATGACAGGCCCGGGCATCGTCTCCCAGAGGTCCACCTTCAGCAGATGATTGGTCAGCTCCGGAGCCGGCGCGCCCACCCACAACCGATACGCAGTCGGCCAGCAGAACATGTAGACCGCCAGCGCAAACGGCGCAAGCACGAGAAGACGCGAGCGGAAGGGCTTTGGCTTGATCCCGATGCTTCGCATCAGCCAGGCGCACAGATCCTGGTACGCAATCAGATGACAACCCCACCCACAGACGAACCGTCCCAGCACCAGGGTGGCCGCCAGGCTGGCGGCAAAGAAGACAAACCCCGCGTTCAACTGCCCGCGTTCAAGCGTGTACATCGCCTCGGACGGCTCAACCGGGGAGAGCGATCGACCCGTGATCAGCCAGTGAGCCATGTGCCCGATGATCAGAAGGTGAACGATCGCCAAGGAAATCGCCCGACGCCGGCTCATCCGCGACGCACGCACAGCGCCCGTCTTCGTCCCCAGCACCGGCAAACTCACCCCGGCGTCCGAACCACCGCTCGGCTCATCCGCGCCTGATTGGCCCTTCCGGATCGTCATGCCTTCTTCATCGGACCCGCCGCCCCCCACACGCCCGGCCATTATAGTCCACGCGCCGCGGTTTGGGCGTCCAGCGAGAGCCGGAAGGGTGCGTCCCGGACGCACCTTCTGCCCCTCCTCGCCACGTGCGACTTGCGGCCGGCGCCCGGCTACGGGAAAATCGCCTGGGTTCATCCCGCGCGGCTGTACGCCTGGAACCCGACGCTCATGACAACCGATCCCGACAACCCCAACGACGTCACCCGCTACCTCGACGAGCATCTCACGCTACGTCCGCATTTCGCCGAGCGCATTCACCGTGAGTTGTTGATGTGCCTGCACCGGCGAGGCATCGCCGGCATCGACAGCATCCACGACGAGGCCCGGCGCCGCGCCGGCCTGACCACCGATGACCGCCCCGACGACCCCAACCAGGCCGCCCGAGACCGCTGGGACGAACGTCAGCGCCAACTCGTCGAGGAAATCACACGCGAATACATCGGCGAACATTTCACCCTCGCCGACGTCGATGACATCGTCAACCTCACCCTCAAGCGCGAGGAAGTCCAAAACCTGGAATTCATCGCCACCCAGGGCAACGCCACCTTCCGCGAACTGGCGGACAAGATCCATCGTTTCTGCGAACTCCCGCTCGGCGAAACCATCCTCGCCCCGGCCGAAGTTGTCGGAACTCGCGTGTCGCTGATTCGACACTTCGTGAGTGACCAGCTCGAGTTCATCGGAGTCGCCAAGAACTATCTCCGCATCCGCGACTTCGACGACATCACCAGGCGCATGATCGGCAGCGACCCGGGAATCGGACGCATCGGCGGCAAGGCCGGCGGCATGCTTCTGGGTCACCGCGTCCTCGCCGAAGCGGACCAGGGAAAGGACGTCTACCTGCCCGTCGTCATTCCGGATTCCTACTACCTGCGAAGCGACGTCGTCGAAGACTTCATGCGGCTCAACCGGCTCGATTCCTACCAGAACCAGAAATACAAGCCCATCGAGGACATCACCCGCGAGTACCCCTTGCTCCGCGGCGTCTTTCGCAACGGAGATTTCCCGCTCAAAATCGTACACGACCTGCGGCGCATCATCCGCGAAGTCGGCACCGACCCGCTCATCGTCCGTTCCTCCAGCCTCCTGGAGGACCGCTTCGGCACCGCCTTCTCCGGAAAATACGCCAGCATCTTCGTGCCCAACCAGGGAACCCTCGAACAGCGGCTCCGCGCCGTGCTCGGCGCGATCGCCGAGGTCTATGCCAGTACAATGGCACCGGACCCCATCCTCTACCGCCGCGAGCACAATCTCATCGATTACGTGGAAGACATGGCCGTCCTCATCCAGCGCGTCGTGGGTGTCCGCGTGGGTGACTTCCTTTTGCCGCCGATCGCCGGCGTCGCCTTCTCGCGCAATGAGTATCGCTGGGCACCAAGAATCCAGCGTGAAGACGGCCTCATGCGCCTCGTCGTCGGGCTCGGCACGCGCGCCGTCGATCGCGGCGGAGCCGAATACCCCCGCATGGTCGCCCTCGGCGAACCGACCCTCAGACCGGAATCCACCGTCGATGAAATCCGCCGCGGCGCGCAGCGCACGGTCGATGCCGTGGACCTCCAGAAGAACCGGTTGCGATCCGTCCGGTTTCAGGAAGTCCTTGCCTCCGGCGACGGCTTCCCCATGCTCGATCTACTTGTCTCCATTCACCGCGACAACGATCTCTATGCGCCCGCCGCCCAGCGGGTCGATGACGACCCGGACAGCCTTTGCATCACCTTCGACAAACTCATCCGAGCGACGCCGTTCGTCCAACGCATTCGCGACGTCCTTTCGCGCCTCGAGGATGCGTACCAATCACCGGTCGATGTCGAGTTCGCCTCCGACGGTCAAGAGCTGTTCCTGCTCCAGTGCCGAACACAAACCCCCGCCCAGGATTTTGAACCCGTATCCGCGCCGACCGACCTCGCCGAGGAAGACATCCTCTTCGATGCCCACAAATACATCCGCACCGCCTGTGCCGAGAACCTCGAGTACGTCGTCTATGTCGATGCCCAAACCTACGACGCCCTCGCCACGCGGCAGGAGCGCATTGAGCTCGCTCGAATCGTGGGACGCATCAACCAGAAGCTTGAACCCAAATCCTTCGTTCTCATCGGCCCCGGGCGATGGGGCAGCAACGACGTCCGCCTCGGCGTGCCCGTCCAGTATGCGGACATCAACCGCTGTAGCGTGCTCATTGAGGTCGCTCGCCAACAAAACGGCTTTAGCCCCGAAGTCTCTTTCGGAACCCACTTCTTCCAGGATCTCGTCGAGGCGCGCATTCACTACCTGCCCCTCTACCCCGACGAGCCCGGCAACCGATTCAAATACGAATTCTTCCAAACATGCCCCAACCGCCTCGCCGACCTCCTTCCAGGCGATGCCGGCGCCGCCGATCAAGTCCGTGTCATCCACGTACCCTCCGTGACCAATGGACGCCGACTCACCATTATCATGGACGGTGAAACCGACCACGCCGTCGCCTTCTTCAAGTAGAAACACGCGGCCACCCCACCGCGCGAGCGGTTCTGCGAAACCGGTTCCGTCGGAGCGCGCGAAACGACAACGCGTGCGCCCGTCCAACCGCGACATGAAAAAAGGCCCACGGGTTGTCACACCCGTGGACCGCTTCGGAAGCGATCGGCATCGCCAGCGAGCACCGAACGCCCGACGACACCTGCTTACGCATTGATTCTCGACTCCTGTCCCTTGAACAGGATTCTCACGGTTCCGACTGGTTGTCCTCCAGCATCTTGCGAAGCTGCCCGTTCTCCCGGCGTGTGGCCTCCAGGTCGAACAGCATGTACTTGATGCTCAACCGGACGAAATCAATACTCTCCTGCAAACTGCTCACCGTTTCTTTGAGCTGGCGATGCCGCTCGCGGGTCTGCTCGGCCAACATCTCGAGCTTGTCACGCTCTCCACTGGGCAACGTACCGATCTCCGCAATAAGTTCCGCCAGCTTCCGCTGGAACGTCTCCTCGTTCATCGCTTCCCTTCCTCTCTTCATGCGCCAAGCCCGCCCTCGAAACCGGGCCACGGCTCAAGACCATCCAAAGCCGCTACTCGCCGGCGAACACCTGACCACCCCACGAATTGCACCGACCATGCCGCGCGCTCCGTTTGGGCACACGCCGACAGCGCGACCCGTAACCATCGTTTCGACAGTAGGTTAGAGGCTACAGAGGATTGAGAAGCATGCGGGGCTACGGTGCCGGTCGTAGCGGGTGTTGCCGGCACGCAACATCGCCGAACCGCACGCGCAACATGTGTCGGCACCGGCGCAAGGCCTTCGTGAGGCACGACCAACCACAACCAGCCGCACTATCGGACGAATCCGCGCCGGGGGAATCCGTTTGTCGCGCGCAGGCAGTAGCGGGCAGGGCCTATTCTTCCAGCCGACGAATGGTGGCCCCAACACTGGCAAGCTTTTCCTCGATCCGCTCGTAGCCACGGTCGATGTGGTAGGCTCGATGAACGCGGGTCGTTCCCTTCGCGATCAATCCCCCCAGAACAAGGGCCGCCGACGCGCGCAGGTCGGACGCCATGACCTGCGCCCCGATCAACCGCTTCACCCCTTCAATGATGACGGTCGGCCCTTCCTTGCGCAGCCGGGCTCCCATTCGGTTCAGTTCGCCCACGTGCAGGAACCGATCGGGGAAAATCTTCTCCGTTATAATACTGTTGCCATCCGCCAGGCAGAGCAACACCATCACCTGCGCCTGCAAGTCCGTCGGGAACCCGGGATAGGGCTGCGTGGTGACCTCGATCGGCTCGAGTCTGCGCGACGCCGAAACCACGATCCCCGTCTCCGCCCGCTCGATGATAACCCCCACACGCCGAAGCCGATCCGCAACCGCTTGAAGATGGTCCAGCCGCGCGCCGCGCAACTCCAGATCGCCGTTGGTGATGGCCGCCGCGATGGCATACGTTCCCGCCTCGACCCGGTCGGACACCACGCGATGCTGCGCGCCATGCATCGACGAAACACCCTCGACCGTTAACTGAGGTGTCCCGTGACCCGTAACCCGTGCGCCGCAACTGTTCAGAAAATCTCCGAGGTCCACGATCTCCGGCTCACACGCCGCCGACTCGATCACCGTCCGCCCCTCGGCCAATACGGCCGCCATCATTACGTTGGCCGTCCCCGTCACCGACGCTCCGAACGGCCCGCCAAGAAAGATTTCCGCGCCCTTGAGCCGCTTGGCGTGCATCACCACATCGCCGTTGATCAACTCGTACTCCGCCCCCAACGCCTGCAAACCACGCAGGTGGAGATCGATCGGCCGATCCCCGATCGCGCAACCCCCCGGCATCGACACTTGCGCACGCCGACGCTTGGCGAGCAGAGGCCCCAGCACGCACACGCTCGCACGCATACGACTGACCAGTTCATATGGGGCGTGGACGTTCATCTCGTCCTCGACCAGCAGGTGCATCGCGCCCCGCTCATCCCGGCTGGTCTTCACGCCCAAACGCGACAGCAAGACCTGCATCTGCCGAACGTCCGCCAGATCGGGCACGTTCTCGAGTACCGTCTCCCCGTCCGCCAGGAGTGCGGCCGCCATGATCGGAAGTGCCGCGTTTTTGGCACCGCTGATTTGGACCGTCCCTTTGAGCCGGTTGCCCCCGACAATCTCAAACAGTTGCACGGCTTGCGCCCTCCAGATCGACCTCTTGGTCCGCAGCGTCGGCTCGCCTGCCGAAGAGCAGTACGCGCTCGTGACCCACGACGCGATCTTTCCACGTCCGCTTGTGTACCAGGCCCCCACCCTCCTCGATCGCCGATGCGACCCCGTCCGACACCCCGTCGTCAATCTCCACGAACACCGCCCCCGCCGGCTTCAACAGCCCCGGCCCATCGGCGCCAATCGCCCGGTAGAACGACAACCCGTCGCTTTCGTCCGTGAGCGCGTGCCGCGGCTCGAAGTCACGCACGGAACGGTCCAGTCCATCCCACGCACCCACCGGAACGTAGGGCGGGTTGGAAACCAGCGCGTCGAACCCGCCTTCCGGAATCGTCTCCGCCGCCAACGACAGGCAGTCCGCCTCAAGCAACGTAAGTCGATCCATAACGGCGTGACGCTCCGCGTTGCGATGGGCAACAGCCAGGGCGGCCGCGGAAACGTCCGTCCCCACCACGCGCGCCTGCGAAAGGTGCTTTAGCAGAGCCACCGCAATACACCCGCTTCCGGTTCCCAAGTCCAACACAACGGGCCGATCCAGCCCTGCCTTCGTGCAATGGTCGATCACACACTCGACGAGCACCTCCGTCTCGGGACGAGGAATGAGCACGTCACGCGTGACAAAAAGCGGCAGAGAAAAAAACTCCTTCTCCTCCACCAGATAGGCGATCGGCTCACCCTCCGCCGCTCGACGGACCCACGCGCGAAACCGATCCAGCGGCGGCCCCTCCAGCACCTGATCGAACCGCGCGTACAGGTCGATTCGCCGACAACCGGCCGCGTGCGATAAGAGCACCTCACTCGAAAGTCGCGCGTCCACGACGTTCGCCCGCGCCAGATGGTCGGCCGTCCAATTCAACAGCCGCCCGATCGTCCAAGCGCTCGATGTTGTGTCCGTGTCTGGGGGCATCAGTGATGAATATAACCAGCCCAACCAACCGGCGAAAGAATCATCCCGGGGGGTCGCACAAGCCCCGGACGCCGCCGGGCACCGGCGAAACCCATGTGGCAAGAGCGGAATGAAGAAAAACATCGACCAGGGCCGCCGAACGTCTAACCCACCGTGCTACCGGGCGCGATGTCGGACTCAGTGGTCAGGACGATCACTTGAGCGTGGTCCGGCGTGCTGGCCGCCAGCAGCATCCCCTGGCTTTCGAGCCCCCGCATGCGCCTCGGGGCCAGGTTCGTAACCAGAATCAGGTTCCGACCGATCAACTGCTCGGGTTCATAGTGACCCTTGATCCCGGCGATGATCTGCCGCTGCTCGTCGCCCAGGTCCACTTTCAGAACAACCAGCCTGTCGGCGTTGGGATGGTCACCGGCCTCGATCACCTTCCCGACACGCAGCTTGATCTTGGTGAAATCGTCGAAGCTGATCATATCCGACTCGGGCGGGCTGGGTGTTTCCGACATCGATCACTCCTCTTGGCTTCAGCACTGGTTCACGAACCGAGTCTACTAACCGCGCCGCTCGCACGCAACGAGCACCCCGCGGCGCCCGTTGCCAACCGGGTCACGGTGCCTACAATCACCCTGCAGGAAGCGCACCAGCCATGGACGTCTACCCACTCATCTTCGAGCCCATCTTCAAGCAGAGAATCTGGGGGGGGCGCAACCTCGAGACGTGCGTCGGCAAGACCCTTCCCGTGGGCGCATCCATCGGGGAATCGTGGGAGATCGCCGACCTTGAGGACGACCAATCCGTCGTTCGCGACGGCCCCGCCCGCGGCGAAACCCTCGGCGCGCTCGTAAACGACTGGGGCACCGACCTGTTCGGGCGGGCCCCTTTGTTCGAGTCGCGTTTCCCCTTGCTCATCAAGTTCCTTGACGCCACCGACACCCTCAGCGTCCAGGTTCACCCCGACGAGGCCATGGCCGCCCGCCTGGGTGGACGCGTCCGCATCAAGAACGAAGCCTGGTACATCATCGAGGCCGAAGACGACGGATGTATCTATCGCGGTGTCCGCGAGGGAGTCGATGCCCGCGCCCTGCGCCAGGCCATCGATGACGGCACGGTCGAGTCCCTGCTCATCCGAATCCCCGTTCGCAAGGGGCATTGCTATTACCTGCCAAGCGGAACGATTCACGCCCTGGGCAAGGGTGTCACCGTCGCCGAGGTACAAACGCCCTCCGACATCACCTACCGGGTCTTCGATTGGAACCGCGTGGACGGATCCACCGGCTCACCGCGCGAGTTGCACATCGACCTGGCCATGGAGTGCATCTCTTTTAACACCGGATCGATCGAAGAGGAACGAGTCCAACATCTCGCCGGCATGTGGACGGCCATCACCAGCCTCGTCCGATGCCCGTCATTCGTCATCGAACGGGTGCGCATGGCCGAGGGCGTTGAACAACCGATTCCTCACAAGGAAATGGTCATCTGGATCGTCCTCGAAGGCCGCGGGCACGTTACGCACGACGGCTCCACCGACCCTGTGGCCTTTCAGCGCGGTGACACGGTGCTGCTGCCCGCCGGCCTCAAGAGCCCCCACGTCCTGGCGGAAGAGAGTTGCATGTGGCTGGAGGTCACGGTCCCGGTGCGCAGCTCGCTGGCCAAGTTCCAGCGGGCCGACACCGCCTCACTTCGTGAACCGACCACCCATGCGGGAGCGTTCGTCCCACTAAACGTTTCGAAAGAGCCGCCTCCGGAAAAGTAACGTGACACGAGGATAATGACACCACAATGGCACTCCAGAAACCAACACGACACGCCGCCCTCGACCACATACGGACGCGGCACGTCCTGACGAGCTGCGCCGGCATCGTCGCGTTGGCGTCTGCCTACCTGTTGGGCGGCTGGCGATCCACCCTCCTGGTCCTCGCCGTCAGCGCCGGGGTCATCCTCGCCATCGCCGGCTGGGGTTATCTGCGCCGTCTGAGCGACCGAATCGATCGCCTCGACAAGCGCATGGAGCGACAAGCGGACCCGTCGCGCCTGTCGGAACAAACGCACACCGAAGACAACCTAGCCGGCGGCGACGAACTGGATGCGCCGGCAGCTCCCCTCGTCGATCTAGCCCTGGGACCGAGCAACCCATCCGCCCTGGTCGCCGCGACGCTCGATCGTAGCGCGTTTCCCAGACTAGCGACCTCGATCGCCGACAGCTCCCCGACCGAGGGCCACGCACACCCCGCTCCGGATGCCGAAAGCACCGCGCTTTGGTCGTCCGAACCGGCGCCGGACGCAGCGCAAGGGACCGGCACACACGGCCTTACAACGCTGAATCTCATGCGCCAATGGAAGCATGGATTGCGCTCCGGCAACCTCGCCGTTTGCCGACGGACATACGCCGCGTTGGTTGACGCGTCCGATGCGCAGGCTGCCGCAAGCCTGAAACGGCAACTGGATGACTTGGTCGATCGAGTCGAGAAGGCCCTTCGGGCGGAGTTTGTGGCATCCGCACAACGACGTGATTACGCGGCCCTGCTCGCTTTGGGCCAAC
Source organism: uncultured bacterium (assembly GCA_965371245.1). Classification (GTDB taxonomy): domain Bacteria; phylum Planctomycetota; class Phycisphaerae; order UBA1845; family UBA1845; genus CBDUXT01. Next base: position 3,057 of record CBDUXT010000006.1, on the reverse strand, counting down.
GGATCGTCGAACTCCTGCCGGATCGACCCGTTGCGGCAGAGTTCTTGCGGCTCAAGCCGCAACTGGAGGGCCGCTCGCTGCTGGTCAGGCACGCGTGAAACGATGGGTGCCATAGCCCAGCGCAGCGCCGCCATGTCGTTCGTCCATAGACCCGACCAACTCAATACGCCCGCGTCAGCCGGCTTCCGGGAAAATAGTACCGCAGGATCTCCCCCGCGGACGCCCCCTCCTGCGCCTGACCCTGCATACCCCACTGGCAAAGCCCCAACCCATGCCCGTGGCCTCTTCCGTTGGTGAACCGGACTTCCTCCCGACTGACCTCGACGTGGAAGTCGGTGCTCTTAATCAGATCGCCGCCAACGGCCAACCGGAACCGCTCCGCCAGAATCTCGTGCGACTCCCCGGTCGAGCCGGTAATTCGTAGTCGAGTCGGTCTCCCTGTCGGCGTTCGCGCGGCTGCCTCGATGTCGGTCAAGCTCCCCAGCCGCGCCATCGCCGGATACCGCGCCAGTAGGCGCGACCACGCGTCGGCCTTCGCCAGCGCCACCGGACCCCAGCGATACGTATCACCCGGCGCAATCCTGCAGAAATCGCAGCGCACGCCGCCGGCCAAAGGCGGCACGTCATCGGCCGACCCGAAGATCGCCGCCGATTGCGACACCCCACCACACGCGGCACTATAGTAGGCGCTGAACAAACGCTCCGTCGTGCCGTCCAACCACGTAGACACGATCCCCCGCGTATGGGCCGTCGCATCAGCAGCCCGCCGACCGGCCACGTCCGAGCGAAGCCCGCGATACACTTGCGACCCTTGGCTAGCCGCTATGTCAAACCGCGAGTTCGTCCGCCGACCCATCTGATACAACACGAACGTCCGAACCGCGATCGCTTGAGCGCGATACGCCTCCGTGGCAAACGTCGGCCAGACCTCGTTGGCCACCACGCAGGCCGTGTAGGGCTCGATGTCCACCGTGTTGATCGCGTCGATCAACCCGTCGTCCCCCACGACGAGCCGGAGCGTTCCAGGATAACGGCGGGTCGCGGACCATTCCCCATGACGTCGGAGCGACAACGACACGGCACCCTCCGCCTCCGGCTCCAGCCGAATGCCGCCCGCCACCGTCACGCCCGCCAGATCCAACGCTCGCCCGGACGATGTCGTCACCGTCACCCATTCACCGGAGGGCACCGGTCCCAGCGCCGTACCGTGAACATCCAAGATGGAAAGGGGGGTTGCACAGCGGAAGCGAAGGCGCTTCAGGTCGGAAGAGACCAGCACACGCACCGGACGAACCGACCCCGTGGCGCCAACAGGGGGTTCAACAGGCAGGGTCGAGGCAGAGAGGACGGCGTCGAGAACCCAGACGGCGGCCAAACCGCGCCGAAACCCGCGAAATCGGCAGGGTCTCGCCGCGAGCGCTCGTTGGCCCATGCCGCACCTCCGGTTCCAGCGCTCACGGACGACCGCCGCCGTACGAACGCCTGATCGGCGACCTTCGGCTACGAAACACCGTGATGCCCGGTGACCCGGACCGGCGGGTCACGTCAACCCGCCGGCCGTTAACTGCCGAAACGACAGCCCAACCTTCTCAAGTTGTCCCTTGATCTCAACCAGCGATGTTTCGCCGAAGTTCTTGATGGTCATCAGCTCGCTCTCTGTCCGAGCAGCCAGCTCGCCAATGGTCGTCACCCCCAGCCTTTGCAGCGCTTTGCGCGACCGCATCGAGAGCTCCAGTTCCGCAATCGGTCGGCCCAACAATCCCGAAGCGTCCGGTGGAACAGTGGGGACGGTGGGAACCGCGGGCGCGATGGGCGGCTGAAGCGATTGCCCCAAGGAGAGCCCTTTGTTGTCGAGCATCACCGTGATCTCGGAAAGCGATGTCTCGCCGAAGTTCTTATACGACAGCAACTCCGCTTCCGTCGTGGCCAGAAGATCACCCAGCGTCCGAATGTTCATTTGACGCAGGCAGTTCCGGCTGCGAACGCTGAGCTCGAAATCTGAAATGGGCATATCCAGAACGGCGCTGTGCTGCTCGTGTTCTCTCTGCGTCCGCTCGTCGAACACCATCGCGTACGACGCCAGCACCGACTTCAGGAAACGCCGCGCCCGGGGGTGGTTGGGATACTCCGCCAACACGTCGCCCAGACACCGCTCCGCCCGTCTCAAGTCGCCGTGCTCCTCATAGAGGACCGCCAGGTTGATCAACCCATTGACCGGCGCGGCATCCCGGTCGGTACACAACTCGTAGAACGAAACCGCCGCGTCGTCATCGCCGTATTGGTCGGCAAACAACCCCGCACGGAACGCCGCCCCCACATGATCCGGATCCTGCTCCAGCACATGCTCGTACGCGGCAATGGCATCGCCACGCTCGTAGCGCGCCTCGGCCAGGTACCCGCGCAAGAAGGCCAGGTCGTTGCGGTTCTCGTCAGTCTCTGGTTCGCGCGCCAGTGCCGCCTCCGCATCGGCCAAACGGCGAGCACGGATCAAGGCCTCGATCGAGGATAACGAACCGAGTTCGCTGGTAGCAGACGTGGTCATCGGTTGTTTCGCGGTTCCACAGCCTTCGATTCCGACCCCATCGCGCTCTGCGGATTCGCGCGACGGCGGCCCGTCCACGCCGGGCAGGCTCAAACCCAAACGGATCGATCCACAACCTCGGCGCGAGCGCGGGAATGTAGAGGCAATCTCACAGGAACGCAACCCCGGGGGAACGAACCCCGAGCCGACGGGTGCATGACCGAATCGGCGGGCAGTTTTCAGAGCACATGGCGCGAGCCCTGTGACCGGTCTGGTATCGTAGAAGCCCCATGCTTGTTCGCATCGTGTCCGTGGGCTTGCGCCCACGGCTCTGACCCGGCGTGCCGCCCTCAAGATGGCTTTGCACGCCCCGCCAAAACTGTCACACACCCCCCGCAAACGGGTGCATGACCGAATCGGCGGGCAGTCTTCAGAGCACAGGGCGCGAGCCCTGTGACCGGTCTGGTATCGTAGAAGCCCCATGCTTGTTCGCATCGTGTCCGTGGGCTTGCGCCCACGGCTCTGACCCGGCGTGC